>NZ_JBWKPP010000008.1:0-278635 GCF_059418305.1 Acidovorax sp. GW821-FHT09B03
GCGCAACGACGAGTGGCGCGCCGGCAAGGGCCTTCCCTTCGGGTTGCCCGGCCTGGGGGCCGTCTGCGGCGTTGCCCTCGCTTGCAAGGTGCATACCTTGCTGCGCACGGGCGCCTTGCATCCAGCCCCCAGGCCGGGCAACGCGATCCCCGAAATCAGTGTGAACAGGCCCTAGTACAACCCCCTGAGGCGCTTACGCGCCTTCACCCCTTCTCTCGAATGGCTGCGCCATTCGGGAAGGGGGACGCAGCCGGTGCGGCGGGGCGGCCCTTGCACGGCCGCCCTCGCTTGGGCAGCGCGCTATCCAAGGCCTGCTGCCGGAGCTTGTGCGCCGCAGCGTTTATGTACTAATACAAACGAAAAATTGTGGCCATACAGTGCGGCCTTGCCGCGACTGTAGGCGTGCCGATCAGCCGGCCGAGCGGTAGATCTTGGCGATGCCGGCGGCTTTTTGCTTGCCGCCCAGGCCGTTGCCGTAGGTGGCGTTGGCGGAGCTGTCCTGGGAGGGGACGAGCACGGCGGTCTGGCGGTCAGTGATGGCGGCCAGGCGGGCCAGGCTCTCGCGGTGCACCACCAGGGTGGCGGCGATGGCGTCCATGCGGGCCTTCAGGGCGGGGGTGATGCTGCTCACCTGCTGGCGCGACAGGTCCAGCGCATACGAAAACCGCGCTGCCGCGTCGCGCAGCCCGGTGCTTGCTTGTTCGAGGGTGGGGGCATCGGCCTTGAGCAGGGCAGCAGACACCATCTCGATGTGCTGCTCAACGGCCTGCAGGGCGTCTTCCAAAGGCGTGGTCACGGCGGGTCCTGGTGAATGCGGGCCGGTGACGCCTGGAAGAAAGGGGTCACGCTAGCCGCGCGAGCGGGAAAAAATCTCTTGGGCATTGGCCAGCAGCTTGTCGGCAATCGCGCCGGCACTGACCGTGAAAGTACCTTTTTCGATGGCTGCACGCACGGCTGCCACCTTTTTCGTGTCGAAATCGCTGGCCGCGCGGCCAGCAGGGTCCAGGGCACGGACTGCCGTGGAAACCGTCACAGGCACGCCAGCGGCCTGGGCTGCCGTAGTGCCCTTGGCCACTCCCTCGGGTGTCGCAGGGGCTGCAGCGGGGGCCTTGGCCTGCTTGGCCTGCCCCGTTTGCGCCAGTGCGCCCGGAAGTTCCGGTTGTTGACCTATCTTCATCGCCTTCTCCAGCGCTCCGATGACACGGAGCTCGTAGCAATGTTTTCGACCCTTCGGCGCTGGACTTTAGCTATTTATGCAGGTGGGATGAATCAAAGGGTAACGTCAACCGTCCCATTTTCACCCACAATACCAGAGATCGTGCGGCCATTGTCCATGCGGACTCGCACAGTCTGGCCTACGGCGCCCGCGGTGAGTGCCTGCCCTGCCGAGGTTACCGCATAACCGGGTCCCTGTGCCACCACCCGCACCTGGGCCCCGGCCTTGAAGATGCTCGGCGCGCGCACCATGGGCTGCCGCAGGGCCTGCCCAGCCACCAGGGGGCGTGAGGCGATCTGGCCGACCCATTGGTCGGGATTGGCCACGATGGGGGCGACATCCGCCGCCCAGTCCACCTCGGCCTCGGCGGCGTCGCTGGCGGACAGCACCGCGCCGGAGGCCACGTTGCCCGTCAGCACCCATGCCGGCCCCCAGGCCTTGACCGTGACCGGCAGGAACACGTTCCAGGCGGCCTGCCCCTCCACGCAACGCAGGCCCAGGCGGGTGCGGCCCCACAGCCGCGATCCGGCCGGCAGGTAGGGCTCGACCCGGGCACAGGGCGCCAGGCGCAGCCGGGTGTCCAGCGCACCGATGCTCACCTCCATGCGCAGCGGCAGGCCCGCAGGCTGGTTGCGCGTGATGGCATCGTCCAGCCAGCGCTGGGTCAGGGCGGGCAGGTCGGCAGCCGGGTCGGCCACGGCCTGGGCCTGGGCCACGCCGGTGGCCAGCGCGCATGCGAGTGCGGCCAGCGCTGCACGGCCGGCGGTGGACAACAAGGTGGGAAATGCGGGTGCCATGGGGCGCTCCTGGTGGGTCAACGGGGCCCTGCAATCCGGTGCAACGGCCATTTCACGACCATCACTGTAGGCCCTGTGGCCGCCGCCGAACCCCTGAACTGCGGCCGCAAACGCAGGCTCTTCGCGCTTTAGAAAATCCGGGCGGTTTTCATAATCGAGCCACGCCAGAAAACCGTTTTTGCTGGCAGTTTCGCAACCTGGACGTGAGGCAGACATGCTTGACAAGATGACCAACCGGCTGGACTTCCACGGCAACGCACTGATACTGCGTGCCGAGCGCCAGCGTGCCATCGCCAGCAACATCGCCAACGCCGACACCCCCGGCTACGTCGCCCGCGACTTCAAATTCTCCGACGCGCTGAGCAACGCCACGGGCGAGCGCTCCTCGTTCACCGAATCGCCACGCCGCCTGTCCACCACCACGCTGGGCGGCTCCGGCTACACCAGCGAGCGGCCCACGGTCACCATCGGCACCGATCCGCGGCACATCACCGCTTCCACCGCCGACGAGGGCTCTTCGGCCGAGCTGGGCGGCAAGGGCAAGCTGGCCTATTCGCTGCAGACCCAGCCCGCCCTGGACAACAACTCGGTGGACCTGGACCGTGAGCGCGCCGCCTTCGTGGACAACGCCGTGCGCTACGAAGCCACGCTGCGCTTCATCAACGGCAACGCCAAGACCATGCTCAGCGCCATCCAGGGCCAGTAAGCAGCCCTACCGCGATAGAAGAGGCTCCCCACCATGTCCATGTTCTCCATCTTCAACGTCTCGGGCAGCGCCATCAGCGCGCAGTCCCAGCGCCTGAACGTCGTGGCCAGCAATCTGGCCAACGTCGATGCGGTGGCCGGCCCCGATGGCAATGCCTACAAGGCCCGCCAGGTGGTCTTTCGCACCACCAACATGGGCGAGCAGGGCTCGGACGGTGTGCGCGTGAGCGCCATCACCGAAAGCAATGTGCCCGGCCGCAAGATCCACGACCCCAGCCATCCCTCCGCCGACGAACAGGGCTACGTGACCCATTCCAACGTGAATGCCGTGGAAGAGATGGTGAACATGATTTCCGCGTCGCGCTCGTACCAGAACAACGTCGAAGTGATGAACACCGCCAAGACCCTTCTGCTCAAGACCCTGCAGATGGGCCAGTAACCCCGGGAGACCCTCGCCATGATCCTCAGCGCCACCAATGCCGCCACGACCGCCGATACCGCCAATGCCAAGGCGACGGAGGCCAACGACCCTGCCGCCTCCCAGGACCGGTTCCTCAAGCTGCTGGTTGCCCAGCTCAACAACCAGGACCCGATGAACCCGCTGGACAACGCCCAGATGACCTCACAGATCGCGCAGATCAACACCGTCACCGGCATCCAGCAGCTCAACACCACCATGGCCAGCATGGCTGCCCAGTTCAACTCGCTGCAGGTCATGCAGGGCACGACCCTGGTCGGGCGCAATGTGTTGACAGAGGGTTCGGGCATGAACGTGGCCGACAAGGTGGGCAAGGCCGGATTCGAGATTGCCTACCCAGCCACCAAGGTGGAGGTGGAAGTGGTGACCCCCGGCGGCCAGGTGGTCGACACCTTGGACCTGGGTCCCAAGGACGCGGGCCGCCACAATTTCGAATGGGATGCCAGCGCCTACAAAGGCAGCACCGAGGGGCTGCAGTTCCGCGTCAAGGCGGTCAACGGGGCCACAACGCTCGAATACGCCCCGCTCACCCTGTCCAAGGTCACGGCCGCTGGAGCCACCGACGGCCAGCTCGTGCTCACGCTGGCCAACGGCAAGAACATCAACTACAGCCAGATCAAGTCCCTGGTCTGAGGCTGCCCTCCCCCTTCGTCCCCCGACACCTGAACACCACGCCCCCTCAAGGAGAACACCATGGGTTTCCAGCAAGGCCTCTCCGGCCTGAACGCCGCCAGCAAGAACCTGGACGTCATCGGCCACAACATCGCCAACTCCAACACCGTGGGCTTCAAGGCATCGCGTGCGGAATTCGCCGAGATGGTGGCCAATGCCATCGGCTCGGCCGGCGGCTCCAATGCCGGCATCGGCGTGGAAACCGCTGCCGTGGCCCAGCAGTTCACGCAGGGCAACCTGACCATCACCGGCAACAGCCTGGACGTGGCGATCAATGGCAACGGCTTCTTCACGCTGCAGCTGCCTGACGGCTCTTCCGCCTACACCCGCGCCGGCAACTTCAAGCTGGACAAGGTGGGCAACATGGTCACCAACGACAACGCCAAGGTCATGGGCTACCCCATCGACCCGACCACGGGGCTGCGCACCGGCACCGATCCGATTCCCATGGTGTTCCCGACCTCCGAACCGATTCCTGCCAGGCAGACGACCAAGATCACCGCCGCCTTCAACCTCGATGCGCGTGCCACGGACGCCGCGGGCGACCCGGCCGCCACGCCGCCCGTGCCGGCCACGCCACGCGCTACCTACGGCACCTCGATCAACGTGTTCGACAGCCAGGGCGTGGCCAAGCCGGTCAACCTGTACTTCCAGAAGACCGCCACGGACAACACCTGGGACGTGTACGACGCGCTCGACGACCCCACGGCCGTGCCGCCCGTGGTGGCCACGGCCATCGGCCAGATCACCTTCGACAACAACGGCGTGATCACCGGCCCGGCCGCCACGCCACCCGCCACCGGCTTCTCGCTGGCGCTGAACGTGAACCCCACGCCGCCCAACCCGAACAACCTGCCGGCCTACAACGTGGACGTGCAACTGGACGACGTGACGCAGTTCGGCCGCAAGTTCTCGGTGTCCGACCTCTCGCAGGACGGCTATACCGCCGGTGACCTCACGGGCATCAACGTCGAGAACAACGGCATGATCATGACGCGCTACTCCAACGGCGTCACGCGCGCCGAAGGCCAGATCGCGCTGTCGAGCTTCCGCAACACGCAGGGCCTGGCCTCGGTGGGCGGCAACAACTGGGTGGCCACCTTCGAATCAGGCCAGCCCGTCATGGGAACGGCCACGGACGGGAACTTCGGTGCACTGCGCTCGGGCGCGCTGGAGGACTCCAACGTGGACCTCACGGCCGAACTCGTGAACATGATGACCGCGCAGCGCACCTACCAGGCCAATGCGCAGACCATCAAGACGCAAGACCAGGTGATGTCCACCCTGGTGAACCTGCGCTGACCCGCACCTGAGCACCTGACCGGAAGCCGCCATGGACCGCATCATCTACACCTCCATGACAGGGGCCAACGCCGCTGCCCACCGGCAGTCGGTGCTGGCCAACAACCTGGCCAATGCGTCCACCAACGGCTTTCGCGCGGAGATGTCCACTTTCCGCTCCGTCCCGCTGCAAGGCGATGGCTCCACCACGCGCGTGTTTGCGCTCGAGGCCACCTCGGGCCATGTCGACAAGCCGGGCCCCGTGCAGCGCACCGGCCGGGCCCTCGATGCCATGGCCGTCGGCAACGCCTGGTTTGCCGTGCAGGGCCTCGATGGCCTGGAAGCCTACACGCGCAACGGCGGCTTCGAGGTTTCGCCCACCGGTGCCTTGCTGACCAACACCGGGCTGCCCGTGCTCTCGGACGGCGGCGGCCCCATCGATGTGCCGCCCGGCGCGGAAGTGTCGCTGGGTGCCGACGGCACCCTCACCGCCAAGACCGCGGGCCAGCCACCAGCGGCCATCGGGCGCCTGAAACTGGCCACGCCCACCGCCGAAGACCCGCTCAAGCGTGGCGACGACGGGCTGTTCCGCGCCGCCTCGGGCGAACAGATTCCCAACGACCCCAATGCACGCCTGCTGTCGGGCGCGATCGAAGGCTCCAACGTGAACGCCGTGGAAACCATGGTCGGCATGATCGCCGCCTCGCGCCAATTCGAGCAGCAGATCAAGATGCTGCAGACCGCGGAAGCCGATGACAAAGCCGCCAGCCAGTTGCTGAGCATCAACGGCTGAACCGCCACCAGCCCCTAGGAAAACGCCATGATCAATTCCCTCTGGATCGCCAAGACCGGCATGGAGGCCCAGCAGACCCAGCTGGACGTCATCTCCCACAACCTGGCCAATGTCTCCACCACCGGCTACAAGCGCGCCAACGCGGTGTTCGAAGACCTGATCTACCAGAACCTGCGCCAGGTGGGCTCGCAGACCACCGAGCAAAGCCAGCTGCCCACCGGCCTGCACCTGGGCCTGGGTGTGCGCACCGTGGCCACCGCCCGCAACTTCATGCAGGGCAGCATGCAGCAGTCCAACAACAACCTGGACGTGGCCATCAAGGGCAATGGCTTCTTCGAGGTCACGCAGCCCGACGGCACCATCGGCTACACCCGCGACGGCTCGTTCCAGCTCGACTCGCAGGGCCGCCTGGTCACGTCCAGCGGCCTGCCCATCGCCAACGGCATTACCGTGCCCCCCAACGCCACCAGCGTCTCCATCAGCGCCGAAGGTGCCGTCACGGCCACGGTGCCGGGCAACACCGCGCCCCAGCCACTGGGCAACATCGCCATGGCCACCTTCGTGAACCCGGGCGGCCTGGAGCCACGCGGCCAGAACCTGTTCATCGAGACCGCCGCCTCGGGCCAGCCCCAGCAGGGCACGCCCGGCACCAACGGCCTGGGCACCATCCTGCAGGGCTACCTCGAAACCTCCAACGTGAACGTGGTGCAGGAGCTGGTGACCATGATCCAGACCCAGCGCGCCTACGAAATGAATTCCAAGGCCATCCAGACCTCGGACCAGATGCTGGCCAAGCTCAGCCAGATGTAAACCGCAGACAGGCCACAAGCCCCTTGCCAGGATTCTTCCCATGACCTTCCTCCACGCTTTCCAGGACGCCCGCGCCCGCCTCCTTGCATGGCCCAGCCTGGTCGCAGCCGTGCTCAGCACCGGCTGCGCCAGCATGTCCCCACCACCGCCCGTGGACATCCTGCCCACCACGCCGCCGCCCCTGGCCGCGGTCATGCCGCGCACGCCGCCACCGGTCACCGGAGGCCTGTTCCACACCGCCAGCTACCGCCCTTCGTTCGAAGACCGGCGTGCACGCCTGGTGGGCGACAACGTCACCATCCAGATCGTGGAGAACGTGACGGCCAGCCAGAAGTCCTCTTCCACCGTGGACCGCACCTCCAAGGTCAGCAGCGGCGTGACGGCGCTGCCGTTCACCGGCCAGAAGTTCACCGACAAGCTGGGCGTGGGCGCCAATTCGGAAAATGCCTTCGAGGGCAAGGGTGGCACGGAAAGCGCCAACACCTTCCAGGGTTCGATCACCGCGACCGTCATCGACGTGCTGCCCAATGGCCACCTGATCGTGGCCGGTGAAAAGCAGATCGGCGTGAACCAGAACGTGGATGTGCTGCGCTTCTCGGGCACGGTGGATCCACGTGCCCTGCAGCCCGGCTCCATCGTCGCCTCCACCCAGGTCGCCAATGTGCGTGTCGAGTCGCGCGGCCGCGGCGCCCAGAACGAAGCCCAGGTGACCGGCTGGCTGGGCCGCTTCTTCAACACCGTGACACCTTTCTGATACAAAATGTGACCGGGCCTCTGCGGATTGCCTGCCAGCAAGGCGGCCAGCGCAGTGCCCCTGTGCATTCAGATCCGAGGTTCACGATGTCATTTTTCCGCAGCTCCCTGGTGTGCGGCCTCACGGCACTGGCCGCTGCATTCTCGCCGCTCGCCCAGGCGCAGCCCACCACCTACGCCTACTCCGTGGGCCTGACGGTGGCAGCCCCCAAGGGCTCGGCGTCCGAAGCGGTGTCCAAGAACAAGACACTGCCTGCGGGCATCAAGTTTTCGCCGTGCGACGCGACCGCGCTCGACCAGTTCGCCTTCACCATCAAGTACGACGCTGGCAAGCCCTCGGTGGGGACCACCCCCGGCACGCTGCAGAACGTGTACCTGATCTTCTACCGGGACGGGGGCTTCGTCTTCCCCCTGGTGCGCTCGCCACTGATCACCACCGGAGCGGTGTTCAAGGTGTATGTCGCGCCGGGGAACATCCCGCCGACCGACGCCTACATCGCCACGGCCGACAACCTGGGCGGCGCCCAGACCGAGGTGGTTCTGGGCGGCAACCTCACGCTACACGGGCTGGACTCCGGCATCTGGCTGGTCACGGCCATCATCGCGCCGGCCGCCACGGTCAATTTCGACGACCCGCGCACCTGGAGCGCTTGGGACACCGTGCCGTTCATGCTGCGCAAGCCCTGGAAGGGCTTCACCAACAACTACTGCGAGTGATTTGCAGCGACCTGGCGCAGCCAGGCCGGCGGCAAGGCGCCCGGAATATGTAACCGGGTCCCTCTCCCAAAAGGCAGGTGAATTCGCCTCTTTTTCGGCATTCCCTTGTGCGGCAACCGCCCACAATGAAGCCTATGAAAGCCTCGCCCTCCCCCTTCCTGGCACACCCCCTGCGCGCGCTGTGGCTGTCGGCCATGGCCCTGGCCCTGGTGTGTGCCGCGTGGCCGGCGCATGCGCTGCGCATCAAGGAAATCGCGGCGGTGCAGGGCGTGCGTACCAACCAGTTGACCGGCTACGGCCTGGTCGTGGGCCTGGACGGCACGGGTGACCAGACCACCCAGATGCCCTACACCACGCAGGCCATGTCCAACTACCTGCAGCAGATGGGCATCAGCCTGCCGCCTGGCACGGCTTCGCAGCTGCAGCTCAAGAACGTGGCGGCCGTGATCGTCACGGCCCAGTTGCCCGCCTTTGCGCAGCCCGGCCAGCAGATCGACGTCAACGTCTCCTCCATGGGCAACTCCAAGTCGCTCAAGGGCGGCATGCTGATGGTCACGCCCCTGCGCGGTGCCGACGGCGAGATCTACGCCCTGGCCCAGGGCAACCTGGTGGTGGGCGGTGCCGGCGCGTCGTCCGGCGGCAGCAAGGTGCAGATCAACCACCTGGCCGCTGGCCGCATCCCCCTGGGTGCGCAGGTCGAGCGCTCCGTTCCCACCCCGCTCAACGAGGGTGACACCATCAGCCTGGGCCTCAATGCCTCGGATTTCCAGACCGCCCGCCGCGTGGCCCAGGTCATCAACACCCGGCTGGGCAACGGCCTGGCCACGGCCCTGGACGGCCGCACGGTGCAGGTGCGCGCCCCCAGCGATCCCGGTGCCCGCGTGGGCTTCATCGCCGATCTGGAAGAGCTGCCGTTCGAGCTGTCGGCCCCCGCCGCCAAGGTGGTGATCAACGCCCGCACCGGCTCCATCGTGCTCAATCAGGCCGTGACCCTGGGGCCCTGTGCCATCGCGCACGGCAACCTGTCCATCACCATCAGTTCGCGCCCCGTCATCAGCCAGCCCAATCCGCTGTCGCAGGGGCAGACCGTGGTCACGCAGCAAAGCGACATCAAGATCAACCAGGAGCCGGGCAACATCATCCAGATGCCGCCCTCGCCGCAGCTGGCCGACGTGGTGCGCGCACTGAACACGCTGGGCGCCACGCCGGGTGACCTGCTGGCCATCCTGCAGGCCATCAAGGCCGCCGGCGCCCTGAACGCCGAGCTCGAAGTGATCTGACCATGGCCCTCACGCTGCCTTCGTCCTCCACCACCAGCACGTCCAATGCGCTGGCGGCCGACGTTCGCTCGCTGAACGCGCTCAAGTACGAAGCCGGCGCCAACAATCCCCAGGCCACGAAAGAGGCCGCCAAGCAGTTCGAATCGCTGTTCATGCGCGAGCTGATCAAAAGCATGCGCGAGGCCACCATGAAATCCGGCCTGATGGATGGCGCCCAGGGCGACCTGGGCACCGACCTGCTGGACCAGCAGCTGTCGGTGCAGATGGCCGGCCAGCCTGGCGGACTGTCCGAAGCCATCGCGCGCCAGCTCTCGCGTCAGATGGGCGGCCCCGATCCATCGTTCTCCGTGCCCTCCACGGTCAGCCTGTCGCAGATCCAGCGCCCGGCAGCCGCGAAGGTCAGCGCCAGCACCGCCAGCACCGAAGCCGTGGGCCAGGCCCCCAAGGGCCGCGACGGCTTCGTGCAGCACCTGAGCGGCACGGCCGAGAAGGTCTCGCAGGAGAGTGGCATCCCCGCGAGCTTCATGCTCGGCCAGGCCGGCCACGAGACCGGCTGGGGCAAGAGCGAGATCAAGAACGCCGACGGCAGCAACTCCTTCAACCTGTTCGGCATCAAGGCCGGCAAGGGCTGGACCGGCAAGGTCGCCGAGATCACGACCACCGAGTACATCAACGGCACACCGCGCAAGGTGGTGGCCAAATTCCGGGCCTACGACTCGTACGAGGATTCGTTTCGCGACTACGCGCGCCTCATCAAGGAAAGCCCCCGCTATGAAAAGGCGGAGTCCGTGGCGCAGTCCGGCTCGGCCATGGCCTATGCCTCCGCGTTGCAGAAGGCAGGCTATGCCACCGACCCCGAGTACGCCAGGAAGCTCAGCGGCGCCATCAACAGCGTGCAGCGTGCGCAACGTGCGCAGGCCTGAGAACACGAGGTAAACCATGAGCTTGCTCAACGTCGGCGCCCGCGCCCTGCTCGCCAACCAGGTGGCCCTGCAGACCGCCGGCAACAACATTGCCAACGTCAACACGCCGGGCTATTCGCGCCAGACCGTGGTGCTGCAGACCGTGCAGGGCCAGTTCACGGGCGGCGGCTACATCGGCCAGGGCGTGGACGTGCAGACCATCCTGCGCAACCAGAGCGAATTGCTCACGCGCCAGTCGGCCACGGCAGGCTCCGTGCAGGCCGGCGACATCGTGCGCGCCGAGCGCCTGCGCCAGCTGCAGGAGGTGTTCAGCGGCGGTGCCACGGGCCTGGGCGCCGCCATCAACGACATGATGAACGCGTTCTCGGACGTGGTGAGCGCCCCCACCGACATCACGGCCCGCACGCTGGCGCTCACGCGCATGGACGAAACCGCCTCGCGCATGCGTTCCGCGGCTGAACGCGTCGACGAGGTCGAGTACACGGTCAAGGAGCAGCTGCAAAGCAGCATCACCGCCATCAACAGCCTGGCGGGGCAGATCGCCGCAGTGAACGAGCAGATCGCGCGCGCCAAGGGCAATGGCCAGACACCCAACGACCTGCTCGACAACCGCGACCAGCTGATCCGCGAAATGAACCAGTACGTGCAGACCACGCAGATTCCTGCGGATGACGGCACGATCGGCCTGTTCGTGGGCGGCAGCCAGCCGCTGGTGCTGGGCACCACGCCATCGCAGGTGTCCGTGGACGATGCCACGCAGTTCCCCGGCAGCGGCCAGCTCAAGCTGTTCTTCAACCGCCCGGGATCACCGCCCATCGAGGTGGATGAGAACA
The DNA here is from genome assembly GCF_059418305.1 of Acidovorax sp. GW821-FHT09B03. Classification (NCBI taxonomy): domain Bacteria; kingdom Pseudomonadati; phylum Pseudomonadota; class Betaproteobacteria; order Burkholderiales; family Comamonadaceae; genus Acidovorax; species Acidovorax sp. GW821-FHT09B03. The sequence goes on from NZ_JBWKPP010000008.1 coordinate 11,259, forward strand.
TGCTCGGTGGCGGTTCCGTCTCGGGGCTGCTGCGCTTCAACAACACCGACCTGTCGGAAAGCCGCAACCTGCTCGGGCGCATGGCCATGGCCATCGGCATGACCATGAACGAGCAGCACAAGCTCGGCCTCACGCTGGACGGCCAGGTGGGCAAGGACCTGTTCAGCATCCCCACCAGCATGCCGGGCCTGACCAACGGCGCCGGCGTGGGCAACGTGACCTTCAGCGACCCGACCAAGTTCGCGGCCTCCGACTACGAGATCCGCTTCACCACCGGCACGGCCGGCCAGGTGGTGCGCCTGTCCGACGGCAAGGCCACGCCCTTCACCGACGCCGCCAACCTGGCGACGCTGGACATCGACGGGCTGACCTTCAACCTCACGACGCCGGGCGTGCCGGGCGACCGCATGCTGTTCCAGCCGTTCAATACGGCGGGGGCCAACATCAACGCCCTGGTGTACTCGCCGCGCGACCTGGCGGCAGCCAACCCGATCAACGCCGCCATGGGCACCACCAATGGCGGCACGCTGCAGCTGTCCGGCCTCAAGGCCACCGACACCCTGGTGACCCCGCCCATCCCGGGCGGCGTGACGCTGACCTTCACGGCCGGGCCGCCCACGACCTACGCCGTGACCGGCTCGACCACGCCCCCATCGGGCACGGCGGGCCTGGCCTATACCTCCGGCTCCACCATCACCATCGATGGCTGGGAAATCAAGCTGCAGGGCTCGCCCAAGACCGGCGATACGGTGCGCGTCGGCAACGCGCTGGACCCCCAGTACGGCGACACCTACACGCGCAATGCCGGCAATGCCACTGCGCTGATGAACCTGCGCGACGTGAAGATGTTCGACGAATCCACGCTCGCCGATGGCTATGCCGGCCTGATGGCCCAGGTCGGCACGCGCACGCAGAGCGCCACCTTCGCCGCCGAGCTGTCCACCACCATCGCGGCCAACCTGGAGCGCGACCGCACGGCCGTATCGGGCGTCAACCTCGACGAGGAAGCGGCCAAGCTGATCCAGTACCAGCAGGCTTACCAGGCTTCCGCCAAAATGCTGCAGATTGCACAAAGCGTCTTCGACACGCTGATCCAAGGGTTGACACGATGACCCCCCTGAGTCGCTTTGCGCCTTGGCCCTTGCGCGGGGCCACTGGCCCCGGCCGCGCCGGTTTCGCAGGCCGTGGGTGGCGCGCAGCAATGTGGAAAACTAAGATGATCCCCCTTGGGAACTGGTCCAGGAGTACGACATGAGCAACACCCTTTACCGGCTTGGCACGGCCAACATGTACGACAACGCGCTGCGCAATCTCGGCGCGCGCCAGACCAACCTGTCCAACCTGCAGGAGAACCTGACCTCGGGCAAGCGGGTCGTGCGCGCCAGCGACGACCCGGTCTCGGCGGCGCAGGCAGAGCGGGCGCTGACCCGCCTTACCCGCATCCAGACCGAGCAGCGCGCCCTGGAAACCCAGCGCAACGCCGTGGCCCAGTCCGAATCCGCGCTGGGCGACGCCATCGATCTGGTGCAGAACGCGCGCGAACTGATGGTCAATGCCGGCAGTGCGACCCTGACCAGCAACGACCGCGCCACCATTGCCAACCAGTTGCAGAGCCTGCGCGAGCAGTTGCAGACGGTGGCCAACCGCAAGGACACCAACGGCATCCCCCTGCTGGGCGCGCTGGGCAGCGCGCTGGCCCCCTTCCTGGGCCCGCAATCCACCTCGCCGGACTACCTGTTCGATGGGCTTCCCGGGCAATCGGGCAGCACCGGAACCTCGATTCCCAACACCCTGGATGGCGAGTTCGCCTTCATGTTCAAGCCGCAGCGCGACGGTGCCTACAACGTGCAGGTGAACCCGGCGACCATCAACAACAACCAGCAGCTGACGACCACGGGCGTCAAGCCCACGAACCTGGCCCTGGTGACGGGGGACAACTACTCGATCACCTTCAGCGCGGTGGGCCCCGGCGCCACCGTCGGCACCAGCACCGCCACCTACACCATCACCAACACCACCACCGGCGTGGTATCCGCCCCCGTGGTGGTGCCCGACTACCCGACGGACAAGCCGGTGACCATCTCGGTGACCGGCGTTCCGGGGTTGGCCTTCGACATCACCGGCGCACCGGCGAACGGGGATGCCATCACCCTGCAGCCCACGGCCAGTGTCTTCAGCACCCTGGACAGTGCGATCCGCGACCTCCGTAGCGCCCCCAACAGCAACGCGGCCACCCAGGCCGTGGGGCAGGCCCTCACCAACGTGGACATCGGCCTCGAACGCATGAGCAACATGCGCAGCTATGCGGGCGAGCTGCTCAACCGTGCCGACCGCATCACGGGCGACCAGGAAAAGCGCTCGATCCAGCTCGAGGGCGACCGCTCGCGGGCCGAGGATCTGGATATGATCAAGGGCATTTCAGACTTCCAGAACCAGCAGGTGGGCTACGAGGCAGCACTCAAGTCCTATGCCCAGGTCCAGAAGCTGTCCCTGTTCAATTTCATCAGTTAAGCGGGCCTGCCCTGAGCCGCACTCCCTGGCCGGGGGACGGACCCCAACGAGACAACGCCTGAGAGCCCATGGTCCAATCCGTCCTCGGCAGCCTGATCCTGGGGTACCGCCCCCTGTGGAACCGTGCCCGCAAACTCGCTGCGATCCAGCTCTACGTCCAGAACGAATCCCCCAGCGCCATGGTCGATACCGGCCACCTGCTGCGCACGCTGCAGGAGCTGTGGTCCGCCAGCTCGCCGCCACTGCTGCTGTCGCCCCAGACCCACCAGGTGCTGGCCGACATGCTCGAGCATGCCCCGCGGGGCGCGCCGTGGATCGAGGTGCGTGGCGACTGGCTGCAGGACTCGGGCATCTATGCCCTGGTGAAAGCCGCGCACCAGCGCGGCTTGAAGCTGGTATGGCGCGGCGACATCGGCAAGCTGCCCGAGCCGGCCGTGGCGCAGTGCTTTGACAACAGCCTGCTGAGCCTGACCCCGGCCGATGCGGTCGCGACCCTGCAGGCCAACGCGCGGCCCGGCAGCCCGGCGGCAAGGACGCCGCCCCGGGCCGTGAGCCCCATCCTGGCCGGGCAGATGTACGAGAACATTCCCAGCCGCGCCCTGATGGAGCACTGCCTGGACAAGCACAATGCCCTGGCCCTGGCCGGCTGGCCCACCGAGGACGTGCTCTACAGCGTGCGCCACACGCCCCAGCAACCTTCGCACGCCGTGATCGCCAAGCTGCAGAAGGCCATCGACGCGGAGCAGTCGCTCGAGACCTTCGAGGACATCATGGGCGAGGACCCGCTGCTGGCTTACCGCTTCATGGTCTACACCAACTCGGCGGCACTGGGCCTGCGCACCGGCATCGACTCGCTGCGCCGCGGGCTGGTGATGATGGGCTACGGCTCCATCAAGCGCTGGCTGTCCGACCAGTTGCCCCATGCCAGCACCGACCCCAACATGCTGCCCGTGCGCGAGTCCATGGTGCTGCGCGCCAAGCTCATGACGCAGCTGCTCAACGCCGGGATCGAGAACGACCTGCGCCGCGAGATCTACCTGTGCGGCCTGCTGTCGCAGATCGACGAGCTGCTGCAGGAGCCCCTGGGCACCATCTTGCACCGCATCCCGTTGTCCGAGCGCATCTACGACGCCACCGTGCTGCGCACCGGCCCCTATGCCGCCAGCCTGCAGATGGCCTGTGCGCTGGAGACCGGCGACGCCAGCGCCATCCGCCACCTGTGCGAGACGCAGGAGATGGACCTCGAGGAGGTCAACCGCGGCCTGCTGCGCGTGCTCTCCGACATCGAGGTACAGCGCTAAACCGGCGGCGGCTACAGCAGCGGCGAGAACAGCCGCGCCGTGGCATCGCACAGGCGCGGCACGAAGGCCTGGCGGCGGCGGGTGGGTACAGCCCGGGCATTGCGCATGTCTGCCTCGAACTGGCGCGCCAGCGGCAAAGCCAGCGCCGACCCGTAGACCACCGCGCAGACCTCGAAGTTGAGCCGGAAGCTGCGGTTGTCGAAGTTGGCCGTGCCGATGAAGGCGCAGTTGTCGTCCACCAGCATGGTCTTGGAATGCAGCATGCCGGCCGTGTACTCCCAGACCTTGACGCCGGCGGCGATCAACTCGTCGAAGTAGGAGCGTGCCGCCGCGCTGACCACGAAGGAATCGCTGCGCCGGGGCACCAGCAGGCGCACGTCCACCCCGCGCAGCGCCGCGCTGGTCAACGCCATGAGCGCCGGCTCGCCGGGCACGAAATACGGCGTGGTGAGCCAGACCCGGTCCACCGCCATGTGGATGGCGGCCACATACACGCGGTGGATGGCCTCGTTGGCGTTGTCCGGTCCCGAGGTGAGGATCTGCACCGGGTGGTCGCCCGGCTCGGTGGCGGGCAGCAGGTGCCGGCTCTCGCGCGCCACGGCACCGGGGCCCTCGCCCGTGGTGTACACCCAGTCCTCCATGAAGGTCATCTGCAACAGGCGCACGGCCCCGCCCTCGATGCGCAGGTGTACGTCGTGGTAGGCATCGCGCCGCGCGCGCTGGTCTTCCTCGTCGGTGACGTTGATGCCGCCCGTGAACCCCACGACGCCGTCGCAGACCACGATCTTGCGGTGGGTGCGGAAGTTGATCACGGGCCGCACACGCCGGCCGATGCGCGAGGCATGGAAGAACGCCACCTGCACGCCCGCATCGAGTAGCGGCGCGAGGAAACGCTTTCCCAGCCGCTTGGAGCCCAGGGCGTCGACCAGCAGCCGCACGATCACCCCCTGGCGCGCTCTCTCGGCCAGCAGGTCGCGCAGGGCCGTGCCGATGCCATCGGGCTCGAAGATGTAGTACTCCAGGTGCACGTGGTGGCGCGCCGCGCGGATGGCGTCGAAGATCGCATCGAAGGTCTCGGCGCCGTCGACCAGCAGATCCACCCGGGTGGCGGTGGAGACGCGCAGCTCGCAACTGGCCTCGCCCAGCAGCACCAGTTGCCGCAGGGCCTCGGGAGCGGCAGCGGCCGTCTGGCGCAGGCTGGCGAAGTCGGCATGGGCGTACAGCGCCGACTGGCTGCGCATGCGCTTGATGCGCTGCTTGCGCAGCCGCTGCGGGCCGAAGAAGTAATAGATCACATAGCCCACGAAGGGCAGCAGCGCCATCGACAGGATCCAGCTGAGCGTGGAAACCGGGAGGCGCTTTTGCAGCACGATCCAGACCGCCAATACCGCGATGTACAGGCTCCAGGTGACGGAGACCGTCGTCAGCAGTCCTTCATGCCCGCCAGGAAAGAACTGCACCATGGACTGCAGGCCATCGGTCATTGCGGCCCAGCGCCCTTTTACGTCCATGGTTCCTTCGCGGTAGTGGGATCAGGTGGCGATTGTAGGCAGTGCGCCCATCACCGGCTTTGCTTGACGACGCGCTCGAAGGTGCGCCAGAAGGTCGCGTCCTGCGTGGTCGCGAAGTTGATGCGCATCAGGGTGCTGGGTTTTCGCTCGGCATGGAACAGCGCGCCGGGCGCGAGCAGGTAGCCCTCGTCGAGCATGCGCTGCGACAGCGCATCGGTATCCACCCCCGTGTCCACCCAGCCGAACAGGCCCACCGGGTCGGCCGCGAAGGTACAACCCGCACTCAGTGCCAGCTTGACGCTGCGCGCCCGTGCCGCGTCGAGCCGGGTGCGGATGCGCTCGGCATGCCGGCGCAGCTGGCCCTGTTCGATGCACAGTGCCAGCGCCTTCTCCAGCAGCGCGGGCGTGGTCAGCGTGGCCAGCAGCTTGGTGTCGAGCAGTTGCTCGACCAGGGCCGGCGGCGCGGCCAGGAAGCCGATGCGCCAGTTGGGCGCGAGGATCTTGGCAAAGCCGCTCACGTAGATGGTGCGCTGCAGGCCGTCGAGCGCCGTGAGCCGCGTCGCATGCTCGGGCGCGATGTGGCTGTAGGTGTCGTCCTCGACGATGTGGAAGTTGTGCTGGTTGGCCAACTGCAGGATGCGGTGCGCGCTGCCCGGCGACAGGCAGTAGCCCGTGGGGTTGTGGAACACGCTGACGCTCACGTAGAGCTTGGGCTTGTGCACTTCGCAGTAGCGCGCCATCACCTCCAGATCCGGGCCATCGGCGCGGCGCGGTACCGGCAGGATGTGCATGCCCAGCGCCGACAGGCGCGCGAACTCCACGGCCCAGCCGGGCTCCTCGACCATCACCGGGTCGCCGGGGCGCAGCAGCGTGCGGCTCACGATGTCGAGGGCATGCGTGGCGCCCACGGTGGTGATGATGTTCTCGGGCGCGGTGTGCACGCTCAGCTGGGCCAGCTTCTTGACCAGCAGGCGGCGCAGGCCGCTGTCGCCCAGCGGCTCGCCGTACTGCAGCGAGTATTCCTGCAGCGCCCGGGTGCTCGTGACCTTGCGCACCGCGGCCGGCATGAAGGTGGATTCGAGCCATTGCGGCGGCAGCACGCCCATGCCGGGCTGGGGCTTGTCGCTGATCTTGTGGAACATGCCCCGGATCAGCGCCGTGGCGTTCACCGGCGGCGAACCGCGCCCGGCGCCGCGCGCCGCGAACCAGTGGGCGGTGGTCCAGTTGCCGCCCGCCGCCTCCATGGCCGCGACGTCCACGGCCTCCGGCGCCTCGGCGCCCGCGGGGGCCACCTCGCGCACGAAGAAACCGCGGTTCTTGCGCGCCTCCACCAGGCCCTGCGCCAGCAACTGGTCGTAGGCCGCCACCACGGTGGAGGGGCTCACGCTGTGCTGCAGCGCGCACTGGCGCACCGAGGGCAGGCGCGCGCCCGGCGCCAGCAGCCGGTTGCGGATGCGCTCGCCGAAGCGCGCCGAGAGCTGCTCGGTCAGCGATTGGGTGCTGGTCTTCATCAACATGGCGGCGTCCTCGCAAAACACGTGTACTGTCATCGCAACCAATACAGATCACCAACTGCGCTGTTGTACTGTACTGGTTGTGTACTGGCACAGAAGATTACAGTGAAGGCCAGACGCTGACAAGCCCACGATTCCAGAACCCCACCCATGACCGCCGCCGAACTCACTGCCCTGCTGGTCTTCTGCACCGCGATGAGCTTTTCGCCGGGGCCGAACACCACCCTGTCCACGGCGCTCGCGGCCAACCTGGGGCTGCGCCGGGCGCTCAACTTCTGCCTGGCCGTGCCCACCGGCTGGACACTGCTGATGCTGGTCAGCGGGCTGGGCCTGGGCGCCCTGATCACCGGCGTGCCGACCCTGCGCATGGCCGTGACCCTGCTGGGCGTGGCCTACATGCTCTGGCTGGCCTGGAAGCTCAGCCGCGCGGGCCAGCTCTCCGACGTGGACAGCTCGCGCCTGTCGGTGACCTTCTGGCAGGGCGTGGGCCTGCAGTTCGTGAACATCAAGGCCTGGATGCTGGCGCTCACGCTCAGCGCGGGCTGGGTGGTGAATGCGGCCGGCCAGCCCTCCAGCAACCCGGGTGAACGCCTGGCCATCATCTGCGTGGTGATGATGGTGTTCGCCTTCACGAGCAATTTCGTCTATGCCCTGATGGGCTCCCTGCTGCGCCAGTGGCTGGCACAGGGCCGCCGCCTGCTGTGGTTCAACCGCGCCCTGGCCCTGGTGCTGGTGGTGACGGCCGCCTGGATGGTGACGCTATGAACCGCAGCCAGGAACGCGAAGCCCTGCTCTGGGGCCTGGTGGGCGTCACGCTGTTTGCCGCCACGCTGCCGATGACGCGCCTGGCGGTCGGCTCCACCGATGCACCGCAACTGTCCCCCTGGTTCGTCACCTTCGGGCGGGCCGCCGTGGCCGGGCTGCTGTCGCTGGCCTACCTGGGCTGGCAGCACGCCCAGGGGCGTCTGCGGGTCCCCGTGCGGTCGCAGTGGCCCGTGCTGGGTGTCACGGCCTTCGGCGTCATCGTCGGCTTTCCGCTGTTCCTGGCGCTGGCGCTGCGCCATGTGCCCAGCACGCACGGGGCCGTGGTCACCGCGCTGCTGCCCCTGTCCACGGCGGTGCTCGGTGCCCTGTGGTACCGGCAGCGCCCCTCGGCCGGCTTCTGGGCCTGTGCCGTGCTGGGCAGCGGCCTGGTGCTGGCCTTCATGACCTGGCGCGCAGGCGGCTTCTACCTGGGCGCGGCCAACATCTACCTGATCATCTCCATGACCACGGGCGCCCTGGGCTACATCGGCGGTGCGCGGCTCACGCCCAGCCTGGGCGCCGAGCAGGTGATCTGCTGGGTGCTGGCCTGTGCCCTGCCACTGACCTTGCCCGTGACCTGGTGGTTCGCGCCGGCCGTGCCTTCGTCCATCGGCAGCATGAGCTGGCTGGGCTTTGCCTATGTGGCCCTGTTCTCGATGTGGATCGGCTTCTTCGCCTGGTACCGCGCGCTGGCGCTGGGCGCCGTGCGGGTCAGCCAGATCCAGCTGATCCAGCCCTTCCTGAGCCTGCTGTTCGCCGTGCCGCTGGTGGGCGAACGCCTGGACCTGGCCACGGCCGGGTTCGCGCTGGCCGTGATCGCCACGGTGTTCGTGGGCAAGAAAATGCCCGTCCACCAGGCCGCCACCGCATGACGAACCCATTGCACACCTGAAAGGCCGACCCGCCATGCAGATGAACAATATTCCCTTCGCCGCCACCGACTGGAGCACGGTCGAGCGCGTGCAAAAGAGCGCCCAGGCCGGCCAGGCCTTCTGGCAGACGCTGCAGTACGGTGAGCTGCGCGTGCGCAAGGTGGAGTACACCCCGGGGCTATGTGTCGGACCACTGGTGCCGCAAGGGCCACGTGCTGCTGTGCCTGGCAGGCGAGCTGCACACGGAACTCGAAGATGGCCGGCAGTTCACCCTCACGCCGGGCATGAGCTACCAGGTGGCGGACAATGCCGAAGCGCACCGTTCGACCGCGCCCAAGGGCGCCACGCTGTTCATCGTGGACTGAACGGCAAGGGCTCTTGTGCTATGAAATACTCGGTGGAACAAGGCCTCGCGCGGCTTCCCGGCCCGGCGGGAGAGCGTTTTGCCGAACTGATCGCGCATGGCAGCATGCGCACGGAACTGTATGCACCGCGCGGGCACGACCCGCAGCAACCGCACGCACAGGATGAGCTGTACTTCATCCACAGCGGGCGGGGACAATTCGTCCAGGGCGAAGAGCGGCACCGCTTTGCGCCTGGCGATGCGTTTTTCGTACCGGCGGGCCAACCCCACCGCTTTGAAGAATTTACCGACGACTTTGCAACATGGGTGGTCTTTTGGGGACCGCCCACAGGAGAACGAGAGTGAAACTGAACGACCTGCCCCTCACCAGCAACCCCTGGACGCTGGCACGCCGCGCCGAGCGCATGAACCCCTCGGTGATCCGCGAAATCCTCAAGGTCACCGAGAAGCCCGGCATCATCAGCCTGGCCGGCGGCCTGCCCTCGCCCAAGACCTTCCCGGTCGAGGCCTTTGCCGCCGCCTCGGCCGCCGTGCTGGCCAACGACGGCCCCTCGGCCCTGCAGTACGCGGCCAGCGAAGGCTTCGGCCCGCTGCGCGAGGCCATCGCCGCCTTCCTGCCCTGGGACGTGGACCCGGAGCAAGTGCTGATCACCACCGGTTCGCAGCAGGGCCTGGACCTGATCGCCAAGGTGCTGATCGACACCGACAGCCGCGTGCTGGTGGAAACGCCGACCTACCTGGGTGCCATCCAGGCCTTCACGCCCATGGAACCCAAGGTGGTGGCGGTGGCCAGCGATGACCAGGGCGTGCTCATCGACGACCTGGTGGCCAAGGTCGGCACGGGTGCCGACAAGGCACGCTTCCTGTACGTGCTGCCCAATTTCCAGAACCCCACGGGCCGCACCATGAGCGATGCGCGCCGTGCCGAGCTGGTGGCCAAGGCCGCCGAGCTGAACCTGCCGCTGGTGGAGGACAACCCCTACGGCGACCTGTGGTTCGACAGCCCGCCACCCGCCCCGCTGACAGCGCGCAACCCCGAGGGCTGCATCTACATGGGCTCGTTCTCCAAGGTGCTGGCCCCGGGCCTGCGCCTGGGCTTCCTGGTGGCGCCCAAGTCGGTCTACCCCAAGTTGCTGCAGGCCAAGCAGGCGGCCGACCTGCACACCCCCGGCTACAACCAGCGCATGGTGGCCGAGGTCATGAAGGGCGGCTTCCTGGACCGGCACGTGCCCACCATCCGCGCGCTGTACAAGCAGCAGCGCGATGCGATGCTGACCGCGCTGGACAAGGAGATGCAGGGCCTGTCCGTCGAGTGGAACAAGCCGGACGGCGGCATGTTCCTGTGGGTGCGCCTGCCCGAGGGCATGAGCGCCATCGAACTGCTGCCCAAGGCCGTGGAGCGCAACGTGGCCTTCGTGCCCGGTGCGGCCTTCTATGCCGACGATGCCGACCACCGCACGCTGCGCCTGTCGTTCGTGACCTCCTCGGCCGAGCAGATCGCCACCGGCATCGCCGCGCTGGCCGCTGCCATCCGCGACCACCAGGCCAAGGGCTGAGCGGCATGCTGCGCCTGTGGGGACGGCTGTCGTCGATCAACGTGCGCAAGGTCGTGTGGGCCGCGCAGGAGCTTGGCATCAGCCTGCAGCGCACCGATGCCGGCGGGCAGTTCGGCATCGTGCGCGAGGCCCGCTACCTCGCCATGAACCCCAACGGCCTGGTGCCGCTGGTCGAGGACGAGGACACGGGCCTGGTGCTGTGGGAGTCGAACCCCATCGTGCGCTACCTGTGTGCCCGCCATGCGCCGGGCGACCTCTACCCCGAGGAGCTGCCCGAGCGCTTTGCGGCCGAGCAGTGGATGGACTGGCAGCAGACCACGCTGAACCCGGCGGGGCGTGATGCCTTCATCCAGTGGGTGCGCACACCGGCCGCGCAGCGCAACGAGTCGCTGATCGCCGCCTCGGTGGCCGCCACCGAGCCGCTGCTGGACCTGCTGGACACGCACCTGGCGCACCAGCCCTTCATGGTGGGAGAGCGCTTCACCATGGCCGACATCCCGGTGGGCTGCGAGATCCACCGCTGGTGGGGCCTGCCCCAGGAGAGGGCCGCCCGGCCGAACCTGGACCGCTGGTACCAGGCGGTGAGCTCGCGCTCGGGCGCACGCGGCGTGCTCGACCAGGCGTTATCCTGACGGGACCATCCGCCCGCAAGACCGCACCATGCAGCCACGCCCCTTCAAGCAGATCGACGTCTTCAGCGACCACCCCGGCGATGGCAACCCCGTGGCCGTGGTGCTGGAGGCCGAAGACCTGGGCGATGCGGACATGCGCCGCTTTGCCGCGTGGATGAACCTGTCGGAAACCACCTTCCTGCTGCCGCCCACCGAGGCCGGCCGCGCGCAAGGGGCCGACTACCGCCTGCGCATCTTCAGCCCGCAGGGTGAGCTGCCGTTTGCCGGCCACCCCACGCTGGGCACCTGCCATGCCTGGCTGCAGGCCGGCCATGCGCCACGGTTGGAGGGCCTGGTGGTACAGGAATGCGCGCTGGGCCTGGTGCGCATCCGGCGCGAGGACCACACCCTGGCCTTTGCCGCGCCACCGCTCAAGCGCAGTGCGCCCAGCCCGGCCCTGGTGCCGTTGATCGCCAGCGCCCTGGGCGTGCGCCCGGCGCAGATCCTGGGCACGCAACTGCTCGACAACGGCCCCGTGTGGCTGGGCATGCTGCTCGACAGCGCCGACACCGTGCTCGGCCTGCAGCCCGACCATGCGCGGCTCATGGACCTGGGCCAGTCGGTGGGCGTGGTGCATGTGGGCCCGCATGCCAGCGACACCAGCCGGCCCGGCGTGGTGGTGCGCGCCTTTGCAGCCCCCATGGGCAACCGCGAAGACCCGGTGACCGGCAGCCTCAACGCCAGCCTGGCCGAATGGCTCATTGCCGAAGGCCTGGCACCGCACAGTTACCAGGTCTCGCAGGGCGAGTGCCTGGGCCGCGCAGGGCGGGTGCAGATCCGCCAGGACGGCCACCAGGTGTGGGTGGGCGGACGCTCCGTCACCTGCATCGAAGGCACGGTGCTGCTGTGATGAAGCCCCGACCCGTTCCCCTTCACGCCAGCGGCTGATTTGCAGCCCGGCACCACGGAAAGAGGCCCAGGCCAGCCCCCAGGCGTGGCCCGGCCAGTGACCGCTCTTTGTTCCACCATCCCCACTGACACAGGCATCCCATGAAACTGCGCCCCTTCCAGCAAGTCGACGTCTTCACCGACCAGGCCTACCGCGGCAACCCGCTGGCCGTGGTGCTCGATGGCGAGGACATCACCACCGAGGCCATGCAGGAGTTCACCAACTGGACCAACCTGTCCGAGGCCACCTTCCTGCTGCCGCCCACGCCCGAAGGCCGCGCAGCGGGGGCCGACTACCGCGTGCGCATTTTCTGCCCCGGGCGCGAGCTGCCGTTTGCCGGCCACCCCACGCTGGGCAGTTGCCATGCCTGGCTGGGCGCGGGCGGCAAGCCGCAGACGCCGGGCCGCGTGGTGCAGGAATGCGGCGTCGGCCTGGTGCCGCTGCGCCAGGACGGCGAGCGCCTGGCCTTTGCCGCGCCCGAGCGCCTGCGCAGCGGCCCGCTGGACGAGGCCGACGTGGCGCTGATCGCTCGCGGCCTGGGCGTGGACCGCGCCGACATCCTGCACCACGCCTGGTGCGACAACGGCCCCAAGTGGCGCGGCGTGATGCTGAAATCGGCCGAGCAGGTGCTGGCACTGCGGCCCGACAGCGCCATCCTCGCGGGCCTGGATATCGGCGTGGTGGGCCCGCGCGGCAAGGTCGGCGTGATCGGCGCCGACACCGCGCGCGAGGACATCGCCTTCGAGGTGCGCGCCTTCTTCCCCGGCAATGCCGGCCTGGCCGAAGACCCGGTAACCGGCAGCCTGAACGCGGCCCTGGCGCAATGGCTGATCGGCGAAGGCCTGGCACCCGCCAGCTATGTCGCCAGCCAGGGCACGGCCCTGGGCCGCGCCGGGCGGGTACATGTGCACCAGGAGGGCAGCGAGATCTGGATCGGCGGCCATTCGGTGACCTGCGTGCAGGGCGAGGTGCTGCTGTGACGGCACAGACCGCTGCCTGCATCGACCACCTGGTGGTGCTGGCGCGCGACCTGGCCACGGGCGTGGAGTGGTGCGAGCGCACGCTCGGCGTCACGCCCGCCGCAGGTGGCGAGCACCCGCTGATGGGCACGCACAACCGCCTGCTCAATGTCTCCAGCCCGGCCCATCCGCGCGCCTACCTGGAGGTCATCGCGATCAATCCGCAGGGCACCAGGAGCATTCCCGAAAGCGACCGGCGCTGGTTCGACATGGACGAGGCCGCCCTGCAGCAGCAGGTGGCCGAGCACGGCCCGCAGCTCATCCACTGGGTGGCCTCGGTGCCCGACGTGGCGGCCAGCCTGGCTGCACTCGCTGCCCTGGGCGTGGACCGGGGCCGGGCCATCACGGCCAGCCGCCCCACGCCCCAGGGCCTGCTGCAGTGGCAGATCACCGTGCGCCCCGACGGCCAGCGGCTGTGGGACGGCTGCCTGCCCACGCTGATCCAGTGGGGCGCCGCGCACCCCTGCGATCACCTGCCTGCCAGCGGCGTGCAGCTGCAGTCGCTCACGCTGCAGCACCCGGACGCCGCCGGTTTGGGTGCGGCCTGCGATGCCGCGGGCCTGCGCGCCATCGCCACGGCCCTTGCCGGCCCGGCACCTCTGCTGCAGGCGGCACTTTCTACGCCGCGCGGCCCCGTGGCCTTGCGCTCGGCCCCGCCCCCTTCCACCCCATCGACGGAGTAGGCCACCATGCTCGCACCCCAGGAACTGATGCTCTTTGCGCTCGCCGCGCTGCTGCTCGTGCTCACGCCCGGGCCCAACATGGTCTACTGCGTCTCGCGCAGCCTCACCCAGGGCCCGCGCGCCGGCCTGCTCTCGCTGGCCGGTGTGCTGGCGGGTTTTGGCGTGCACCTGCTGGCGGCCTCGCTCGGCCTCACGGCCCTGCTGGCGGCCGTGCCCATGGCCTTCGACGCCATCCGCATCGCGGGTGCGGCCTACCTGCTGTGGCTGGCCTGGCAGGCCGTGAAGCCGGGGGGCGCCGCGCCCTTCGAGGCGCGCGACCTGCCGCACGACACGCCGCGCAAGCTCTTCCTCATGGGTTTCATGACCAACCTGCTCAATCCCAAGGTGGCCATGTTCTACCTGTCGTTCTTTCCGCAGTTCCTGCACCCTGAACGCGGCCAGTGGCTGCTGCAGAGCCTGAGCCTGGGCGCCGTGCAGATCAGCATCAGTGGGCTGGTCAACGCCCTGCTGGTGCTGTTCGCAGCCCGCGTGGCGCTGTTCATGAACCGCAGCCAGGGCTGGATGCGCGCCCAGCGCTATGTGATGGGCACAGTGCTGGGCCTCTTGGCCGTGCGCCTGCTCACCGAAAAGAGGCCTGCCGCATGAGTGCCCGGCCCTCCCCCCCCCTGCCCTGGCTGCCGGGCCTGGCCGACATCGAGGCGGCGGCCGAGGTCGTGTACCGCGACTTCGCGCCCACGCCGCAGTACCGCTGGGGCCTGCTCAGCGAGCGCCTGGGCACCGACTGCTGGCTCAAGCACGAGAACCACACGCCCGTGGGTGCCTTCAAGATCCGTGGCGGGCTGACCTATTTCGACCAGCTCGCAACGCGCGGTGCCCTGCCGCGCGAGGTGGTCAGCGCCACGCGCGGCAACCATGGCCAAAGCATGGGCTGGGCCGCGCGGCGCCACGGCGTGGCCTGCACCATCGTCGTGCCCCGGGGCAACTCGGTGGAGAAGAACGCCGCCATGCGCGCCCTGGGCGTCACGCTGATCGAGCATGGCAGCGACTTCCAGGAGGCGCGCGAGCATGCCATGCAACTGGCCGCCGAGCGCGGCGCGCACATGGTGCCCAGCTTCCATGCCGACCTGCTGCGCGGCGTGAGCACCTACTGGTGGGAATTCCTGCGCGCGGTGCCACAGCTCGATGTGGCCTACGTGCCCATTGGCCAGGGTTCGGGCGCATGTTCGGCCATTGCGGCCAAGCTGGCGCTTGGCCATGGCGTGCGCATCGTCGGTGTGGTGAGCAGCCATGCCACCACCTATGCCGATTCGCTGGCCGCGGGCCGCGTGGTCGAGGCGCCCGTGACCACCGAGCTGGCCGACGGCATGGCCTGCCGCGTGGCCGATGCCGAGGCGCTGGCCATCCTGGCGCCGCACATTGACCACATCGTGCAGGTCAGCGATGCCCAGGTGGCCGCCGCCATGCACGCGATCTACACCGACACGCACAACGTGGCCGAGGGCGCGGGTGCCGCCGCCCTGGCCGCGGCGCTGCAGGAGCGCGAGAGCCTGCGCGGCCTGGCGGTGGGGCTGGCGCTCACGGGCGGCAATGTCGACGCGCCGGTGTTCAGCCGCGTGCTGGCGGGCTGAGCCGCACCACGGCACTGTCTCCAAGGCTACTGGCGCCACGGCTCCGGTCGCTTGGGAGACAAACGGCCAGGCCGGTGCCTGCCCACAATCCGGCGCATGGGAACCCTTTACCTCGTGCGCCACGGCCAGGCCTCGTTTGGCGCAGACGACTATGACCAGCTGAGCGCGCGCGGGCGCGAACAGGCGGTGCGCCTGGGCGAGCACTGGCGCGAGCGCGGCCAGGTCTTCGATGCCGTGATCACCGGCACGCTGCGCCGCCACACGCAGACGCTCGAAGGCATTGCCGAAGGCCTGCAGACCACCCCCGAGGTGCTGCAGATGCCCGGCCTCAATGAATACGACAGCCATGCGCTGATCACCGCCATCCACCCCCAGCCCCTGCCCAAGCCCGATACACCCGAGCTCTACCGCCACCATTTCCGCCTGCTGTGCGATGCGCTCGCGCAGTGGATGGCCGGGGTGATCAGCCCCCAGGGCATGCCCAGCTGGAACGAATTCAGTGCCGGCGTGCGGTCTGCGCTCGACCATGTGCGCCAGCACCATGTGGGCCACAACGTGCTGCTGGTGAGCAGCGGCGGCCCGATCTCGACCGCCGTGGGCCAGGTGCTGGGCACCGCGCCCGAGGTGACGATTGCGCTCAACATGCGCATCCGCAACAGCGCGGTGACGGAGTTCAGCATCGCCCCCAAGCGCCTGATGCTGCAGACCTTCAACACCCTGCCGCACCTGCAGGCGCTGGAGCATGCGGACTGGCTGACGCACGCGTAAAGGCATCCAGCCTGGCTGGTTGGCTGGTTGGCTGGTTGGCTGGTTGGCTGGTTGGCTTACATAAATTTATTGCAAAACAATAATTATTTGCTGTTTAATGGCAACTCCATGCACTGTCTGGAGTTGCCATGCGCCGCCGCCACCTGTTGGGCCATGCCCTGCTGACCCCTTTTCCGCTGCTCGGCGCCCTGAGCGGCTGCGGCGGCTCCCTGGGCGCCACCAGTCCCCAGGCCGAGGTCTTCGCGCCCGGCGGCGTCACGGTTCCAATGCAACGGCAACAGCACCCCCATGTGTCGGTGGCGGTGCGTGCCAACGGCCAGCCCCTGCGCTTTCTGCTCGACACAGGGGCGGACCACAATGTGCTCACGCCGCGCGCGGCGGCCATGCTGGGCCTGCCCCTGTCCGAGGAGCGGGTGCCCAGTTCCGGGGCCGAGGCATCGGCCCCGCCCGTGCCCTGGACGGTGCTGGACGACCTGGCTGTGGGTGATGCCGCGCACCTGCGGCGCGAAGTGGCCTTCGTCATACCGCTGCCCGACGAATTCACCCACGACGGCATCCTGGGCGCCACGTTCTGGCGCGCTTTCGCCGCGCGCCTGGACTATGGCCGTGGCGAGCTCACGCTGGCGCCCGTGGGCCGGCTGGCACCACCACCGGGGGCCGTGCGCCTGCCCCTGCAGGTGCTGCCCGGCGGCAAGATGCTGGTCCAGGCCAGCGCCGCAGGGCACACCGGCTGGTTCTCGGTGGACACCGGCGATGGCGGGGCCGTCACGCTGTTTCGCCCCGCGGTGGAGCGGCTGGGCCTGCGCAGGGCGCTGCAGCCCTCGGTGCGCATGCCCACCGGGGTGAGCGTGGGCGGCACCACCTGGGCGGATGTGGCACGCCTGCCCGTGTTCGAACTGGGCCCCTGGCAATGGCCACGGGTACCGGTGCACCTGTCTCTCGCCACAGGGGGGCTGTTCGGCAGCGACGCCTGGATGGGCAACCTGGGGGGCGAACTGTGGCGGCGCTTTGCCGTCACCATCGACGTGGCCGGCGGCGCGCTGTACCTGGAGCCCCAGGCGGCGTTCACCGAGCCGTTTGCCGGGCCGCGCAGCGGCCTGATGGCGCGCTGGAATGGCGAGCGCTTCGAGGTGCTCCATGTGGTGGCCGGCAGCCCCGCGGACCAGGCGGGTGTGCGGCCAAGCGAAGCACTGCTGGCGGTGCAGGGACATGGCCTGGGTGCCAGCGATGTCGGCTGGCTGCGCGCGCAACTGGCAGCGGCACCCGGCACGGCACTCGCCTTGCAGCTGCGTGCCGCCGATGGTGCCGAGCGCCAGGCCACGCTGGTGCTGCGGGAACTGGTCTGACTCAGGGCGGGCTGGCGCCGTCCGGCGCGTCGCGCAGGGTGCTCAGCGGCAATGCCACCATCTCCTGCAACAGGGCCACGAGCTGCGTGGCTGCGGCATCGACCACCTGCCGGCCCTTGTCGGCCGTGGCGGCAGCGGCATTGCCCACGGCGCCGGCCGGATGGTAGTCCTGCATCTGCCAACCGAGCTTGGCGCTCTTGCCGTTGCCCAGGAGGGCGTACTGCTCCGAGCGGTCCTGCGAGGTGGAGCGGAAATCCTGCGCATGCGCCATGTGCACGGTACCGGGCGCCAGGTGCAGCATCATCGAGGTCTCGATCTCGCCCGCATGGATGCCGAAGCGGTGCTCCTGTGCACTGAACTGGCCGGCCACGGCATCGGGCAGCGGCAGGCTGAACCAGCTGGCGCTGTAGACCAGGAGGTCGCAGCGCGTGCGCAGCTCGCGCGCCACGATGTCCATCACGCTGACCTGGCCGCCATGGCCGTTGAACAGCAAGAGCTTCTTCACGCCGGCGCGCGCCACGCACTCGCCCAGCTCGGTCCACAGCGCGATGATGGTGGCCGGCGAGAGCGTGAGCGTGCCGGGGTAGCGGATGTGCTCGGGGCTCAGGCCCACGTTCTGCGGCGGCAAAAAGAGCACCGGCAGATCCGCCGGCAGCAGCGGCAGCGCGGCATCGATCACGCCCTGCAGCAGCGTGGCATCGACCGACAGCGGCAGGTGCGGCCCGTGCTGCTCGATGGCCGCCACCGGCAGCACGGCCACGGTCTGCGCCGCCAGGCCCGAGGCCTTGCGCTGCGCGAAATCGCGCGTGCCGAGATCGGCCCACCAGCGCGGGGGCGTGGCGGCGGGTGGGGAAGAGGGAGGCACCGGTGGCTGCGTCATGCCCGCCATGGTAGCGGTGTCAGCCCAGAACGATCTCGTCCTGGTGGTTCGCGATGTGGAAGGTGTGGGCACGCGCAAAGTCGGCCTTGTCCAGCGCGCCGTAGGCGAAATGCGGGCGCAGCGCCCCGGCGTGGGCGTTGAACCGCGCGATGGCAGCGCGCAAACGCTGGGCCGCCGGCTTCCAGTCGCCCGACATGGTGAGCGCCGGCGCCGCGGGAATGGGC
The DNA here is from genome assembly GCF_059418305.1 of Acidovorax sp. GW821-FHT09B03. NCBI lineage: Bacteria > Pseudomonadati > Pseudomonadota > Betaproteobacteria > Burkholderiales > Comamonadaceae > Acidovorax > Acidovorax sp. GW821-FHT09B03. The sequence continues at coordinate 29,800 of NZ_JBWKPP010000008.1, forward strand.
TCGGCCAGGCCATGCGACATGCGCCCGCGCCAGCCGAAGAAGCCGAATGCTGCAGCACCCAGGGTGCGCTGGAACAGGGCGCTGTTTTCCTTGGGGAAGCCGTCCATGCTCATCTCGATGCTCTGCGACAGGTGCTCGAGCACGGCCACCAGCGGCCAGGCGCCCGTGGTGCGGGCCTGGGGTGTGGCCTCCAGCTTGTCCAGCCAGCGCAGCGCGCCGGACAGGTCGGCGACCTTGGGCTCATCGGCCCAGCCGAGGGCGGGGACCAGGACCAAAGGGGCGGCGATCAGGGCGGTGCGGCGTTTCATGGTGCACCGATGGTAGCGCCCCCTGCAGCCGCACGGCGCTGCCGCTACCATGCGGGGATGACCCACGATCTGTTCCGAGAAGACGGCTACCTGCGCGAATGCAGCGCCCGCATCACCGCGATCACCGAGGCCGGCATCGTGCTCGACCGCACGGTGTTCTACCCGCTGGGCGGCGGCCAGGCCGGCGACGCCGGCAACCTGCTGCTGGCCGATGGCACAGCCATCACTATTGCCGACACGCGCAAGGGCAAGGACGCCGACGGCCAACCCACCGCCGACATCGTGCACGTGCCGGACCCGGGCCAGGAAGCGCAGCTGGCCGCGCTCGCCACCGGCACGCCCGTCACCGCGCGCATCGACTGGGAGCGCCGCCACCGCCTGATGCGCCTGCACACCACCACCCACCTGCTGTGCCACCTGGTACCGCAACTGGTCAATGGCTGCTCCATCACGCCCGAGTACGCGCGCCTGGATTTCTCCATGACCGACCCGCTCGACAAGGATGCGCTGACGGCCGGCATCGCCGCGCTGGTCGCAGCCGCCCACCCGCTCACCGTGGCCTCGATCAGCGACGAGGAGCTTGACGCCAACCCGGCCCTGGTCAAGAGCATGAGCGTGCAGCCGCCGCGCGGTTCGGGGCGCATCCGCACCATCCGCATCGGCGGCGAAGGCGATGCCCCGCTGATCGACCTGCAGCCCTGCGGCGGAACGCACGTGGCCAATACGGCGGAGATCGGCGCCATCGTGGTGACCAAGATCGAGAAGAAAAGCGCCACCACGCGGCGCGTGGTGCTGGGCTTTGCTGCCTGAGGCCAGGGCCCTCACCGCTGGGTCAATCGTCAAAAAACATCAACCCAACCCCTGGATACACTGCGCCACGCTGCGCGGTGGTACCTTGGGCGGCCTGCCGCCCGTTCGCGGCACCGCCACTTGACCGCCTGCCGTTTTCCGCTGCCCCATGTCCTTTCCCAAGCGCCTTTCCCTGACCCGCCCTTCCCTGGCTGCCCTGCGCCAGCACCGCTGGGCCCGCCGCGCGGCCGTTGCGCTGGCGGCCTTGCTGGCCCTGTGGCTGCTGACCTGGCTGGCCGTGCCGCCCCTGCTCAAGGGCCCGCTGCAGCGCGCGGCCAGTGAGCAACTGGGCCGCGCGGTGACGGTGGGTGCCATCGATTTCCAGCCCTGGTCGCTGGAGCTCACGCTGCGCGACATTGCCGTGGCCGGGGCCGATGGCGGCACACCGCAGCTCACCATCGCCCGCGTGCATGTGGATGGCGAGCTGCAGTCGCTGCTGCGCCTGGCGCCCGTGGTGGACGAGTTCACCGTGGAGTCGCCCGTGCTGCACATCGCCCACCTGGGCGAGGGCCGCTACGACGTGGACGACGTCATCGCCAAGCTCACCGCCCCGCCCGCCGAACCCCAGCCGGACACTGGCCCCGCCCGCCTGGCGCTGTACAACCTGGCGCTCACCGGCGGCAGCATCGACTACGACGACCGCAGCGTGGGCAAAAAGCACAGCCTGCGCGACCTGGCGCTCAAGGTGCCGTTCATCAGCACCCTGCACTCGCAGCGCGAGGTGAAGGTGGAGCCCCACCTGGCCTTCACGCTCAACGGCAGCCGCTTCGATTCGTCCGCCCAAGGCACGCCGTTTGCCCAGACCGGCAAGACCGATGCCGCCGTGCGCTGGGAAGGCGTGGACCTGGCCCCTTACCTGGCCTACCTGCCCGCCAGCCTGCCTGTGAAAGTGCAGGGCGCCACGCTCGATGTGAACCTGAAGGTGGCCTTCGAGCAGGCCCCGACAATGGCCGTGAAGCTCACGGGCAGCGTGCAGGCCAGCAATGTGCGCCTGACGGACCGCGCTGGCCAGGACCTGCTGGCCTATGAACGCCTGAAGATCGACCTGGCCGACGTGCGCCCGCTCGACCAGGTGGTACGGCTGTCGCAGGTGGAGCTCATCGCCCCGGTGCTCAGCGCCCGCCGCGATGCCGCAGGCCAGGTCAACCTGGCGCAGCTGGCACCGGCCACACCGCCAGCGGATGCAGTGCCAGCCAGCGCAGCCTCTCGCCCCGCATCGTCGGCCAGCGGGAAGGCCGCTGCCGCCAGGCCCTGGACCGTGGAAGTGGCCCACACGATCGTGCGCGGCGGCACGCTGCGCTGGGCTGACCAGTCCACCCGCCCCGCCGCGGCCCTGGAGGCGCGCGAATTCACGCTGGACGCCAAGGACCTGGCCCTGCCCTGGGCCCACCCTGTCACGTTCGAGGGCGGCCTGAAGCTGCAGGATGGCAGCCTGGCCTTCCAAGGCGAGGCCACGGACCAGAAGGCCCAGGTGCAGGCCAGCCTGAATGCGCTGGCCTTGCCCTTGGCCGCACCCTACCTCGCCCAGGTGCTGGAGCCCACCGTTGCGGGCCAACTCACGGGCGACATCGGCGTGCAGTGGGCTGCGGCCGACACACCGGCGGCCACCGGCATCACGCTCACGGCCGGGCCGCTGGCGCTGGAGCAACTGGCCCTGCGCCAGGGCAAGTCACAGCTGGCCAGCCTGGGCCGGCTGGAGCTCAAGGGCCTGCAACTGCCCCTGGACAAGCGCACCGCCACGCTGGAGAGCCTGGTGGTCACGCAGCCTAAAGTCACTGTGGACCGCGACGCCGATGGCCGCTGGATGTTCGAGCGTTGGATGAAGGCCCAGCCCGCGGCAGCAGACGAAAGCGCTGCCACCGCGCCTGCGGCCGCAGCCCCCTGGGTGCTGCGCGTGGCCGACTTCGCGCTGCAGGGCGGCACCGTCTCGCTGGCCGACAGGGCCCAGGCCCGCCCCGTGGCGCTGGAGCTGTTGGCCCTGGGCATCACGGCGAAGAACCTGGCGACCGACGGCAGCAAGCCCGAAGCGCTGCAGCTCTCGGCCCAGGTCGCCACCGGCAAGGGCAGCACGCCCGGCAAGCTCGACTACCAGGGCACGCTGGCACTGCAGCCGCTGGCCACGCAGGGCAAGCTCAATGCCACGCGCCTGCCGCTGCATGCGCTGGACGGCTACCTGGCCAGCCAGCTGTCCATCGAGCTGCTGCGCGCCGATGTGGGCTTTCGCGGCGATGTGGCCTTTGCGCAAGGCGACAAGGGCCCCAGCCTGCGCCTGTCGGGCGACGCCGTGGTCGATGACCTGAAGGCCAACAGCACCTCGGCCTCCACCCCCAAGACCGAAGCCCAGGTGGGCGAGGAACTGCTGGCCTGGAAGAGCCTGAACCTGCGCGGCCTGGCCCTGGCCACCGCCCCCGGCACGGCACCGCGGCTCGAGGTCAAGGAGACCAGCCTGGCCGACTTCTTCGCACGCATCACCATCAACGAGGCCGGCCGCATCAACCTGGGCGACATCGCCAAGACGCCGGCCGAAGCCCAGGCAGCCAACGCCGCCAGTGCGGCCAAATCGGTGCCACCCACGCCGGTGCCCGCGGCATCCACACCGTCCGCCGCCGTGGCGACAGCGCCAGTGGACCCGCTGGCACCGGTGGTGCAGTTCGGCCCGGTGAGCCTGGTCAACGGCAAGGTGCTGTTCTCGGACTTCTTCATCAAGCCCAACTACTCGGCCGACCTGTCGGAACTCACGGGCAAGCTCAGCGCCTTTTCCACGGCAGCGCCCGGGGGCGAGCCGGTGCTGGCCGACCTGGAGCTGCGCGGCAAGGCCGAGGGCACGGCCTCGCTGGAAATCACCGGCAAGCTCAACCCGCTGGCCAAGCCGCTGGCGCTGGACATCGCGGGCAAGGTGCGCGACCTGGAGCTGCCACCGCTGTCGCCCTACGCGGTGAAGTATGCGGGCCACGGCATCGAACGCGGCAAGCTCAGCGTGGACGTGGCCTACAAGGTGCTGCCGAGCGGCCAGCTCACGGCCAGCAACCGGCTGGTGCTCAACCAGCTGACCTTTGGCGAAGCCGTGGCCGGCGCGCCCAACAGCCTGCCCGTGAAGCTGGCCGTGGCCCTGCTGGCCGACCGGCAGGGCGTGATCGACCTGGACCTGCCGCTCAGCGGCTCGCTCAACGACCCCGAGTTCCGGGTGGGCCCGGTGATCTGGAAGATCATCGTCAACCTGATCGGCAAGGCCCTGACCTCGCCCTTCAGCCTGCTGGCCAGCGCGCTGGGCGGCGGCGACGAGCTCAGCAGCGTGCCGTTTGCCCCGGGCAGCGCCACGCTGAGCCCCGAGGCGCAGCAGAACCTGGCCAAGGTGGTCAAGGCGCTGACCGACCGGCCCAACCTGCGCATCACCGTGACCGGCCTGGCCAGCCTGCAGGCCGAGCGCGAAGGCATCCAGCGCGAGCACCTGCAGCAGCTGGTGTTGGCCGAGAAGCGCCGCGCCAGCCCGGCGGACACAGCACCGGTGCAGGCCGCCGAATACCCCGCCCTGCTCAAGGAGGTGTACCGCCGCGCCGACATCCCCAAGCCGCGCAACCTGGTGGGCCTGGCGCGCGAGCTGACCACGGCCGAGATGGAAGCCCTGCTGCTGGCCAACCAGCCTGCCACCGAGGCCATGGCGCAGGAACTGGCCACCCAGCGGGGCCAGGCCGTGCGCAGCTACCTGCTGGCGCAGAAGCTGCCCGTGGAGCGCCTGTTCCTGGCCGCGCCGCGGGCAGGAACCCAGCCGGAAAAATGGTCTCCCCAGGCGCAGATGAGCCTGGCGACACAATAAGGGGCCACTCCATTGCGCTGGAACCAATCGCCGGTTCCAGCGCTCACACCCTGCAACATGCCCCACCGCCCGCCGTCCCTGCTCGTCAAAGCTATATTTTTCATAGCATTTCTGCTCGCCGGCGCAGGCAGCTGGGCCCAATTGCCTACCAAGGGCAGCGGCGCCGCCAGCGCCGTGGTCACCACCCCCCATGTGCGCGCCGAACTGATCGCCCACGCACCGCAGGGCATCGAGCCCGGCCAGCCGCTGTGGCTGGGCCTGCAGATCACGCACCAGCCCGAGTGGCACACCTACTGGAAGAACCCCGGCGATTCGGGCCTGCCCATCGAGATGGCCTGGACCCTGCCGGCCGGGCTGGACGCGGGCGAGATCGCCTGGCCGCTGCCCAAAAAGATCCCCATCGGCACCCTGGCCAACTACGGCTACGAGGGCACGGTGCTGCTGCCCGTGCCGGTCACCGTGGCCAGCACCTTCGCGCCCAAGGCCCTGTCGAACGATGCCACGGTGCGCCTGCACGCCACCTGGCTGGTGTGCCGCAAGGAATGCATTCCTGAAGAGGGCGACTTCACCCTGACCATCCCCGCGCGCAGCACGACGGCCATGCACGGCGCGGCCTTCGATGCGGCCCTGGCGGCCCAGCCCCGGCCCGTGGCGGGCCAGGACAGCCAGGCCCGCATCGAGGGCGGTACCCTGCAGCTGAGCGTGCAGGGCCTGCCCGAGGCGCTGCGCGGCAAGACGCTGGAGCTGTTCCCCGAGACGCCCGAGGTCATCGAGAACGCCGCCGCCTGGACCCAGGCCTGGAAGGGCGCCGTGTGGACCGCCGAGGTCCCGCTCTCGGCCCAGCGCAGCAACAGCCCCGACCCCATGCCCGTGGTGCTGGCCGCCGATGGCCAGGGCTACCGCGCCGAGCTCAAGGTGCTGGGCGCCTGGCCCGCGGTGGCTGCCGCGGCCGCGGTATCGCCCGCGCTGGAGGCGGCGCTCAAGGCCAATGCGGCAGCTGCCCCGCCCGGCCCGCCAGCCACCACCCCGGCACCCGCCGCCACACTGGCGGCAGCCCTGCTCAGCGCCCTGCTGGGCGGTCTGCTCCTGAACCTCATGCCCTGCGTGTTCCCGGTGCTGGCCATCAAGGTCGTGGGCTTTGCCCAGCATGGCCAGGACCGGCGCGCCCACCGGCTCAGCGGCATTGCCTACACCGCGGGCGTGGTGCTGTCCTTCCTGGCGCTCGGCGCTCTGATGCTGGGCCTGCGCGCCGCGGGCGAGGCCATCGGCTGGGGCTTCCAGCTGCAGTCGCCGGCCGTGGTGGCGGGCCTGGCGGCCTTGTTCACGCTGATCGCGCTGAACCTGGCGGGGGTGTTCGAGTTCGGGCATTTCCTGCCCTCCTCGGTGGCCAGCCTGCAGGCGCGCCACCCGGTGGCCGACTCCTTCCTCACCGGCGTGCTCGCCGTGGCCGTGGCCTCGCCCTGCACCGCCCCGTTCATGGGCGCCTCGCTGGGCCTCACGGCCACGCTGCCGGGACCGCAGGCGCTGGCCGTGTTCGCGGCGCTGGGCCTGGGCCTGGCCCTGCCCTACCTGGCGGCCGCCTTCGTGCCTGCGGTGGCGCGCGCCCTGCCGCGCCCCGGCGCGTGGATGGACACGCTGCGCAAGTTCATGGCCTTCCCCATGCTGGCCACCGTGGTCTGGCTGGTCTGGGTGCTGGGCCAGCAAAGCGGCATCGACGGCGCGGGCGCGCTGCTGATCCTGCTGGTAGCCCTGGGCATGGTGGCCTGGGCGCTGTCGCTCGCGGGCACGGCGCGCCGTTTCATGGCGCCGGTCTCCGTGCTGGCGCTGGCGCTGCTGGCCTGGACCTTTGCGCCCCACATCACGAATGTGGCTGCCGCGCCCACGTCCACTGCCACGACCAGCACCACCGGTCCGCAGTGGCAGGCCTGGACACCCGGAGCGGCCGAGCATCTCGTCGCGAGTGGCCGCCCGGTGTTCGTGGACTTCACGGCCGCCTGGTGCGTGACCTGCCAGTACAACAAGAAGACCACGCTGGCCGATGCCGGCGTGCAGGCCGATTTCGCGGCCAAGAACGTGGCCCTGCTGCGCGCCGACTGGACGCGCCGCGACCCGGCCATCACCGCAGCCCTGGCCCAGCTGGGCCGCAGCGGCGTGCCGGTGTATGTGCTGCACGCCCCGGGCAAGGCACCCGTGGTGTTCTCCGAGATCCTCGGCGAAGCGGAACTGCGCGCCGCCGTGGCGGCGCTGTAAGACCAGCCGGTCGGCAGGGGCTCCGCCTGGAAATCCAGGGCCGCATCACCCATACTGCCCCACCACCGTCCCTCACCTGGAGATCTTTCATCCATGCTGCTTCGACGTACCCTCATCGCCCTGCCCCTGCTGCTGACCGCCGCTGGCGCGCAGGCTGCCGCCACCGTGGGCCAGCCGGCCCCCGAGATCACCCTCAAAGACACCACGGGCAAGACCGTGCGCCTGTCGGACTTCAAGGGCAAGCATGTGGTGCTCGAATGGACCAACCCCGGCTGCCCCTTCGTGCGCAAGCACTACGACAGCGGCAACATGCCCGCCACGCAGAAGGACGCGGCCGGCAAGGACGTCGTGTGGCTGGCGGTCAACTCCACCGAAAAGGCCAGCGGCGACTACCTGGAGCCCGCCAGGCTGACCAGCTGGCTCAAGGAGCGCCAGTCGGTGCCCACCGCCATCCTCATGGACGAGGAAGGCACGGCCGGCCGCGCCTACGGCGCGCGCACAACGCCGCATATGTACATCGTGAACCCGCAGGGCCAGCTGATCTATGCCGGCGGCATCGACAGCATTCCCTCGTCCAAGGTCGACGACATCCCGCGCGCCACCAACTATGTGAAGACCGGGCTGGCGGAGGCCCTTGCAGGCAAGCCGCTCACCGCGTCCACTACGCGGCCCTATGGCTGCAGCATCAAATACAAAGATCCTGCCTGACGAATAGCGCATCTACACTGGTGGCATGAGCACCATCAGCGAACTGCGCCATATCCTCGCAAGCTGCCGCACCATCGCGGTCGTGGGCCTGTCGCCGCAATGGCACCGACCCAGTTTCTTTGCGGCCAAGTACATGCAGGCCCATGGCTACCGCATCGTGCCGGTGAACCCCATGGCGAGCGAGATCCTGGGCGAGCGCTGCTACCCCAGCGTCACCGCCGCAGCGGCCGACCACCGCATCGACATGGTGGACTGTTTTCGCAAGAGCGAGGACATCCCGCCGCTGGCCGAAGAGGCCATTGCCATCGGCGCGCAGTGCCTGTGGCTGCAGCTCGGTGTCGTTCATGAGGCTGCGGCGGCGCGGGCCCGTGCGGCGGGCCTGGCGGTGGTGATGGACCGCTGCGTGAAGATCGAGCATGCGCGCCTGTTCGGCGGGCTCAACTGGGCGGGTGTGAACACGCGCGTGATCTCGGCCAAGCGCCCGCAGCAACTGCCCTACTGAACAAGAAGAGCACCAGAGAGACATCCGCCCATGGAAAAGGACAGAGACTACGGCTTCGGCACGCGCGCCATCCATGCGGGCGCCATTCCCGACCCGGTGACCGGCGCGCGCGCCACGCCCATCCACCAGACGACGAGCTTCGTCTTCGACAGCGCCGAGCACGCCAGCAGCCTGTTCAACCTGCAGACCTTCGGCAACGTCTACAGCCGCATCAGCAACCCCACGGTGGCCGTGTTCGAGGAACGCATCGCCAGTCTGGAGAACGGCCGCGCCGCCCTGGCCTGCGCCAGCGGCATGGCCGCGCAGATGGCGGCGCTGCTGGCCATCCTCAAGACCGGCGACCACATCGTGGCCGCCAGCACGCTCTACGGCGGCACGGTGGGCCAGCTCGGCGTGGGCTTTGCGCGCCTGGGGATCGAGACCACGTTCGTGGACCCGGCCGACCCGGAGAATTTTGAGCGCGCCGTGCGCCCCACGACCCGCGCCGTGTACGGCGAGACCATCGGCAACCCGCTGGTCAATGTGCTCGACATCGCGGCCGTGGCCGACGTAGCGCACGCCCACGGCGTGCCCCTGGTCATCGACAACACGGTGGCCAGCCCCTACCTGTGCAACCCGCTGGCCTTCGGCGCCGACATCGTGGTGCACAGCGCCACCAAGTACATCGGCGGCCATGGCACGACCATGGGCGGCGTGGTGGTGGAGGGTGGCAAGTTCCCGTGGGACAACGGCCGATTCCCCGAGATGGTCGAGCCCAGCCGCGCCTACCACGGCGTGAAGTTCTACGAGACCTTCGGCGACTTCGGCTACACCATGAAGGCGCGCATGGAGATCAACCGCACCTTCGGCGGCGTGCTCTCGCCCATGAACGCCTGGCAGCTGCTGCAGGGCGCCGAGACCCTGCACCTGCGCATGCGCGAGCACTGCCGCAACACGCTGGCCGTGGCCAAGTTCCTGCAGGCCCACCCCAAAGTCAGCTGGGTCAACTACCCGGGGCTGGCCGATTCACCGTACCACGCCCTGGCGCACAAGCAGTTCCGCGCGGTGGACGGCACGCCGGGCGCCTCGGGCATCCTGACCTTCGGCATCCAGGGTGGCGCCGCGGCGGGCGAGAAGTTCATCGACGCCTGCGAGTTCCTGAGCCACCTGGCCAACATCGGCGACGCCAAGACGCTGGTGATCCACCCAGCCTCGACCACGCACCGGCAGCTCAACGACGAAGAGCTGGCCCGCGCCGGCGTGAGCGCCGACATGGTGCGCCTGTCGGTGGGCATCGAGGACCTGGACGACATCCTCTGGGACATCGACCAGGCGCTGTCGAAAACCTAGCGCTCGCCGCCCTGTGCGGCGCCCAGCCGCTGCGACAGGCTGCGCGCCGTCTCGCGCAGATGCCCTGCCGCGGCACTGTCCGGCCCGGTGCGCAGCGTAGCGCTCGGGCCGATCACGGCCAGGCACAGCACCAACTGGCCGAAGCCGTCGAAGACCGGCGTGGCCAGGGCGCTGATGCCGGGCAGCAACCGGTCGGTGACCTCGGCCACCTGGTGGGTGCGCACGGCGTCCAGTTCCGCGGCAAAGGCCGGGTCGTCGAGCGCCCCGGCATGGCCGTCTGCGGCCAGGGCGGCAAGGGTGCGCTCGCGCGGGCCGAAGGCCGCGAACACCTTGCCCGTGGCCGTGTGCCGAACCGATGCGGTCGTGCCATGGCGCATGGCCACGTAGACGGCGGTGGGCCCCTCTTCCACCCGGATGATGGTGGGCCCGCTGTCGCCCCAGACCGATGCCGACACGGTGTAGCCGATGCGCTGGGCCAGGGCCGGCAGCTCGGCAATCGCCAGCCGCACCGGGTCGACCTGCTGCAGGCTGATCAAGCCCAGTTGCATGGCCAGCGGCCCCAGGCCATAGTGGCCACTCACGGCGTCCTGCTCGATCAGGCCCAGCTTGCCAAAGCTCACGAGGTAGGGGTGGGCCTTGGCGGGCGTCATGTCGGCGGCACGCGCCAGGTCCTTGAGGGCCATGCGCCGGCCGGTGCGGGCCAGCACCTTGAGCAGTTGCCCGCCCACCTCCACACTCTGGATGCCGCGCGGCGCACGGGGGCTGTCTTCGTCGTCGGCAGAAGCAAGGTCACGGGAAAGGTCGTCCATGGCGCCATTGTCCACCGAGCCTGCAGCGATCCTGTCCACCCTGGGGTTTCCACTTAAACAAATGAATTAGACATTAACGAATTTATTGCCTATGATCAAAACATTCCGTTTAGGTGAATGCATTCCACTAAACCAAATCAACCGGTACCACCCATGAGCACCAAGACCTTCGCCTCCGCCGCCGACCTGGAAGTCAAGAAGGTGAGCTTCGACAAGCTCTCCGACCATGCCTACGCTTACACGGCCGAGGGCGACCCCAACACCGGCATCATCATTGGCGACGACGCCGTGATGGTCATCGACACCCAGGCCACGCCGGTCATGGCGCAGGACGTGATCCGCCGCATCCGCGAAGTGACCGACAAGCCCATCAAGTACGTGCTGCTGTCGCACTACCACGCCGTGCGCGTGCTCGGTGCCAGCGCCTACGGGGCCGAGCACATCATCGCCAGCGAGGACACGCGCGACCTGATCGTCGAGCGCGGCCAGTTCGACAAGGACAGCGAGATCGGCCGCTTCCCGCGCCTGTTCCAGAACGTGGAGAGCGTGCCCGACGGTCTGACATGGCCGACCATGACCTTCAACAAGAAGATGACCCTGTGGCTGGGCAAGCTCGAGGTGCAGATCCTGCAGCTGGGCCGCGGCCACACCAAGGGCGACACCGTGGCCTGGTTGCCTGCGGAAAAGATCCTGTTCTCCGGCGATCTGGTGGAGTTCGATGCCACGCCGTATGCGGGCGATGCCTACTTCCAGGACTGGCCGCAGACCCTCGATAACCTGGCCGCCCTGAAGCCCGAGAAGCTGGTGCCCGGACGCGGTGCGGCGCTGCAGACGCCCGAGCAGGTGCAGGCCGGCCTGGCCGGCACGCGCGCCTTCATCAGCGACCTGTACGAAAGCGTCAAGGCCAGCGCCGCCCAAGGCGAGGACCTGCGCAAGGTCTACGAGGCCACGTTCGCGAAGCTGCAACCCAAGTACGGCCACTGGGTGATCTTCAACCACTGCATGCCGTTCGACGTGACGCGCGCCTACGACGAGGCCACACAGTACCCGGACCCGCGCATCTGGACCGCCGAGCGCGACATCCAGATGTGGAAGTCGCTCGAAGGCTGAGGCGCCCCGGAGGAGACAAGCATGACAACAACAGCGTCCGCGCCACCCGCCTTCGACGGAACTGGCGCCCAGGTGCAAGCCATCGAATTCGCCTACCGGCGCTCCCCGGACCAGGATGCAACCAGCCCGGTGCAGCACCCCATCGTGGTGGTGGGCGCAGGCCCCGTGGGCCTGTCGCTGGCCATCGATCTGGCCCAGCGCGGCCAGCGGGTGGTGGTACTGGACAACGACTGCAGGCTGTCCACCGGCTCGCGTGCCATCTGCTTTGCCAAGCGCACCCTGGAGATCTGGGACCGCCTGGGCGTGGGCCAGCGCATGGTGGACAAGGGCGTGTCGTGGAACGTGGGCAAGGTGTTCTTCCACGGCGCGCCGCTGTACGAGTTCAACCTGCTGCCCGAAGAGGGCCACGAGCGCCCGGCCTTCATCAACCTGCAGCAGTACTACGCCGAGGCCTACCTGGTGGAGCGGGCGCTGCAGTTGCCCAACATCGAGCTGCGCTGGCACAACAAGGTCACGGGCGTGGCACAGCGCGGTGACGGCGCACTGCTGACCATCGCGACGCCCGAGGGCGACTACCGCATCGACGCGCAGTGGATCGCCGCCTGCGACGGCTCGCGCTCGCCCATGCGCCAGTTGCTGGGCCTGGAGAGCAAGGGCCGCATCTTCCAGGACCGCTTTTTGATTGCCGACGTGAAGATGGCCGGCAGCACGGACTTCCCGACCGAGCGCTGGTTCTGGTTCGACCCACCCTTCCACCCCAACCAGAGCGTGCTGCTGCACCGCCAGCCCGACAATGTCTGGCGCATCGACTTCCAGCTGGGCTGGGACGCCGACCCGGAGGAAGAGAAAAAGCCCGAGAACATCCTGCCGCGCGTGCGTGCGCTGCTCGGGCCCGATGCGCAGTTCGAGCTCGAATGGGCCAGCGTCTACACCTTCGCCTGCCTGCGCATGGACCGCTTCGTGCACGGCCGCGTGGTGTTCGCGGGCGACAGCGCCCACGGCGTCTCGCCCTTCGGTGCGCGCGGTGCCAACAGCGGCGTGCAGGACGCCGAGAACCTGGCCTGGAAGCTCGACTGGGTGCTGCGCGGCCGCGCCGGCGCGGAACTGCTGGCCACCTACGGCCCCGAGCGTGAGTACGCGGCCGACGAGAACATTGCCAACTCGACCCGTGCCACCGACTTCATCACGCCCAAGAGCGAGATCAGCCGGCTGTTCCGCGATGCCGCGCTGGAGCTGGCGCGCGAGCACCCGTTCGCCCGCCGCATCGTCAACAGCGGGCGCCTGTCGGTGCCGGCCACGCTGCACGGCTCGGCGCTCAACACGCCGGATGGCGACAGCTTCGCCGGCACCCAGGTGCCCGGTGCCGTGCTGCTCGACGCACCCGTGCTGCAGGGTAGTCAGGGCGCCTGGCTGCTGCGCACGCTGGGGCCGGATTTCACCCTGCTGGTGTTCGGCCCCGCGCCGGCCTGGGCCACGACCCTGCCCCAAGTGAAACTGCTGCAGGTGGGCAGCGACGTGGTCGACGCGCAGGGCCTGCTCACGCAGCGCCTGGACGCGCGGCCCGGCACAGCCTACCTGGTGCGGCCCGACCAGCATGTGTGCGCGCGCTGGCGCAGCCTGAGCGAAGCCGCCGTGCGCGCCGCACTGGCCACGGCCACAGCGATTGCCAGCAGCCACCAGGCTGCAGCCGCCCCTGCCGACCTCGCCACCGCTTGAACCAGGAGCCCGGAACATGCTCGACACCCAGCCCCGCCTGCAGGCCTGCGACGATTTCTACGAGGCCCTGATCGCCAGCCACAACGGCCTGACCCCGCCCGAGAGCCATGCGATGAACGCCCGCCTGATCCTGCTGCTGGCCAACCACATCGGCGACCAGGCCACGCTGCTGCAGGCACTGCAGTTCGCACGCGGCACCACGGTGCCCGCCGGCAGCGCGGGCATCGCGCCCGTGACGCCGGTCGCCCCGGTACACGCCGCGGCCTGACGCAGCCCCCCCACCAACCCGCCATCCAACGCCGCCGCGCAAGCCCCGCACAGACGGGGCCTGCGGCAGCGCCGTGCCCAAACCATCCACCCCTTGACCACCGGAGACAACACCATGCTGCGCAAACACTTCCTCGCCACCCTCACGGGACTGGCACTCACGCCCTTCGCCCTGCCCCTGCACGCGCAGGACAACGGCAAGCCCCTGGAATGGGTGGTCGGCTATGCCGCCGGCGGCGGCTCGGACATCGTGGCGCGCACCATCGCCGAATCCATGGGTGCCAGCCTGGGCCGCCCCGTCATCATCAACAACAAGCCCGGCGCGGGCACCAACATCGCTGCCGACTATGCGGCGCGCAGCAAGGACCTGGGCAACCTGATCTTCTCGGCCGACTTCGCCACGCTGGCGGCCAACCCCTTTTTGTTCAGCAAGCTGAGCTACAACGCCGAGAAGGACTTCCAGCCCGTGGGCCTGCTGGTGCGCTTTCCGATGTTTCTGGTGGTCTCGAACAACGTGCCCGCCAAGAACCTCAAGGAGTTCATGGCCTGGGCCAAGGGCAACGCCGACGGCGTGAACTGGGCCTCCGCCGGGCCGGGCAGCCCGCACCACCTGGTGGGCGAGCTGTTCCGCGAGCAGAGCGGCCTCAAGCTCACCCATGTGCCCTACCGCGGCGCGGCCCCGGCCATCCAGGACGTGATCGGCGGCCAGGTGCCGGCGATGTGGATCGACAGCGCCACGGTCTACCCCTTCCTCGCCACGAACAAGGTGCGCGCCATCGGTGTGGCCAGCCCGCAGCGCGTGGCGACCATGCCCGACGTGCCCACCATCCAGGAGCAGGGGCTGCAGGCATTCGAGGGCTATGCATGGCAGGGGCTGGTGGCCCCCACGGGCACCTCGCCCGAGGCCGTGGCCCAGTTCAGCAAGGCGCTGCAGACCGCCCTGGCCGACACGCGCACCCGCGCGCGCCTGCAGGCCCTGGGCGTGGAGCCCCTGCCCGGCACCCCGGCCCAGATGGGCAGCTATGCGCGCGCCGAGCGCGAAAAATGGGGCCGCGTGATCACCAAGGTCGGCGTCAAGCTGGATTGAACCGCTAGCCTCACGGCGGGCCGCGCAGGGCCCGCGCACGCTGCAGGCGGCGCCCGCGCTGCAGTACGGGCGCGAGCCAAAGGGCCTGCACCACCGCATAGCCCAGCACTGCCAGGACCAGACCCAGCACCGGCAGGCCGACCAGCAATGGCGTGCCCAGGGCCTGCATCCACTCGGCCAGCGCCTGCACGCTGAAGGCGCCGGCCGGGCCGTCCGCGTTGAAGGCCGGCAGCGACTGTTCGCCAGGGAGCACCAGCGAGCCCATCTGGAAGGCCAGCACATACAGGGGCACGGTGGTCAGCGGGTTGGTGTAGAAGGTGGTGACGCCACCGGCGACCACGTTGCCGCGCAGCCAGGCGCAGGCACCGACCGCCCCCACCAATTGCAGCGGGCCGGGGATGAGCCCGCAGAACAGGCCGGCAGCCACCCCGCGCGCCAGCGGCTCGCGCTGGAAGCGGAACAGCGCGCGCTGCTCCATCCAGGGCACGGCACGGGCCAATGCCGTGCGCGCCAGCTGGTCGCGCACGCTGGGTTCCAGGTGCCGCAGCTTGCGGCGCAGGGTGCTCAGCATCCGCATGGTCCTGCGGTCACCAGCTGAAGGCTGCGGCGGTGGCCAGGCCCCACAGCGCCGCCAGGGCGGTGAGCAGGCCCACGTCGCGCCGCTCGTTGCCCAGGCGCCAGGCCATCAGGGCCGTGCCCGCCAGGGCCACCAGCAGGGTGAGCATCACCGATTCGATCATGTCCATGGCAGGTTTCCTTCAGGGCTTGGGAGGCTGTGCAGCAGGCGGGCTGCCGGCCGAGCTGCGCAGCGACAGGACGATGGAGCCGGCGATCAGGCCTGCCGTGACCAGCAAAGCGTAGCCGATCGGGATCTTCACCAGGTCGATGAGCAGCATCTTGCTGCCGATGAACACCAGCACCAGGGCCAGGCCATAGGCCAGCAGGTGGAAGCGGTCGGCCAGGTCGGCGAGCAGGAAGTACAGCGCACGCAGGCCCAGGATGGCGAAGATGTTGGCCGTGAGCACGATGAACGGGTCGCTGGTGATCGCGAAGATGGCCGGGATGCTGTCCACCGCGAAGATGATGTCCGTGGTGCCGATCAGGATGAGCACCACGAACAGCGGCGTGTAGTGCTTGACGCCGTTGATGGTGGTGGTCAGCTTCTCGCCATCGAACACGTCGGCGATGCGGATGCGCTTGCGCAAAAAGCGCAGCACCGGGTTGGTCGCGATGTCGGGCTCCTGGCCGGCAGCGAACCACATCTTGGCACCCGTGAACACCAGGAAGGCACCGAACACATAGAGCAGCCAGTGGAACGAAGCCAGCAGCCAGGCGCCTGCCAGGATCAGCAGCGTGCGCAGCACGATGGCGCCGATGATGCCGATGATCAGCGCGCGCTTCTGGTGCTGTGCCGGTACCGCGAAGTAGCTGAACAGCATCAGGAACACGAAGATGTTGTCGATGGACAGGCTTTTTTCCACCAGGTAGCCGGTGATGAACTGCATCGACACGGTGTTGGCCACCTCGCGGCCCTGGCTGCCGTCCAGGTACCACCACAGGCCGGCCACGAAGACGAAGGCCAGCGAGAACCACAGGGCGCTCCACTTGAGGGCCTCCTTGGTCGTGACCTTGTGCGCGCCCTGGCGCTCCATCACCAACAGGTCGATGCCGATGGCAACGACCACGAAGACGGCGAATCCCGCCCACATCCACCAGGTTCCAATGGTTTCCATGATGTCGTTCTCCTTCGCGCAGCGGCGGCGTCAGCGCCGCGAACGCGGCAGGGGTGGCAGGCCCGGGGTCGGGGTGGCGGGGGTGTGGACGGCGGTGTCGTGCATGAGGTATCTCCTGGGAAATTCAAGGCAAGCCCGCACTGTAGGGATGCCTTTGCATCTTTAAAACCTGTCTTTTCGATACCATTCATCTGGTTTTTACGAACCAAACAATTTTTTACGAATACCCCTTTCCACCGTTGGGACAACCCAGACCATGAGCCAGAGCTTCAACTACCGCCATCTGTACTACTTCTGGGTGGTCGCCAAGGAGGGTGGCATCGCGCGCGCGGCCGAGCGGCTGGACATGGCCGTGCAGACCATCAGCGCCCAGGTGCGCCTGCTCGAGCAGGCCCTGGGCACCAGCCTGCTGCGCACCGAGGGGCGCAGCCTGGTGCTGACGGAAGCCGGCGTAGCCGCCTTGCACGAGGCCGACCACATCTTTGCCCTCGGTGAGCAGCTGACCCATCGCGTGCGCGAAGCCGCCAGCGGCCAGACGCTGCGGCTGAACCTGGGCATCTCGGACGGCATCGCCAAGCTGGCCATGCACCGGCTGCTGACGCCGGTGCTCGACGAACCGCACCTGCGCCTGCTGTGCCACGAGGGGGAGTTCCAGCCGCTGCTCGGTGAGCTCGCGCTGCACAAGCTCGACGCGGTGCTGGCCGACCGCGCCGCACCGCCCAACCCGGCCCTCAAGACCACCAGCCAGCTGCTGGGCACGAGTGCCGTGGCCTGGTACGCCCCGCCGGTATGGGCCGAGGCGGCGGCGCAGCAGTTTCCGCAGAGCCTGGCCGTGGTGCCCGTGCTGCTGCCCACGGACCATGCGGCCATGCGTGCGCGCATCGACCACTGGCTGGAGCGCGAGCGCATCCGCCCGCGCATTGCGGGCGAGTTCGAGGACAGCGCCCTGCTCAGCACTTTTGCCGCCACGGGCATGGGTGTGATGCCGGCGCCCATGTCGGTGGGCGCGCACCTGCAAAAGACCCATGGGCTGGTGCAGGTGGGCTCCACGCCCGACGTGCAGGAGCAGTTCCACCTGATCTACAACGCGCGCAAGGTCATGCACCCGCTGCTCACGCGGCTGCTGGAGGCCGCAGAGGGCGGCGCGCTGCTCACCTCCTGAGCAGCGTCTCCCGCCTCGGAGCGGCTCAAAAACTCAGCGAAGCGGTTCTGGCTAGGCGCTGCGTCGCAGGCAGTCGGAGCCCGTCCACGGCCTTTTACGGGGTTGCGTTGCCTCCTCCGGGAGGATCAGGCAAGGCGCCCACCGCAGATGGACGCATGTCCATCAAGGATGGGCAACGCCGCATGGGCCTGACGGAGGTGGCAACCCGAAGGGCATGCAGCCCACGCCCCGCCCCTCGTCGTTGCCCACCTTGCCCATGCCACCGGCATGGGCAGCGGCGCGCGCCTAGACGGACGCACCGTGGACTGCATGCGCATCCCCGTAAAAGGCCGTGGACAGGCTCTAGTACGACAAGACGCAGCAACGACGCCAGAAGAGTTTTTGAGTCGCTCCTACTTCGTGAATCGGCCGTCGCGGCCCATCATGAGCAGATCGACGAACTTGCCCGAGCTGTGTTGCGTGGCCGACAGCTCCACGGGGTAGCCGCCCAGGTTCAGGTTCTTCATCGACTCCATGGCCTGGACCAGGCCGGCGCGGGTGGGCTTGGCGCCGGCACGCTGCAGCGCCTCGACCAGGAAGCGGGCGGAGATGAAGCCCTCCATCTGGCTGAAGGTGTACTCGGTGATGCCCCGGGCCTTGGCCAGGGTCTGGAACTCGCGCGAGATCGGCATGCTCTGGTTCCAGGGCGAGGGCACGACCTGCGACACCACCACGCCGCGCGCGCGCTCGCCCAGTGCTTTCACGAGCTGGGAATTGCTGATCACCGAGAGCATGTAGAAGGTGGAGCGGTGGCCGGCTGCCAGGTAGGCATCGACGAAATCCACGCTGGGCTTGCCCGCGCTGATGACGATGATGGCCTGGGGCGACTCCTTGGCCACGGTGGCCACGGCGTCCGCCATCTTCGAGCCGTCCACCTCCAGCGGGGCCTTGACCGCCAGGGTCACCTTGTGGACCTGCACGGACTTCTCGACCGAGGCCAGTCCGCCCGTGCCGAACGGGTTGTTGAGGTAGACCGCGGCGATGCGCGAGATGCCCACCGAGGCCAGTTGCTTGACCGTGGCGTCGAGCTCGGCCGCATAGCCGGCCTTGATGTTGAAGACATAGCGGCTGCCAGGCTGGCGCAGGCCGTCCGAGCCGGTGAACGGCGCGATGAAGGGCACGCCGCGCTCCTCGGCAATCGGCAGGGCGGCCAGCGCGGGCGGCGTGCCGGCGTACTGGAACAGCGCCAGCACCTTGTCCTCGTCGATCAGCTTCTTCGTGTTCTCGGCGGCCTTCTTGGGGTCGTAGGCGTCGTCGATGGCGACCACGCGGATCTTGCGGCCGCGCACGCCGCCCGAGGCATTCACGTGGTCGAAGTAGAGGCTTGCGCCCTGGCGCACCTCGGTGGTGAGCGCGGCCAGTGGACCGCTCAATTGGCAGGACTGGCCGATCACGATCTCGCCATCGGCCCCGCCCGCGCTGTCCTGGGCCCAGGCCGTGCCCGCCAGGCCCGCGGCCAATGCCCCACCCGAACGCAAAAACTCCCTGCGCGCCAACCCCGGCCGAACGCCTGTCTTCATGCTTTGTCTCCTGTCGTATTTATGGATCTTCACAACGCAAAAACCCTTCCGCAGCCCCAGGGCCTGCGAAAGGGTGAAAACGGGACGGTCGCTGCGTTACACGGCGGTCCTCTGCAGGCTCAATGGGCCGCGGGCTCGGCCTGGGCGTGCGCCGACCCGCCCATGCCCAGGTAGGTGTCGATGATGCGGCGGTCGTTGAGCAAATCCTGCGCAGCGCCCGTCAGCGCCACCGCGCCCATCTCCAGCACATAGGCCCGGTCGGCCACGCGCAGCGCGGCGCGCGCGTTCTGCTCCACGAGCAGTACCGATACGCCGTGCGCGCGCAGCGAGGACACCACCTGCAGCACCTCGCGCACGATCAGCGGGGCCAGGCCGAGCGAGGGCTCATCGAGCATCAACAGGCGCGGGCGGGCCATCAGCGCACGGCCGATGGCCAGCATCTGCCGCTCGCCGCCCGATAGCGTGGAGGCCAGTTGCGGGCGGCGCTCGCGCAGGCGCGGGAAGATGCCGAACACTTCTTCCATGCGTTGCGCCTGGTCACGCTGCCCCTTGCGCCAGCGCGAAAAGCCGCCGAGCAGCAGGTTGTCCTCCACCGACATCTCGCCGAAGAGTTCGCGCTTTTCGGGCACCAGGGCCACGCCGCGCGCCACCATGGCCTCCACGCTGGGGCGGGCGATGCGCTCGCCGGCCAGGGCGATGGAGCCGGTGGCCGGCAGCAGCCCCATGGCTGCACACAGCAAGGTGGTCTTGCCGGCGCCGTTGGGGCCGATGACGGTGACGATCTCGCCCTCGTTCACATCGAGCCGGACCTGGTGGACGGCTTCCACCTGGCCGTACGACACGGAGAGGTCCTGCAGTTGCAGCAAGGCGGTCATGCGGTGGCTCCTTCAGCAATGGCGGCGGGCAGGTCGTCGTCGGCGCCACCCAGGTAGGCATCGAGCACGCGCTGGTTGCTCTGCACCTGTGCGGGCGTGCCCTCGGCGATCACGGTGCCGAACTCCAGCACGGTGATGCGGTCGGCCAGGTTCATCACGAACTCCATGTCATGCTCCACCACCAGGATGCCCAGGCCCTCGGCGCGCAGTTGGCGCAGCAGGTCGGCCAGGGCCTTCTTTTCCAGGTGGCGCAGGCCGGCGGCGGGTTCGTCGAGCAGCAGGATGGCCGGCTGGCCGGCCAGGGCACGCGCGATCTCGACGATGCGCTGCTGCCCCAGGGCCAGCGAGGCGGCGGGCGCATCGGCATGGACCCCCAGGCCGCAGCGCTCGATCTGGCGGCGCGCCTCGGCCAGCAGGGCCGCCTCTTCGGCGCGGTCCAGGCGCAGCATGGAGGCGAGCCAGCCGCGGTGCGCACGCTGGTGCGCGCCCAGGGCGACGTTCTCGACCACGCTGCGCTGGCCCAGCAGGCGCACGTGCTGGAAGGTGCGCGCCATGCCCAGGCGGGCGAAGGCGCGCGAGGGGCGGCGCAGCATGGCCTGGTCCACCAGGCGCACCTCGCCTTCGGTGGCGTCGTCCACGCCCGAGACCATGTTGAAGAAGGTGCTCTTGCCGGCGCCGTTGGGCCCGATCAGCGCATGCACCTCGCCGGCCTTCACGTCCATGGAGACGTTGTTGTTGGCGACCAGGCCGCCGAAGCGCTTGGTCACGTTGCGCGCCTGCAGCAGCACCGTGCCAGCCGCGGGCAGCGTGCGCTGCGCCAGTTCGGTGGCCTGGCCTGCCGTGCGCGGCGCCTCGCGGCGCAGCCAGCGCTCGCCCAGGCGGTTCAGCGTGGGCCACAGGCCGTCGGCAAAGCGCTGCAGCACGAAGACCATGAGCAGGCCGAAGACGATGACCTCGAAGTTGCCGCTGGTGCCCAGCAGCGAGGGCAGCACGTCCTGCAGCTTTTCCTTGAGCAGGGTGATGAGGGTGGCGCCCAGCACCGCACCCCAGAGGTGGCCGGCACCACCGACCACGGCCATGAACAGGTATTCGATGCCGATGTTGAGGTTGAACGGCGTGGGGCTGACAAAGCGCTGCAGGTGCGCATACAGCCAGCCCGAGATCGCCGCCAGCAGCGCCGCCAGCACGAAAAGCTTGATGCGGTAACGCGCCGTGTCCACGCCCATGGACTCGGCCATCACCCGCCCGCCCTTGAGCGCGCGGATGGCGCGGCCCTCGCGCGAGTCGAGCAGGTTGTGCAGCAGCCACAGCGACACCAGCAGCACCGCCCAGATCAGCACGCCGATGGCGCGCGGCGAGGCCAGCGAGACGCCGGCCACGATGAGCGGCGGGATGCCGGTGATGCCGGTCTGCCCGCCGAGGAATTCCATGTTGCCGAACAGGTAGTACAGCGACAGGCCCCAGGCGATGGTGCACAGCGGCAGGTAGTGGCCCGAGAGCTTGAGCGTGACCGAGCCCAGGCCCCAGGCCAGCGCGAAGGTGATCGTAAGGCCCAGCACCAGGCCCACCCAGGGCAGGCCGGCCATGCCGACCAGGCCCGAGAGCGCCTGCACCGACGCGGGCGCCGTGCAGATCCAGGCCGTGGCATAGGCCCCGACGCCCACGAAGGCCGCCTGGCCGAAGGAGGTCATGCCGCCCACGCCGGTGAGCATGACCAGGCCCGCCGCGACGATGGCGTACAGGCCGATGTAGCTGAGCACGACCACGGTGAAGTCGGGCAGGAAGCCCCAGCACAGGGCCAGCAGCGCCACGGCCGCCAGCGTCAGCTGGGTGCGCGTGGCGATGCCGCGCGAGGTGCCTGCATCGTGTGCGCCGGCAGCCATATCTGTCTTGACGGGCGCGGTCATTCCTCATCCTCCACATGGCGGCTGTTGAGCGAACGCCACCACAGCACGGGCACGATCAGGGTGAACACGAGAACCTCCTTGTAGGCACTGGCCCAGAACGAAGCAAAGGCCTCCAGCTGGCCCACGATCAGCGCGCCGAGCAGCGCCATGGGGTAGCTGCCCAGGCCGCCCACGATGGCCGCGACGAAGCCCTTGAGGCCGATCAGAAAACCCGTGTCGTAGTACACGGTGGTGAGCGGGGCGATCAACAGGCCCGAGACCGCGCCGATCAGCGCGGCCAGGGCGAAGCTCACATCGCCCGACAGCTCGGTGGGAATGCCCATGAGGCGCGCCCCCACGCGGTTGAGGGCCGTGGCGCGCAGCGCCTTGCCGACCATGGAGCGGCCGAAGAACAGGAACAGCAGCATCACCAGCGCCAGCGTGACACCCAGCACCACCAGCGACTGGCCCGAGACGGGAATGCCGCCGAGGTCGAAGCGCGCCTCCGAGAACGGTGGCGTGCGCGAGCCTTCGGCGCCGAAGAACAGCAGGCCCAGGCCCACCAGCACGCCATGCAGCGCCACCGAGACGATGAGCAGCATCAGCACCGTGGCATCGGCCAGCGGGCGATAGGCCAGGCGGTACAGCAGCGGCCCCATGGGCGTGATCAGGATCAGCGTGGTGAGCGCCTGCATGCCCAGGGACGTCGGACGCAGCCCTAGGATCAGCGCTGTGGCCAGCAGCGGCAGCACCAGGCACCAGACCACGGTGGCGGGCCAGTTCACGGGGCTGCCGCGCTGAAAGCGCACCACCTCGACCACCAGCACCACGGCGGCCATGCCCAGCAGCAGCCACAGCGTGGCGGGAATGCGCCCGCCCTGCATCATGGCCATGGTCAGCGCCCCGAAGGCCACGAACTCGCCCTGGGGGATGAAGATCACCCGGGTCACGGAAAAAACCAGCACCAGCGCCAGCGCCATCAGTCCATAGATGGCGCCGTTGACAATGCCGTCCTGCCCCAAGAGCAGGGCGATCTGCAAATCCATATTCGGCTTTCTGTCTATTGAAGGCAGGCAGGCCGCAGGGCTGCGCAGGCAGCGGGCACTTCATCGGCCCGCCGCCCTCGCATCTGCGCCATCAGACCTCGCTCTGCTCGGTCAGGGCTGGTACTTCCAGGTGCCGTTCTCGATCTTGACCATCACGCGGGCGCGCTGGTCCAGTCCCAGGTGGTCGTTCTCGGACATGT
The DNA here is from genome assembly GCF_059418305.1 of Acidovorax sp. GW821-FHT09B03. Classification (NCBI taxonomy): domain Bacteria; kingdom Pseudomonadati; phylum Pseudomonadota; class Betaproteobacteria; order Burkholderiales; family Comamonadaceae; genus Acidovorax; species Acidovorax sp. GW821-FHT09B03. The sequence continues at coordinate 53,010 of NZ_JBWKPP010000008.1, forward strand.
TGAAGATGCCGTGGGCGCCGGGCACTTCCTTGATCTGCTCGAGCGCATCGCGCAGCGCGGCGCGGAACTCCACGGTGCCGGGCTTGGCCTTCTTGAGGGCCACGGGCACGGCAGCGGCCATCAGCACGCCGGCGTCCCAGCCGTGGGCGCCGAAGGTGGAGACGCTGTCCTTGCCGTGGGCGGCCTCGTAGGCAGCCACATAGGCGCTGGCCGACTTCTTCACCGGGTGCGAGGCGGGCAGCTGCGAAGCCACGAGCACGGGGCCGGAGGGCAGGAAGGTGCCTTCCACGTCCTTGCCGCCCACGCGCAGGAAGTCGGCATTGGCCACGCCGTGGGTCTGGTAGACCTTGCCGGCAAAGCCGCGCTCCTTGAGCGCCTTCTGGGGCAATGCGGCCGGCGTGCCGGAGCCGGCGATGAGCACCGCGTCAGGCTTGGCCGAGATCATCTTCAGCGTCTGGCCGGTCACCGAGGTGTCGGTGCGCGCATAGCGCTCGTTGGCCACGATCTGGATCTTCTTGATGGCGGCGGCCTTGCCGAACTCCTGGTACCAGCCTTCGCCGTAGGCGTCGGCAAAGCCGATGAAGGCCACGGTCTTCACGCCGGCGTTGGCCATGTGGTCCACGATGGCCAGCGACATCATGATGTCGTTCTGCGGGGTCTTGAAGACCCACTTCTTCTTGGCGTCCATGGGCTCGACGATGCGCGCCGAGGCGGCCATGGAGATCATGGGCGTCTGCGCCTCGGCGACCACGTCGATCATGGCCAGCGAGTTGGGCGTGGTGCTCGATCCCAGGATGATGTCGACCTTGCTTTCGCTGATCAGCTTGCGCGTGTTGCCCACGGCCGTGGTCGTGTCTGAGGCATCGTCGAGCACGATGTAGTTGACCTTCTGGCCGCCGATGGTGCGCGGCATCAGGGCGATGGTGTTCTTCTCGGGAATGCCCAGCGAGGCGGCCGGGCCGGTGGCCGACACCGTGACGCCGACGGTGATGTCGGCCAGGGCGGCGCCGCAGGCCATGGCGGCGGCTGCGGCCACGAGCGCGAGTTGTGCGAAGCGGGATTTCATGCTTTTGTCTCCTGTGGATCGTTGTGAAGAAAGAAGGAAAAAAGTCAGCGCAGAGCGTTGCTCTGGGCTGGACCCGGCTCTTCGCGGCCGGTGGTGGGTGCACTGCGGTGTGCGTGGATCGGCATTGTCATGGGCGGGGCGGCCTTTCGGCCAGAGGCGGGGGCATGCGCACCGCGGGCACGCCGCCAAAGAACAGGTCGGCCACGATGGGTGCCATCGTCTCGTAGTCGAGTTCTCCATCGGGCTTGAGCCAGGTGAACATCCAGTTGATCATGCCGAACAGCAGCATGGTCAATGCCTTGGTCAGGCCGGCGGCATCGGTGTCGGGCCGCATCTGCGCCAGCGCCTCTGCAAAAACGGCCACCACGGCGCGTTCCTTGCCCAGGATGCGCTCGCTGTCCTCGGCTTGCAGGAAGCGCACGTCCTCGGTCAGCACGCGGTGGGCGTGCTGGGCCTCGGCATACTCCTCGACGAAGCGGTGGATCAGCTCGCGCAGCCGCGCCTCGGGCGCGAGCTGCTTGGCTTCGACTTCTTCCACCAGCGCCTGCAGGCGCGAGACGTGGCCGTCGGCGATGTGCACGAGCAGGTTGTACTTGTCGCGAAAGTAGTGGTACAGCGTGGGCTTGGACAGGCCGCAGGCCTCGGCCACCTCGTTCATCGACGTGGCCGGATAGCCGCGGCGTGCAAACAGCTCGGCGGCATGGCGGAGGATCAATTCGCGCTGGTCGTCGTATCCGGGGGAGCGTCCTCGGGCCATGGGCAGATTTCCTTTGCATCCGGTAGTGAAGGGCCGCCATCTTGCCGCATGCGCCGGCACCGTGGCCCCTCGCCTCCCGAATCCCCTGCGGGACCCGGCAGCGCGTGCAGCGGTGGATGCCGTCATCGCGACCATCAACGTTCGTCGAACGACAGCACCACGCTGTCGGTCAGGGGCCGGCACTGGCAGGTCAGCACGAAGCCGGCGGCCACCTCGGCCTTGTCGAGAGCGAAGTTGCGCTCCATGCGCACCTCGCCCTGCACGCACTTGGCGCGGCAGGTGCCGCACACGCCCGAGGTGCACGAGAACGGCACCTCCAGCCCGGCGGCCGAGGCCGCATCGAGGATGCTGGCCTGCTCGCCCGAGAACGGGAATTCGCGCCGCAGGCCGTCGCGCACGATGGCGATGCGGGAGGTCTTGGCGTCGCCGGGCAACGCCTCGTGAACCACGGCGCCGACCTGCCCACCCGCCGGCAGGGCCACGCCGAAGCGCTCCACGTGGATGCGCTCGGCCGGCACGCCGCCGGCCAGCAGCGCGGCCTCGGCCTCGTCGTTCATCTGGAAGGGGCCGCAGATGAAGGCCTCGTCGATCTTCTGCGCGGGGATCAGGGCCTTCAGAAACTCGGCGAGCTTCTCGCGGTTCACGAAGCCCATGTTCAGCGGCGCGTCGGTCTGCTCGGCCGAGAACACATGGTGCAGCACCAGGCGCGTGAGGTAGCGGTTCTTGAGGTCCTCGATCTCCTCCTTGAACATGGTGGACTGCAGCGTGCGGTTGCCGTAGATCAGCGTGAAGCGGCTGCCGGGTTCGCGCGCGAGCACCGTCTTCATGATGGACAGGATGGGCGTGATGCCGCTGCCGCCCGCGATCCCCAGGTAGTGGCGCTGCGCGGCGGCCTGGATCGGCACGAAGAAGCGGCCTTGCGGCGCCATGACCTGCAGCGTGTCGCCCACCTGCAGCTGCGCGTTGATCCAGTTGGAGAACACGCCGCCGTTGACCTTGCGCACGCCCACGCGCAGCTCGGCGTCGTCCACGCCGGCGCAGATGGAGTACGAGCGGCGCAGGTCCTGGCCGCCGATGTCGGTGCGCAGCGTGAGGTACTGGCCCTGGGTGAAGCCGAAGACTTCGCGCAGCTCGGGCGGCACGTCGAAGGAGACGATGACGGCCTCGGCCGTGTCGGGCTCGATGGCGCGCACGCGCAGGGGATGGAAGATGACGCTCATGTCGGTGTCTTGGGTGGGGGCGAAGAAGGGTGCTTCACAAGGGCTTGAAGTGCTCGAAGGGCTCGCGGCAGGCCATGCAGCGGTACAGCGCCTTGCAGGCCGTGGAGCCGAAGGCCGAGAGCCGCTCGGTCTGCAGGCTGCCGCAGCGCGGGCAGGCCAGCGCCGGAGTAGCCGCATGGGTGCGCGGCATGAAGCGCAGCGGCACCTCGGTGCCCGGCGGCAGCGGGCCCGGCGGCGCGATGCCGTAGGCCAGCAGGCGCGCGCGGCCGCGCGCGGTGATCCAGTCGGTGGTCCAGGCCGGGGCGCGCTGCAGCGTGGCGTGGGCCGGGCCGAGGCCGGCCGCCACGATGGCGGCGAGCACGTCGTGCTCGATCACCTCGGTGGCCGGGCAGCCCGAATAGGTGGGGGTGAGCACGATCTCCAGGCCATCGCCCGCCAGGCGCACGTCGCGCACGATACCCAGGTCGCACACGGAGACCGCGGGCACCTCGGGATCGGGCACGCCGTCGAGCACCTCCCACGCGCGCGCGATGCGTGCGTCGGCGAAGGTGTCCGCTGCGTCCGGGCGGTCGATGGCTTCGGCCACCATCACCACACGCCCCCGGGAAAGCTGCGCTGCAGGTGCTGCATCTCGGTCAGGATGTAGCCCATGTGCTCGCTGTGCACGCCCTGCTTGCCGGTGCTGCGAAACGCCGACTCCTGGGGCGTGGCCAGGCTGGCAGCGGCCAGGATCTGTGCCATCTCGCCGGTCCAGGCGTCCTTGAGGTCGGCCCAGCGCGGGCCCAGACCCGTGGCGTGGGCGGATTCGTCCACCGCATCGACCACGAACAGCTCGGGCGTGTAGCGCCACAGGGCCTTGAGGGCCGCTTCGGTGCGGCGGCGCGATTCGGCCGTGCCGTCGCCCAGGCGCACGACCCAGTCGGCCGCATGCTGCTGGTGGTAGCGCGCCTCCTTGACGGCCTTGCCGGCAATGGCGGCCAGCTCCGTGTCGCTGGAGCTGGCCAGGCGCTCCCACAGCAGCTTGAAGAGGGTGGCCACCATGGCATTGCGCACCATGGTGAAGGCGAAGTCGCCGCGCGGCAGCTCCACCAGGGTCAGGTTGACATAGTCACGCTCGTCGCGCAGGAAGGCCAGTTGGTCCTCGTCGTGGCCGCGGCCTTCGATCTGGCCGGCCCGGGTGAGCACGGCGCGCGCCTGGCCCACGAGGTCGAGCGCCATGTTGGACAGGGCGATGTCCTCTTCGAGCACGGGGCCGTGGCCGCACCATTCGGACAGGCGCTGGGCCAGGACGAGGCAGGTATCGCCGATGCGCAGCAGGTACTGCACGCCCGGGTCCTGGCTGATGTGGATGCTGGTGGCTTGCATGGCAGTGGCGCTCACATGTGGTCCACGGACTCGGGCAGCACGTAGAAGGTGGGGTGGCGGTAGACCTTGTCCTGCGCCGGGTCGAAGTACATGGATTTCTCGCCGGGGTCGCTGGCCACGATCTGGTCGGAGCGCACGACCCAGACGCTGGTGCCTTCCTGGCGCCGGGTGTAGACGTCGCGCGCCAGCTGGATGGCCATGCGCGGGTCGGCCGCATGCAGGCTGCCGCAGTGCTTGTGGTCCAGGCCGGCCTTGCTGCGCACGAAGACTTCCCACAGCGGCCATTCGGTGGCCATCGCGGGATCGGCGGCGGGGGTGGAGGGAGAGGATGGGGTCGTCATGGGGAAATCTCGGATCTCGGTGGAATCAGGCGGCAGCGCGCACCGGGGCGTGCTTGGCGGCATGGGCCAGGGCGGCTTCGCGCACCCAGGCGCCGTCGTCCCAGGCCTTGACGCGCGCGCCCAGGCGTTCTTCGTTGCAGGGGCCGTCGCCGCCGATCACGCGCCAGAACTCGCTCCAGTCGATGGCACCGTAGTCGTGCGCCTGGCGTTCTTCGTTCCACTTCAGGTCGGGGTCGGGCAGGGCCACGCCGAGCACGCGGGCCTGCTCGACCGTGGCGTCGATGAACTTCTGGCGCAGCGTGTCGTTGGAGATGCGCTTGATGCCCCAGCGCATGGACTGCGCGGAGTTGGGCGACTGGTCGTCGGGCGGGCCAAACATCATGATGGAGGGCCACCACCAGCGGTTCACCGCGTCCTGCACCATGGCGCGCTGGGCGTCGGTGCCCTGCTGCATCATGGTGAGCAGCGCGTCGTAGCCCTGGCGCTGGTGGAAGCTCTCTTCCCGGCAGATGCGCACCATGGCCCGTGCATACGGCGCGTAGGAGCAGCGGCAGATCGGCACCTGGTTCATGATGGCCGCGCCATCGACCAGCCAGCCGATGGTGCCCATGTCGGCCCAGGTCAGCGTGGGGTAGTTGAAGATGGAGCTGTACTTGGCGCGCCCGGTGTGCAGGGCATCCAGCATCTGGTCGCGCGAGGTCCCCAGGGTCTCGGCCGCGGCGTACAGGTACAGGCCATGGCCGCCCTCGTCCTGCACCTTGGCCAGCAGGATGGCCTTGCGCTTGAGCGTGGGGGCGCGCGATATCCAGTTGCCCTCGGGCAGCATGCCGACGATCTCCGAGTGCGCATGCTGGCTGATCTGGCGCAGCAGGGTCTTGCGGTAGTGGTCGGGCATCCAGTCCTTGGCCTCGATGAATTCACCGGCGTCGATGCGCGCATCGAACGCTTCCTGGCGCTGCATCTCCTCGGCGCTGCGCAGGGCCTTGGCGTCGCCGCCTTCCTTGCCCATGGTGTCCATGGCCTGGGTGTACATGGTGGTGTCCTTTCGTTCGGGGGGCTGCTTCAGCGCGCGCGCTGGTCGATCACGCGGCGGGCCTTGCCCACCAGCGTGCGTTCGATGGAATCGGTGGCCAGCACCTCGACCTGGCAGGTGATGCCCACCAGGGTCTTGATGCGCTGCTGCACCCAACCGGTGAGGTCCGGGCGCTCGCCATCGGCCACGCCGGGCTGCAGCTCGCAGCGCACGGTCACCTGGTCGAGGTTGCCGTCGCGCGCCACGAGGATCTGGTACTGGCCCGAGAGTTTTTCGTTCTGCAGCACGATCTCTTCGATCTGCGTAGGGAACACGTTCACGCCGCGGATGATGAGCATGTCGTCCGAGCGGCCCACGATCTTGCCCATGCGGCGGAAGGCGCGCGAGGTGGGCGGCAAGAGGCGCGTGAGGTCGCGCGTGCGGTAGCGGATCATGGGCAGCGCCTCCTTGCTCAGCGAGGTGAAGACGAGTTCGCCCTCCTGGCCGTCGGGCAGCACCTCGCCCGTCTCGGGGTCGATGATCTCGGGGTAGAAGTGGTCTTCCCAGACCACGGGGCCGTCCTTGCTCTCGATGCACTCGCTGGCCACGCCCGGACCCATCACTTCGGACAGGCCGTAGATGTCCACCGCGTCGATGCCGGCCTTGGTCTCGATCTCGCGGCGCATGGCCTCGGTCCAGGGCTCGGCGCCGAAGATGCCGACCTTGAGCGAGCTCTCGCGCGGGTCCAGCCCCTGGCGCACGAACTCCTCGTTGATGACCTGCATGTACGAGGGCGTGACCATGATGATGCTGGGCCCGAAGTCGCGGATCAGCTGCACCTGCTTTTCGGTCTGGCCGCCCGACATGGGGATCACCGTGCAGCCCGCGCGCTCGGCGCCGTAGTGCGCGCCCAGGCCGCCCGTGAACAGGCCGTAGCCATAGGCGATGTGGATCAGGTCGCCCGCGCGCCCGCCGGCCGCGCGGATGGACCGTGCCACCAGGTCGGCCCAGGTATCGATGTCCTTCAAGGTGTAGCCCACCACCGTGGGCTTGCCCGTGGTGCCCGAGGAGGCGTGGATACGGGCCACCTTTTCGCGCGGCACGGCGAACATGCCGAAGGGGTAGTTGTCGCGCAGGTCTTTCTTGACCGTGAAGGGGAACTTGGAGAGGTCGGACAGCTGCTTGAGGTCCGACGGGTGCACGCCCTTGGCATCGAAGGCGCGTTGGTAGTGCGGCACGTTGTCGTAGGCGTGCTGCAGCGTCCAGCGCAGGCGCTGCAGCTGCAGGGCCTGGACCTCGTCGCGGCTGGCGATTTCGATGGGCTCCAGGTCGCCTGGGGCAGGTTGGCGCACGGCCATGGATGTCTCCTGTGGGTTCTGGGTAGGGGGTCAGCGGGCGGCAGCGTCCAGCGGCACGGTGGGCTTGCCCTTCATGCAGTACGAGCGGCCGCGGAACACGGCGATGGCCTCGCCGCGCTGGTTGTGCACGTTCACGTCGTACACGCCGGTGCGGCCGGCCAGCGAGACCTCGGTGGCCACGGCCGTGAGGCGGTCGCCCTCGCGTGCGGGTGCCAGGAAGTCGATGGACAGGCCCGAGGCCACGGTCATCTCGTTGCGCGCATTGCACGAGAAGGCGAACGCCGAGTCGGCCAGCGTGGTGATGAAGCCGCCGTGGCAGATGGCAAAACCGTTGAGCATGTCGGCACGCACGGTCATCTCGAGCGTGGCCTGCCCTGGTGCGATGGCGGTGATGGCGATGCCCAGGCCCTGCGTGGCGCGGTCGTTGGCGAGCATGCCGGCGCGCACATGCTCGGCGATGGCCTGGGGGTCCATGGCGGTGGCAGAGGAATCCATGGGGCTACTCGATCAGCGGTCTTTGAAGACGGGGGCGCGCTTGCCGATGAAGGCCTCGACGCCCTCGCGGTAGTCGGCCGAGGCGCCCAGCGTGCGCTGCACGGCCGCCTCGCGGGCCAGGGCCTGGCCGTAGTCCATCTGCGCAGCGGCATCGATCGCATTGCGCGTGGCGACCAGCGCCTTCACGGGCATGGCGGCCAGCCGCTGGGCCAGGGCCCGCGCTTCGTCCTGCAGCGCCGCATCGTCCACGCAGCGCCAGATCAGGCCCAGGCGCTCGGCATCGGCCGCTGGCAGCTTGTCGCCCAGCAGCGCCAGGCCCAGAGCCTGGGCGCGGCCAACCAGGCGCGGCAGCAGCCAGGTGCCGCCGGTGTCGGGGACCAGGCCGATCTTGGTGAAGGCCTGGATGAAGCTGGCCGAGCGCGCAGCCAGCACCAGGTCACAACCCAGCGCCAGGTTGGCGCCCGCGCCGGCGGCCACACCGTTGACGGCGGCCACCACGGGGATGGGCATGCTGCGGATGCGCAGGCACAGGGGGCCGTACAGCTTGTCGATCACCTCGCCCAGGTCCTTGGGTGCGGCGCCCGGCGTGAGGTCGGGCGCCACGGCCGGGTCGGCCAGGTCCTGCCCCGCGCAGAAGGCCCGGCCCGAGCCCGTGAGCACCACGCAACGCACCTCGGCATTGGCTGCGGCCGCCTCCAGCGCAGTCAGCAACTGGGCATGCAGCTCGGCCGTGAAGCTGTTGAGCGCGGCGGGCCGGTTGAGCGCCAGCGTTTGCACGGCGCCCGACTGCGTCACGAGGACCAGGGGTTCAGACATGGATGCTCCTGCCTATCAAGGTGGGGAAATCTGGTGTTGAGCGATCGCAAACATTATTGACCGACCGTTCGGTAGAGAATAAACTTTCCCGAATCCTGATGCAAGTCAAACCCATCAGGGCAAACCCTAGCGGAGACAATTTGATGCCCTTGTTCGATACCCACCGTGCCCTCCTGGAGGGAGCCCTTGAAGCCCTGGCCACGCGCGGCCACTGGACGCCCTTCCCCGAATCGCCCTCGCCCAAGGTCTATGGCGAGACCGGCCAGGCCGACGGCCAGGCGGCCGTGAATGCCCTGCTGGGCAAGGACTTTGCGCTGCAGCAGCCCGGCGAGCAAGGCCGCCTGGCCACCGAGCGCTCGCCCTACGGCGTGGCGTTGGACGTGCGCTACCCCGATTGCGACGTGCATGCCCTATTGGATGCGGCCCAGGCGGCTGAACCCGCCTGGCAGGCACTGGGCGCGCAGGGCCGCACGGGCGTGCTGCTGGAGGCGCTGGTGCGCATACACCGCCGCAGCCATGAGATCGCGCACGCCGTGATGCTGACCACCGGCCAGGGCCCGATGATGGCCTTCCAGGCCGGCGGCCCGCATGCGCAGGACCGTGCACTCGAAGCCATCGCCTACGCCTGGAAGGCCATGGCCGACGTGCCAGGCCAGGCGCTGTGGGACAAGCCCCAGGGCAAGAACCCGTCGCTGGTGATGCAAAAGCATTACGAGATCGTAGGCCGCGGCGTCGCGCTGGTGGTGGGCTGCGCCACCTTCCCCACCTGGAACACCTACCCCGGCCTGTTCGCCGCGCTGGCCACGGGCAACCCGGTCATCGTCAAGCCGCACCCCAATGCCGTGCTGCCGGCCGCGATCTCGGTGAACATCCTGCGCGAGGTGCTGGCCGAGCAGGGGCTGGACCCGAACACCGTGACCCTGGCACTGAGCCCCCGTGCCGAAGACACCCAGGCCCTGGCCACGCACAGCGCGGTGGCCAGCATCGACTTCACGGGCAGCAACCAGTTCGGCCGCTGGCTCATCGACAACGCCCGCCAGGCGCGCGTGTATGCCGAGATGGCCGGCGTGAACACGGTGATCATCGAATCCACCGACCAGTACGCGGCCCTGCTGCGCAACCTGGCGTTCACGCTGTCGCTGTACAGCGGCCAGATGTGCACGACCACGCAGAACCTCCTGGTGCCGCGTAGCGGCATCGCCACCGACGAAGGGCACAAGAGCTTCGAGCAGGTGGGTGCGGACCTGGCCGCCGCCGTGACCGAACTGGCCTCGAACCCGCGCGTGGCCACCTCGGTGCTGGGCGCCGTGGGCTCGCCCGAGACCGTGGCCCGCATGCAGCAGGCCAGCGGCCAGGGCCGCCTGGTGCTGGCCTCGCGTGCCCTGCCCCACCCCGAGTTCGCGAACGCGCAGATCCACACGCCGGTGATCGTGGCGCTGGAGCAGGCCGACAGCGCCATCTACGGCCAGGAATGCTTCGGCCCCGTGTCCTACCTGGTGGCCACCGACTCGGGCGCCGCCAGCCTGCAGGTGGCCGAGGCCACGCTGCGCGCGCATGGCGCGCTGACGCTGGGCGTGTACTCCACCGACCGCGCCTACATCGACGCCGCCATCGCCCTGGGCCGGCGCACGCGCGTGGCCCTGTCCATCAACCTCACGCAGGGTGTGTTCGTGAACCAATCGGCGTCGTTCTCGGACTACCACGCCACGGGCGGCAACCCGGCCGCCAACGCCAGCTACACCAACCTGGCCTTCGTGGCCGACCGCTTCGTGATCGTGCAGCGGCGCGAACATGTGGCTGCGCCAACTGTCTAGTAGAGAGAGCTACCGCTGCGGCATGTCCTTGACTGAGTAACCAAGGCTGACCGTGGCGTCCTCCGGGATGGCCGGCATGGTGGCGTTCCACGCCTCCCATGCCGCGCGCATCGCGGCCAGGCGCTCGGGATCGACTCCGGCGCGGTTGGCGCGCTCGCGCTCGTCGTCGGCCAGGTGGAACAGGTAGTCGTTGCCATCCACGCGCAGGTACTTCCACTCGCCCAGGCGCATGGCGCGCTGGCCGCGGTGGTTCATGCGCCAGAACAGCGGGCGCTCGCAGTCCCACCCGGCATCGCGCAGCAACGGCATGAGCGAGACGCCATCGAGCGGGTAGTCGGCATCGGCCGGCACGCCGGCCGCATCGAGCATCGTTGCGGACCAGTCCATGGTCATGCAGCTGTGCACGCTCTCGCCCCCCGGCGCGATCACGGCGGGCCAATGGGCGATCCAGGGCACGCGGATGCCGCCCTCGGTCAGGTCCATCTTGCCGCCCACCAGGGGCCAGTTGTCCGAGAAGCGCTCGCCGCCGTTGTCGCTGGTGAAGACTACCAGCGTGTCGCGATCGATGCCATGGCGGGCGAGGGCGGCCATGATGCGGCCGATGCCCTCGTCCATGTGGTGGATCATGCGGCGGTAGGTCTCGATGTTGCCGCCGTGCAGGTGGAACAAATTCTGGCGCACCTCCTCGGCCAGCGCCGCGTCGTCGCGCGTCTCCCAGGGCCAGTGCGGTGCCGTGTAGTGCAGGCTCAGGAAGAAGGGCGTGCCGGCCTGAGCACCGGGCGCCATGCGCTCCACGAAATCGAGCGCGTGGTCGGTGATCAGGTCGGTGAGGTAGCCGTCCTCCTGCTGCTCGGTCTCGCCCAGGTACAGGTCGTGCTGGCCAGCGGAGCTGCAGTGCGTGAAATAGTCCACCCCGCCCGACATGGGGCCGAAGAACTCCTCGTAGCCCGACTGCAGCGGCCCGAAGGCCGGCGGGTAGCCCAGGTGCCACTTGCCCATGAGCGCCGTGCGGTAGCCGCCGGCACGCAGCAGCGAGGGCAGCGTGGGGTGCGAAGGCGGCAGGCCCAGCGTGCTGCTGCCCCGGCTCTTGCTGTTGATGGGCTCCTCGGCCGCGCCGCGCAGGCGGTACTGGTAGCGCGCCGTCATCAGCCCGAAGCGCGTGGGCGAGCACACCGGCGAGTTCGAGTAGCCCTGGGTGAGCTTGAGGCCCTGCGCGGCCAGACCGTCGAGCACGGGCGAGACGGGGCCGAACGCGGCCTCGCGCCCGCCGTAGCAGCCCAGGTCGGCATAACCCAGGTCGTCGGCGACGATGAAGACGATGTTGGGACGTGTATGGCTCATGAAGGCACCTCAGGGCTTGAAGCCGGAGCGCTGCACCACGGGTGCCCACTGGGCGCGGTAGGCCTTGAGCATGGCCTCGGTCTGGGCCATGGTGCTGGCCACGGGCTCCATCTTGGCGGCCTCGAACTTGCGGCGCGTGTCGGGGTCCTTCATCACTTCGTGGATCAGGCCGGCCAGGCGCTCGGCCTGGGCCTTGGGCATGCTCATGGGCGCAAAGAAGGTGTTCCAGCCGGTGGCGGCCAGGTCCAGGCCGCCTTCCTTGAAGGTGGGGATCTTGGGATCGAGCGGGCTGCGTTTGGCGCTGGACACTGCCAGGATGCGGACCTTGCCCGCCTCGTGCTGGGGCAGCAGCGTGTCGAAGGTGTCGAAGGCCACGGGCACCTGGCCGCCGATCAAATCGTTGAGCAGCGGGGCCGAGCCGCGGTAGCCGACCACCTCGGCGCTGACCTTGGCGGCATCGCCCACCATGAGCCCGAAGAAGTGCGGCAGGCTGCCCGTGGCGGGCACGCCGAAGTTGGCCTTGTCGGGGTTGGCGCGCAACCAGGCGATCAGGTGCGGCAGCTCGCGCACGGGCACGGCGGCGGAGACGGCCACGCCGAACTCGTAGCTGTTGACATGGCTCACCGGGCGGAAATCGCGCTCCGCGTCATAGCCCGCGTCGGGGAAAACCAGGGGCGCCACCAGCATCACGGCCGGGTTGGCCAGCAGCAGCGCAGGCTGGTTGGCCGGCGCACTCTTGACGGCCTGGGCCGACAGGCGCCCGCCGGCGCCGGTGCGGTTCTCCACGATCACGGGCGAGCCCAGCTTGGCCTGCAGCTTGTCGGCCACGATGCGGGCCACGCGGTCACTGGAGCCGCCGGGCGCATAGCCGACGACGATGCGCAGTGGTGCCTCCTGCGCCTGGGCCAGTGCGGCCGATAGCGCCAGCACGGCGGTGAACACGGAGGCGAGGGGTTTCCACATGGCAAGGCTCCCGAATGGATATCGATAGAAGGAATGGCGCACTTTAGAAGGGCCACAATCGATTGATCTAAACAATCCATGCCCGTGTTTACCCTGATGCCCGAACCCGATGACCCGCTGCGGCTGGCCGACCCCGAGGCGGCCCGGCACCTGCTGATGTACCGGCTCAACCGCCTGCTGGCCGTGGCCGGCAGCCTGGTGGTGCGCCTGTGCGAGGGCGGCTACGGCATCACGCGGCGCGAATGGGGCCTGTTGATGTGGCTGGCCGAGCGACCCGGCATGCCCCCGGCTGAACTGGCCGAGCGCCTGGGCCTGGACCGGGCCCGCACCTCGCGCGCCATCACCTCGCTCCTGGGCAAGAAGCTCATCACGCGCGAGGCCATGCCGGGGGACCGGCGCCAGGCGGTGCTCTCGCTCACCCCGGCTGGCCAGGCGGTGCACGACGCCCTGTTCCCGCAGATCAAGGCGCTCAACCAGGCCCTGCTCACCGGGCTGGATGCCCGTGCCCTCGACACACTCGATGCCAGCCTGGTCCACATGCAGCGCCAGGCCGAGGCCCTGGTGGCCACCCGCACCGACGTGCCGCGCACCTACCGGCTGCGCGGCGGGCGGCACCCGGAGTAGCGGTACGCCCACAGCCGGCCCCATTCCCACACTCCATTGGCCGCCGTACAGGAAAAACGGGCTTTGGCGCACCGCAATGCGTCGGCTGCCGCTATCCTGTGGCAAAGGGTCGCCACACGCCCTGTCTGTCTTCTCTATCTATAGAACCACGCCCCACGCCATCCATGTCCTCATCCACCTCGCTCTGGAGTCCGCTGCGCCAACCTGCTTTCCGGGGCCTGTGGATCTGCGGTGGGGTTTTCTTCATCGGCAGCGGCATGCAGACCATGGCGGCGGCCTGGCTGATGGTGGAGCTGTCGGGCTCGTCCTTCCTGGCCGCGCTGGTGCAGACAGCCGTGTTCATGCCCATGTTTTTGTTGGCGCTGCCGGCCGGTGTGCTGGCCGACACCACCGACCGGCGCCGGCTGATCTCCGGCGCCTTGATCGCGCAGATCGCCGCCTGCAGCCTGTTGGCGGTACTGGTGCTGGCGGGCAAGGGCGGGCCGGCCTCGGTGCTGTTCCTGGTGTTCGTCTGCGGCTGCTGCACGGCGGTGCTCACGCCGGCCTGGAACTCCTCGGTCATCGACCCGGTGCCGCGCGACGAGTGGCCGCAGGCCATCACGGCCGTGAGCATCGCCTACAACGCGGCGCGCGCCGTGGGACCCACGCTGGCCGGCCTGGTGTTCGCCCAGCTGGGCGCAGGCTGGGTGTTCGCCATCGCGGCCGTCACCACCATGGTGATGTGGGAGTCCATTCGCCGCTGGCCGCCGCGCCCGCATGCGCCCACCCGGCTGCCGGCCGAGCGCCTGTGGGGCGGCACCCTGAGCGGGCTGCGCTTTGCCTGGCATTCGCACATGATTTTGGCGCAGCTGGTGCGCGTGACGGCCTTCAGCGCGGCCGGCTCGGCCCTGTGGGCGCTGCTGCCGGTGATCGCCCAGCGCCAGCTGGGTGCAGGCGCCCAGGGCTTTGGCCTGCTCATGGGCTGCCTGGGCACGGGCGCCGTGGCCGTGGGCCTGGTCATTGGCAAGCTGCGCGCGCGCTTCGGGCTGGAAGTCATCGTCAACGTGGCCTGCGTGGTGTTCGCAGGCGCCATGCTGGTGGCCGCGTTCTCGCACACCGCCATCGTGGTCTATCTGGCGATGATGTTCGGCGGTGCGGCCTGGATGTCGGCGATGTCCACCTTCAACACCGCCACCCAGGCCAGCGCACCACCCTGGGTGCGCTCGCGCGCCGTGGCCATGCACATGGTGACGGCCCTGGGCGCCTTCGCCATGGGCTCGGCCATCTGGGGGGCTGCCTCGGACATCGTGGGCCTGGCGCCCACGCTGGTAGCCGCCGCGGCCTGCATGGCCGTGGGCCTGCTGCTCGCGCGCCCCATGCCGCTGCGCATGGGCGCCCTGCACGAGGTGACCCAGGCCACGCCCTGGGACGAACTCTTCATCGAGGCCGAACCCCTGCCCGAGGCAGGCCCGGTGGCCGTGGAGGTGAGCTACCGCATCGCCGAAGGCACGGACGCGGCCTTCCTGGACACCATCAGCCGCATGAAGGCCCCGCGCCGGCGCGATGGCGCCACCTTCTGGCGCGTCTACAAGGACCTGGGCGATCCCACCCGCTATGTGGAACGCTTCATCGTCGAATCCTGGGCCGACTACCTGCACCAGCGCGCCCGCGCCACCATGGCCGACCAGACGCTGGAGACCGAGGTGCGTGCCTTCCTCGCGCCGGGCGAGGTGGTGCGCATGTCCCACTACATCGCGGAGAGATAGCTCCCCCTGAGCCGCTGCGCGTCTTCCCCCTGAGGGGGACGCCTCCGGTGGACCGGCAAAGCCGGATCCACGGTGGCGCTGGCAGGGCCGCGGCCCTGCCCATGAAGGCCTTTGTTGCAGGCCTCCGCGACATCTGCGCAGGCAGCACACCCAACCCCATCTGCTCTGGCGATTCAGTCCAGTTTCCGGGCCCTGCGACAATCGGGGCATGAGCTTCGCCCCCCTTTCCAACGACACCTTCCTGCGCGCCTGCCGCCGCCAGGCCACCGACTACACCCCCCTGTGGCTGATGCGCCAGGCGGGCCGCTACCTGCCCGAGTACAAGGCCACGCGCGCCCAGGCCGGCAGCTTCATGGGCCTGGCCACCAATGTGGATTACGCGACCGAAGTGACGCTGCAGCCGTTGGAGCGCTTTCCGCTCGATGCGGCCATTCTGTTCAGCGACATCCTCACGGTGCCCGATGCCATGGGCCTGGGCCTGTCGTTCGCCGAGGGCGAGGGCCCGCGCTTTGCCAAGGTGGTACGCGACGAGGCCGCAGTGGCCGAACTGGCCGTGCCCGACATGGACAAGCTGCGCTATGTGTTCGACGCCGTGACCAGCATTCGAAAGGCATTGAACGGCCGGGTGCCGCTGATCGGCTTTTCGGGCAGCCCCTGGACGCTGGCCTGCTACATGGTGGAAGGCAAGGGCAGTGACGACTACCGCCTGGTCAAGAGCCTGATGTATGCGCGCCCGGACCTGATGCACCGCATCCTGGCCACCAATGCCGACGCCGTGGCCGCCTACCTGAACGCCCAGATCGACGCGGGCGCCCAGGCGGTGATGATTTTCGACAGCTGGGGCGGCGTGCTGGCCGACGGGGCCTTCCAGGAGTTCAGCCTGGCCTACACGGCGCGGGTGCTGGCCCAGCTCAAGCGCACCGGCGTGGACGGCACCGACGTACCGCGCCTGGTCTTCACCAAGGGCGGCGCCCTGTGGCTGGAAGACATGAAGCCCCTGGACTGCGAGGTGCTGGGCCTGGACTGGACCGCGAACCTGGCGCGCGCCCGGGCCCTGGTGGGTGGCGCCGTGGGCGGCCCGGGCAAGGCCCTGCAGGGCAATATCGACCCGAACGTGCTGTTTGCGCCGCCCGAGCAGATCGCAGCCCAGGCGCGCCGGGTGCTGGACAGCTTCGGCACGCCGCACACCGACCGCAGCACCACCGGCCCCACGCACATCTTCAACCTGGGCCACGGCATCAGCCAGTTCACGCCACCCGAGCATGTGGCGGCGCTGGTGGAAACCGTGCACAGCCATTCACGCAATCAGCGCAGCGCGGGTTGAAAAGCGCTCTCCCGGGCTGCGGGATAGCCTGGGTTGTGCACAGCAGTGGTGCATCTGCAAGAAAATCTATCGGGCCGTCCATTGGACGGCCCTTTTTTTCGGACCGCATGCAAGCCATTGATTTGTATAGGCATTCATGCGCTGCTCTTTTGCTGGGCAATCTACCAGAAGCACGGTTTTTCAAGGGCTGGCAGCCAGAACACAGGGGATATCAACAAAGTTATCCACAGAAATTCTGAACTTCATGAAAAAACTGTGACAGATCAAGCACTTGCGGCGTGAACTGCAAGAATCAGTGGACATCGTCCTACACCGCGGGCACGGAATGGCGGGCAATGTCCTCTTGACGAACCGCGCGAACTGCACTTATGCACACAAAAGGTGATGCGGCGCAGCAAAAGCCAATGCTGCGGCACTAGCACAAGAAGGGGCAGCAAAAACCCTCAGATGATTGATTCATATGGATTTTTTGACCCTGCCGTTTTGACAGGCATTCTGTTGCAGCCCAGCATCCATGCGGCCTGCGGCGCACTGGAGACAGGATGTCAACAAAGTTATCCACAGATTTCCGGGATGACTTGGCAGGGCGGGGCCGGAATCTCCGGCCAGGCGATCCATCGCACCCGTGCGCCAGCACCCGGGTGCGCTGGCCAAAAAAAGTCCAGCCATCTCGTCGGAGGGCATCGAGAGAGCCCCTCGAAGCCCTCCAGCAGGCGGGAAATAGCCGGAGTTGTGCACACTGGCGGCGCATCCTTGAAAAATTCAATCGCGCTGTTTCTGGGGCGCCACTTTATTTTCGCAGCGACGCAAGTGGTTGATTCATATGGAAATCCTTCGATTGCACTTTTGACGGGCAACCTACCGGAAGCACGGTTTTTCAAGGGCTGGCGGGCTGCGCGCAGGGGATATCAACAAAGTTATCCACAGAAATTCTGAACTTCTCGCAAAAGCCTTGCAAAATCAAGCACTTGCGGGCGACATCATAGAAAACACTGCATACCGACTCGATCGGCTAGCACAGAAATGGTGGCCATTCTCCCCTTGACGAACCGGGCAGGCTCGACTTATGCACACAAAGCGTGATGCGGCGCAGCAAAAATGCACCCACCAGCGGTTAACACAGAAAAGCCCTCCAAAAATCTTCAGATGATTGATTCATATGGATTTTTTCTCTCTGCTGGATTTACAGGCAGTTTGTTCCAGCCCAGTATCCATGCGGCCTGGGCCACGGTGAAGACAGGATGTCAACAAAGTTATCCACAGATTTGTGGGATGACTTGAAAAAAGCAGCACGATCAGCGACTTAGCGCTGACACCGCCACAGCACATGAAGTAGCACGCGCAAGCTCCCCACACCGCGGACAGCCCGAGCCCCCAGGAGGATTGGCGTACGATTCCAGGTTGCCCCTGAACCACCGACCTTGCCGCCTCCATCCACCACCACCGTCCATGTGGCCCTGCACGCCCCCTCGCACAGCGGCGTGGGCGATCTGCTGAGCTATGCCAGCCCCGATCCGCTGCCCCCCGGGACGCTGGTGCGGGTGCCCTTTGGCACCCGCGAGGTACTGGGCGTGGTCTGGGACGCGGAAGAGGCCACCGGCGAACTGCCCGAAGGCGCGACCATGCGCCCCATCACTGGGGTGCTGGCCGGCGTGGCGCCGCTCGACGCGCCCTGGCGCCGCCTGGTCGGGTTTGCGGCACGCTACTACCAGCGCGCGCTGGGCGAGGTGGCGCTGGCCGCCCTGCCGCCCCAGTTGCGCGACCTGGGCCCTGAGCAGTTGGCCCGGCGCCTGCGCCGCCCGGCATTGCCCGCCGGCGACACCGGCCAGACCCTGCCCAGCGTGGCCCTGACACCCGAGCAGGAAAGCGCGCGCGCGCAGATCGCCGCCGAAAAAGGCCCGTTCGTGCTGTTCGGCAGCACTGGCAGCGGCAAGACCGAGGTCTACCTGCGCTGCGCGCAGGAGGTGCTGGACGCCGATCCGAGCGCCCAGGCCCTGGTGATGGTGCCCGAGATCAACCTCACCCCCCAGCTCGAAGAGCGCTTCACCGCCCGCTTCGCGCCGCGTTTCGGCGCCCAGGCCGTGGTCTCGCTGCACAGCGGCATGACCAACCCGCAGCGCCTCAAGAGCTGGCTGGCCGCCCACAGCGGCGCGGCGCGCATCGTGCTGGGCACGCGCATGGCGGTGTTCGCCAGCATGCCGGGCCTGCGCCTGATCGTGGTGGACGAGGAACACGACCCCAGCTACAAGCAGCAGGAGGGCGCCCGCTACTCGGCGCGCGACCTGGCCGTGTGGCGCGGGCGCGAGCAGGGCGCCAAGGTGTTGCTGGGCTCGGCCACACCATCGCTGGAAAGCTGGCACGCCAGCCGCCCGCCCACGCCCGAGGACCCCGAGGGCGGCCGCTACCGGCGCCTGCACATGCCCAGCCGCATCGGCGCCGGGCAACTGCCGCGCGTGCGGCGGGTGGACATGAACCAGCAGCCCAAGCGCGCAGTGTTCACCGCGCCGCTGCTGGCCGCCATCACCGAGCGCGTGCAGCGCGGCGAGCAATGCATGGTGCTGCTCAACCGCCGCGGCTATGCCCCCGTGCTGCACTGCGCCGACTGCGGCTGGAAGAGCGACTGCCCCCACTGCAGCGCCCACCAGGTGTTCCACAAGACCGATCGCACCCTGCGCTGCCACCACTGCGGCTACACGGTGCGCGTGCCGCGCCACTGCCCCACCTGCGGCAGCCCCGACATCCTGTCCATGGGCCGGGGCACCGAGCAGCTCGAGGAGCAGCTCGAAGGCTTGCTGTCCGAGGTGCTGCGCCCCGACGGCTCGCCCGCGCGCATCGCGCGCATCGACGCGGACACCACCAAGGCCAAGGGCGCGCTGGAAAGCCAGCTGGCCCAGGTGCATTCGGGCGAGGTGGACGTGCTGGTCGGCACCCAGATGATCGCCAAGGGCCACGACTTTCGCCGCATCACCCTGGTGGCCGCCGTGCAGCCTGACGGGGCGCTGTTCTCCAGCGACTTCCGCGCGGCCGAGCGGCTCTTCGCCCTGCTCATGCAGGCCGGCGGGCGCGCCGGGCGCGATGCGGCCTACATGGCCGCCCAGGGCGGCGCGCCCTGCGAGATGTGGGTGCAGAGTTTCCACCCCACGCATGCCGTGTTCGAGGCCTTGCGCACGCACGACTACCCCGCCTTCGCGGCCCAGCAGCTCAAGGAGCGCCAGGAAGCAGGCATGCCGCCGTTTGCCTACCAGGCCCTGGTGCGCGCCGACGCCCGCACCCAGGAGGTGGCCCAGGCCTTCCTGACCGCAGCCAGCGCTGCCGCCCGGGAGCACGGCCTGCCGGGCGTGGACCATGTCACCCTGTACCCGCCCGTGCCGCTGACCATCCAGCGCATCGCCAATGTGGAGCGCGCCCAGATGCTGCTGGAGAGCGAGAGCCGCACGGCCCTGCAACGCTTTCTGGCCGCCTGGCAGCCGGTGATGCAGGCCACGCGCAGCGATCCGGCCCACAAGGGACTGATCCGCTGGCTGGTGGATGTCGACCCCCTCGCGATCTGACCCCCACGATCTGATCCCCATTAACACGCACTCATCTTTGTTACGCGCGCCGGCACAAGCCCACCCATGCAGGGGGTGCCCCGCGAAAGGCGAACAAACTACAATGCCGGGTGGTGCCTGAACGCCCCCGGCCTGTGGCTGCACGGGCCGTTCAGCGCCCATCCTGCAGGCCATGGGCCGCTGGCAAACCCCTTCCACCCCATGCCCCCCAGTGCCGAACCGGCCATTCCCACAGCAACTATGAGCAGTCTCCCCATCGGCACCGATGACGCCGGCAACCAGGAAGCCGAGCTTCTGGCCCAGTTCGCGCGCAACCTCAAGGTGCCGCTGCTCAACACCATGACGCATGCGCTGCAGGACGTGTCCCCGATCGAGGGCCTGTCGCCAGCCTTTTTGCGCACGAACTCGCTGCTGCCTTTTTCGGTCACGGACGAAGCGGTGCACATCGCCTCCAGCGTGCCCGTGCAGCTGGCCGCGCTCGATGCCCTGAAGCAGTTCTTTTCCGTGCCCACGCGCCTGCACCTGGCGCCGCGCATGTGGATCCACTCCGGCCTGGACCAGGTCTACCGCCCCGAGAACGCCAACCTCGCCGCCTTCGACGACGAGAACGCATCGGGCTCCGAGAACCAGGACGACGACCTCGAAACCCTCAAGGCCCTGGCCGAGGACGCCCCCGTGGTGCGCCTGGTGCAGTCGCTGCTGCTGCGCGCGGTGGAAAGCCGGGCGTCCGACCTGCACCTGGAGGTCAGCCAGCAGAAGTTCCGCGTGCGCTACCGCATCGACGGTGTGCTGTTCGACGCCGAATCGCCCCCGCGGCGCATGTACATGGCGTCCATCTCGCACCTGAAGCTGCGCGCCAAGATGAACATCGCCGAGCGCCGCCTGCCCCAGGACGGCCGCATGAAGATGGAAGTCGGTGGCCGCCAGATCGACATGCGCGTCTCCACCGTGCCCACGGTGTACGGCGAGAGCATGGTCATCCGCCTCCTGGACCAGGGCCCCGGCATGATGGGCATGGACTCGCTCGGCCTGAACGCCGAGGCGCTGGCCATGCTCGAGGCCGCCATCGTGCAGCCGCACGGCATGATCCTCGTGACCGGCCCCACCGGCAGCGGCAAGACCAGCACGCTGTACGCCTCGCTGGGCCAGGTGAATCTGCCGGGCAACAAGATCATCACCGTGGAAGACCCGGTCGAGTACCAGATCGACGGCATCAACCAGATCCAGGTCAAGTCGCAGATCGACCTGACCTTTGCGAGCGCGCTGCGCTCCATCGTGCGGCAGGACCCGGACATCATCATGGTCGGCGAAATCCGCGACCGTGAGACGGCCGAGATCTCCATCCAGTCCGCCCTCACGGGCCACCTGGTGTTCTCGACGCTGCACACCAACGACTCGTTCGGCGCGCCCCACCGGCTCATGGAGATGGGCGTGGAGAGCTACCTGATCGCCTCCTCGGTGGTGCTCATCGTGGCGCAGCGCCTGGTGCGCGTGATCTGCCCGCACTGCCGCGAAAGCACCACGCCCACCTCGGCCGACCTGCTGTTCCTGGCCGAAGAGGGTGTCGAGGCCCACCAGGTGACCGAGCTGTTCCACGGCAAGGGCTGCCACCACTGTGGCCAGTCGGGCTACATCGGCCGCACGGGCATCTACGAGATGCTGCCCATGACCACGGCCATCAAGGAAGCCATCATCCAGAAGATGCCGGCCGAAGGCGTGCGCCGCAAGGCCATCGAGCAGGGTGTGCGCACCATGCGCGCCGACGGCATCAGCAAGGTGCTGGCCGGTATCACCACCCTCGAAGAGCTGGCGCGCGTCACCCGCCAGGAGATGACGTGAGGCCGCGGCCGGGTAGCTCAGGTGCCGCCAGCCAGGGGATTGCAGCCGACGCTGGCAGCAGCCCTGTGCCAGCCGACACCGCCCAGCACCTGCCACTGGCGTCCGAGCAGCAGCCGGTCGCCTCCGGCATCCGCTGGACCGCCTCGCTCGGCGGCGGCAGCAAGCGCGTGGGCATCAAGCACGTGCTGGCCATGACCGAGCAGTTGCTGACCCTGCTGGACGCCGGCCTGCCGCTGGACCGGGCACTGCACATCTGCCAGAGCAGCATCGAGCAGCCCTTCTTTCGCGGCGTGATGCAGGCCGTGGTGGTGGACGTGGAAAAGGGCAATTCGCTGGGCGATGCCTTCATGCGCCACCCCTCGGTGTTCCCGCGCCTGTACGTGAACATGGTGCGCGCCGGCGAGGAAGGCGGCGTGCTGCCCGTGGTGATGCAGCGGCTGGTGGAGTTCTACACGCGCAGCATCGAGTTCCGCTCGTTCCTGGTCACTTCGTCGATCTACCCGGTGCTGCTGTTCTTCTTCGGCGTCAGCGCGCTGCTCGGGCTCACGGTGTTCGTGCTGCCCAAGTTCGGCCAGATCTTCACCGACATGCACCAGGAGCTGCCCACAGCGGCGGCCGTGCTGATCGGCACCGGCGAGTTCTTGAAGGCCTACGGCCTGTACATCCTGGGGGTGATCGCCGTGGCCCTCACCGGCTTCGTGATGGCCCTGCGCGACGACAAATGGCGCGAACGCTGGCAACTGCTGCTGCTGCGCATGCCCATCCTGGGGCCCCTGCTGCTCAAGATCCAGTTGGCCCATGTCTGCCGCACCTGGGGAACTCTATTGGCCAGCGGGGTTCCGATACTCACCGGCATGCGCATCGTGCGCGAGCTGACCGAGCACATCCCCTTGCGCAAGGCGCTGGACCGGCTGGTGCGCGCCGTGCAGGAAGGCAAAGGCGTGTCGGGCCCGGTGCGCGCCGACCCGTTCTTTCCCCGCCTGCTGGGCCAGTTGGCCGCGGTGGGGGAGGAGTCGGGCGCGCTCGATGCCATGCTCGTGAAGGTGGCCGACCAGTATGAGAAGGACATCCAGAAGGCCACCCGCAACCTGGTGGCGCTGTTCGAGCCCATGATGATCCTGCTGATGGGCGGGCTGATCGGCACCATCGTGGTGTCGATGCTGACCGCCATCTTCTCGATCAACGACATGCCCCTGTAAATGAACAAGTGACGTAGTAAGTAAGTAGGTTTTTTCCAATGCACATGCCCTTCAAGCTCCCCTCCCGCAAGCCCGCGCTGCGCCGCGCAGGCGGCTTCACGCTGATCGAACTGCTGATCGTCATGGTCATCCTGGGCCTGCTGGCCTCGCTGGTCGGCCCGCGCCTGTTCGGCCAGCTCGACGCCTCCAAGGTCAAGGCAGCGCGCACCCAGATCGAGATGCTGGGCGCTGCCATGGACACCTACCGCCTGGACATGTCGCGCTACCCGAGCACCGAGCAGGGCATTGCCGCCCTGTCGGACAAGCCCGCCGACGCGGCCGAAGCCGCCCGCTGGCGCGGCCCCTACCTCAAGAAGAAGGTGGACAAGGACCCCTGGGGCAACAGCTACGTCTACCGTGCACCGGGCGAGAAGAGCGACTACGAGCTCTCGTCCCTGGGCGCTGACGGCAAGGAAGGCGGCAGCGGGGACGACGCCGACATCCGCAGCTGGGAATAACGCCTTTGGGGCTCCGTGCGGTTGCGCATGAAAAAGACCGCCGGGTTCACGCTGCTTGAGCTGTTGCTGGTGCTGGTGCTGGTCGGCATCGGCACGGGCCTGGCCATGGTCTCGGTGGACCAGTTGGCCGGCCGCGCCGAGGAGCGCCGCTGGCTCGACCGCACGCAGCAGGAGCTCAAGCGCCTGCGCAACCGGGCCGTGCTCGGGGGGGCGCCGGTGGAAGCCACGGTGTACTTTGACTCGGGGCGCATCGCCACGGCGGCCGGCAATGTGCTGGAGTTGCCCGGCAACTACCGCCTCATTGCCAGCCCCGCGGACCGCCCGCGCACGCCGGCCACGGCCACCCGGCCCGAGGACGAAACCCTGCAGTTGCTCTTCTTCCCCGATGGCACCGTGCAGGAAGCGGCCTTTCTGGTGCGCACCCCCTCGGGCGTGCAGCAGCAGTTCCGCATGGCCCGCGTCAGCGGACGCATTGAAAGAAAAGATGCCGCGCCGACCGAACAGTAAGCCCGTGCCCGCCCGGCCGCGCGCCCTGCCGCAACACGGCTTCACGCTGCTGGAGGTGCTGGTGGCCATGGTGCTGATCGGCTTCGGCCTGGCGATCGCGTTCACCGCGATCTCGGGCACGGCGCGCCTGGACGACAAGATCAACGGCCACACCGCCGCCATGGCCCTGGCCCAGGCCAAGCTCGACGAAGCGCTGGCCAGCCCCACCTTCGCCGTGGCCGACGACGCCGTGGACCAGGGCTATGCCGGCACCGATTTCGGCTACCGCGTCCACCTGCGCCCCTTCGAGGCCCTGACCCGCGCGCAGCAGGAGCGGATTCCGGCCTTCCGGCAAAAGCTCGAAGAGGTGGAGGTCGAGGTCTTCTGGGGCCCCAAGGGCAACCAGCAGGTCTACCGCCTGAACAGTTACCGCCTGGCACCGCCCCCGCCGGGTGAGCGCACTGCGGGCGGCTCGGCAGCGCCCACCTCGTCGACCCCGGCGAATCCACAGAACCCCGTGCGGCCCTCGCCATGATGCGCCGCCACCCCACTTCGCACCCCGGCGCCCAGGGCGGCTTTACGCTGCTGGAGCTGATGGTGGCGCTCGCCATCTCGGCCGTGGTGGCGGTGATCGGCGCCTCGGCCATGTCCACGGCGCTCGATTTCTACGGCCGCAACAGCGACCGCGCCCGCTCGCGCGAGGAAGTGCGTGGTGCCGAACGCATCCTGCGCCACGAATGGACCACCCGCGGCATCTCCGTCAAGGGCAGTGCCACCACGCTGGAGTTCGACACCCTGCACCCGGTGATGGGCACGCCCGGTGCGGCCCCGGCCATTGCGCGCGTGGAATATGCGTGCGAAACCGCCGAAGGCAGCAACAGCCTGGCGCTGGTGCACCGCGTGAAAACGCTGCCCCCCGCCACCCCCACGAACACCGGCAACAGACCGACCCCGACCCTGCTCGACACCCAGGTGCTGGCCTCGGGCCTGCGCATGTGTGCCTTCTCGTACCTGACCCGCCTGCCCAACCGCGAAGGCAAGCCCATCCCTACCTGGCTGGCCAAGTGGGAGCAACTGCGCCAGCCGCCCGACCTGCTGCGCATGGGACTGTCGGGTGTGCGCGACGACATGCCAGCCCTGGTCTACAAGGCCCGCAGCGAGGCTGGCGCACCATGACCACCCGCACCCTGCTGCCCCCCCGGCCCCTGCAGCGCCGTGCCCGCCGGGCCGGTCGCGCTGGCGAGCGCGGCTACATCCTGCTGTTTGCGCTGGGCCTGATGGCCGTGGTGACCACGGTGGTGCTGGGCGTCTCGGTCTCGCTGCGCCTGGATGCGCAGTTGCTCGCCCGCGAAAAGGAGGCATTGCAGGAAGCCTATGTGCTGCAGTCTGCCGCCGCCTACACCGCCCTGCAGCTGGGCATCGCCTCGGCGGTGGCGGGTGCCAACCCACCCCTGCCCGAAGAGGTGCGCCGCAACTGGCCCCTGTGGCGCCTGCCGGAGCCCGGCGCTCCGCCCGCGACCGCCCCTGGCACCGCCCCCTCTGCCCGGGGGGTGGCCGCGGCGGCCGCCGCAGGCACCACGCCCACGGCACGCTACGAAGCCACGCTGGGCCGGCAGCCGTTCACCGCCGAGCTGCAGGACGCCAGCGGCCTGCCCGATGCCAACGACCTGACCGCCCAGGAATGGGAACGGCTGTTCGCCCTGCTGGGCACGGCCCCGCCGCGTGCGCGCGAGCTGGCGCTGCTGACCATGGAGTTCAAGAACCGGGTGATGGACGCGCGCGGAACGGCCGGATTTTCAAGCATGCGAGAATTGCTGGATTGGAACGAGATACCGCGCCCCCTGGTGCGGGGTGGCACCACCCAGGTTCCCGTGGGTTTGCAGGACCTGCTGGTGGTTGGCACCAGGAACCGCAAGGTGCGGCTGGACACCACCCCCATCGTGCTGCTGCGGACCCTGGGCAATCTCACGGACGACCACCTGCAGCGGCTGGCCACCATGCGCCGCTCAGGCACCCCCATCACGGCAGCGCTGGCCCAGCAATGGACCAACGGCACGGGGCTGATCGCGGCCGACATGGCGGGCCCGCCCACGGCCGTCACGGCGCGGTTGCGCCTGGGCGGACCTCGGCCCACCGGCGCAGCGCTGGTGGCAACCCTGGTCCAGCAGGGTGGAAAGTTCAGCGTGGTGGATTCCGTGGCCGATGTGAGCGCCCGCTGACAACCGCCAACCCTGTGACCGACACCCGAAGGCTGCCCCGAAAAGAACATCCCGATCAGATTGAAACCTCAACCGATGCGCAATTTCTCCCCCTCAGCCAGCTGGCGGCACCAGCTGGTGCTCTCCCTCTCACCGCACAGCCTGTGCATCCTGCATTTCTACCGCGGGCTGCTGGGCTGGAAGCGTGCGCATGAGCTCGTGGTGCCCCTGCCCGAGGGGGATGGTTTCTCGTCGCAGTTGCAGCAGCAGCTCGCCGACAATGTGGCGCGCTGGAAAATTCCGGCAGGCACGCGCGCGCACTGGGTGCTGGCCGGCGACATCCTGGGCATTGTTCCGCCCAATACCCAGGGGGCGGGCGCCCCCCCCTCGCTGCCCTTCCCGGCCAGCGACACGCGCACGCAGGTGGACGCCTTCGGCGGTGCCGAGGGCGCCTCGCTGATGTGGATGCACAAGGACTGGGTGACCGAGATCGAGCGCATCAGCAGCGCCTGCCGCCTGGCCCTGGTGGAGCTGTACGCCCGCGCACAGCTGTTCCAGCGCATCGCCGCCAGGCAACCCGCCTCGCTGCGCGCCGTGGTCGAGACCGATGCCTCCGACCAGTACCTGCATGTCTACGCGGCCAACGGCACCATGCTGCGCACCCGTGTGCTCGACGCGGCCGACACCCACGAACACCTGGCGCAGACCCTGCAGATGGAGCTGGCCGCGCTGGGCGCGCCCGCCGATACCGCCCCTGGCCGCCCGGTGCAGCTGACCACGCCCAAGGGCTACGCGGCCGAACCCCAGACCTGGGCCGACTACCAGCACCACGTGCTGCCAGCGGCGTCGCACGGCGACCTGCTCGAGAAGCTCTGGCGCTCGGACCAGGGTGGCATCATCGTGCGCCACACGCACAACGACATGGTGCAGGCGCTCAAGGTGTTCAGCCTCGGGCTGGGTGCCGTGGGCCTGGCGGGGCTGGCGCTCATGGTCTGGCACGATGGCCGGCTGGTGCGCCAGATCGAGGAGGGCCGCGACCGCGTGCGCAAGGACCTGCCCAAGGTGGAAGCCGCCAAGCTGCTCAAGGCCCGCACGCTGCGCATGGCCGACGCGGTGCAGGCGGTCAACACGGCGCGCGAGGCGCCTTCCGCGCTGGGCCCGTTCTCGCAATTGGTTGCGTATTTCCCACCGCCGCCCGCCACCTTGCAGTACTTCAGCTCTGACAATGGCGTCGTCGCACTGGCAGGCCAGGGCAACGAAGGCAGCGTGAAATGGCTGCAGGAGCGGCCGCTGGCCGGCTTCGGCGCCTGGACCGATTTCCCCGTGCCGGAGTACCTGGCCGCCAGCACCCCGCAGATCCACCTGCAGGCGCGCAAGGAAGCACCCAAACCCATTGTTCCAGCACCGGCCAAGCCACCCGCATCGGGGGCATCCCAACCATGATGAAGCGCGATCTCAAGCGGGTGCATGCCGCCCACGGCATCAAGTACTTTGCCTTTCCCGTCGTCGTGCTGCTGCTGATCGCGGCCCTGGTGGACCAGCGCCTCACGGGCTACCTGGAGCACCGCGAGCAGGCCAGCGACCTGCAGACGCTGCTGGAAAGCAACCAGAACACCCTCGACCTCGACAAGAAGGTCCAGGCCAACAGCGAGCAGGTGGGCGGCAGCTACACGCCCATCCAGGAGCAGCTGTTCGTGGCCAACGACATCACCGAGTCCGTCAACGCCATGCAGCAGCAGGTGACCAAGCTGCTGCAGGGGCTGTACTTCGACAACATCGACCTGTCGGAGTTCTCGGACGCGCCCAAGGGCAGCGTCTCGCGCATGTCGCTCACGGCGCGCTTCAACGGCGTGCCCCAGCAGCTGCCGCGCCTGCAGATCGCCCTGGCGCAGTCGCCCAAGCTGCTGGTCATGGACAAGGTCGAGATCAAGGTGGTGGACGACACCCAGCGCGGCGGCCAGCAACTGCACGTCGTGGCGCGCTTCTCGGGCCTGCACATGAAGCCGCTGCCCGAGGCCGCCGCCCCTGCTGCGCCTGCGGCAGCCGCCCGAAAATAAATCGAAACCCAGCCGAACTGCTGAATTTCAGAAGACTGCAATGAACAAATCCATTCCTCCCATGCTGCGCAAATTGACCGCTGTGAGCATTGCGCTCCTGCCCACGCTGACGGCAACGCACCTGGTGATGGCCCAGCAGCCACCGATCAACCCCTTCACGGGCCAGCCCATGCCCGCAGTGCCCAGCGGCGGCGGCACCCCCGTGCCCGGCGGCTTCAGCATGCCCGGCATCACGATCCAGGCACCGCAGGCAGGCGGCGCCGTGGCCGCTCCGGCCGCGTCACCAGCGGCACAGCCCACCCCACCCGGTACTGCAGCAGCGCCCACCATGCCCGCCCCCCTGGCCATGCCTGCACCCGGCGCTGTGGCAGCCACCACGCCCGCTGGCGGCAACCCCGGCGCGGTGCTGTCCAACACGCCCAACCCGGGTGTGACGCTCAAGTTCGACAATGCCGACATCTACGAGGTGATCCAGGTCGTGCTCGGCGAAGTGCTCAAGCTCGACTATGTGATCGACCCCACCGTGCAGGGCCGCGTCACGCTCAAGAGCACCGGCGCCATCAGCATGGCCGACATCTACAGCACGCTGGAGACGGCGCTCGCGGCGAGCAACATCTCCATCGTGCGCCAGGGCAAGCTCTACAAGGTGCTGCGCGACACCAACGCGGTGCGCGACGCCGGCCTGGGCCCGGGCGTGGGAGCGGCCTCGTCGGTGATGCAGATCATCCCGGTGCAGTTCGTGCAGGCCAACCAGCTGGCCAATACGCTGCGCGGCTTTGTCGGCTCGCAGGCGGCCATCACCAACGACCCCTCCAACCGCTACCTGATCGTGGTGGACAAGGCGGCCAACGTCGAGAAGATCGTCGAGATGGTCAAGACCCTGGACTCGGACTACGTGAGCCAGGTGCAGATCAAGCTGTTCCCGCTGGCGCACAGCGAGGCGGCCGACGTGGCCAAGGAGCTCGACGCGATCTTCAAGACCTCGGGCATCTTCAACAAGCCCGGCACCGACGCCACCAAGACCTACTTTCTGCCCGTGGCACGCATGAACGCGGTGATGGTGGCTGCGGCGAATCCGGCACTGCTGCAGACGGCGGAGCAGTGGATCAAGACGCTCGATGCCGAGCCGCGCAATGGGCTGGGTTCGTTCGTGCACGTATACCCGGTGGCCAATGGCAATGCGGCGAATCTGGCGGGCCTGGTGACGCAGATCTTTGGCGGGTCGGCGCCGACGCAGAACAATGCGAATTCGGGGGCGTCGGGGCTGCCGTCGGCAACGGGCACGGCGTTTGGTTCTGCGACGGGTGCCACGGGTACCAACACCGGAAGCCCCGGGGCTGCAACGGGCACCAACAATCAGAACAACAGTTCTGCTGCACGCACCATCGAACGGGGCAACACGCCTTCGCAAGGCACGACCGGAACAGCGCCAGGCTTGGGCGGCTCGGTCCAAGTGATTGCAGACTCCGAGAGCAATACGCTGATCGTAAGAGCATCTCCTCAGGACTACCAGCAAGTGCGCAAGGTACTTGAGCGCCTGGACACTGCGCCGCGGCAAGTCATGGTGCAGGTAATGGTTGCAGAAGTAGGACTCACCGACACACTGCAGTATGGTGTGGAGTGGTGGCTCAAATCCGCGCTCAGCACGGGTGGGAAAAGTTGGCCGGGTTTCCTCGGATTGGAAGGTCCGATCGCGCCGTCCACCTCCATCACCTCTGCGGGTACAGCAGGCCTGACGCCTGCGGTCACCGGAACTGGGAGCGGCCTCAACTACGCTGTATTCGGAAGCGCTGGACAGGTCATTGGCCTGTTGAACCTGCTTGGCAAGGACACCAGTGTGAATGTGCTTTCCGCACCGCACGTTCTGGCCAGCGATGGCAAAGTTGCCCGGATCGAGGTAGGGGCTGAAGTGCCCATCATCACGCAAACGGTGTCCACGCCGAGCAACAGCCTGCTCGGCAGCAATCAGTTCTCTACATCCAATTCGGTGCAGTACCGACCCACCGGGATTTTGCTGGAGGTCAAACCCAGCATCACGTCTACTGGTCGCCTTTCCTTGAGCATCTCGCAGGAGGTCAGTAGCGTTGGTGAACCGCTCACTGCAGGCGGAACGAGCTATCCCAGCTTCCTGAAACGCAAAGTCACCACGGACGCAACCATCGAAGATGGCAAGACCATCATGCTGGCAGGCCTGATCGAAGAACGCGGTACCGGTGACGTCAACGGCATTCCTGTGCTCAAAGATATCCCGGTGGTAGGCGGTCTTTTTGGCAACACGAAAAAATCCAAAACCAAGACCGAGCTGCTGATCACGATCACTCCCTACATCGTCAGCAACCGCGAAGAGGCCGATCGCCTCGCAGGCACCTTCCAGGAAAGCCTGCAAAAGCTGCGTGTCATGCTTCAGGACAAAGATACGACTGTGCCACCGAACCTGGGCCGCGACGCACCCGTCCGCAGCCAGCAAAAGCCTGCCGCTTTGAAAGCCCCGCAGATCCAGAACAGCGAAGCCTTCGTCAACTGATCTCGCCGGCCCGACAACCAAACAGCCCACCTCGGTGGGCTGTTTTGCTTTGTGGCGGACTCAGGTCAGCAGGGCCACAGCCCCCGAAAAGCTCAGAAACGCCAGCGCCGTCGACACCAGAATGATGCGCGCCACGCGCCCGTTGTTGGCGCCGAAGCGTTCGGCCAGCAGTGAGACATTGCTGGCGCTGGGCAAGGCCGCCACCAGCACCAGCACGGTGAGCGCGAACGGCGTGAGCGGCACACCGGCGGCCATGGCTGCCGTGCCTGCCGCCCAGACCAGCACCGGGTGCACCAGCAGCTTGGCCAATGCCACTGGCACGTACTCGCGCGTGGGTACCTGCTCGTGCTGGTTCATCTGCGAGCGCGCCAGCACCGCACCGATGGTGAACAGCGCCACGGGCGATGCCGCATCGGCCAGCATGGCCACGGTGCGGTCCACCGGGCCGGGGAGTTGGAAGCTCAACGCCGAGGCCAGCGCACCGAGCGCGATGGACCAGGGCATGGGGTTCGTGGCCATGCCCTTGAAGGCATTGCGCAGCGCCACGCCCACGCCGTGCGTGCCCGCGCCGTCCATGCGCGACAGGGCGATGCACAGCGAGCTGGTGACCAGCATGTCCACCGCGATGGTGACGATGGCAGGGCCTGCGGCCTGGGCGCCCAGCAGCGCCACGAGCAGCGGCACGCCCATGAAGCCTGTGTTGGGAAAGGCGGCCACCAGCGCGCCGAAGGCCGCGTCGTTCCAGCCGATGCGCCCGCGGCGCGTGAGCGCCACCGTGGCCGCCACCATGGTCAGCGCGCACAGCACGTAGACACCGGCCACGGCCGGGTCCAGCAGCTGCGCGATGGGCGTGCTGGCGCCGAAGCGGTACAGCATGCAGGGCAGCGCGAAGTACAGCACGAAGGCGTTGAGCCCCGGAATGGCAGGCTGCGGCAGCACGCCACGCCGGGCGGCCAGGTAACCGCACAGCACGAGGGCGAAGAAGGGGAAGGTGACGAGCAGGACGGAGAGCACGGGGATATTGTCGGGTGGCCTGCGCCGTGCAGGGCCGCACCGTCAGCGCAGAGTCAGGCGGGTGGCATCGCCAGCTGCGAAGCCGCCGGCCTGTTGCTTATTGCTTATTGCTTGCGCTGGATGATCAGGTTGCGCTTGGCATCTTCGGGGTAGGCAAAGGTGATGGCGCCGTTCTTCACCGCGCCGATCACCAGCATGTTGCGCGTGATGGCGTCCTTGTCGGACGTGCTGAACGGTTTGTCGTAGGTCGCGACCACGCCGTAGTAGGTCTTCATCTTGCCCTCCAGCGACTCCTTGAGCGCCGGGCCGTTGAGGTTGCCGTCGCGGATGCCGAGGAAGGAGTACATCAGCAAATAGGTGGCGTCGTAGGCATTGGCCGCTGCCATGGGCACGGCCAGCTTGCGCTGGAACTTGCGCGTGTAGCTCGACAGGAAGGAGGCACGGCGCTCGTTGCTGGGCTCGGCGATGAAGGTCTGCACCATGAGTGCGCCTTCGGCCGCATCGCGCGCGCCGTCGAGGAAGTACGGGAACGACAGCGTCCACGGCCCGACCTGCGGCACCTTCCAGCCCAGGGTCTTCTTGCCATTGGCGATGACGGCGTTCTCCTGCCCCACGGTGTAGCTGAAGACCACGTTGGCACCGGCACTGCGCGCGGCCGCCAGCTCGGCGGTGAGGTCCTTCACCCCGAGGTCGAAGCGCGCCACGTGCACGGGCTTCAGGTTCTTGGCGGCCAGGGCCGCCACCACGTCGTTGTAGCCGCCTTCGCCATAGCCGGTCTTGTCGGCGAAGATGGCCACCTTGTCCCAGCCGCGCTTGACGATGTCTTCCACCATGAAGGGGGCCTGCAGCGCGTCTCGCCCCTGCACACGGAAGATGTAGCTCTCGGCCGGCGGGTACTTGGCCGTGACGGCCGTGCCCGAGGAGCAGGGGACGATGAGCGGCGACCTGGCCTCCTGGAACAGGTCGATGGCCTTCATGGCCACGCCGGTGTTGCAAAAGCCGATGGTGGCGACGACTTTCTCGGCCAGCAGGTCCTGCGAGACCTTGCGCCCCTGGTCGGGGTTGGCGGCGTCGTCCTTGACCACCAGTTCCAGCGGCCGGCCCAGGTAGCCGCCACCGGCATTGATCTCATCCACCGCCATGCGGATGCCGTTGAGCATGGGCACGCCGAAGTCGGCCGAGGCACCGGTGAACGGCCCCACCACGCCGATGCGTACGGGCGCGGTGCTGCCTATCTGCGCGCGGGCGGGCAGCGCGGCCAGGGCCATTGCCGCCAGCGTGCCCAAAAGAAAAAGCGCCCCACCCCGGGCTGCGCGTTGCGGCGCGGCGGCGGTGGAGCGCGGTGGCGCGAGGCTCTTGGTTGGCATGGCACGGCCTTTCAGGCTTGTCTCGTTGGTCCGTGCAGTATCAAATTGCAAACAGACCTGGGACAGCGGGGTTTCCCGCAGGAAAGCGCGTGCCGGTGCGCCCCGTCAGAATTCGATCAGCTTCTCGACGTCCTGCACCTTGCGGCGGGCCAGGGCCAGGTTGGCGCGGGCCTTGTCCAGCACCACATAGATGAAGATGCCTTCCTTGGATGCCATTGGGCGGATGATGTGGTACTGCTTGCCCAGGGTGATCAGGATGTCGTCGATGGTGTCCTGCAGGCCCAGCGCCTGCATGGTCTTGTTCTTGGCGCGCACGACTTCGGTGTTGCCGGCGGCGGCCAGTTCCATGTCCACCCCCGTGCCGATGCTGCCCAGCAGCATGCCGCTGCTGCTGTCGACGATGGCGGCGCACAGTGCGCCTTCCACGGCCTGCAGTTGGTTCAGGGATTCATTGAGAGTCGCCATTTTTTGGGGTTCCTTGGGGTTCATTCGCACTGGCTGGAAGGGTGAGTGGGCGCAGGCTGCCAATGAAACGCCCGCGCCCGGAAATCGGTCGCAAGAGCGTTCGTCAGGCGCGGGACATCTCTTGCATCACTTCGCCCGCAGCCCACAGGGCGCGGCCGAGCAAGGCATCGCTGCCCAGCACCAGGCACAGGATGCACGGCACGGGCGCATCGATGGACTGGAAGACCACGGTGCTGCCCTCGGCCTCGAAGGTCAGGCGCTTGCACTGCGGGCTCTGGATCTCGCGGCCCACGGCGCGGGCCATGGCCATGAGCGAGCTGGCCATGGCCGACAGCCGGCTGGCCTGCAGCTCGCTGCGGTTGCGCAGGCAGGCGATCTCGAAACCGTCGGGAGTGGCCAGCAAGGCCAGCTGCAGGCCGCTGATGGGGGCCGCATGGGTTTCGAGGGCCCGCAGGGCCGTCTCGGCCAGGGCATCGGAAATCAGGGGGGCACTGCTTTTCATGGGGATTCACTGCGAAGGGACAACATCGACACCAGCACGCTCAGGGCCTGCAGCACATCGGCACGCTTTCGCACATCGACCTGGAGCACGGGCACCACGCCATGGCCGGCAGCCTGCAGGCCATCGGCGAAGGCCTGGGTGGCCGCGGTAGACGCCGGGCGGGCGCTCAGCACCAGGGCCAGGGGCGGGGTTTCGGCCGCTGCGGCCTCGGCCAGCAAAGCACCGGCTGCGTGTACGGCATCGGCCGCGTTCACGTCGACCATCACGAACACGCCCACCGAGGCGGACACCACCCATTGCCGCAGGAAGTCGAAGCGGTCCTGCCCCGGGCAGCCGCAGACCTGCACGAACTCGCCATCACCCAGGTCGATCTGACCGAACTCGGCGCCCACGGTGGTGAATTCCTTGGCGTGGGACTGGCGGTCCAGGTTGGGCACGTCGGATGCCACCATGTCGTCGCCGCACAGCGCGCGGATGGCCGTGGTCTTGCCCACGCCCATGGGCCCCATGAAGGCGATGCGCGGCATGGGGGAAGTGCTGGAATAGGTCATTGCAGGGGAGGTCATGGCCGGCTGGCACCACTGATCCAGTGGGAGAGGCGGCGCACCAGGCCTTTGTTCACTGGTGCCGGGCGGCGGGATTCGGCAGCAGTTGACGAGGGCGCCACCGGCTGCGCGGGCGCGATCACCTGCAGCACCTTGCGGCGCGCCAGCTCCTTGAGCAGCTCGGCCAGTTGCGCCGGGGCCAGGCCGCTGTGGACGTGCAATTGCTGCGCGGTCACGGGCTGGCGCGCGAGCAAGGCCAGTGCGCTGATGCAGCCGGAGCTGTCGAAAGGCGGCCCCAGGAACACCCAGGCCCCCAGCCGGTAGCGGCTGCCCTGGGCTGCGGCCATGGCGGCTGTGCCAGCGGCCGCAGGGGGTGTGGGCTGGATGGTGCTGTGGGCAAATGCACGCGACGGTGTCGATACAGGGACCACAGGAGGAATGGCCGCAGGTTGCGCCGCCACGGCGACCACGGCTGGCGCAGCGGGCCGGCGTGCCTTCCAGTCCAGCAGGAAGACGGCTGCGCGGTCCAGGATGTCGATCAGATCGGCCACGGTGTAGTCCTGCGGCAGGCGTCCCACCCAGGCGTCGGCAAAGCGCGCGGCGGCCTGCTCGCGCCCGATCCAGATCACGCAGGGCGGTAAAGGCTGCAGGCGCACCAGGTTCGACGACACGTCGAGCACCGCCACCTGGGCTTGCTCCAGCGGCGATTCGCGCCAGGCAAAGACGGATTTGCGGGCCGCGACCCCGAACAACTCGGAAAACCGGGTGCGCAATGCAGGGGCCAGCAGGCCGGTCGCCAGATCCCCCTTCAGATTGGTCTTCACGCAAAATACTCCGCAGTGCAGGGTGCAACTGGTCAGTTTAAGTGAGCACTCCATTCGCAACCAGTACAAAACCGTATCAGTCAGGTTTTGTGACAGTAGTTGACCTTTCTGTTGCCAATTGTTCACATCAGGGCCCGAGAGGTGCCCAAGGTATGATCTGCCACTCCCCTGCTGCAAACCACGCCGCGCGCCTTCGGCGCATGCGCGTCACCCCTCCCCGGTCGCTGCCTCCCCCATGTCTTTCGGTCTCAACCTCGCCCAGCTCCAGGCTGTCCACTACACCGACGGGCCCTGCCTCGTGCTGGCCGGTGCCGGTTCGGGCAAGACGCGGGTGATCACGCAGAAGATCGCGCACATGATCGAGCGAGGGCTCGATCCCAAGCGCATCGCGGCCATCACCTTCACGAACAAGGCGGCATCCGAAATGCGCGAGCGCGCCAAGAGCCTCATCGGGCGGCGTGCCAAGGATGTGCTGATCTGCACCTTCCACGCGCTGGGCGTGCGCATGGTGCGCGAGGACGGGTCGGTGCTCGGCCTCAAGCCCCAGTTCAGCATCCTCGACTCGGACGATGTGACCGGCATCCTCAAGGACGCCGCGGGCGGCACGGTCGACATGGCCACGGCGCGCCAGTGGCAGTGGACCATCAGCGCCTGGAAGAACAAGGGCCTGACCTCCGAGCAGGCGCTGGCCGAGGCTGCGGACGACAACGAGCGCAGCATCGCCGTGCTCATGACCCGCTACGAGGAGCGCCTGGCGGCCTACCAGAGCGTGGACTTCGACGACCTGATCGGCATGCCGCTGCGCCTGCTGCGCGATTTCCCCGAGGTGCGCGCCAAGTGGCAGGCCTTGCTCGGCCATGTGCTGGTCGACGAATACCAGGACACCAACGCCACGCAGTACGAGTTGCTCAAGCTGCTGGTGGGCGAGCGTGCCCGCTTCACGGCGGTGGGCGACGATGACCAGTCCATCTACGGCTGGCGCGGCGCCACGCTGGACAACCTGCGCAAGCTGCCCATCGACTTCCCGAGCCTGCAGGTCATCAAGCTCGAGCAGAACTACCGCTCCACCAGCGCCATCCTGCGTGCGGCCAACAACGTGATCGGCCCCAACCCCAAGCTGTTTCCCAAGACGCTGTTCAGCGAACTGGGCGAGGGCGAGCCGGTGCGCGTGATCGACGCGGACAGCGAGGAGCATGAGGCCGAGCGCGCCGTGGCGCGCATCCTGAGCCTGCGCGCCGCCACCAACCCGCAGCCGGACTGGAAGCAGTTCGCCATCCTGTACCGCGCCAACCACCAGGCAAAGCCCTTCGAGAAGGCGCTGCGCCGCGTGAACATCCCGTACAAGGTGTCGGGCGGCACGAGCTTCTTCGACCGCGCGGAGATCAAGGACCTGTGTGCCTGGTTCCGGCTGTGGATCAACAACGACGACGACCCGGCCTTCCTGCGCTGCATCACCAGCCCCAAGCGCGGCATCGGCCACACCACGCTGGGCTCGCTGGGGGCCTTCGCCACCCAGCACAAGCAGAGCATGTTCGCGGCGCTGTTCAACAACATGCTGCCGGCAGCGGTACCCAAGCGGGCGCTCGAAAGCCTGCACGAGTTCGGCCGCTACATCAACGACCTGGAGTACCGCGCCCGCCACACGCACGGCGCCGAAGCCTCGCGCGCCTTCCTGGGCGAGTGGCTCAAGGAGATCGGCTACGAGCAGCACCTGTACGACGGCGAGGACAGCGAGACCGTGGCCGCCGCGCGCTGGACCAACGTGCTCGAGTTCTGCGACTGGATGGCCCAGCGCGCGGGCGGCCAGATCGACGACACCTCGGGCACGCCCGTGGCCGCGGAGACCAAGAGCCTGCTCGAGGTCTCGCAGACCATTGCCCTGCTGTCCACCATTTCGGAGCGCGAAAAGGAGCAGGACATGGTCGTGCTTTCGACCCTGCATGCATCCAAGGGGCTGGAGTGGCCGCACGTGATCCTGGTCGGCGTGACCGAGGGCATGCTGCCTTTCAAGCTCGACGACGACGAGGGCCGCCAGAAGGTCGTGGCCGAGGACACGCAGCAGCGCCTGCAGGAAGAGCGCCGCCTGATGTACGTGGGCATCACCCGCGCGCAGCGCACCCTGGCCGTGAGCTGGACCAAGCGGCGCAAGAAGGGCCGCGAGATGGTGCAGGCCCGCCCCAGCCGCTTCATCGCCGAGATGGGCCTGGACCGCACCACCGTGCGCGAGGACCCACGCGAAAAGCTCAAGGCGCTGCGCGCGGAGTTCGCAGCGAAGGCCAAGGCCAGCAGCGACGCCGCATCCCCATGATGCGCACACACAACACCCGCATGTAGGTCAAGATCGCCAACGACATCCGGCGGCAGCCCGTCTCTGGAAAAATGGGCACCGGCAAGAAACCCAGCGACCTGGCCCAGCCAGATCGCCCACTGCCATCGCGGCAAGAAATACCAGGCACATGCAACAAGCTCACAGCACCTCTCTCCCCTTCCTTCGTCCTGCACAGGCGACTGCACCGGGCATGGCGGCGGCCCACCGCACGGTGGCGCTGGCGCTGGCGGTGCTGGCACCGGCCGGTGCAGCTTTCGCACAAGGGACCCCCACCCCGGCCATGGCCCCTGGCAGCACCTCCGCAGGCGACCAGGCCGCCTGGCGCCGCTGCGCCGCGCTGTCCGACGACAATCAGGCCCGCCTGGCCTGCTTCGACCAGTGGGCCGGCCAGCAGGCCTGGCAGTCACCTGCGGCCACGGCCGCGGCGGCCAATGCCGTGCCCACCCCGGTGGACACGACGCTGCCCGCCACCCGCATCATCGAAGTGGCGCGCACCGAAGGCTGCCGCGATCCGCAGTACAGTGACCTGTCGCGTTTCTGGGAACTGGAGTCGGGCAGCGATTGCGGCACCTTCAGCTTCCGTGGTTACCGCCCCATCACGGTGTCCGTGGCGGCCGGCAGCAACGTGAACCGCCAGCCCACCTCGGGCGCGGACGGCAATTCGGCCACCGAGTCCACGCCCTACCGCCGCACCGAGAACCGCATCCAGCTGTCGGTGCGCACCAAGGTGGCGCAGGGCCTGCTCACGCAGGGCCATCCCACGCTCAAGGATTCGGTGTGGTTCGGCTACACCCAGCAGTCGTACTGGCAGCTGTTCACGCCCGAGCTCTCGCGCCCCTTCCGCACGACCGACCATGAGCCGGAAGTCATGTACGTCTACCCCACCGATGCCAAGCTGCCCTTCGGCTGGCGCTGGCGCTACAGCGGCATCGGCCTGGTGCACCAGTCCAACGGCCAGAGCAAGCCGCTGTCGCGCAGCTGGAACCGTGCCTACCTGATGACGGGGCTGGAGCTGGGCAACGACATCAACGTGCGCGCGCGCCTGTGGAAGCGCATTCCCGAAAGCAGCGGCAGCGACGACAACCCGGGCATCAGCGACTACATGGGCCGTGCCGAGCTGGCCGCTTTCTGGAACTACGACAAGGACAACTCCGTGGGCGCGACGATGCGCCATTCGCTGGCCAACAGCGACCGCGGCTCGCTGCGCCTGGAGTGGCTGCAGACCCTGGGCGCGGGCTTTCTGGGCAGCAAGAGCAACTTGCGCCTGCACACCCAGCTGTTCAGCGGCTATGGCGACAGCATGATCGACTACAACCGCAAGCGCACCGTGTTTAGCCTGGGGCTGAGCCTGGTGGACTTCTAGGCTCCCCCCTGAGGCGCTTCGCGCCATCCCCCTGAGGGGGACGCCCCCGGTGCGGCGGGGCGGCCCTTGCACGGGGGCACTGGCTTTGGCCGCGCGCTTTTGACCATCAACAGGCCATCTCAGGTGCCGTTCAAGTGGCTTGCCTCTCCCCCTCACAAACCGTTACTCAATTGCGGTCAAGTTTCATTTGCACATGCCGAGGGGCCGCGCACAATGGCACGCGCACCGACTGGCATGCCAGCACGGATCACGCGCCGATAAGAGGCGTTTTCCGGCCCCATTCCCTGCGATTGCCCTGTGGTGCGCCCTCGACAATGCCCCCAGAGAGGAACCACCATGGACATGCAATACCAGCTCAAGGCCGGCAGCTACTACCTGTACGACATGCGCGAGGCGCCCAGCGCCGTGACCGGTGAGCGCAGGTTCAAGCTCAAGACCGATACCGTGGCCATCGCCTTCGATGCGCACACGGGCGAGGTGCACCAGCATGGCAGTCCTACCCGCATCCAGTCCTGGGCCAACAACACGCGCCGCCGCCTGCGCGCCGCCGGGGCGCAGGACATGGCCAACGACATCGTGGTGGTGTCCGGCCCGCTGCCCGTGGACGAACTCAACAAGTGCCTGTGGGTCAACGGCTATGTGCGGCGCATGTTCTCGCGCCTGGCCAGCCTGCCGCACGGCAAGCTGCAGCGCAGCGCGGCCGAGCAGCCCTTCCGCAAGGCGGCCTGAGCCGCCAGCAGCGAACGGGGGATGATGCCAAGGGGCCGCTCACGCGGCCCTTGTCGCATCTGCGCGGGGTGCAGCGCGCGGTCAGAGCGGGGCGTCCGCCGTCCCGTCTTCCGACTCTGGTTCGGGCTCCAGCTGCCGCGCCACGTCGACATGCTTGACGATGGTCACGGGCACGGGGCTGGCATGGGCCACTTCCTGGGACACCGAGCCCAGCAGGGCACTGCTGATGGCCCCCTGCCCGCGCGCACCGATGACGACCAGGTCGCAGCCGCTGCGCTCGATCATGTCCACCAGGGTGTGCGCCACGTCGCCCACGCCGATGTCGGTTTCGTAGGAGACACCGGCCGCATCGAGCAGGGCCCGGGCCGGGGCCATGAGGTGCTCGCCGGCTTCCAGGCTGGCAGCGGCGATCAGGTCGGCATCGCGCGCGGTGACCATCTCGTAGAGCGTGGCCGGCTCCTGCACGTTGGCCAGCACGATGCTGGCCGACAGCCCCTGGCGCACGAGGCCCAGGGCATGGTGCACACCGTCCAGCGAGAGGTCCGAGCCGTCCACGGCAATCAGGATCTTGAACATGGGGTTCTCCTTCCGTTTGTGTGCGACCCAGTGTACAGACTGCGGGGTGCGCCGCACCCCATGGCCTCACCCAGGGCCTGTCAATACCCATTTCGGGGCCGCGGGGGCCGTGGCGTGCGGTCTGGGACAATGTGGCCCATGCTGCAGTTCGACCTCCTCACCACCGACCCCACCAGCCATGCGCGGCGGGGCACGCTCACGCTCAACCACGGCGTGGTGCAAACACCGATCTTCATGCCCGTGGGCACCTATGGCACCGTCAAGGGCGTGATGCCGCAGAGCCTGCACGACATGGGTGCGCAGATCATCCTGGGCAACACCTTCCACCTGTGGATGCGCCCGGGCCTGGATGTGATGGAAAGCTTCGGCGGCCTGCACGGCTTCGAGCAGTGGAACAAGCCCATCCTCACCGATTCGGGAGGCTTCCAGGTCTGGAGCCTGGGCGCCATGCGCAAGATCACCGAAGAGGGCGTGACCTTCGCGAGCCCGGTCAACGGCGACAAGCTGTTCATGTCGCCCGAAGTGAGCATGCAGATCCAGACCACGCTCAACAGCGACATCGTGATGCAGCTCGACGAGTGCACGCCCTACGAGACCAAGGGCCACCTGACCACCGAGCGCGAGGCGCGCCAATCCATGGAGATGAGCCTGCGCTGGGCCAGGCGCAGCCAGGACGAGTTCCACCGCCTGAACAACCCCAACGCCCTGTTCGGCATCGTGCAGGGCGGCATGTACGAGAACCTGCGCGCCGAGTCGCTCGAGCGGCTGGTGGAGATGGACTTCCCCGGCTACGCCGTGGGCGGTGTCTCGGTGGGCGAGCCCAAGGACGAGATGCTGCGCATCATGGCGCACACCCCGCACCTGCTGCCGGCGCACAAGCCGCGCTACCTGATGGGCGTGGGAACGCCCGAGGACCTGGTCGAGGGGGTGGCCCAGGGCGTGGACATGTTCGACTGCGTGATGCCCACGCGCAATGCGCGCAACGGCACGATGTTCACGCGCTACGGCGACCTCAAGATCCGCAACGCGCGCCACAAGAGCGACCACCAGCCCCTGGACACCAGCTGCACCTGCCACGCCTGCGCGGGCAAGAGCGGTGTCTCGTGGGAAGCCGGCGGGCGCGAGGGCTTCAGCCGCGCCTACCAGCACCACCTGGACCGCTGCGGCGAGATGCTGGGCCCCATGCTCACCAGCATCCACAACCTGCACTACTACCTGAACCTGATGCGCGAAGTGCGCGAGGCGCTGGATGCGGGCACCTTCGCCCAGTTCCGCGCGAAGTTCAAGGCCGACCGGGCGCGCGGCGTCTGAGCCCCGGCCCCACAGCCCACACGCCGTGCCCCCCATCCTGCGCAAGCTGTTGCTGTGGCCGCTGCGGCTGATCGGCCACCTGGCCGGCTGGCTGCTGGCACTGGTCATCGTCTTCGAGGAATGGGGCTGGGAGCCGCTGCAGAAAATCCTGGCGCG
The DNA here is from genome assembly GCF_059418305.1 of Acidovorax sp. GW821-FHT09B03. Lineage (NCBI taxonomy): Bacteria > Pseudomonadati > Pseudomonadota > Betaproteobacteria > Burkholderiales > Comamonadaceae > Acidovorax > Acidovorax sp. GW821-FHT09B03. Next base: position 94,783 of record NZ_JBWKPP010000008.1, read on the forward strand.
CATCGGCCGCTGGCCCGGCTTGCGCTGGATCGAGGGCGCCGTGCGCGGCCTGCCGCCCTGGGCCGCGGTGCTGGTCTTTGCCCTGCCTTCGCTGATGCTGCTGCCCATCAAGCTGCTGGCGCTGTGGACCATCGGCCAGGGGCATGTGCTGCTGGGCATGCTCATCATCGTGGTGGCCAAGCTGGCAGGCACGGCGGTACTCGCCCGCCTGTTCACGCTGACCCAGCCGGCACTGCTGCAACTGCGCTGGTTCGCCTGGGTGTACACCCGCTGGATGCGCGCCAAGGCGGCGCTGCTCGAACGCGTGCGCGCTTCCTGGCCCTGGCGCGCGGGCCGGGTGCTCAAGCGCCGGTGGCGCCAGCGGTGGCAAGCCTGGCGCGCCAGGTAGCCAGAAGCCAGGTTCGGCCCGCCAGGCACCTGCCCGCGCTGAAAAGCGATTGCCAGGGCGGCGTCACAGAGCCCTTCGATAATCGGTGCGACATTTCTGCGCACAAGACTCCATGGACTTCCAGCTCGACCTGGCCACCGTTCTTCTTCTCTACAACACCTCCCTCATCGCCGGTGCCCTGAGCATCTTCCACATTCGCCGCCACTCATGCCGGCCGCAGGGCCTGGCATCGCTGGCTACGGCCTATCTGATGCTGGCGGTGGGTGCGATCCTGGCCTGGCGCGGCGAAAGCGCAGCCCTGCCGATGTGGATGTGGACCCATGGCAGCCTGCTCTTGGGCACTGGCGGGTACGCCCTTTTCTGGGCAGGAGTGCGCAGCTTCAGCGGGCGCAGGCGAGTGCCCTGGCGGGCCGTGGTGCTGCTGCCACTGGCATGCCTGGCGGCGGGCATCGCCACGGGTTTTCCCCTCCAGAACCTGCTGCGCGCAGGGGCCTTTCACGCCACGGCTACGCTGGTACTGGCCGCCTGCACGTTCGAGATACTGCGCGACTGTCGCACCGAACCCCTGCCTTCGCGCGCACTGATGGCCGCCTTTCTGGGATTGAGCGGCAGCATCTATGCGTTGCGGCTCGCCTACATCCTCGGTGGCACGGCAGGCTCCACCGGCTTCGCCTGGGCGTTCTCCGTGCAGATGTTCTGCCACTTCGGCATGGCACTCATGGTGGCGGCATTGTCCAATGAACGCGCCGAGATCCGGCTGGAGCAGGCGGCCCACACCGACCCGCTGACCGGCACTGGCAACCGACGCTGGCTGGAATCCCGGCTGCCCGCCCGGCTTGCGCCCCAGAGCGCCATCGCTCAGCTGGACCTGGATCGCTTCAAGCAGATCAACGACCGCTTTGGCCATGCTGTTGGTGACCGGGTGCTCGTGGAGTTTGCACGCTGCCTGCAAGGGCAGTTGCGCAGCTCGGATCTGCTGGCGCGCATGGGGGGCGAGGAATTCGTGGTCTACCTGCCGGCGGTGACACAGGCGGAGGCCCAGGCGATTGCCGAGCGGCTGTGCGCCAGCGTCTCCATGCTGCACATCGAAGCACAGGGCTCGCAGATTTCCGTCACGGTAAGCATCGGCCTGGCCTGGGTACATGACACGCCCGTCGCTGCGGACACCTTGTTCAAGAGAGCCGACGATGCCCTGTACCAGGCCAAGCAATCGGGGCGCAACCAGGTGGTTCTGGCGGCCGGCACTGCCGTGCAAGGGGCCTGAGTGCCTGGAAAAATGCCGCCCGGACACAATTTTCCACCGTTGCCGGCGGCGTCTGCGGTCAGACCCCGCTGGGGCGCTGAGGGGTTTCGCGGCTACAGTGGGTCCAAATCGCCCCGCGCCCCCTGAACTTCAACGCATGCCGTCTTTGCTTCGCCCCCCCTCCCCCGGCACCGCCGCCGGCCCGCTGAAGGGCTGGGGCCTGTGTGCGGCCATCGGACTGCTGGTCTTTGCCGCCTCCCTGCTGGGCATCGTGACCCGGCCCCTGGGTTTCATGGCCGCCTTCTGGCCCGCCAATGCGCTGCTGCTGGGCCTGCTGGTGCGCTACCCGCGCCTGGCCGCATCAGGCACCTGGGCGGCCGCCGCGGTGGGCTATGTGGCCGCGGACCTGGTGACCGGCACCGCGCCCCTGGCCACGCTGTGGCTGGCTACGGCCAACCTGAGCGGCGTGGCGCTGGGCTGGTGGCTGTTCGGCCAGGTGCCGGTGGCCACGCGCTTCCTCAAGCGGCAGATGTCGGTGGTGCTGATGTTCGGCATCTGCGTGGCCAGCAGTGTGCTGGCTGCGCTGGTCGGTTCGGGCACCGGCCCGCTGCTGTTCAACACCACCTGGCTGACGGCGCTGGGCATGTGGTTCTGCACGGAGCTGATCAACAGCGTGCTGATCCTGCCGGTCATGCTGAGCCTGCCGACCCCGCAGGAAGCGCGGCGCACGCTCAAGAAGCGCCGCTGGTCCCGGCGCCGCTGGAAATACGCGGCGCCCCTGCTCGCGCTGGCGGCCAGCGAGGCCGCGGCGATCGCCATCGGCGGCCCCGGGGCGCTGGCCTTTCCGGTTCCGGCGCTGCTGTGGTGTGCGCTCACTTATGGTGTGTTTGCCACCAGCCTGCTATCCATGCTGACCTGCTTTGGCCTGGCGATCGCGGCGGGTGCGGGCATGCTGGACCTGGCGTTCGCGCCCACCCATGCCTGGGCGGTGTTCTCGCTGCGCGTCGGGATCTCCTTGCTGGGCCTGGGCCCGCTCTCGGTGGCCACGGCCAAGGCGGCGAGTGTCGAGGCCATGCGCCGCCTGCACCGCGCGGCCAGCCATGACTTCCTGACCGATGCGCTGGCACGCCGCGCCTTCATGGCCCAGGGCAGCAAGCTGCTGGCCCGCCTGGCACGCGAGCGCAGCAGCGTGGCGGTGCTGATGCTGGACCTGGACCACTTCAAGCGCGTGAACGACACCTATGGCCATGCCCAGGGCGACAAGGTGCTGCATGGCTTTGCCACCACGGTCAGCGAGGCCCTGCGCCCCGGTGACCTGTTCGGCCGCCTCGGCGGCGAGGAATTCGCCGTGGTGCTGCCGCGCATCCGCCAGGCCGATGCCATGGCGGTGGCGCGCCGCCTGTGCAAGCAGGTGCGCAACCACCCCTTCGCCTTGCAGGGGCACCAGGCGCCGTTGCACGCGACCGTGAGCATCGGCCTGGTGGTGCGCACCGGCGTATCCACGCAGGATTCACTGGGTGCCCTGATGTCCGATGCCGACGCCGCGCTCTACGAAGCCAAGGCGGCGGGCCGCGACCGCATCCACCTGTACGAGCCCCGGCCCGCGCCCTGAGATCAGGGCACGCCGACAGGCGCCACCTGCCCTGGCGGTACCGGTGGCGTGGGCGGGATCACCGGCAGCACCTGGGGTGCTGGTGCACCCGCTGCTGCGGCACCGCAGGCATGGCAGAAGCGGGCAAAGGCGCTTTTGCGCGTGGTACACACGCCGCAGTGGTCGAACAGGCCGATGCCGCAGTGCGGGCAGAAGTCGATGGCCTCGTTCTTCAGGTCCACCGGCCGCTCGCAGCCGGGGCACACGCTCTTGGCCAGGCGCGCCAGGGCCACGTCGTAACTCAGCTCCTTGCGGCGCTCCTGGTCGGGCAGGGCCTCGGCCAGCTTCTGGCGCTCCAGGTAGCGGTTGAGCGCCACGATGGCATAGCGCCCGACCAGCACCGTGATGCCGATGCCCACGACGTAACGCACATAGCCGCCGTAGCTCGGCAGGTAGGGCACCAGCTCCACGAAGAAGGCGAACAGGGCAAAGAAGATGAAGCCCCAGAAGAAGGGCCAGTAGGTGCCCTTGCGCTTCTTGACGAACAGCCAGCCGGCGATGGCCAGGAGCGGCAGGGTGAGCGCCAGCCGGTACAGGAACACGCGCAGCTCCAGCTTGCGCTGCTCGACGGACATGCGGTCATAGCCCTCGCGCTCCATTTCGCTCTGGCGCTGCTGGGCAGCGCTGGCGGCCTGGTGGGCATCGAGCGCAGCCTGCTGCTGCGCCTCGACCGCCTGCTGGGTCTTGCGCTCGGCGAGCTTGAGCACGTCGAGCTTCTGGGTGCGGGCAATGACCTCGGGGTCCTGGTCAGCGCGTTGGGTGGCGCTGCGCGTGGCCAGCCAGTTGTTGAAGGTCTCGCGCTCGGCCGCGCTTTCGCTGCGCGTCTTGCTGCGCTGCAGCTGGGCCTGTTGCAGCGCGGTCTCGGCATCCTCTTCGGCCTTGCGCGAGGCGCGCACCTCCTCGCGCACCCGGTCGTAGGCCGCCTTGTCGACGAAGTCTTCGACCACCAGGCGCTTTTCCACCTGAGGCAGGTCGCCGACGATGGTGCCGCCCAGGCCGATCAGAAAACCCGCGAAGACGAAGGCCACCAGCCACAGGCCGCGGCGGAACCACTTCTCGGAAAGTCGCAAGGATTTGCTCATGGACAGTTCTCCCGGTTGCCGATCGCGCCCGGACCGGGTCGCCCAGGCGCATCGTCACGTCACTTCAGAACCAGCGTGGCGGGCGCCGCACCCAGCTGCGCGCGCTGCAGCCAGGCGAGCATCGAATCCACGGTCACCGTCTCGATGCGGTCGGAGTACCGCTTGTCGTTGGGGTGGTCGTCGAAGGCGATGTTGGCCGATCCCACGCGCCCGCCCATGCGGGTCAGTGGCCCGATCTTGAGCGTGGTGGGCTCATAGCCCTTGAACTTGAGCCAGGCCTGCGCCTGCTCGCGGCTGTTGACGGTGGCCGGCTCCATAGCGGCGGCCAGGGTCTCCAGCGCCCACTGGTTGGACTGCTGGTACTTGGTGCCCCAGACGTAGCTCACCATGCTGTAGGCGGGCTGGTTCATGGCCTTGGTGCGGCCCTTGTCCTGCAGCAGCGTGTACAGGCGCTGTTGCACCTCGGGCGTGGGCACGGCCCACACGGCCTCGTAGCGCCACAGGTCGTCGAGGAAGAATTCGCCCAGGCCCTGGCGGTAGACATGGCCCACGGCGGTGCCGCACTCGTTGAGCTTGTGCGCCACGCGCCAGGGGCCCTCGGGCGTCTTGTAGGCCCAGCCCAGGTGCGAGTAGCGTATGCCGTACTTGCCCAGGTCCTGGCCGGCGCGGCCCAGCATCACGACCTGGGCACCGGTCGCGTCCAGCGCCTGGGAGGTGCGCTCGGCCAGCTGCATGCCGCGCTCCACGCTCTTGGCGGGAGGCGGCTTGGCCGCCTCGCACGAGCGGCCGGCATGGGCCTGGGTGGCAGGCAGCAGGGCAGCGCCGGTCAGCAGCGCCGCGCCCAGGGCCCAGCGCAGGCCGGGCTGGTGCAAAGTGGTGGTGGTGTGCATGGCTGCGGCCTTCTTCACAGGCGCTCGTTGTGCAGCAGTGCCCGGCCGATGGCGTTGGGGACGAAGGCCAGGGCCTCGCCGGCCACCGACAGCACCACGCCCGAGCCGATCACGGTGCAGACCACCACCGTGCCCACGGCATGGGCCGAGGCACCGATGCCGCGGCCCAGCACCTCCACGCTGACGCGGGCGCCGTCCGAGGCACGTTCGAGCACGTACACGGTACCGACCGCCGACACCTCCACGGCGCGCACCGAGAGCACGGCGCCACCGACCGACAGGGCTGCGGGCACGGCCACGACGGCGCCGGCAGCGGTCGAGGCGACCGAGGCCGTGCCCACGACGGAGGCCACGGGCAGCAGGGACAGCGCGGCCGAGGCCTCGCTCTGTGCGCGGGCCGGCAGGCTGGCCAGGGCCGCGAGGAAACTGGCGGCCAGCAGGGTGCGGGCCAGGGTGCGTTGCAGGGTCTTGTTCATCGACATGGTGTCACTCCAGAGGGTTGGGTGCGCCTGGCGCACACAAGGCGCCAGGCAATGCATTCAGGAAAGGACTGCGCGGCTCAACCGTTGCTGCCGGACGCTGCCTGGGCCGCTTCGCGGCGGCCCTGGAGACGGGCTTCGGCCAGGTCGGCTTCATGGCGGTCGCGCAGCATCTTGGCCAGCGTGAACGCGGTGGTGATCAGGTACAGCCAGCTCACACCGAGGAAGGCCTTGTAGGTCTGGTTGACCTCCATGCTGAACAGGCCCCAGCCCGTCAGGCCCATCGCGACCGCAAAGCCACCCCACACCACCAGCTTCCACATGGGGGTGTCGCCAGCGCCGCGGCGGCCCGCACTTTCGTTGTCCCGCACGAACTTGGCCAGCACGAAGGCGGCCGAGAGGCAGAACACATACCCCATCACCATGAACGCGCGCTCCAGCTGCTCCCCGGGCAGCCAGGCCAGGCCGACTGCGCACAGGAACACGGCAATGCCGAACGAAATCCAGACCTGGAGCTGCCAGGCACGGGTATCACGCTGAACGACGAAGGAAGATGCTGACATACGGGTGGTGTGGCCCTGGGGCCGTTGTTGAACACGGAACGAATGGTCGCAAAGCGCCAGCCGGGTGTCCGCATTGAACCACCACAGTGGCATTGCGCCGGCTCTTCAGTATCGTTTTACGGTACTTGGTCACACTTTGACACCCTTATCCGACCCCACAGTTGCGCGCAAGCCACCACCAGTATCCCGAGTTGGAAATTCGTTGAATCAATCTACCGACAATCCCCGCCATGCGTCGTTGCAAATGCTCGCCATGCTCCCAGCATGGCTGTGCTTTGCGCCTAGCCTTGCAGCGATTTCGGCAGATTGCTTTCTTCAACGAACTTCCAACTCGGGACACTAGGAAGCGCATGGGCGACAGCCGATGCTGCCCGGGTCTTTCACAATCCCGGCGATTGCGGGGCCTGCCCGCCCTACCGAATCTCCCGGAGAACCGCCATGACCAAACCCTTTGACATCGTCGTCCACGGCGCCACCGGCTTCACCGGCCGCCTGGTGGTGGAGTACCTGCTGCAGCGTTACCCGGCCGGCAGCGGCCTGCGCTGGGCCATGGGCGGGCGCAGCGCCGAGAAGCTGGCCGCCGTGCGCGACGAGCTGGGCGCCCCTGCCGACACGCCCCTGGTGGTGACCGACAGCGCCAGCATGGAGAGCCTGCAGGCCCTGATGGCGCAAACCCGCCTGGTGCTGACCACGGTGGGGCCTTACCAGCTCTACGGCAACGAGCTCGTGGCCGCCTGCGCCGCCGCGGGCGTGGACTATGTGGATCTCTGCGGCGAGCCTGCCTGGATGCGCCACATGATCGATGCGCACGAGGCTGCGGCGAAGGCCAGCGGCGCGCGCATCGTGTTCTCGTGCGGCTTCGACTCCATCCCGTTCGACCTGGGCGTGTTCATGCTGCAGCGCGAGATGCAGGCGCGCTTCGGCCACCCTGCCAGCCGCGTGCGCGGCCGTGTGCGCAGGATGAAGGGCACCTTCTCGGGCGGCACGGCGGCCAGCCTGAAAGCCACCATGGCCGCATCGGCGGCCGACCCCAAGGTGCTGGAACTGCTCAAGAACCCGTTCTCGCTCACGCCCGGCTTCGAGGGCCCGCGCCAGCCCACGGGCCACAAGCCCATGGAGGACGAGGCCCTGGGCATGTGGGTCGCCCCCTTCGTGATGGCGGCCATCAACACGCGCAACGTACACCGCTCCAACTTCCTGCTGCAGCACGCCTATGGCACGGACTTCGTCTACGACGAGATGCTGGTGACCGGCCCTGGCGAGAAGGGCGAAGCCATCGCCAATGCGGTGGCGGGCGACAAGTCCATGGGCTCCAAGGAGGGTCCGAAGCCCGGCGAAGGCCCTTCGCGCGAGGAGCGCGAGGCCGGCTCCTACGACGTGCTCTTCCTTGGCGAGGACGGCCAGGGACACACCCTGCGCGTGGGCGTCAAGGGCGACCGCGACCCGGGCTACGGCTCGACCTCGAAGATGATCGCCGAGGCGGCGGTCTGCCTGCTGCAGGAAGCCGCTGCCACCCCGGGCGGCATCTGGACCCCGGCGCCTGCCATGGGCGAGCCGCTGATCGCGCGCCTGCAGGCCAACGCCGGTCTGGCGTTCGCGGTCGAGACGCCGTGAATCCTGGGCCGTTGGTCAGAGGGCCAACGGCAGCTCCGTGGTGGACAGCACGTTGCGCAGCACCATGAAGGAGCGCACCTGCCGCACGCCCGGCAGGTAGATCAGTTGCTCGGCGTGCAGGCGGTTGAAGCTGTCGCTGTCGCGCGTGCGCACCAGCATGAAATAGTCGAACTCGCCCGTCACCACGTGGCATTCCATGCAGCCCGAGATCTTCACGGCCGCCTTCTCGAAGGCCGCGAAGGACTCGGGCGTGGAGCGGTCGAGCACCACGCCGATCATCACCAGCATGCCAGCCCCCACGGCCTTGGGGTTGAGCAGCGCCACCACCCCGTCGATGAGCCCCAGGCGCTTGAGCCGATCCACGCGGCGCAGGCAGGCGGGCGGGCTCAGGTGCACCTTCTCAGCCAGGGCCACGTTGGACAGTGAGGCATCGCGCTGCAGCAGGCGCAGGATGGCCTTGTCGGTGCGGTCCAGGTCGTCGGTGATGCCTTCGGTGGCAGGCACGCTCTTGCCACGAACTTTTGTTGCGCACATTGTGTATTTTGTGAAATCAATGGAAATCCATTTCCATTCTTGCATACCAAACCACCAAATATCCACCCATTTTCACAACCACGTTAACCACGGCTTTTTCTACGATGGAGGCACTGCAGGCAAGGCGCCAACGAAGCGTTCCTGCACGTGATACCCCCTTCCATCGCACACGAGAGCCCACCATGAACCTGCAGAAATTCGCCCGCCATCCGCTGACCTTCGGCCCTTCGCCGATCACGCCCCTGAACCGCCTGTCGGCCCACCTGGGCGGCAAGGTGCACCTGTACGCCAAGCGCGAGGATTGCAACAGCGGCCTGGCCTTTGGCGGCAACAAGACGCGCAAGCTCGAGTACCTGATCCCCGAGGCGATTGCCGGCGGCTACGACACGCTGGTGTCCATCGGCGGCATCCAGTCCAACCAGACGCGCCAGGTGGCTGCCGTGGCCGCGCACCTGGGCATGAAGTGCGTGCTGGTGCAGGAGAACTGGGTCAACTACTCCGACGCGGTGTACGACCGCGTGGGCAACATCGAGATGTCGCGCATCATGGGTGCCGACGTGCGCCTGGATGCCGCGGGCTTCGACATCGGCATCCGCCCCAGCTGGGAGCAGGCCATGGACGACGTGAAGAAGGCCGGCGGCAAGCCCTTCCCCATCCCCGCGGGCTGTTCCGAGCACCCCTACGGTGGCCTGGGCTTCGTGGGCTTTGCCGAGGAAGTGCGCCAGCAGGAAAAGGAGTTGGGCTTTGCGTTCGACTACATCGTCGTCTGCTCGGTCACGGGCAGCACGCAGGCCGGCATGGTGGTGGGATTCGCGGCCGACGGACGGGCGCGCAAGGTGATCGGCATCGATGCCTCGGCCAAGCCCGCGCAGACGCATGCGCAGATCCTGCGCATCGCGCAGAACACCGCCCAGCTGGTGGAACTGGGCCAGGAGCTCACGGCCGAGGACGTGGTGCTGGACACGCGCTACGGCGGCCCCGAGTACGGCCTGCCCAGCGAGGGCACGCTCGAGGCCATCCGCCTGTGCGCACGCCAGGAGGGCATGCTCACCGACCCGGTGTACGAAGGCAAGTCCATGCACGGCATGATCGACATGGTGCGCAAGGGCGAATTCCCCGAAGGTTCCCGTGTCCTGTACGCGCACCTGGGAGGGGTGCCGGCGTTGAACGCCTACAGCTTTCTTTTTCGCAACGGCTGATCGCAGCGAGACCGAGGGCCAGCGCCTGGCCCAGCTGGCGGGGCTGTCGCTGATCTGAGCCGTGCCTAGCGCCGCAAGGCTGTGGGATCTCCCAAGGCGGCGTTGAGCGCCGTGGCATCGCGGACCAGGCGGACGAAGACCGCCTGGTCCAGCGGCGTGTCGTCAAGCAATACGAGCGTGGCCATCTCGTACTGGCCGCCGGCCTTGAGGCGGGGTTCCAGATGCTGCAGCCGCTGGCCACGCCAGAAGCCCAGCAGCACCCGCCGGGGCTCGGCGCGCACCAGCAGCACCGGGCCGTTAGAGAAAAAGACCAGATGACCCCACTTGAGCCGCTCCTGCAGCGCTGGCGACGCCGCCAGCGCGTGCGTGCGCAGGGCCTCGCAGTAGCTGCGCTGCCTGCCCTCGAGGCAGCCGATGTAGCCCTCGGGCGTGGTGGCAGAGGTCAGCACCATTTTCATGGCAGGCTCCCGTGGCGGTGCCCGGTGCGCCGCCAGGCCCGCTGGGCATCGGCATGGCGCATGCTCAGGTGGCCAGCAGATCGGCCACGCGTGAACGCAGCAGCGCGGGCTGCACGTCCGACGACGCCACGGCGTGCCCCACGTTCAGGCCGACGCGGCTGTAGAACCCGCGGCGGAACGGCCGCACCATGGCACCGCCCTGCTCGATGCGGCTGAAGTAGGAGCCCCAAAGGTTGGTCAGCGCCATGGGGATCACGGGGGCGTTGATGCCCTCTTCGCGCGCCCGGTCGATGATCTTCATGATGCCGCCCTTGAACTCCTGCAGTTGCCCGTCCTTGGTGATGCCGCCTTCCGGGAAGATGGCCAGCAGATCGCCCTCGCGCAGCACCTGGGCCGCACGCTCGAAGGCGGCTTCGTAGGTGGCGGGGTCTTCCTTGTAGGGCGCGATGGGGATGGCCTTGGCCAGGCGGAACAGCCAGCCGAGCACCGGCACGCGGAAGATGCGGTGGTCCATCACGAAGTAGATGGGCCGCGGGCTGGCCGCCATGAGCAGCACCGCATCGACGAAGCTCACGTGGTTGCAGGCCAGGATGGCCGCACCCGTGGTGGGCAGGTTTTCGTCGCCCTGCACCTTGAAGCGGTAGACGAAGCGCGAGGACACCCAGGCCACGAAGCGCAGCAGGTACTCGGGCACCAGCATGAAGATGTAGAACGCCACCACCGCGTTCGCCAGGCCGGTGAACAAAAAGATCTGCGGCACCGTGAAGCCCGCGCCCAGCAGCGCACCCGCGATCAGCGAGCTGGCGATCATGAACAGCGCGTTCAGGATGTTGTTGGCGGCGATGATGCGCGCGCGGTGCGTGGGCTGGCTGCGCATCTGGATCAGCGCGTACATGGGCACGCTGTACAGGCCGGCGAACAGGCTCAGCAGCGCCAGGTCGAGCATCACGCGCCAGTGCTGGCTCTGCGCGAGGAAGGCACCCAGGCCCATGATCTCCGACGGCGGCAGGCTGCGCGCGGCGAAGTACAGGTCGATGGAGAACACGCTCATGCCGATGGCGCCCAGCGGCACCAGGCCGATCTCGACATGGCGGCGCGAGAGCACCTCGCACAGCAGCGAACCGATGCCAATGCCCACCGAGAACACCACCAGCAGCAGCGAGGCCACCTGCTCGTTGCCGTGCAGCACCTCCTTGGCAAGGCTCGGGAATTGCGACAGGAACACCGCGCCGAAGAACCACATCCAGCTGATGCCCAGCAGCGAGCGGAAGACCACGATGTTGCCGTGCGCGAGCTTGAGGTTGCGCCAGGTCTCGGTGATCGGGTTCCAGTTGATGACCAGGCCCGGGTCGGTGGCCGGTGCCGAGGGAATGGCCTGCGCCACCAGGCGCCCGACCAGGGCCAGCGCCACGCAGGCGATGGCCACCGTGGTGTGGCCGATGCCCGGCAGCGCCACCAGCAGGCCGCCGGCCACGTTGCCCAGCAGGATGGCGACGAAAGTGCCCATCTCCACCATGCCGTTGCCGCCCGTGAGCTCGCGCTCGGTCAGCACCTGGGGCAGGTAGGCGAACTTCACCGGTCCGAACAGCGTGGAGTGCATGCCCATGAGGAAGGTGCACAGGAGCAGGATGGGCACGTTGCCGGCCACGAAGCCCACGGCCGCCACCAGCATGATGGCGATCTCCAGGTTCTTCACGAAGCGGATCATGCGCGTCTTGTCGTACTTGTCCGTGAGCTGGCCCGAGGTGGCCGAGAACAGCAGGAACGGCAGGATGAACAGCGCCCCGATCACCAGCCCGGCCATGGCCGGCGGCAGCCAGCCCACGCTGAGCTGGTAGGTCACCATCACCGTGAAGGCGAACTTGAACAGGTTGTCGTTGGCCGCGCCCGAGAACTGCGTCCAGAAGAAGGGGGCGAAACGGCGCTGGCGCAGCAGGGCGAACTGGTTGGGGTCTTCATGGCCGCCGTGGCCGCCCTGGACGCCAGGGCTGCCGTGCAGGGGGCTCGCGCCCGCAGAAGGGGTCTCGGTGGTCATGCGTCTCTCCTCGCTTGCTTGCGTCTTGGTGTGGTCGAACGGCATCTCAGGCACCCTGGCGGCGTGCGCTGCGCGCCGTGGCCGGCCCGCTGCCCGGCCGGTGCTGGCCGCCATTCTGCCCGGTTGCGGCGACAGCGCCATGGCCCTCGGTGCGTGGCAGCAACGCGGCCAATGCCGACAGCACCGGCAGGGCCGTGGCGGCGGCAGCCAGGTGCTTGAGGCTGTGGCCGGACACCCATTGGCCCGTGGCCTCCAGGATGGCATGGTCGGCGGCCTCGAACAGCTTGGCCACGCCATAGAAAGCGATCACCGCGCCCAGGTGCACGGCCAGGGCCCCTTCGCGCCGCGGCAGCGCGGCCAGGGCCAGCACCACCAGCATGCCGCCCAGTTGCACCACGGCCCAGGGCAGCACGTTGCCGGTCAGCGCCCACCACAGCACGGCCGATGTGCCGCCCAGCAGCACGGCGCCCGCCGTGGCGATGCCCGCACGCTGGCTGACGCGGCCCGCCGCCGCCAGCCCCAGCAGGCCCGCGAACGGCAGCACCATGCCCAGCCGGTCCCACATCAGGCCAAAGTCGCTGGGCCCCCAGTGGTAGAAGGCCGAGCCCACCGAGGTGAAGACCAGGCCGGCAAAGAACAGGCCGGCCAGCGCACGTGCAACGCCCTCCACTGCAGCCACCGGCACCTGGGCCAGCCACGCGAGGCCCAAGGCCCCGGCGATGGCGAAGGGAAGATTGCTCAGCACGTCGAGCGCGCAGGGAATGCCCAGCAGCGTGCGCTGGTCGGCAAAGCCGTGCTGGTGGGCGCTGTCCTGCAGCACCGGACCGAACACGGCCAGCGCCAGCAGCGCAAAGGCGCCGAGCAGCAGCACCACCTCGGGGCGGGAAGGGCCTGGGGCGGTCGACGGGAGTGGCAGCGGCATGGTTCGGGTTCCGGGAGTGGTTGATGGAGCGCAGTGTGGGAACGCCGAGGGCTCGATCGGTACCGAAATCTGTTCAAAGGGCTACCAAATGCACCAGAGGTACCGATAATCGATACCCATGAGCACCACCGCCGACCTCGTTACCGCCCTCAAGAAGGAACTCAAGACCGCGCAGATGACCTACGCCGACCTGGCCCAGCAGCTGGGCATGGCGGAGTCCAGCGTCAAGCGCATGCTGGCCAAGGGCGACATGCCGCTGTCGCGCATCGACGCCATTTGCCGCGCGCTGGCACTGGACTTCGCCGACCTGGCGCGCCGCGTGGCCGAAAGCCAGCCCCTGCTCAAGGAACTCACCCAGGAGCAGGAAAAGGCCGTGGTGGCCGACAAGCGGCTGCTGCTGATGGCCATCTGCGTGCTCAGCCAGTGGACGCTGGAGCAGGTGACCGGCACCTACCGCCTGTCGGAGGCCGAGGGCATCAAGTACCTGGCCCAGCTCGACCGCATCGGCATCATCGAGCTGCGCCCGCTCAATCGCTACCGGCTCAAGCTGGCCAAGACCTTCCGCTGGCGGCCCCATGGCCCGGTGATGAACTACTTTCGCGAGCATGCGCTGCTCGACTACTTCGCGGGTGGCTTCGACGGCGCGGGCGAAGGCGTGCTGCTGGTGCACGGCACCATCAGCCGCAGCCTGGCCCCGGCCTTCATGGAGCGCATGCAGCGCGTGGCCCAGGACTTCGCCCAGCAGCACCTGGCGGACCAGAAACTGCCACCGCGCGAACTCGAGGGCTACACCCTGCTGCTGGCGCTGCGCAGCTGGGAGTTCGAGGCCTTCACGGGCATGCGCCGCTAACCCCTGCCTCCTGTGGATTTGAGGGCGCTCACGCCAGGCGATTGCGTGCCTGCTTGACGCCACAATCAAAAATCACTATTCTTTAAATCATATATTTCACTGATTTAAGGATAGTCAATTGAAAACCACCCGCCAACAGCAGGACGCGACGCGCCGCCAGATCGTGGCCAGCGCGGTCGATCTGATGACGCGCCAGGGCTTCGACGGCACGACGATGAAGGACATCGCGCGTGCGGCCGGCATCGGCGATGCGACGATCTACAAGTACTTCCCGACCAAGGACCGCATCGTGCTGGGCTATGTGGACGAGGCGGTGCGCGCCGCGCTGGCCGATACGCTGGCCACGCCGGACCTGGCGGACTACGGCCTGCAGGAAAAGCTGCAGCGCCTGACCGATGCCGTGCTGGAGCGCCTGCTGCCCGACCGCGAGTTCGTCGCCGAGCTGCGCACACTGGCCCGGCGCTCCCCCCTGTCCATGCTGGCCGAGCCGCTGGCCGCACGCCAGGCCCTGCGCGAGGCCGTGGCCGGTTTCATCGAAGCGGCAGAAGCCAGCGGCGAGATCGAGCCCTGCGACTTCAAGGGCGTGGCCAGTGGTTTGTATGGCGACTACCTGGCGGGCGTGGTGGCCTACTGGCTGGCCGACGAATCGGACGAATTCGCAGAGACCACGCAGCTGGTGGACCTGTCGCTGGGCGTGGCGGTGCTGGCGCTGCGCGCGGGCCTGGTCAACCGTGTGCTGCAGCTGGGCGGCTTCATGCTGCGCAGCCAGATGGCGCGCTTCATGCAGCACGGCAGCGGCCTGGTGGGGGTGCTGCGCATGGCCAAGAACGCGCTGGGCGACACGATGGTGTCCCCGGTGGATACACCGCGCACGCCGCGTGCGCGCCCGCCGGCCCAGGCCCCCGTGGCCGATGCGCCCGAGCCCGCCCGCAAACCCCGCACCCGCAAGGCCGCCCCATGAGCCCCGCCCGCACTGTTCGAGCCACGGCCATCCCTTCGGGCAGCGTGATCGCCACGCAACTGCCAGGCGCCCAGTTTGCCGACTGCTTCGAGACCGCCGACCCCCTTTCCGACACCAGCGCACTGCAGACATGGCTGGACATGGTGATCCGCACGCCGGGCTGGACGCGTGCCCTCATGGCCCTGCGCAATCGCCTGGTGAGCATGGTCGGACTCAAGGGCGTGGGGCAACTGCACGACGGCACCCGCCGGAGCGCAGCAGGCTACCGGGTGGGCGACCAGGTGGGTTTCTTCGAAATCCGCCACCTGGGCGAACGCGAGGTGGTGATGGGCGTGGACGACCGCCACCTGAACGTGCTGGTATCGCTGCACAAGCGCATGCAGGACGGGCAGGCCGTCCTGGCCCTTTCCTCCGTGGTGCACATCCACAACGCGCTGGGCCACACCTACATGGCCACGATCGCACCGTTCCACCGGCTCATCGTGCGGACCCTGCTGGCGCGGTTGGATGCTGCCGCGCCGGCTTCTACCAGCCCCCAACGCCCGCCCCGCGCATGACAGGCGCCAAGCCACCCCGCACGGGCACGCTCGCGCGCGGCACCATCACCGGCATCACGGCCGCACGCCTGGGCCTGGCCCAACTGGGCCAGCGCATGCGGCCCGCCCACGCCGACGAAGTGGCACAGGCCGATGCCCAGGCCCGGCACGAGGCAACCCTGGGCCGCATCCTGTTCCAGGCCATGGGGCAGTTGCGCGGCACAGCGCTCAAGGTCTCGCAGATCCTGAGCATGGACAGCAGCTTCCTGCCCGAGGGCGTGCGGCGCGAGCTGGCGCGCGCCTGCCACCAGGCCACGCCGCTCAACCGCGCGCTGGTCGGCCGGGTGTTCCGCCAGGCCTTCGGGCAGGAGCCCGAGGCCTTGTTCACCCGCTTCGAGCCCCGGGCCTTTGCCGCCGCCAGCCTGGGCCAGGTGCACCGCGCCGAGCTGGCCGGGCACGGTGCCGTGGCGGTCAAGGTGCAGTACCCGGGCATTGCCACCACCATCGCCTCGGACATGCGCCTCTTGCGCACCACCTTGCGTGCCCTGGCGCACAGCGACCTGCCCCTGCCCGGCGATGTGGTGGTGGAGCGCGTGATGCAGGAGATCGAGCGCACGCTGCAGCGCGAGGTGGACTACCTGCACGAGGCCCGGCAACTGCAGTGGTTTGCCGAGCATGCGGCGCTGCCGGGCATCGTGCTGCCACAGCCCATTGCCTCGCACACGCGTGCGCAGGTGCTCACCCAGCAGTATCTGCCGGGCCTGCACCTGGCGGACTGGCTGGGCACCGAGCCCACGCAGGCCGCGCGCAACCAGGCCGGCCAGCTGCTCTGGGACTGGTTCATGCACTGCACCTTCGGCCTCGGCCACATGCATGCCGACCTGCACCCGGGCAACTTTCTGTTCCTGCCGGACGGGCAGCTCGGGGTGCTCGATTTCGGCTGCACGCGCGAGCTGTCGCCCGCGTTCCGCAGCGGGGTGCTGCAGGCCTGGCGCGCACTGCTGCAACCTGCATCGACGAACCATGCCCAGGGCGTGCTGCAGGCCTACGTGGCGCTGGGGCTGGTCCATGCTTCGATGGACCTCGCCACCTTCACCAACGAGCTGATGCCCGCCCTGTCGATCATGCAGGCCTGGCAGACCGAGCCCTTCACGGAGCCGGTCTTCGACTTCGCAGGCAAGAGCCGCCCGCCCGCCCCCGTGGCGGCGCAGCAGAAGGTGCTGGCCAGGCACCTGGCCGGCGTGCCGCCCGAACTGCCGGCTTTCGAGCGCGCCTGGCTCGGGCTCATGCACCTGCTGACCGAAATCCGGGCGCAGGTCCACACGCAGGCCGATCGCTGGATCGGCTGACCCCTCCCCATTCCCCGTACGACAAGGAGCCTTCCGTGCACAGCCTTCTCTGGTCCCTCTCCACCCTTGCGGCCCGCCCCTGGAAGGGCCTCTGGCTGCTGGCCGTGGCCCTGCTGCACACGCTGGCGGCGGTCGTCCTGTTCGCCCCCCAGTGGCAGATCCTGTGGCAGCGTGGCGTGTTCAACGCCGTGGCAGACGACATGCACCTGGGCGCCGCCGTCTGGTTCCTGCTGTTCGGTGCCGTGCTGGCCCTGCTGGCATGGGAGGTGACGGCGCTCGAGCGCAGCCAGCCGGCCGAGGCGCTGCGGCCCATGGGCTGGTGCCTGCTGGCCCTGGTGCTGGCCGGCGTGGTGCTGATGCCGGTGTCGGGCTTCTGGCTGGTGCTGCCGCCGGCCTTGGCGCTGCTGGTCAGGTGAAATGCCCCCTTGAGTCGCTTCGCGCCTTACCCAGAGGGGGGCGGCCCTTGCGCGGGGGCGCTGGCGTGGGTCGCACCAGTTTCATGCGCCCCGGGTGGCGCGCAGCGCAATGGACCGCCGGTGTGACATAAATCACGCTTTGGGTGCGCGAGCTGCGCCGCAGCAACACCCGCTTACAACTCTTCGCACGGGCACTACACCGGCTTGACGCAAAGCGCCCACGATCAAGGCTCCGGTTCCGCAAGGAATCATTTCCAAGGAGACCTTCATGGCCCGCATCGCCCTCGCCGTCGCTTCCCTGGCCTTGCTGTCGCTGGGTGCCGTTGCCCCGGCGCTGGCATCCCCCAGCGCCACCGTCGTCATCCAGACCGGCACCCCTTCTTCCTACTACCAGCATCCGGTGCAGCGCCCCGCCCTGGCCCCGCTGCAGGTCACCCCGGTGCAGTACCACGCGCCGCCCCCACCCCGCTATGAAGCACCACCCCACGCACGCCGTGGAATGGCCTGGGTGCCCGGCCATTGGGAGTGGCGCGGCGGCCGGCATGTGTGGATCCAGGGCTACTGGGTCAAGGCCCGCCCTGGCTATACCTACCGCGAGCCGCGCTGGGAAGAGCGCGATGGCCGCCACCACATGCGCCCCGGCGGCTGGGACCGAGACGGCGATGGCGTGCCCAACCGCCACGACCGCCGTCCGGACAACCCGTACCGCAACTGATGGCGGCAGGCCGGTTGCCCCGCGGGTCCCGGCCCCGCCCGCCTACAGGGGGCAAGGTGCGGCGCCTACAGACCTGGCGCCGCTGCTTGCCCACCATACAGAGGCGACACAACAACATTGAAGAAGGAGTCATCCATGGCTTACAAAACCACTTACGCAGCCCTCATCGCCACCACGCTGGCACTGGCAGGCCTCTCGACGGTAGCCACGGCCCAGCCGGCGCACCAAGGCACCGTGGTGATCCAGTCGGGACCCCAGGGTTACCAGGTCATCCCCGCACCACCGCCACCCCGCCGTGAAGCCGTGCCGCGCCCACGCCGTGGCCAGGTCTGGGAAGAGGGCCATTGGGATTGGCGTGGCGGCCGCCATGTGTGGGTCGCCGGCCACTGGGTGAAGGCCCGCCCCGGCTACGCTTACCGCCAGCCCACCTGGCAGGAACGCGACGGCCGCTGGGAAATGCGCCGTGGCGGCTGGGACCGTGACGGTGACGGCATTTCCAACCGCAACGACCGGGACCGCGATGGCGATGGTGTGTCGAACCGCCGCGACAGCAACCCTGACAACCCCCGCCGCAACTGACGCCTGACCGGGCCAGCGCCCGGCCTTGTATCAGCAACGAACGCCGCACATTAGTTGCGGCGTTCGTCTTTGTGCCTAGAATGGCCCCTGCAGGAGAGCAAGCGGCAATGGCCGCTTCACCGAAGGCGCAAACTCCCATGCACGCTCAGGTTCCGTACTGCACCATTCATCAAGGCCGTCTGGAGAGCCGCTACGCCATGTAGCGCACCGAAGGAGCAAGCCGCAGCCCATGAGGGGCGGCGGTGAATCTCTCAGGTACCAAGGACAGGGGGAGCGGCAGCCGGGCAATGACGTGCCCGCTGCGCGCTATGGACACCCATACCCGCAGCGACATCGACAGGCCTGGCGATTGCCCTTCCAAAGGCTTTCAAAATGCGTGTGATCGTTCTTGGCGCCGGCCTGCTCGGCGTGACTTCGGCCTATTTCCTGCAACAGCTCGGCCACGAGGTGACCGTCATCGACCGCCAGGGTGCGCCCGGTGCGGAAACCAGCTTTGCCAATGGCGGCCAGATCTCGGTAAGCCATGCCGAGCCCTGGGCCAACCCGAGCGCGCCGCTCAAGGTGCTGCAGTGGCTGGGCAAGGAAGACGCCCCCCTGCTGTTCCGCATCCGCGCCGACATGCGCCAGTGGCTCTGGGGCCTGTCCTTCCTGCGCAACTGCACGCCCGCGCGCACGCGCCACAACATCGAGCAGATCGTGCGCCTGGGTACCTACAGCCGCGACACGCTGCAGCAGCTGCGCGCCGCCACCGGCATCGCCTACGACCAGCGCACGCAGGGCATCCTGCACTTCTACACCAACCAGAAGGAGTTCGACGGCGCCCTGGCCCCGGCCGAGCAGATGCGCCAGCTCGGCTGCGAACGCCAGGTGATCAGCGCCGACGAGGCGGTGCGCATCGAGCCGGCCCTGGCCCACATCCGCCCGCAACTGGCCGGCGCGACCTACACCGCCGAGGACGAATCGGGCGATGCCAACACCTTCACGCGCGAACTGGCGCGCCTGTGCGAGGCTGCGGGCGCGCAGTTTCGCCTGGGCCAGCACATCACGGCCCTGCGCGAAGCGGGCGGGCGCATCGACCATGTGGAGGTGACCACGGCAGAAGGCCGCTTCGAGCGCGTGCACGGCGATGCCTTCGTGCTCGCCATGGGCTCGTTCAGCCCGCTGCTGGCGCAGCCGCTGGGCATCCACCTGCCCATCTACCCGGCCAAGGGCTACTCGGTGACCATGCCGGTCAAGGACGCATCGATGGCGCACCAGGTGAGCCTCACCGACGACGAGTACAAGCTCGTGTTCTCGCGCTACACCAGCGAGCGCGGCGACCGCCTGCGCATTGCCGGCACGGCCGAGCTCAACGGCTACCAGCGCGACCTCAACCAGGTGCGCTGCGACGCCATCGTGCGCCGCGTGGAGCAGCTGTTCCCGGGGGCCGGCGATGCCAGCCAGGCGCAGTTCTGGACCGGCCTGCGCCCCGCCACGCCGAGCAATGTGCCGCTGATCGGCAAGACCAAGCTGGCCAACCTGTTCCTCAACACCGGCCACGGTACGCTGGGCTGGACGCATGCCTGCGGCTCGGGCAAGTCGCTGGCGCGCATCGTGAGCGGCCTGGCGCCCGAGCTGGACTTCGCGTTCACGGGCATGCCGCAGAGCAGCGTGCCCAGCCTGTTGCCTGCGGCGTCGAAGGCCTGAGCAAGCGCCCGGTCAGGGCGCGGCGCCCGAGGCCTGCGCGACGAAGCTCGCCAGCGCCCGCATGTCCTTGTCGCTGAGCTTGTCGGCATAGGACGGCATGACGCCGATGCCCGCGCGCAGCGCGCGCAGCACGCGCTCGGCGTTGGGCTTGAGTTCGTCGAGCACGGGCCCGACCTGGCCTTCGGCGCCCGCGGCCTGCAGCGTGTGGCACACGGAGCAGGCCGGCTGGATCTTGCCGAACAGTTCCTTGCCACGCACCAGCTCGCCGGCATCCGCGGCCCAGGTGCCGCCGCTTGCCAGCGCCAGCAGCACGGCGGTCAGCGCAGTACGCAAGGCGTGCGCCCCCTCACGCGATCACCACGGTCACACCGTGGTCGCGCCAGCTGGTGTTGTTGTAGCCGCCCAGGTTCTCCTCGCGCTGCTCGGGCTGCACATGGCCGGCGGTATCGGTGGCACGGCTGAGCAGTTCGTGCGAACCCGCCGCCAGCCGCACGGGCAGCACGAACTGGCGCCAGGCGAAGCGCCCCAGGTCGGGCCCGATGAGCTGGGCCGCCTGCCAGGTCTTGCCGCCATCGACGGACACCTCCACGCCCTTCACGCCGCGCGTGCCGCCGAACGCCACGCCATGCACCTGCACCAGCCCGGCCTTGAGCGTGCCCTGCTCGGGCAGGGGGCCGTTGATCCAGGACTTGGTCGTCATCTCCCACACCGAGGGCTGCTCGGGGCTGGCCTTGGTGCCGGGGGGCGACATGCGGTAGCCGTGCGACATGATGCGCGCCTGGGACTGCTCGGAACCGAAGGCCACGCGCTTGACGTACTTGATGTTGTTCACGCCCTGGTAGCCCGGCACGATCAGGCGCAGCGGTCCCCCATGCGCCAGCGGCATCGGCTCGCCATTCATCTCCCAGGCCAGGATGGCATCGTCCAGCGCCTGGATGGGCACCGAGCGCTCGACCACCACCGTCAGGGGGTCCACGCCCTCGGGCAATTTCTCGCCGCCCGTGCCCGTGAGGTAGGCGGCACCGCCCGCCAGCCCCCCCAGCGCGGCCACCACATTGCGCAGCGGCACGCCGCTCCAGACCACGCAGCCCGCGGCGCCCACCGTCCACGGCGTGCCGCTGGGCTTGCTGGGGAAAAAGCCGCGCCCGTTGCCCGAGCATTGCAGCACCGTGGTCACGGTCTCGATGCCCAGGGTCCGAAGTTCGGCCAGGGTCAGCGCGCGCGGTGCCTTCACGCCCTCGATGGAGACGCTCCAGGCATCGCGGTCGGCCACGATGGCGGCATCGGGCGCAGGCAGGTTGTTGCGGATGTACAGCTGGCTCGATGGCGTGACCACCCCCGTGCCGAAGGCCGCCCGGCGCGTCTCCAGGGTGCTGCTGCTGTGCACGATCAGGCTGCCTGGGTTCTTCCATCCCGCATACGCGGGCAGCGGCTTGGCCGCCGCAGCCGGTGCGGGCTGGGCATGCGCGCCCCGGGTCCATGCGGCCAGCCCCAGGGCGCTGAGTGCGGCAGCACTGCCGGTGAGCAGGTGTCGGCGCGGCAGGGTCACGGGATTCTTCATGGAACGGTCCTCCGGGGGGTGGTCAGGCTCAGGTGTTTTTCCGCAGCACGCACCGGTCATGGAAGACCGCGAGCATGCGCGGGGCATGCCGCATTCTGGTATGGCCGCTGCGGTTTGCCCTGGGGGTTTTGGAGAGCAGGTGTAAGAAATGGCAACAACCTGCGCAAGGACGTGTGCTGCGTAGCGCCCTGGTGCATATTTGACATCGGCTGACAGACTCCGAAGGAGACACCATGTACCGCACCACACGCCATGCCTTGCTGTCCCTGTTGTTGCTATCGCTCGGTCCCCTGGCCCAGGCCCAGATCACGGCCATCGTGGCCGTGGAACCCACGGCCAAGAAGGCGGCGCACAGCATCCTGCGCAGCGCTTTCGAGTCAGGCCTGTCCAAGGCCGCCGGCCTGCCGGCCACCGTGGCCACCAGCGAGGACCTGGCCGATGTGATGCGCGCCACGCGCAGCGCGGGCTACGATGTGTTCATCGGCCCGGCCCAGGTGGCGGCCTCGGCGCTGCAGCGCGGTTACGAGCTCGTGGGCGCGACCCAGAAATCGGACCAGTACCTGCTCGTGGGCTCGGCCCAGGTGGCCAACGTGGCCGCGATGAAGGGCCTGCGCCTTTACCTGCCCCAGCAGGATTCGATCTACACCTACATGGCACGCGGCATGCTCAACGAAGCCGGCCTGTCGTTCCAGGACCTCAAGTCGGTGCTGCACGAGAAGCACCCGCAGGCCGGACTCAGCGCGCTGGTGCTGGGCAGCACCGATGCCACCGTGGTGCGCGCCGACGACTGGGCCGAATGGTCTGCCATCCACAAGGGCCAGGCACAGGTGCTGGCCACTTCGCAGCCGGTGCCGGGCGGCTTCTCGATCACGGTGAAGAAGGACCTGCCCGCCGACGTCAAGGCGCGCCTGGCGCAGTGGTTCGCAGCAGGCACGGGAGCGGGGCTGGCCCCCGTGGCCCTGCGACCCCAGGCGCAGGAGTACCGCCGCGTGGCGGAGCTCGGCCTGTTCACCCCCAACAGCCTGCCTGGCGTGAACCGCATCACGGCGCGCGAGGCGCAGAAGCTGCAGGCAGAAGGCGCCGTGGTGGTCGACACGCGCACCGAAAAGGAATTCAAGGCCAAGCGCATCCGCGGTGCCGTGTTCGCGGCCTACGTGGAAAAGAGCCTCAAGGACGTGGCCTTCAATGCCGCCCAGGACGACTTCCAGGCACTGGAGAAAGTGGACCGCAGCAAGCCCGTGATCTTTGCCTGCAACGGGGCCGAATGCTGGAAGTCCTACAAGGCGGCCAAGGTGGCGGCCAGCAAGGGCTACAAGACGGTGTACTGGCTGCGCGGCGGCCTGCCCGAGTGGGACGCCGACGGGCTTCCGACCGAAAGCAGCAGCTGAGGCCGGCCGTGGCCCGGCCGCTCAGGTGAAGACCGTGAGCACCCCGGTATAGCCGTACAGGTGGTGGTGCGCGATCTCGCCACCGGCAAAGAAGCCGGCCAGCGGCACGTCGCCCAGCGCATGCCGCACGATCTGCAGTTCCGCGCTGGTCCCGCCGAAATGCGGGCCCCCCCGGCCTGAGCAGCTCACGTAGATGGCGCCGCGAATGCGCCGCCCAGGCTGCGTCGCCGCCCGGCCCTGGGCGCCCGTTGCGGGTGCAGGGGCCTTCGTCGCAGCGTCCGCGTGGCCCGCCTCCAGCGGCGCGGGCTCCAGTTCCTCAGGTTCGAGTTCCTCGCGGATCTCGGCGCAGATGCGCATCAGGTCTGCGCGTGCCGCCGCCACGTTGCGCTGGCAGAAAGCCAGGTGCATGCCGGGCTCCACCTTGTCGCCGAGCGCGACGCCACGGCGCGCCCCGTCGAGCCCCACGATGTGGCGCACGCGGGTGTCGGTGCCGAAGTGGCCTGTGCGCTGCTGGCCCTGGGGCTGGGCCCCGGCATCCACCAGCCCGGCCAGCGTGGCGCGCACCTTGCGCAGCGCGGGCTGCGGATCGCCGTCGAGCGACACCTCCAGCGTGTCGAGCAGCACGTCGAGCGCGGGCTCGCCATCGAGCTGCAGCACCACGTTCTCATGCGCGGCGGTCACGCTGCGCAACGGCCCCACGGGCTGGCAGCCCTGGGTGACGCGCGAGACCAGGGCCACCTCGGCGCCGAAGGCCACGCCCGACAGGCCGCCATCGAAGACCCCGCCAGCGCCGCCCTGCCCGGCGATGTTGCCGTCGCCAGCGACTGCGAACTGCACGCCCGCGCCCCGGCTGGCGCTCAGGCCGCCGAACAGGTAGCCGGTCTCGGTGCGGCCGGCCATCTCGGCCAGCAGCTCCGCCAGTTCGGGCGTGTGGCCGTCGGCATGCACCAGCGCCGTGTGGGCCGCGAAACCGCTGGTCGGCTGGCGCGGCAGCGGGGCCACGCCCGAGAACACACGGTACTGGTCGGGTGACACGTCGAGCAGCATCACGGACAGCGCCGGCTCATCGAAGTACTCGGCGTTGTTGGCCGCCACGCCCACGCCCACGGTGCCGCTCCAGTCGGTCACCTCGGGCAGTTCGCCGGCCAGGTAGTCGAGCAGGGCCTGGGCCTCGCCCGCATAGTGGTCGGTGATGTAGAGCAGGCCCAGCGTGGGAGCGCTGGCGTACTCGGGCAAGGCCATCTGCGCCCGCAACTGCGCCAGTGCCAGGGCTGCCGCCATGCGCCACTGGGGATGGGTGGCATGGCCGGAGGGAAAGAGTTTCATGGTGTGTGTCTTCTCGCAGGCGGTGCGCGCTGCCGACGCACGGCCGGGATCAGCGGGCGCTCTTGCGCGGTGCGCGCTTGTCCGCCGCCGTGGTCTTCTTCGCTGCCGGCCGGGCCTTGGTAGCAGGCTTGGCCGCTGCCGCCTTCCTGGCTGCGGGCTTGCGCTCGCCGGCCATGCTCTTCATGCCCTTGGCGGCGAACTGGCTGGCCATGCCGGTGGCCGTCTTGATGGCCTCCTTGGCCAGGCCGGTGGCCATGTTCTTGGTGGTATCGAGGGCGGTCTGCTTGGCCGCGTCCTTCATGGCGTTCGCGGCGATCTGCTGGAACTGGCCCGTGAGCGCGCCCCACCATTGCAACGGGTCGACCACGGAGGCTTCGGGCGCCGCAGCGGCGGCCTTGCCGCTCTTCCTGGTCTTGGTGGGCGCCTCCTCGGGTTCTGCGTCGTCCTCTTCTTGCGGCGCCTCGTCCTTCGCGCGGCCCGTGACGCGGGCGGCAGCGCCGGCCACGGCCCCTGCCGCGCCGCTGACCGTGTCGGCGGCCTTTTGCACGCCGCTCATCACGGTATCGGCCGTCTTGAGCTTGAAGGCATTGGCCACGTCGCCCATGCTGAAGTTCATGCCCTTCAAGGTGGCCAGCGTCATCTTCTGCACCTCCAGCGCCTGGATGGTGGCGGCCAGCGCGCGCGAGTTCTGCTCCAGCCAGAACTGCACGGCCTTGAGTTCCTCGATGCGCTTTTCCAGCTCTTCGACGCTGATGGTCGGGGCCACCCAGTTGGACAGGTTGGGCAATTGCGGAATGCTGTTGGTCGCTCCCTTGGCCAGGCTCTGCAGGAAATCAAAACCGGGGACGAATTTGCCGAAACCGAAATTGGATGTGTCGCTCATGGCCGCTCCGCAAGAATGGGTGGGGGGATCGCTCCTGACAGCTTACCCCAATGGGTGGCTGCTGGCGATGGCATGCAGGGGGCTTGTTCCTCAGTGTTTGTGCCCATGCGCATGGGCTGGTGCACCCGCTTGCGCGCCCGGTGCGCTGGTCGCCACGGGCACGGTCAGCTCGAGCCTGCTTTCCACGCCCTTGGCGTCCTTGAAGGTCAGGGTGAGCGGCACGGTGCTGTCCTTGGCCAGGGGTGCCTTGAGGTCCAGCAGCATGACGTGGTAGCCGCCGGGTTTGAGCTCCACGGCCTTGCCGGCGGGCAGCTCCAGCACCGGCACGGCACGCATGCGCATCACGTCGCCATCGAGCTTCATTTCATGCACCTCGGTCACGCCAGCGGCGGGAGAGGATGCACCCACCAGGCGTGCGCCCTGTGGCGCGGTGAGCTTCATGAAGGCGCCGGTGCCCTTCTGCCCGGGAACGCTGGCGCGGGCCCAGGCGCCCTCGACCTTCACGTCGGAGGCCTGGGCCAGAGCGGACGCGGCCAGCAGGGTGGACGACAGGGCGAGGCCGGCAAGGAGGATCTTGTGCAATGGCATGGGTGGTGGGCTCCTGGGAAACGATGGTGCACCGCGCGGCATGGATGCGGCAAAGGCTGGCGGCCGGCGGCAGAGCGGCGCAAACTCCCTGGGCAGCGGCCACCCGCTGCGGCGGATGCGGACCATTGTAGGACCGGCGCATGCGTCATCTGCGCGACCGGGCCGGGCCGGCCGACCGCCTAGCATGGCACCCGGCAACGACCCCTACCAAGAGATACAGGAGACACCCCATGCTCACCCTCTGCGGCTTTTCGGCCAGCAACTACTACAACAAGGTCAAGCTCGCGCTGCTCGAAAAGGGCGTGCCCTTCACCGAAGAACTCGCCTGGATCGGCGAGACCGACCGCAGCGCCAGCCCGCTGGGCAAGGTGCCCTACCTGCGCACCCCGAACGGCACGCTGTGCGAGTCGGCGGTGATCGCCGACTACATCGAGTCGGCCTACCCCGAGCACCCGCTGATCCCGGCCGACCCGCTGGCCGCTGGCAAGGTGCGCGAGCTGATCACCTTCATGGAGCTGCACCTGGAGCTGGTGGCGCGCAACCTCTACCCGCAGGCCTTTTTCGGCGGCACGGTGAGCGAGGCGGCGCGCGAGAAGGTCGGCGCCCAACTGGCCAAGAACATCGCCGCCTTCGCCCAGCTCACGAAGTTCAGCCCCTTCATCGGCGGTGACAGCTTCACCGCGGCGGACTGCGCGGCCATCGTGCACCTGCCGCTGGTGTCGTCGGCCACGAAGATCATCTACGGCCGCGACTTCCTGGCCGAGCTGCCGGTGCGCGACTACCTGGCCCGCATGAACGAGCGCCCCCACGTGGCGCGCGTGAATGCCGACCGCAAGACCAGCACGGCCGAGATGCTGGCCAGACCGAAAGGCTGACGTCGCCAGGGGGGAGCGCATCCGCTGCTATCCTGCACCGATGCACAGCCTTTTCCACCTTGCCTTCAACGTCACTGACCTCGACGCAGCCCGCCGTTTCTACGGCGGCGTGCTGGGCTGCCGCGAAGGCCGCAGCACCGACACCTGGGTCGATTTCGACTTCTTCGGCCACCAAATCTCCCTGCACCTGGGCACGCCGTTCACCAGCGCCGCCACCGGCCATGTGGGCGAGCACCTGGTGCCCATGCCGCACTTCGGCGCCATCCTTGAATTGCCCGCCTGGAAGGCCGTGGCCGAGCGCCTGAAGGCGGCCGGCACGCCATTCGTGCTTGCGCCCCAGGTGCGCTTCGAGGGCGAACCCGGGGAGCAGTGGACGATGTTCTTCTACGACCCGAGCGGCAACCCGATCGAGATGAAGGGCTTCAAATCCATGGAACAGGTGTACGCGGCGTAGGCCGCCACCGCGCCGGGAGCCAGGGGCGGCAGCCGCCGCCCCTCCCCGGCACCCCTCTCAGCGCCGCTGCATCAGCGGCATGCTCCCCAGTGCGAACACCGAGTTGGGCACACCGAGCCCGGCCAGGCGCGGCTTGGGCTTGGCGCTGGGCACGGCGCGGGCACGTTGCTGCGGTGCCGGCTCGCCGGACTCCACCACCACGCCACGGGCCAGCTCCTGCGTCACCAGCTCCGCCAGCGTCACGGACTGCAGGTAGTCCATCACCCGGCTGTTGAAGGTGATCCACAGCTCACCCGTCATGGCCTTCATCTGCGCCGCCTGGCCCTGGGCCAGGCTCTGGGTGTCGTCACCCTTGAGGTTTTCCACCGCCAGGATGATGTCGGCCACGGACACCTGGTCCGCGCGGCGCGCCAGCGTGTAGCCGCCGCCAGGCCCGCGCGTGCTGTCCACCAGCCCGGCGCGCCGCAACGCGCTGAACAGCTGCTCCAGGTAGGACAGCGAGGTGCCCTGGCGTGCACTGATGGTCGACAGTGCCACAGGACGCATCTGCTGGCGCAGTGCGAGATCGGTCATGGCCGACACGGCAAGTTGCCCTCGGGTAGTGATACGCATCTTTGACTCCTTGTGAACGTTGTATGGCCAGGGTTCGGTGCCCGAAGGGGCGTTCCGCGATCTGTCCATGAACGTACTTTAGGGATCTTGACACTTCGCGTATATTCGATTTATTTAGATTTTTACTTCGTTTTTTGCGAAGTATCAAGGAGACGGCATGAACTTCAAGCACCTGCGCTACTTCTGGACCACGGCCAAGGCGGGCGGCATCATGCGCGCCGGCGAGCAGCTCAACACCACGCCGCAGACGCTCTCGGGCCAGATCAAGCAGCTCGAGGAATGGCTGGGCCACGACCTGTTCAAGAAGCGCGGCCGGGGGCTGGAGCTGACCAGCGAGGGCCGGGTGGCACTCGGTTATGCGGAGCAGATCTTTGCGCTGGGCGACGAGCTGGAAAAGTCCATCCGCCTGGCGCGCGGGCAGTCGCGCCCGCTGGAGTTCCGCGTGGGCGTGGCGGATTCGGTGGCCAAGTCGGTCGCCTACCGCCTGCTGGAGCCGGCAATGGGCCTGGCCGAACAGGTGCACATGACCTGCCACGAGGGCAAGTTCCCCGAGCTGGTGGCGCAGCTGAGCCTGAACCGGCTGGACCTGGTGCTGGCGGACGAGCCGGTCTCCCGGAAGATCGGCGTCAAGGCCTTCAACCACGGCCTGGGCACCAGCTCCATGAGCTTCTTCTGCGCACCGGCCCTGCGCAGCCAGCTGCAAGGCCCGTTCCCCAAGTGCCTGCATGGCGCGCCGATGCTGATCCAGGGGCCCATGTCCTCGGTGCGCCAGCAACTCGACCACTGGTTCAACAAGCACCAGCTGCAGCCGCGCCTGGTGGGAGAGTTCGACGACAGCGCGCTGATGAACGCCTTCGGGCGCGAGGGGCGCGGGGTGTTCACCTCGCCCACGGTGCTGGAAGAGGAGACCCAGGCCCAGTTCGGGGTCGAGGTGATCGGTCGCTCCACGGAGCTGGTCGAGGAGTTCTTTGCGATCTCGGTGGAGCGGCGCATCAGCCACCCCTGCGTGGCCGCCATCACCAAGGCCGCCCGGTCCGACCTGTTCGCGGCATGACCGGGGCAGGTGCCGACGGCCCTGCCCCGCCGATCCTAGGCGGTCGTCACCTGCACCTGGCGCGCGTACGGCAGGGGCGCCACGGCGCCATAGCCCTGCACGGCCAGCGCCGCCGCGGCATTGGCATAGCGCGCCGCCGCGAACACGTCGTCACCCTGGGCCAGGCGGGCCAGCAGGTTGCCGCAGAAGCAGTCTCCGGCACCGGTGGCGTCCACGGGCGTGACGCGCAGGCCGACGATGCGCTCCCTGCGCTGGCCGTCGCTGGCCAGGGCCCCCTCGGCACCGAGCTTGAGCACCACGGTGGCCGCGCCACGCGCATGGCCCCAGTCGACGATGGCGTCGGGATCGGACAGGCCGGTCAGGGCCTGCATGTCCTCCAGGCTGGGCAGGAAGATGTCGCACAGCGCCACGGCCTGAGCGATGCAGGCCTGGGCCCGCGCCAGCGGCCAGAGCTTGAGGCGCAGGTTGGAGTCGAAGGCCACCAGGGTGCCGGCCTCGCGCGCGAGAAGCATGGCCTCGAAGGCCGTGTCGCAGGCCTGCGGCGAGATGGCCAGCGAAATGCCCGACAGGTGCAGGATGCGGGCCGCCTGCAGCACGGCCGTGGGCTCGCCGGCCAGCCACTGCGGCGCCATGCGGCTCGCGGCCGACCCTGCGCGCAGGTAGCTGAACTCGTGCCCGGCCGCTCCATGCGAGACGAAGTAGATGCCGGTGGGGTGCTCGCCGTCGCTCTGCACGGCGCGGGTGTCCACGCCCTCGGCGCGCCACAGCGCGGTGAGCGCCTGGCCGAAGCTGTCCTGCCCGATGCGCGTGAGGTAGGCCACGCGCGCGCCGGCCCGTGCCGCCGCAATGGCGGCATTGCTGGTGTCGCCGCCGAAGCCGCGCAGGTACTGCGGCTGGCCGGGGTGGACCTGGTTGAACTCGACCATGGCCTCGCCGAGCGCGGCCACGTCGAAGGTCTTGCCCACGGAGGTGGTGGAACGCTCAGGCACGGGGCTTGTAGGCGGTGACGTCGATCTCGACCTTGGCGTCGATCATGAGGCGCGACTCCACCGTGGAGCGGGCCGGCCGGTGCTCGCCGAAGCACTCCATGTAGACGCGGTTGAAGCTGCCGAAATCGCGCGCATCGGCCAGCCAGACGCTGACCTTGGCCACATCGGCCAGGGTGCAGTCGGCCAGCGCCAGGGCGTCCTTGACGCGCTGGAACACCTGGCGCGTCTGGGCCTCAATGCCGCCGACGATAACCTGGCCCTGGTCGTCCGTGGGCACCTGGCCCGAGACGAAGACGAAGTCGCCAGCGCGCGTAGCGGGCGACAGGGGACGCGCCTGGCGGTCGGATGCGATGGGGGACTGGCCCAGCAGTTCTACATGGCTCATGCAAGCTCCTTGTGTAATGAATTTACATAAATCATCGGAAAAAACCCGTTTGACTTTCACAAACGAGTCATCTACGATTAAAAATGTAATGTTATTACTTATGGAGCCACGATGCAATCCTCATCCATCCGTGATTGGTTGACGCCCGGAAGGCCTGTTCAGGCCGCCAGGCGCAGCGTTCTGGGCCTGGCAGCAAGTGCTGCCGTGCTCGTGGCCCTGGGGTCGGGCCAGCCCGCCCTGGCCGCCCCCGCCAAGGGGGGCGCCGCCAACCTGGCCATGGTCGGCGAGCCCCAGGGGCTGGACCCCATGGTGAGCACGGCCGACCTAGTCGGCACCATCATGCAGCACGTCTACGAGCCGCTGTACACCTTCGACGCGAACTGGGCCGTGGCGCCCATGCTGGCCGAGGGCCTGCCCTCCGTGTCCAAGGACGGCCTGACCTACACCATCGCCCTGCGCAAGGAAGTGAAGCTGCACAACGGCCGCGACCTGAATGCCGACGACGTGGTGGCCTCGCTGCAGCGCTGGATGGAGCTGTCGCCGCGCGGCAAGGCCGTGGGCAAGGAGGTGGCCTCGCTCACCGCCAAGGGCCCGCTGTCGGTGGAGCTCAAGCTCAAGGCGCCCTATGCACCGCTGTTGGCCCAGCTGGCGCTGCCCAGCGGCATGGCCGCCATCATGGCCAAGGAGAGCATCGCGCCGCAGCTCAAGGATTTCATCGGCACCGGTCCCTACAAGTTCAAGGAGCGCCGCCCCGACCAGTTCACGGTGCTGGTGCGCCACGACACCTACAGCGCCCGCAAGGAGGCCCCGAGCGGCTATGCCGGCCGCCGCGAGGCCCTGCTCGACGAACTGCGCTTCGTGCCCGTGCCCAACGCCAACACCCGCGTGGAGGGCGCCCTGTCGGGCCAGTTCCAGTACGCCGACCTGCTGCCCGTGGAAGCGGCCAGCCGCATCGACAAGGGTGCCCCGGCCGTGGTGCCCATCGTGACCAAGAACTTCGGTTTCCCCTACATCGTCTTCAACACCAAGGAAGGCGTGCTGGCCGCGCAGCCGCTGCGCCGCGCGGTGCAGACGGCCGTGGGCTCGGGCGAGCTGCTGGCTGCGGGCTTTGGCGACAACCGCTTCTTCGTGGTGGAGCCCAACTTCTTCCCCAAGGGCACGCCCTACTACTCGGATGCGGGCGGCAAGCTGTACAACGAGCGCAACCCGCAGGCCGCCAAGGACCAGGCGGCCAAGGCCGGCTACAACGGCCAGCCGGTGCGCATCATGGCCAGCCGGCAGTACGAGTTCCACTACAACATGGCGCTGGTGATGGCCGAGCAGCTCAAGAAGGCCGGCTTCAAGACCGAACTGCAGGTGGTGGACTGGGCCACGCTGGTGCAGCGGCGCAACGATGCCAAGCTGTGGGACGTGTACTTCACGCACTCGGGCCTGTTCCCCGAGCCCATGCTCTCGCCGCCGCAGCTCGGTGACGGCGCGCCGGGCTGGTGGGATTCGCCCGCCAAGAAGGCCACGCTCACGGCCTTCAACCAGGAGACCAATGTCGCCAAGCGCGGCCCGCTGTGGGGTGCCGTGCAGCAGGTGGTGTACGACGAAGTGCCCTTCATCGAGGTCGGCAAGTTCAACGGCCTCTCGGCGCGCTCGGCCAAGCTGGAAGGCTACACGCCGGCGATCTGGCCGTTCTTCTGGAACACGGGCCTGGCCAAGTAAGCCCCCACTGCACGAAGGTTCGTTGCCATGCGTTTTCTGATGACCCGCCTGGGCGGCGCCCTGGTGGTGCTGGCCCTTGTCGCGGTGCTGGTGTTCGCGCTCACGCGCCTGGCCTCGGGCGACCCGGTGGCGCTGCTGCTGGGTGAGCAGGCCACGGCCGAGGACATCGCCGCGGCGCGCGTGCAGTACGGGCTGGACAAGCCCCTGCCCACGCAGTTCGTGCTCTGGGTGGGCGAGCTGCTGCAGGGCAACCTGGGCCAGTCCATCTTTCTGCAGCGCCCGGTGGCGCAGGCGCTGCTCGAGCGCGCCGAGCCCACGCTGTTCCTGGCGCTGTTCGCGGTGGGCATCGCGGCGCTGATCGGCATCCCCTGCGGCATGGCGGCCGCCATCTGGCGCGGCAGCCCCGGTGACCAGGCCCTGAGCGGCGTGGCCATGCTGGGCGCCAGCGTGCCCAGCTTCTGGCTCGGGCTGATCCTGATCCAGCTGTTCGCGGTCAAGCTCGGCTGGTTCCCGGCCTCGGGCTATGGCGACCCGGCCTCGCCGCTGGCCGAGCGCCTGTCGCACCTGCTGCTGCCGGCGCTGGTGCTGGGGCTGCTGAACTCGGCGCTGATCATCCGCTTCACACGCGCCTCGATGCTCGACATCCTGGGCGAGGACTACGTGCGCACGGCACGCGCCAAGGGCCTGGCCGAAGGCACGGTGATGGTCAAGCACGTGCTGCGCAATGCGCTGGTGCCCATCGTCACGGTGCTGGGCCTGACACTGGCGCTGATGATCGGCGGCACGGTGGTGACCGAGACGGTGTTCAACCTGCCCGGCGTGGGCAATCTGGTGGTGCGCGCCGTGCTGCGCCGTGACTACCCGGTGATCCAGGGCACGCTGCTGGTCATAGCGGCCATCTATGTATTCATCAACCTGGCCATCGACTTCCTGTACACGCTGGTCGACCCACGCATCCGGCTGGAGGGCAAGTGACATGGTGCAAGGCCTGATTCGCAATCTCAAGGACTACTGGCTGCCACTGGCACGCCGCCTGTTCGCACGCAAGGTGGTGCTGGCCTCGGCCATCGTGCTGGCCCTGGTGGTCGCGGTGGCCACGGTGTTCCCCTGGGTGTCGGACGCCGACCCCAACGCCATCTCGATCAGCGAGCGCCTGAACGCGCCCTCGGCCGCGCACTGGGCCGGCACCGACGAGCTCGGGCGCGACGTGATGCTGCGCATCGTGCACGGCGCACGCTATTCGCTGCTGATCGGCGGGCTCACGGCCGCGGGCGCGGTGCTGTTCGGCACGCTGCTGGGCATGTTCGCGGGCTTCTTCCGGCGGCTGGACGCGCCGCTGATGCGCGTGGTGGACGCGATGATGTCCTTCCCCGACATCTTGCTGGGCATCGCCCTGGTGTCCATCCTGGGGGCCTCGCTGTGGAACGTGATGCTGGCGCTGGTCATCGTCTACACGCCGCGCGTGGCGCGCGTGGTGCGGGCCAGCACCCTGGTGCTGCGCGAGCTGCTGTTCGTGGACGCCGCGCGCGCCCTGGGCGTGCGCACGCCGCGCATCCTGCTCAAGCACATCCTGCCCAACCTGGTCTCGCCCATCCTGGTGCAGGTGACCTTCATCTTCGCCTATGCCATCCTGGCCGAGGCGGGCCTGTCCTTCCTGGGCGTGGGCGTGCCGCCCGACATCCCCACCTGGGGCACCATGATCGCGGGCAGCCTGGAATCGGCCGACCGCGCGTTCTGGACGATTCTCTACCCGGGCCTGGCCATCGTGTTCACCGCCCTGTCGCTGCAGATGCTGGGCGACGGCGTGCGCGACCTGCTCGACCCCAAGCTCAAGAAGGCCGCATGAGCTTTCACCGACCCACGCAAGCGCCCGCCCCTGGCGAGCGCGTTACGAAGGCACCCACCCCATGACCACCCCCACGGCTGCCCGGCTCGAAGTGCAGGGCCTGTCCACCTCGTTCGCCACCGACGCCGGCCGCATCCAGAGCGTGGCCGACGTGTCCTTTGCCATCCACCCGGGCCAGACGCTGGCGCTGGTCGGGGAGTCGGGCTCGGGCAAGTCCGTCACCAGCCTGACGCTGATGGGCCTGCACGCCAAGACCTCGCAGGCCCAGGTCAGTGGCCAGGCCTGGTTCACCCGGCGCGACGGCCGGCGCGTGGACCTGCTGGCCCTGCCCGAGGCCGAGCGCCGGGCGCTGCGCGGCAACGAGATCGCGATGATCTTCCAGGAGCCCATGACCAGCCTGAACCCGGTGCTGACCGTGGGCGAGCAGATCGCCGAATCGGTGCGCCTGCACCTCAAGCTCGACCGCCGCGCTGCACTGGCCCATGCCCAGCGCATGCTGGAGCTGGTGGAGATACCGGCCGCCAAGCAGCGCGTGCACGAGTACCCGCACCAGCTCTCGGGCGGCATGCGCCAGCGCGTGATGATTGCGCTGGCCATGGCCTGCAACCCCACGCTGCTGATCGCCGACGAGCCGACCACCGCGCTGGACGTGACCATCCAGGCGCAGATCCTGGCCCTCATGGGCCGGCTGCAGAAGGAGACGGGCATGAGCATGCTGTTCGTGACCCACAACCTGGGCGTGGTGGCGCAGTACGCCGACGCGGTGGCCGTGATGTACGCCGGCCGCATCGTCGAGTCGGCCCCGGTGCACGACCTGTTCGCGCAGCCCGAGCACCCCTACACGCGCGGCCTGCTGGCCTGCCTGCCCGGCGTGGCCAGGCGCCATGCGGTCGCGGTGGCCGGGCAGCGCCCGCGCCTGGTGGCCATACCGGGCCAGGTGTCGAGCCCGCTCGCGCCGCCGCCGGGCTGCGCCTTTGCGCCGCGCTGCGAGCGCCGCATCGCGGCCTGCGATGCGCGCATGCCGGCCCTGTCCGACGGCAGTGCCACCGAGGCCGGCCGGCGGGTGCGCTGCATCCGTGTGGGCGAGCAGGCGCAGCAGGAGGTGAGCGCATGAACGCCGTGGCCATGGCCCCGACCCCGGGCGACAACCTCATCGAGGTGCGCGGCCTGCGCAAGTACTTCGGCAGCGGCCCGCACCCGGTGCGCGCGGTGGACGACGTGAGCTTTGCCATCCGGCGCGGCGAGACCCTGGGCCTGGTGGGCGAGTCGGGCTCGGGCAAGAGCACCATCGGCCGCCTGCTGACGCGCCTGGTGGACCCGACGGCGGGCCAGATGCTGTACCACGGCAGCGACGCTGGCGGGCAGGACCTGGCCGGAATGAGCCAGGGCCAGTTCCGCCCGCTGCGCTCGAAGATCCAGATCATCTTCCAGGACCCGTACGCCAGCCTGAACCCGCGCATGCGCATCCGCGAGGTGCTGGGCGAGGCGCTGGACACGCACCGCCAGGCGCGCGGTGCGGCACGCCTGCCGCGCATCCACGAGCTGCTCACGCAGGTGGGCCTCAGGCCCGAGCATGCGGACCGCTTTCCGCACGAGTTCTCGGGTGGGCAGCGCCAGCGCATCGGCATTGCGCGCGCGCTGGCAGTGCAGCCGAACTTCATCGTGGCGGACGAGCCGCTGTCGGCGCTGGACGTGTCGATCCAGGCGCAGGTGGTGAACCTGCTGGGCGACCTCAAGCAGCAGCTGGGCCTGACCTTGCTGTTCATCTCGCACGACCTGGACGTGGTGGAGTACCTGTGCGACCGCGTGGTGGTGCTGTACCTGGGCCGCGTGATGGAGATCGCGCCCACCAGCGCGCTGTATGCGCGGCCAGCCCATCCCTACACGCGCGCCCTGCTGGCCGCGGCCCCCATCCCCGACCCGGCGCAGCGGCGTACCATCCCCCTGCTGCAGGGCGACCTGCCCAGCCCCGCCAATCCGCCCTCGGGCTGCGTGTTCCGCACGCGCTGCCCGCATGCGGTGGCCGAATGCGCCAGCGCCGACATGGCCCTGCGCCCCGTGGGCACCGAGCACTGGAAGGCCTGCTGGCGCGACGACATCTGACCGGCGCAGCCCCGCTGCGTCCCTCCAACATGACGAAACGACATGACGAACACCACCACTGACTTCACCCTGGACGCCACCAGCAAGAGCTTTCCCATCGCGGCGGCGCCCTGCCGCGCCAGCGAGATCGCCGCACGCGGCTGGAATGTGCTGGCCGACGACCTGGCTTTCCCGCTGGCAGTGCTCAGCCGCACGGCGCTGGCGCACAACCTGGCCTGGATGCAGGATTTTGCCAAGCGCAAGGGCATCGCCCTGGCGCCGCACGGCAAGACCACCATGTCGCCCCAGCTCTTTGCACAGCAGCTGGCGGGCGGTGCCTGGGGCCTGACCTTCGCCACGGCCTTCCAGGTCGCGGTGGGGGTGCAAGCCGGTGCGCGCCGCATCATCATCGCCAACCAGGTGGTCTGCGATACCGACCTGGATGCGCTCGATGCACTGCTGGCCCGCCACGCCGATCTCACGGTGTGGTTCCTTGTCGATTCGCTGGCGCAGCTCGCACTGGTGGAGGACTGGAAGCAGCGCCGCGGCAGTGCCCGTGTGTTCAACGTGCTGCTGGAGATGGGCATCCCCGGCCAGCGCACCGGCTGCCGCACGCTGGACGAGGCACTGGCCCTGGCGCGTGCGCTGGCGGCGTCGCAGGCCGTGCAGTTCGATGGCATCGAATGCTATGAGGGCGGCGTGGCGCGCTGCGACAACGAGCAAGACGCCCGCGAGGTGACGGCCCTGGTGCGCCGCGTGATGGAGGTGGCACGCGCCTGCGATGCAGGGCACCTGTTCGCACAGGACCGCATCCTGCTCACCGCGGGCGGCTCGGCCGTGTTCGACCTGGTGGTGCCGCTGCTGCAGGCCCAGGGCCTGTCGCGCCCCGTGGAGGGCGTGCTGCGCTCGGGCTGCTATGTGACGCACGACCATGGCAACTACGCGCGCTTCCTCAAGAACGTGGAGCAGCGTGAAGGGCTCGATGCCTCGCTGCGCCCGGCCCTTACGGTCTGGGCCATGGTGCAGTCGGTGCCGGAGCCGGGCCTGGCCCTGCTGACCTGCGGGCGCCGCGACATCTCCTACGACCTGGAGATGCCCATCCCGGTGCAACTGGCGCGGCGCGGCGAACGCTCGGCGGCGGCCGCCCCGGCCGGCTGGAGCGTGAGCGCCTTGAACGACCAGCATGCCTACCTGCGCTTCGATGCCGCAGCCGGCGACGCCGCTGCGCCCCGTGTGGGCGACCGCGTGGCGCTGGGTATCTCGCACCCCTGCACCACCTTCGACAAGTGGCGCTGGATGCCGCTGGTGGAAGACGATGGCGCCATCACGGGTGCCATCAGCACCCGGTTCTGAGACGCGGAGAAGCGCATGAACAGCAGCCTGCCTCCTTCGCCATCGTCCTCCACCCAGCCGCCCAGCCCCACGCCGGGATTGCTGCAGCAACTGCGCGAGCGCCAGGACAGCCTGCCCGATGCGCAGCGCAGCGTGGTGCGTGCCGTGCTCGAAGACCCGCGCGCTGCCGTGGCGGCCACGGTGGAGCAGCTGGCGCAGCAGGCGGGCGTGTCCATGCCGACCATCGTGCGCACCTGCCGCAGCTTCGGCTACGACTCGGTGCGCGAGTTCATGCTGGCGCTGGCGCAGGACCTGGCGGTCTCGGGCTCCTACCTGCACCGCAGCGTGCTGGCCGAGGACACGGCGCAGGACGTCTCCAGCAAGATCATCCATGCGGCCGTCTCCTCGCTGACCGAGCTGGGCCGGCGCATCGACGTGGACGTGATCGACCAGGTGGCCGCCAAGCTCGCCAAGGCGCGGCGCATCGACTGCTACTCGGTGGGTGCGGCATCGACCTTCACGGCCAGCGAGCTGCAGAGCCGGCTGTTCCGCCTGGGCCTCACGGCCAACGCGATCTTCGACGCGCACCAGCAACTGGTCTCGGCCAGCACCCTGGGTCCCGAGGGCGTGGCTTTCGTGGTGTCGCACGTGGGGCGCATGCCCTACACGGTGGAGGCGGCGCGTTTCGCCCGCTCGCAGGGCGCCACGGTGATCGCGCTGACCCAGCCCGGTACGCCGCTGGCCGAGACGGCCGACCTGGTGCTGGCCGTGTCGGTGCCGCAGGATGCGGTGATGCGCGTGGGCACCGAGGCCTACCTGGCCCACCTGGTGGTGATCGAGATCCTCATGGTGCGCCTGGCGCAGCAGCTGGGGCCGGTGGCCACGCGGGGCCTGCAGCAGTTCAAGCAGCTTTTGCACAAACACGGATTCGACAGCGCCGAGTATTCGGGCGCCATGGACCACGGCCCGGGCATGCACAAGCCGGGCCAGAAAGACAATTGATGGCAGCAACGCAAGCAACCCTGCTGAAGAACGGAACCATCATCGACGGCACCGACCGCCCCGGATGGGTGGGCGACCTGCTGCTGGCAGGCGAGCGCATCGTGGCGCTGGCCGCGCCCGGCGCCATCGACCCGGCCTTGTTCGCCGGCCTGGAGCTACAGACCATCGACTGCACGGACCGCGTGATCGCACCCGGCTTCATCGATGTGCACACGCACGACGATGCGGCCGCCATCGACGCGCCCGACATGCTGCCCAAGCTGTCGCAGGGCGTGACCACGGTGATCGTGGGCAACTGCGGCATCTCGCTGACCCCCATGGTGACGGATGCACCGGCGGCGCCGCTGTCGCTGCTGGGCCAGCGCCAGTTCCGCCACGCGCGCATGGCCGACTACGCACGCGCCGTGGATGCCGCGCAGCCCGGCGTGAACGTGGCTGCGCTGCTGGGCCATACGGCCCTGCGCATGCGCCACCTGCCCGAGCTGGGGCGCGCGGCCACGGCCAGCGAACGCGCTGCCATGGCCGCCGACATGCAGGAGGCCATGGATGCGGGCGCCCTGGGCCTGTCGTCCGGCGTGTTCTACAAGGAAGCCTATGCGGCCGACCTCACCGAGCTGACCGAGCTGGCCAGCGTGGCCGCGCGCAATGGCGGCGTGTACGCGACCCATATCCGCGACGAGCTGGCCGGCATTTTGCCGGCGCTGCAGGAGGCCGCGCTCACGGCGCGCCAGGCCGGCCTGCCGCTGGTGCTGTCGCACCACAAGTGCGCCGGCGCCTCGAACTGGGGCCGCACGCGCGAGACGCTGCCGCTGATCGAGTCACTCGCCCAGGGCCAGCCCATCAGCCTGGATGTGTACCCCTACACCGCGGGCTCGACGGTGCTGCGCACCGACCTGGTCGACGGCGTGATCGACATCCTGATCACCGGCAGCCAGCCCCATCCCGAAATGGTGGGCCGTTACCTCAAGGACATCGCGCGGGAATGGGACACGACCGAACAGGCGGCGTGCGACCGGCTGCAACCCGGCGGCGCCTGCTACTTCCAGATGCGCGAGGACGATGTGGAGCGCGTGATTGCGCACCCCCTGGCCATGATCGGCTCGGACGGGCTGCCGCACGACGAGCGCCCCCACCCCCGGCTGTGGGGCGCCTTCCCGCGCGTGCTGGCCTGCTACTGGCGCGAGAAGGGCCTGCTGCGGCTCGAAGAGGCCATCCACAAGATGACCGGCCTGTCGGCGCAGCGCTTTCGCATCGGCGAGCGGGGCCGCCTGGCTGCAGGCCACATGGCCGACGTGGTGGTGTTCGACCCGGCGCGCGTGCGCGATACCGCGAGCTACGAGAAGCCCGTGCAGTTCAGCGAAGGCATCGAGCAGGTCTGGGTGAACGGCGTGCTGAGCTACACCGCAGAAGGCCGCGCCACCGGGGCACGTGCCGGGCGCTTCATCCGCCGGCAGGCTACCCTGCCCGCCTGAGACACGCCCCAAGCGGGCTTTGCAGCCGTTGCAAAGCCGCTTCCCGCCGGGCGCCGTGTCCGGAAACCGGGTCGAAAACTACAGTGGAGGCACCTACCAACCCATCCACTGACCAGGAGTTTTCCATGCCCATCATCAACGTCAAAGTCTCTGCCGAACGCTCGGCGGCCCTGTCGCAGCGCATCTCGGACACGCTGCTCGATCTGACCACCCGCATCCTGGGCAAGAACCCCCAGATCACGGCGGTGACCGTTTCCTATGTGCACCCTGAGGACTGGATCGTGGGCGGCAGCAGCCTGGCCGCCCAGGGCAAGAAGAGCGTCTACCTCGACATCAAGGTCGTCGACGAGACCAATACCAAGGCCGAGAAGGCACGTTATATCGCCGAGGTGTTTGCGGCCTTCCAGGGCCTGCTGGGCGAGCTGCACGAGGAAAGCTACATCTATGTGCAGGACGTGCGCGCCACGGCCTATGGCTACGGCGGCAAGACGCAGGAGTTCCGGCACCAGCATCCCCAGTGAGTGTCGCCTGCGGGCCCCGTCCCCGCAGGGGCAGGCCTTTGGATGCAGGGTCCAGACCCAGGGCCCTGAGCCGCCTGGACAAGAAAACACCCCAAAAACAAAAAAGCCCACTCGAAAGTGGGCTTTTTGCAATATTGGTTGCGCGAGGAGGATTTGAACCTCCGACCTTTGGGTTATGAGCCCAACGAGCTACCAGACTGCTCCATCGCGCGGCAAGATTGAATTATATACCTTATTCAGCGGCTGCGGCCGAAGAATTTTCAGTTTTTTCTTCAGCACGGTCGACCAATTCAACCAGGGCCATGGGCGCATTGTCGCCAACGCGGAAACCCATCTTCAGGATGCGGGTGTAGCCACCGGGACGCGCATTGAAGCGGGGGCCCAGGTCATTGAACAGCTTGGTGACGCTGTCGCGGTCGCGCAGGCGGTTGAATGCCAGGCGGCGGTTGGCGACGGTGTCGACCTTGGCCAGGGTGATCATGGGTTCGATCACGCGGCGCAGTTCCTTGGCCTTGGGAACGGTGGTCTTGATGACTTCGTGCTCGATGATCGAGTTCATCATGTTCTGCAGCATCGCAAGGCGGTGCGAGCTGGTGCGATTGAGTTTGCGGAGGCCGTGACCGTGGCGCATGGTGCTTTCCTTCTACTGTCTATGTAATTAAATCGGGCCAGCCGTATCAGGTACTGTCCGAGGCACTGTTTCCTGCCGCAGAAATGAATCCCTGCTACAGGAACGAAAAGTCCCCCTTGCGGAGGACCCAAATTCGGGTTCCCCATTTTCTGGGGAACTCGGGATTATAGCGTTTGTTTAACGCTTGTCCAGACCGGCTGGTGGCCAGTTCTCAAGCTTCATGCCCAGCGTGAGACCACGCGATGCGAGCACTTCCTTGATTTCGTTGAGCGACTTGCGACCCAGGTTAGGCGTCTTGAGCAGCTCGTTCTCGGTGCGCTGGATCAGGTCACCGATGTAGTAGATGTTCTCGGCCTTCAGGCAGTTGGCGGAACGCACGGTCAGTTCCAGCTCGTCCACAGGACGCAGCAGGATCGGATCGAACGTGGCATTGCCGCGGGGGCCTGCAGGTGCGTCGAACGCAGCCAGCTCGCCGCCTTCCAGCTGTGCGAACACTGCCAGCTGTTCCACGAGGATCTTGGCCGAGGCGCGCACGGCGTCTTCGGCCGTGATGGCACCGTTGGTCTCGATCTCGACGACCAGCTTGTCCAGGTCGGTGCGCTGTTCCACGCGGGCGCTTTCCACGGTGTAGCTCACGCGCTTCACGGGGGAGAACGATGCGTCCAGCACGATGCGGCCAATCGACTTGGTCGATTCGTCGGCATAGCGGCGCAGGTTGCCCGGCACGTAGCCGCGGCCCTTCTCCACCTTGATCTGCATGTCCAGCTTGCCACCAGCCGACAGCGTGGCGATCACGTGGTCGGGGTTGACGATCTCGACGTCGTGGGGCGTCTGGATGTCGCGCGCGGTGACCACGCCTTCACCATCCTTGCGCAGGCTCAACGTGACTTCGTCACGGTTGTGCAGCTTGAACACCACGCCCTTGAGGTTCAGGAGGATGTTGACCACATCTTCTTGAACGCCATCGATGGACGAGTACTCGTGCAGAACGCCTGCAATGGTGACTTCCGTCGCTGCGTAACCCACCATGGACGAGAGCAGGACGCGCCGAATGGCGTTGCCCAGCGTGTGGCCATAGCCACGCTCGAACGGCTCCAGCGCGACCTTGGCACGATTGTGGCCAAGCTGCTCGACATTGATCGCCTTGGGTTTCAGCAAATTGGTTTGCATTCAGACTTCCTCTCAATACCCCCAGCTCGTTACACCGGTAAGGCTGGTGAAGCGCCTAAACCGCGATGCCTCGCGGTTCAGGTACGGTTTTTTCGAAATGTGATTCGAACTAGCGATTAGCGCGAGTACAACTCAACGATCAGCGATTCGTTGATGTCGGCACCGAATTCGTCGCGGTCAGGCACCTTCTTGAACACGCCTTCTGCCTTGTCGGCATTGACGTCCACCCAGGCGGGGATACCGACCTGTGCAGCCAGTTGCAGAGCTTCGACGATGCGGTTCTGCTTCTTGGACTTTTCGCGCACGGCC
Organism: Acidovorax sp. GW821-FHT09B03; assembly: GCF_059418305.1. Classification (NCBI taxonomy): domain Bacteria; kingdom Pseudomonadati; phylum Pseudomonadota; class Betaproteobacteria; order Burkholderiales; family Comamonadaceae; genus Acidovorax; species Acidovorax sp. GW821-FHT09B03. Next base: position 137,123 of record NZ_JBWKPP010000008.1, read on the forward strand.
ACGACATCACCGACCTTGACCAGGTACGAAGGGATGTTGACGGGCTTGCCGTTCACCGTGATGGCGCAGTGCGACACCAGCTGGCGGGCTTCTGCACGCGTGGAGCCGAAGCCCATGCGGTACACGACGTTGTCCAGACGCGATTCCAGCAGGAACAGCAGGTTGGCACCGGTGTTGCCCTTGCGGCTGTCAGCGGTCTCGAAGTAGCGGCGGAACTGCTTTTCCAGGATGCCGTACATGCGCTTGACCTTCTGCTTTTCGCGCAGCTGCAGGCCGTAGTCGGACGTGCGGGCACCGGAGGTGCGGCCGTGCTGACCAGGCTTGGAGTCGAACTTGCACTTGTCCGCAATGGAGCGACGGGCGCTCTTGAGGAACAGGTCGGTGCCTTCACGGCGGGAGAGTTTGGCCTTGGGGCCGAGGTAACGTGCCACTTGAACTTCCTTTATGTCATCTACCGCAAACCATTGCGGGAGCCGCCTGTGTCGCTCTCGCGTACGCAGGCGGCGGTGGGCTTGTGAAAATTAGATACGACGGCGCTTTTGAGGGCGGCAGCCGTTGTGCGGGACCGGCGTCACGTCGGAGATCGACGTGATGCGGATGCCCAGGGCACCCAGTGCGCGCACCGAGGATTCGCGACCAGGACCTGGGCCCTTGATCTCGACGTCCAGGTTCTTGATGCCTTGGTCGATGGCGGCGCGGCCAGCCACTTCCGAAGCCACCTGGGCTGCGAAAGGCGTGGACTTGCGCGAGCCCTTGAACCCCTGGCCACCCGACGAGGCCCACGACAGGGCGTTGCCCTGGCGGTCCGTGATCGTGATGATCGTGTTGTTGAACGAAGCATGCACGTGGGCAATGCCGTCCGACACGTTCTTGCGAACCTTCTTGCGAACGCGCTGTGCTGCGTTATTGGCTGGAGACTTGGCCATATTGATCTTTCAATCTCTTTATTTCTTCAGTGCAGCAGCACCCTTGCGCGGGCCCTTGCGGGTGCGTGCATTGGTACGGGTACGCTGACCACGCATCGGCAGACCACGACGATGGCGGAAACCACGGTAGCAGCCAATGTCCATCAAACGCTTGATGTTCATGGTGGTTTCGCGGCGCAGATCACCTTCGATGGTGAATTGCTCGATCTGCTCGCGAATTTTTTCCAGGTCGCTGTCCGTCAGATCCTTGATCTTCTTGGAGTAAGCGATGCCGGTGGCTTCGCAAATCTTGCGAGCGCGTGTGCGACCAATTCCAAAAATGGAGGTCAAACCGATTTCCGCGTGCTTGTGGGGCGGAATGTTGATGCCAGCGATACGTGCCATATGCGTCCTCTAATACTTTCCAATCAACCCTGGCGCTGCTTGTGACGCAGATCCGTGCAGATCACGCGCACCACACCCTTGCGGCGGATGATCTTGCAGTTGCGGCAGATTTTTTTGACCGAAGCCGAAACTCTCATTGCATTCTCCTAAAACTTTTCCATCCGTCCCGGCTATCTTGCACGGAACACAATTTTTGTGCCCGCTACAAAATCGTGGGGCGCCAACTAACCTAAACCTTGCTTTCGGGGACCAGGCGCGCTGTGCGCCCAGGCCCTTCCAACCCGTCAACCGCCTTGATTGCCTTTGAAATTGGCTTTCTTGAGCAGCGACTCATACTGTTGCGACATCATGTAGTTCTGCACCTGGGCCATGAAGTCCATGGTCACCACCACGATGATCAACAGCGAAGTTCCACCAAAGTAAAACGGTACGTTGTACTTCAGGATCAAGAACTCGGGCAGCAGGCAGACGAAGGTGATGTAAACCGCCCCCGCCAGTGTCAGTCGCACAAGAATCTTGTCGATATAACGGGCCGTCTGTTCACCGGGACGGATCCCGGGAATGAACGCCCCGCTCTTCTTCAGGTTGTCTGCCGTTTCACGGCTGTTGAAGACCAGCGCCGTGTAGAAGAAGCAGAAGAAGATGATCGCAGCGGCATAGAACATCACGTACACCGGTTGACCAGGCGTCAGGGCGGAAGAGATGTCGCGCAACCAGCGCATCGACTCTCCGGCACTGAACCAGTTCACCACGGTGGCTGGCAGCAGGATGATGGACGAAGCGAAGATGGGAGGAATCACACCTGCCATGTTCAGCTTCAAGGGCAGGTGGGACGATTGACCACCATAGACCTTGTTCCCCACCTGCCGACGCGCATAGTTCACGAGGATCTTGCGCTGGCCACGTTCCACATACACCACGAAGTAGGTCACCGCAGCAACCACCAGCACGATGAAGATGGCGGCCAGAATGCTCATCGCACCCGTGCGCACCAGCTCCAGCAGGCCACCGATGGAGCTTGGCAGACCGGCCGCGATACCTGCAAAGATCAGGATCGAGATACCGTTGCCAAGACCACGTTCCGTGATCTGCTCACCGAGCCACATCAGGAACATGGTGCCAGCCGTCAGGCTGACCATGGCCGTGATGCGAAAACCCATGCCGGGGCTCAGCACCAGGCCGGCCGAGCTCTCCAGTGCCACGGCAATGCCGAGCGACTGGAAAATGGCCAGGCCCAGCGTGCCGTAGCGCGTGTACTGGGTGATCTTCCTGCGGCCGGACTCGCCTTCCTTCTTCAGCTGCTCGAATGTCGGGACCACGTAGGTCATCAGTTGCATGATGATCGATGCCGAGATGTACGGCATGATTCCCAGTGCAAAGACGGTAAAGCGCGAGAGCGCTCCACCCGAGAACATGTTGAACAGGTTCAGGATGCCGCCTTGCTGGCCGCTGAAAAGCTGCTGAAGTTGGGCTGGGTCGATACCGGGCACGGGGATATGCGCCCCGATGCGGTACACGACCAGCGCAAGCAACAGAAAAACCAGGCGACGACGCAGGTCGCCGAACTTGCCGGTTTTTGCAATTTGAGCCGCGCTAGTAGCCACAGGTACCTTCTTTCAGATCCAAAATCAGGCCAGGCTGCCGCCAGCAGCTTCGATAGCCGCCTTGGCACCTGCAGTAGCGCCCACGCCCGTCAGCTTGACAGCCTTGGACAGAGCACCGCTCTTGATGACCTTGACCACCTTGGCCAGCTCGCCGATCAGGCCGGCTTGCTTCAAGGCAAGCACGTCCACTTCGGCCAGGCCCAGCTTGTCCAGATCGGTCAGCGTGACTTCGGCATTGAACTTGAGCGATTGCGACTTGAAGCCACGCTTGGGCAGGCGACGTTGCAGAGGCATTTGACCGCCTTCGAAACCGACCTTGTGGTAGCCACCCGAACGCGACTTCTGACCCTTGTGACCACGGCCAGCGGTCTTGCCCAGACCGGAGCCGATACCGCGGCCTACACGGCGCTTGGCATGCTTGGCGCCGTCTGCGGGCTTGATGCTATTGAGTTCCATGATCTATCTCTCAGAGGACTTTGACCAGATAGCTGATCTTGTTAATCATGCCGCGCACTTCGGGCGAGTCCTGCAGTTCGCTGACACTGTTCAGCTTGCGCAGACCCAGGCCACGGACGGTGGCGCGGTGCGATTCCTTGGTGCCGATAGGGCTGCGCACCAGTTGAATCTTGACGGTTTGTTGCGTAGTCATTTACAGCTTCCAATCAGGCGAAGATGTCTTCGACCGCTTTGCCGCGCTTGGCTGCCACTTGCGAAGGCGTCGTGGAGTTCACCAGGGCGTCAAAAGTGGCGCGGACCATGTTGTAGGGATTGGACGAACCATGGCTCTTGGCCACGATGTCGGTCACGCCCAGCACTTCGAAGACAGCGCGCATTGGGCCGCCGGCGATGATACCGGTACCCTTGGGAGCGGGAGCCATCATCACAACGGCAGCGCCGTGGTGGCCGGTCACATTGTGGAAGATCGTGCCGTTCTTCAGCGAGACCTTCACCATGTTGCGGCGAGCTTCTTCCATTGCCTTTTGCACTGCAGCAGGCACTTCCTTGGACTTGCCCTTGCCCATGCCTACGCGGCCATCACCGTCGCCGACCACAGTCAGTGCAGCGAAACCGAGGATACGGCCGCCCTTCACGACTTTGGTCACGCGGTTGACCGCGATCATTTTTTCGCGCAGACCGTCGTCACGACCTTCGTCTTGCACTTTGGGTTGAAATTTAGCCATTTTGTATTCCGCTCCGCTTAGAACTGCAGGCCAGCTTCACGGGCTGCGTCGGCCAAAGCCTTGACGCGACCGTGGTACGCAAAGCCTGAGCGATCAAATGCAACCTTCTCGACGCCAGCTGCCTTTGCCTTTTCAGCAATGCGCTTGCCGATGGCCGTGGCAGCGGCGGCATTGCCACCCTTGCCCGAACCACCGAGTTCCTTGCGCACATCGGCTTCTGCGGTGGAGGCACTGGCCAACACCTTGCTGCCGTCGCCGGAGATGACGCTGGCGTAGATATGGAGATTCGTGCGGTTCACGGTCAGACGGGCCACGCCTTGCTGTGCAATGCGGATGCGGGTCTGGCGCGAACGACGAAGACGCTGCTCTTTCTTGGTCAACATGCTGCAGCTCCTTACTTCTTCTTGGTCTCTTTGATCGTGATCTTCTCGTCCGCATAGCGGATGCCCTTGCCCTTGTAGGGCTCGGGTGGACGAACAGCACGGATCTCAGCGGCAATTTGGCCAACACGTTGGCGGTCGGCGCCCTTCACGACCACTTCCGTGGGCGTGGGGGTGGCCACCGTGATGCCAGCAGGCATCTCGATGTTGACGGGGTGCGAATAACCGACAGCCAGGTTGAGCTTGGCACCGGATGCGGCGGCCTTGTAGCCCACACCGATCAGGGTCAGCTTCTTTTCGAAGCCCTTGCTCACGCCAACAACCATGTTGTTGACCAGCTGGCGGATCGTTCCGCTCATGGCATTGGCTTCGCGGGAGTCGTTGACGGGCTCAAAGCTGAGCTTGCCGTCGTTGCTCGACACCTTCACCAGCACGTTCTGCGCCAGCGACAGCGAACCACCAGTCCCCTTGACGGAGATCTGGTCATCTTTAACGGACACATCCACGCCTGCGGGGATGGTCACGGGCATTTTTCCTACTCGGGACATTTCAGTTTCTCCTCAATGCCGCGGGTTAGGCCACGTAGCAGAGCACTTCGCCACCGACACCGGTAGCACGCGCCTTGCGATCGGTCATCACGCCCTTGGGCGTCGTGACAATTGCCACACCCAGACCGTTCATGACTTGTGGAATGGAATCATGGCCCTTGTACACACGCAGGCCAGGGCGGCTGACGCGCTCGATGCGCTCAATCACCGGACGACCAGCGTAGTACTTCAGGGAGATTTCGAGTTCGGACTTGCCGGATTCGGTCTTGACCTGGAATCCGTCGATATAACCCTCGTCCTTCAGCACCTGGGCGATGGCAATCTTCACTTTGGAAGAAGGCACCAGAACCGTGGCCTTGGCGACCATCTGTGCATTACGGATGCGGGTCAGCAAGTCAGCGATAGGATCACTCATGCTCATGTTGTAATTCTCCTGCCTGCTTACCAGCTGGCCTTGGTGACACCGGGGATGTCGCCTGCAAAAGCCAGTTCACGGATCTTGGCGCGGGCCAGACCGAATTGACGGAAGGTACCGCGTGGGCGACCGGTGATTTCGCAACGGTTGCGCTGGCGCGTGGGGTTCGCGTTGCGGGGGAGCTTCTGCAGACCCAGGCGGGCTGCATCACGCTCTTCATCGCTGCGCTTGGCGTCACCGGCGATCGCCTTCAGTTCCGCATACTTCGTTGCGTACTTGGCGGCCAGTTTTTCGCGCTTCAGTTCGCGCTGGATCAAAGCTACTTTAGCCATACCCTGCCTCAGTTCTTGAACGGGAAACGGAAACCAGCCAGAAGAGCCTTGGCTTCTTCGTCGGACCTGGCCGTCGTGGTGATGCTGATATTGAGACCGCGCAGGGCGTCGACCTTGTCGTACTCAATTTCAGGGAAAATGATCTGTTCCTTGACGCCGATGTTGTAGTTGCCACGGCCGTCGAAAGCGCGACCGGAGATACCACGGAAGTCACGAACGCGGGGCAGAGCCACGGTCACGAAACGGTCCAGGAACTCATACATCTGCACGCCACGCAGCGTGACCATGCAACCGATGGCCTGGCCTTCGCGGATCTTGAAACCGGCGATAGCCTTCTTGGCCTTGGTCACCACAGGCTTCTGACCAGCGATCTTGGTCAGGTCAGCCACGGCGTTGTCCATCACCTTCTTGTCCGAGACTGCCTCGCTCACGCCCATGTTGAGCGTGATCTTGGTCAGACGGGGGACCTGCATGGGCGAGGTGTAGCCGAACTGCTTGGTCAGTTCGGGAGCGATCTTGTCGCGGTAGATTTCTTGGAGTCGTGCCATGTTTGCCCCTTAGGCCGCCTTGATTTCGGCGCCGCTGGACTTGAACACGCGAACACGCGCGCCGTCAGCCTGCACCTTGATGCCCACGCGGTCAGCCTTGCCGGTGGCCGCATTGAAGATGGCAACGTTGGACTGGTGGATGGGCATTGCCTTTTCCACGATGCCGCCCGTCGTACCCTTCATGGGGTTCGGCTTGGCGTGCTTCTTGACCAGATTGATGCCGTCGATGACGAGGTAGGAGTCATCCTTGCGCAGCGACACCGTGCCGCGCTTGCCCTTGTCGCGCCCGGTCAGCACGATGATTTCGTCGCCCTTGCGAATCTTGTTCATGGCGCGTCCTTAGAGAACTTCAGGAGCCAGGGACACGATCTTCATGAACTTCTCGGTACGCAGTTCACGCGTCACGGGTCCAAAGATGCGGGTGCCGATAGGCTCCAACTTTGCATTCAGCAACACTGCAGCGTTGCCATCGAATTTGACGAGCGAGCCGTCACCGCGGCGGATGCCCTTTGCGGTGCGAACGACCACTGCGCTGTAAACCTCGCCTTTTTTGACGCGGCCACGCGGAGCGGCTTCTTTGATGCTCACTTTGATGATGTCGCCAACGCTTGCATAGCGACGCTTCGAGCCACCCAGCACCTTGATGCAAAGGACGGACTTGGCGCCGGTATTGTCGGCAACCTCTAACCGAGATTCTGTCTGGATCATTTCAATATTCCCAACTTGCACCAGAAGACCACGGCCCCAGAGAACTTCTCAAGGGCTGCAGATCAGCCAGTCAGTCTTGGGCCCGTCGTCCGCACCGCAAACCATTTGCAGCACTTCCCGCTGGGCAGAAACTTCACGTAGGAAACGCGAAGCCCTCGATTATTGCAAAGGGGAAACCCGAAGTCAAGCGCCTATCACACTGGAGCGTGCAAATACTGGTCGGCCAGTGACAAAAACGCATCCAGTTGTGGATCGGTGCCCAGTTCTTCCTGCAGGAGGGCTGCCACCAGGGGGGCAGTGGCGATGGCCTGGCGGGCGTCCAGGAACAGCATGCGTGAGCGGCGCGCCAGCACGTCTTCCACCGTGCAGGCGTATTCATGGCGGGCGGCAAAGCGCACCATGGCCTCGGTCAATCCGCCACCCAGGTCCACCCCGGCGCCCTGCAGCCCGCGCACGACGGCGGCTTCGCTGCCGTAGGAATGCAGGCCCTGGGCGTCGCTGATACGGTGGCGCACCGGTTCGGCGGGCGTGCCCACCAGGGGCAGGCGGTTGGTGACGCCAGCGGCCTTGTCCGGCAGCAGGCCGACAGTGAAGCATTTTTGCAACACATCCTCGGCCATGGCACGGTAGGTGGTCCATTTGCCGCCGGTCACCGTCACCAGGCCGCTGCGGCTGGCCAGCACGGTGTGCTCGCGGCTGATCTTCTTGGTGTTGTCGCCGTCATCGTCCTGCGGCTTGACCAGGGGGCGCAGGCCCACCCAGATGCTGCGGATGTCGGCCGCCTGGGGGGCGCGGGTCAGGTAGCGGGCGGCCTCGTCGAGGATGAAGGCCACCTCTTCCTTGAAGGCCAGGGGTTCGCGCACCACATCCTGGCGCGGGCTGTCGGTGGTGCCCAGGATGAGCTTGCCCAGCCACGGCACGGCAAACAGCACCCGGCCATCGGCCGTCTTGGGCACCATCAGGGCGTGGTCGGAGGGCAGGAATTCGCGGTCCACCACGATGTGCACGCCCTGGCTGGGCGCCACGATGGGCTTGACCGGGCGGCCGATGGCCTCGCCGTCCATCTGGCGCAGGGCATCCACCCAGACACCGGTGGCGTTGACCACGGCCTTGGCGCGCACGGTGAACTGGCGGCCGCTGGCGCTGTCTTCGCAGACGAAACCCGCCACCTTGCCGTTCTCATGGACCAGGGAGGTCGCCGGGCAGTAGTTCACCAGCAGCGCACCCTTGGTGGCGGCCGTGCGCGCCAGTGCCAGGGCCAGGCGGGCATCGTCGAACTGGCCATCCCAGTATTTCACGCCGCCCTTGAGCCCGTCCTGGCGCGCATTGGGCAGGCATTGCAGGGTCCTGGCACGGCCCAGGAACTGGGTGGACCCGAGGCCCGCCTTGCCCGCGAGGGCGTCGTACATCATCAGGCCGATGCCGTAGAACGGCGTCTCCCAGGCCTTGTAGGACGGCATCACAAAGGCCAGCGGCTGGGCCAGATGGGGGGCATTGTTCAGCAGCGTGGTGCGCTCGTGCAGGGCCTCGCGCACCAGCGCGATGTTGCCCTGGGCCAGGTAGCGCACGCCCCCGTGCACCAGTTTGGTGGCACGCGAGGAGGTTCCCTTGGCGAAATCGTGCGAATCGACCAGCACCACGCTGAAGCCCCGGGCCGCCGCGTCCAGCGCCACGCCCAGGCCCGTCGCACCGCCTCCGATCACGGCCAGGTCGTATTGGCGGGGTTCGGCAAGGCGGTCGAGGAGGTCGGAGCGCCGCGTGGGCAAGGGGGAAGAAACGTGGGTCATAGGTAGCGATTGTCCACAGGCACGGGGTTGAGCCTAGGGTTAACCCTGAAATTCTTGACACCTGCGGAGCGGGATTGGCCTTGTGGACCGTCCGCCGCCGCAGGTTCGGGGGAAGAAACGGGGGCCTGCGCCCTCCTCTCCTAGCTAGCTATGTATGCACATGGAGAGAAAGGCCGGCCTCCCAGGACTGGCAGCCGCTCAGCGCGCCTTGCCATCCTTCCAGGCCTGCAGCAGCTTGTCGTAGGCAATGGTTTCGCCCTTCGGCTTCTCGTTGGCCAGCTTGGCCCATGGGGCCTGCTTGTCGCTCAGCCACTTGGTGGGCGCGCTCTTGGGATTGAGCTTGGGCGCGCACTTGGCCATGCCGGCGCGTTCGAGGCGGGCCATCACCTGGTCCATCTCGTCGGCCAGCGTGTCCATCGCGCCCTGGGGCGTCTTCTCACCGGTGACCGCCTGGGCCACGTTCTTCCACCACAGCTGGGCCAGCTTGGGGTAGTCGGGCACGTTGGTGCCGGTGGGCGACCAGGCCACGCGCGCCGGGCTGCGGTAGAACTCCACCAGGCCGCCGAGCTTGGGCGCGGCGTCCGTCATGGCCTTGGACTGGATGTCGCTTTCGCGGATCGGGGTCAGGCCCACCAGGGTCTTCTTGAGCGAGGTGGTCTTGGCCGTCACGAACTGGGCGTACAGCCAGGCGGCAGCGGTCTTGTTGGCATCGTGGTCCTTGAAGAAGGTCCAGGAACCCACGTCCTGGTAGCCGTTCTGCATGCCCTGCTTCCAGTAGGGGCCGTTCGGGCCAGGGGCCATGCGCCACTTGGGCGTGCCGTCGGCGTTCACCACGGGCAGGCCGGGCTTGGTCATGTCGGCCGTGAAGGCGGTGTACCAGAAGATCTGCTGCGCGATCTGGCCCTGGGCGGGCACGGGGCCGGCTTCGCCGAAGGTCATGCCCGTGGCTTCCTTGGGCGCGTACTTCTTCATCCAGTCCACGTACTTGGTCAGCGCATAGACGGCGGCAGGCGAGTTGGTCGCGCCGCCACGGGCCACCGAGGCGCCCACGGGCGTGCACTTGTCGTCGGCCACACGGATGCCCCATTCGTCGATCGGCAGGCCGTTGGGCGCACCGATGTCGGCCGTACCGGCCATGGACAGCCAGGCATCGGTGAAGCGCCAGCCCAGCGAGGGGTCCTTCTTGCCGTAGTCCATGTGGCCGTAGATCGGCTTGCCGTCGATGTTCTTCACGTCGTTGGTGAAGAACTCGGCGATGTCCTCGTAGGCGCTCCAGTTGAGCGGCACGCCCAGGTCGTAGCCGTACTTGGCCTTGAACTTGTCCTTGATGTCCTTGCGGTCGAACAGGTCGGCGCGGAACCAATAGAGGTTGGCGAACTGCTGGTCGGGCAACTGGTAGAGCTTGCCATCGGGCGCCGTGGTGAACTTGGTGCCGATGAAGTCCTTGAGGTCCAGGCCCGGGTTGGTGTATTCCTTGCCCGTACCGCCCATGTAGTCGGTCAGGCTCATGACCTTGCCATAGCGGTAGTGGGTACCGATCAGGTCCGAGTCCGAGATCCAGCCGTCGTAGATCGACTTGCCCGACTGCATCGAGGTCTGCAGCTTCTCGACCACGTCGCCTTCCTGGATCAGGTCGTGCTTGACCTTGATGCCGGTGATTTCCTCGAAGGCCTTGGCCAGGGTCTTGGATTCGTATTCGTGGGTGGTGATGGTCTCGGAGACCACGGAGATCTCCTTGACCCCCTTGCCCTGGAGCTTCTTGGCCGCCTCGATGAACCACTTCATCTCGGCCATCTGCTGGTCCTTGCTCAGCGTGGAGGGCTGGAACTCGCTGTCGATCCACTTCTTGGCTTCGGCCTCGCCCGCCATGGCCGACTGCCCGGCCAGGACCGCTACCGCCAGTGCCAGCGCTGTATACCGCGTCTTCATAGTGCCTGTCTCCTCATTAATCACTCCCCTTTGGATGCACATGGGTCGCCCGGCTCCGGGGAAGGGTTGAGCCGTGCAACGGGAACATTTCCAGGCGCTGTCAGCCCTTGCGCATGACCAGCGCCAGCAGCAGCATGGACAGCACGAAGCTGAACCAGATCGAGGGGTCCTCGCCCAGCCCGAACCATTGCGCGAGCTTGCCGCTCACGCCCACAAAGATCAGGTTCACGTAGGCTGCCGAGAGCAGCCCGATGAACAGGCGGTCGCCGCGCGTCGTCTCCAGGGGCAGGAAGCCCTTGCGCAGGGTGGTGGGGGATTTCACTTCCCACACCGCCATGCCGATCAGCATCAGCACGATGCACGTGAAGAACACCGCCACGGGCAGGGTCCAGGCCATCCACTCGAACATGTCGATACCTCCTTACACCCGGCCCATCGCGAAACCCTTCGCGATGTAGTGCCGCACAAACCAGATCACGATGGCGCCCGGCACGATGGTGAGCACGCCGGCCGCGGCCAGCGTCGCCCAGTCCATGCCCGAGGCGCTCACGGTGCGCGTCATGGTGGCCACGATGGGTTTGGCGTTGACGCTGGTCAGCGTGCGCGCCAGCAGCAGTTCCACCCAGCTGAACATGAAGCAGAAGAACGCCGCCACGCCCACGCCGGCCTTGATCAGCGGCAGGAAGATGGTGACGAAGAAGCGCGGGAAGCTGTAGCCGTCGATGTAGGCCGTCTCGTCGATCTCGCGCGGGATGCCGCTCATGAAGCCCTCCAGGATCCACACCGCCAGCGGCACGTTGAACAAGAGGTGCGCCAGCGCCACGGCGATGTGCGTGTCCATCAGGCCCACGGTGGTGTACAGCTGGAAGAAGGGCAGCAGGAACACGGCCGGTGGCGTCATGCGGTTGGTCAGGAGCCAGAAGAACACATGCTTGTCGCCCATGAACTGGTAGCGCGAGAAGGCATAGGCCGCCGGCAGCGCCACGGTGAGCGAGATCACCGTGTTGATGCCCACGTAGATCAGGCTGTTGATGTAGCCCGAGTACCAGGACTCGTCGGTGAAGATGGTCTTGTAGTTGTCCCAGGTGAAGTGCTGGGGGAAGAACGAGAACGTGGAGAGGATCTCCGCGTTCGTCTTGAAGCTCATGTTGACCATCCAGTAGATGGGCAGCACGGCGAACACCAGGTAGGCCGCCAGGAACAGCGACCGCTTGTGAAAGCGCTTTTCATTCATGGCCGGCCCCTTCGTTGCTGGCGGTGCCCACGCGCTGCATCCAGTTGTAGAGGATGAAGCACAGCAGCAGGATGATGAAGAAATAGATCAGCGAGAACGCTGCGGCAGGGCCCAGGTCGAACTGGCCCACGGCCTTGGTCGTCAGGTACTGGCTCAGGAAGGTGGTGGCATTGCCCGGCCCGCCGCCTGTGAGCACGAAGGGCTCGGTGTAGATCATGAAGCTGTCCATGAAGCGCAGCAGCACCGCGATCATGAGCACGCCGCGCATCTTGGGCAGCTGGATGTAGCGGAACACGGCGAACTTGCTGGCACCGTCGATGCGGGCGGCCTGGTAGTAGGCGTCGGGGATGGAGCGCAGGCCGGCGAAGGCCAGCAGCGCCACCAGCGGCGTCCAGTGCCAGACGTCCATCAGCAGCACCGTCAGCCAGGCCTGCGTGGCATTGCCGGTGTAGCTGTACTCGATGCCCATCACCTGCAGCATGCGGCCCATGAGCCCGATGTCGGCCCGGCCGTAGATCTGCCAGATGGTGCCCACCACGTTCCAGGGGATCAACAGCGACAGGGCCACCACCACCAGCACGGCCGAGGACTTCCAGCCCTGCGCGGGCATGGACAGCGCCAGCATGATGCCCAGCGGGATCTCCACGGCCAGCACCGCCAGCGAGAAGGTGATCTGGCGCCACAGCGCGGCGTGCAGTTCCTCGTCGCGCATCACGGCGGCAAACCATTCGGTGCCGACGAACACGCGCCGCTCGGGCGAGATGATGTCCTGCACCGAGTAGTTCACCACCGTCATCAGCGGCAGGATGGCCGAGAAGGCCACGCACAGGATCACCGGCAGGATCAGGAACCAGGCCTTCTGGTTCACGGGCTTGGTCGTGGTGCTCATGGGGTGACCTCCGCGGCCAGCAATTGTTCGTTCTGGTAGAAGCAGGTGTGCGTGCCCAGCACCTGCAGCCATGCCGTGTCGCCGGCCGATGGCAGGCGGGTTTCGGGCACAAAGCGCGCCTTGAGCGTGTGCTCGCCCACCTTGGCGGTGAGCATCAGGTAGGTACCGATGTCCTGCACCTGCACCACCGTGCAGGGCAGCGCACCGGCTTCCTCGGGCTGCGCCAGGGCCAGGTACTCCGGCCGTATGCCGACCTGCAGGGGGCCTTCGGGCAGCGTGCGGCCCACGGGTACCGACAGGCGGTGCCCGGCCACCGACAGGTTCGTGCCGTCGCGCTGCGCGGGCAGGAAATTCATGCCCGGCGAGCCGATGAAATGGCCCACGAAGACGTGCGCCGGGCGCTCGAACAGGGCATCGGCCGAGCCCACCTGCACGGCGCGGCCGCGCGTCATCACCACCACCTGGTCGGCAAAGGTCAGCGCCTCGACCTGGTCGTGCGTCACATAGATCAGCGTGAGCTTGAGCTCGTGGTGGATCTGCTTGAGCTTGCGGCGCAGTTGCCACTTGAGGTGCGGGTCGATCACCGTGAGCGGCTCGTCGAACAGCACGGCCGCCACGTCGGAGCGCACCAGGCCGCGGCCCAGCGAGATCTTCTGCTTGGCGTCGGCCGCCAGGCCCGCCGCGCGCTGGTTGAGCTGGCCGCTCATCTCCAGCATCTCGGCGATGGCGCCCACGCGCTGCTTGATCTGGTCCTCGGGCACCTTGCGGTTGCGCAGCGGAAAGGCCAGGTTCTCGGCCACCGTCATGGTGTCGTAGATCACGGGGAACTGGAACACCTGGGCGATGTTGCGCTCCTGCGGGCTGGCGCGCGTCACGTCGCGACCATCGAACAGCACCTTGCCATGCGAGGGCACGAGCAGGCCCGACATGATGTTGAGCATGGTCGTCTTGCCGCAGCCCGAGGGGCCGAGCAGCGCATAGGCGCCGCCGTCCTCGAACTCCATCTTCAGGGGCAGCAGCGCGTAGTCGCCGTCCTGCTGCGGATTGGGCTTGTAGGAATGCGCCAGGTCCAGGCTGATACGTGCCATCTCAACGCCCTCCCAGGCGCGCGGGCGCCCACACCAGCCGGCCATCGGCACCGAACACGTAGGCCTGTGCCGGGTCCAGGTGCAGCGCCAGGGGCGTGCCCAGTTCAAAGTAATGCACCCCGGTGAGCTGCGCCACCAGGTCCCCCCAGGGGGTGGAGGCGTGCACGAAGGTGTCGGAGCCCGAGATCTCGGCCAGCTCCACCGTGCCGCTCACGCTCACGTCGCCAGGACGGGCCTGCACGCGCAACGCACTGGCGCGCACGCCCACGGTGACGGCGCCGGCCGGCGTGCCCTGGGGCAGCGGGATGGCGAGCATCGCCCCGCCCTGCAGCTGCACACCCTGCGCAGCCACGGTGGCGGCGACCAGGTTCATCGGCGGGTCGCTGAAGGCACGCGCCACGCGCAGCGAGTTGGGCGCATGGAAGACCTCGGCCGTGGGGCCGTACTGCAGCAGCCGGCCCTCGTCGAGCACGGCGGTGTAGCCCCCGAGCAGCAGGGCTTCGGCCGGCTCGGTGGTGGCATACACCACGGTGGACTGGCCGGCCGCGAACAGCTGGGTCAGCTCCTCGCGCAGTTCCTCGCGCAGCTTGTAGTCCAGGTTCACCAGTGGCTCGTCGAGCAGCATCAGCGGTGCGCCCTTGGCCAGGGCCCGCGCCAGCGCCACGCGCTGCTGCTGGCCGCCCGAGAGCTCGGCCGGGTAGCGGTCCAGGAACATCTCGATGTGCAGGCGGGCGGCGATCTCGCGCACCCGGGCATCGATGTTCTTTTCGCCGCGCAGCTTGAGCGGCGAGGCGATGTTGTCGGCCACCTTCATCGAGGGGTAGTTGATGAACTGCTGGTAGACCATGGCCACGTTGCGCTCGCGCACCGGCATGCCGGTCACGTCGGCACCGTCCACCCGCACGCTGCCGGCGGTGGGTGTATCGAGCCCGGCCATGATGCGCATCAGGCTGGTCTTGCCGGCCTGCGTGGCGCCCAGCAGCACCGTCACGGCGCCGCTGTGCAGCGCCATGCTCATGTCATGGAGCCAGGTCTGCGCCCCCACCCTCTTGCTGATGCTGTCCAGTGCCAGCTGCATCCCGCACGCCTTTCCGTAGTGCCCCCACAGGGCCTGTTATGCCAAACCGCCGGCGCAGGCGCACAGCGGTCGTTTGTTTTCGATTGCGTTCATTCTTGTTCTTTTATGATCGTTTCAAATCAAGGTTTACCCTTAATGGGTTCCTTTTTGTTCCATTTAAAGTAGGCGCTTCCTTCTGGCTTCTTTCTTGCTGCCTTGACCGCGTGAATACGAACCCCCGACAACTCCTGCTCCTTGAAGAAGTGCGCGCGCGCAAGTCCGCCAGCGTCGAACAGCTGGCCGAGACCCTGGGCGTGACCCTGCAGACGGTGCGCCGCGACGTCCAGCGCCTGGCCGAATCGGGCCTGCTCACGCGCTTCCATGGCGGCGTGCGCGTGCCCAGCTCCACCGTGGAGAACCTGGCCCACACCCAGCGCGAAACCCTGCATGCCGAGGGCAAGGCGCGCATCGCACGCGCCGTGGCCGAGCAGGTGCCCAACGACTGCTCGCTGATCCTGAACATCGGCACCACCACCGAGGCCATTGCCAAGGCGCTGCTGCACCACCGCGGGCTGCGCGTGATCACCAACAACCTGAACGTGGCCGCCATCCTGAGCGGCAACCCGGAGTGCGAGGTGATCGTGGCCGGCGGCGTGGTGCGCGCGCGCGACCGCGGCATCGTGGGCGAGGCGGCGGTGGACTTCATCCGCCAGTTCCGCGTGGACATCGCACTCATCGGCATCTCGGGCATCGAGCCCGACGGCTCGCTGCGCGACTTCGACTACCGCGAGGTGAAGGTGGCGCAGACCATCATTGCCCAGTCGCGCGAGGTCTGGCTGGCGGCCGACCAGAGCAAGTTCAACCGCCCGGCCATGGTGCAACTGGCCACGCTGCAGCAGATCGACCGGCTGTTCACCGATGCGCCGCCGCCCGAGCCCTTTCCCGTATTGCTCCAGGACGCCGAGGTCATCTGCACCGTCGCCGCCTGATCCCGCGCAGCGCCTGGCTGCGCCCCGCCTGACTTATCCTTGTCCGCCATGACCTACCTGCTCGCACTCGACCAAGGCACCTCCAGCTCCCGCAGCATCGTCTTCGACGAGCAGGGCCACATCGTGGCCCAGGCCCAGCGCGAGCTGCCGCAGATCTACCCCCAGCCCGGCTGGGTGGAGCACGACCCGATGGAGATCTGGCGCACGCAGCTGGCCACGGCCCGCGAGGCACTGGAGAAGGCGAACCTAAAGGCCAGCGCCATCCGCGCCGTGGGCATCACCAACCAGCGCGAAACCACGGTGCTGTGGAACCGCCAGACCGGCCAGCCCGTGCACCATGCCATCGTCTGGCAGGACCGCCGGGCCGAGCCCGCCTGCGCCCAGCTGCGCGAGCTGGGCAAGGCCGCGACCATCCAGGCCAAGACCGGCCTGCTGATCGATGCCTATTTTTCGGGCACCAAGCTGCAGTGGCTGCTGGACCATGTGCCCGGCGCGCGCGCGCAGGCCGAGCGTGGCGAGCTGGCCTTCGGCACGGTGGACAGCTGGCTCATGTGGCAGCTCACGCACGGCCAGGTGCATGTGACCGACGTGAGCAATGCCTCGCGCACCATGCTGTTCAATGTGCACACCAACCAGTGGGACGACGAGCTGCTGGCGCTGCTGCGCATTCCCAAGTCGCTGATGCCGCAGGTGCAACCATCGAGCTCGCACTTCTGCGACGTGGCGCCCGATCTGCTGGGCCACGCCATCCGCGTGGGCGGCGTGGCAGGCGACCAGCAGAGCGCGCTGTTCGGCCAGGCGTGTTTCAGCGCGGGCATGGCCAAGAACACCTATGGCACGGGCTGCTTCATGCTGATGCACACGGGCACCACCTTCCAGACCTCGAAGAACGGCCTGCTCACCACCAGCGCCGCGCAGGCCGGCGCGCAGACCGAGTTCGCGATGGAAGGCAGCGTCTTCGTCGGCGGCGCCGTGGTGCAGTGGCTGCGCGACGGCCTGCGTGCCATCTCCACCAGCGGCGAGGTCGAGTCGCTCGCCCAGAGCGTGCCCGACTCGGGCGGCGTGATGATGGTGCCGGCCTTCACCGGCCTGGGCGCCCCGTACTGGAAACCCGACTCGCGCGGCATCATCACGGGGCTGACGCGCGGCTCCACCCTGGGCCACATCGCACGCGCCGCGCTCGAAAGCATCGCCTACCAGAGTGCTGCCCTGCTGCTGGCCATGAGCCGCGATGCCGTGGCCGCCGGCGGCGCGCCGGTGAGCGAGCTGCGCGTGGACGGCGGCGCCTGTGTCAACGACCTGCTGATGCAGTTCCAGGCCGACCTGCTGGGCATCCCGGTGGTGCGCCCCGCCGTGATCGAGACCACGGCTCTGGGTGCCGCCTACCTGGCGGGCCTGTCCAGCGGGGTGTACGGCAGCACGGCCGAGCTGTCGCAGCTGTGGCGGGCCGAACGGCGCTTTCTGCCGACCTTGGGCAAGGCACGTGCACACGAACTGATGGAGCGCTGGGAACGGGCCGTGCGCCAGACCACGGCAGAGTGACCCCGGGGCAGACAGGAACAGGTGCCGCGGGCGGTGCGGCTACCATCATGGCCCTGCTGTTTGATTCCCTGTTGTGCACACCATGAGCCAGACCACCGCCTCCCCTTCCCTCCCCGTGATCGCCTTCATCGGCGGCGGCAACATGGCCAGCGCCATCATCGGCGGCCTGGTCCGCCAGGGCCACCCGGCCAGCCAGATCGAGGTCGTCGAACCCTGGGAACAGGCGCGCGAAGCCCTGCGCGCGAATTACGGCATCGACGCCCAGACCGAGGCCGGCCCGGCCCTGCAGCGCGCCCGCATCGTAGTCTGGGCCGTCAAGCCCCAGACCTTCAAGGACGCCGCCGCCCAGGCGCGTGCCCACACGCAGGACGCCCTGCACCTGAGCGTGGCCGCCGGCATCCGCTCGGACAGCATCGCCCAGTGGCTGGGCAGCGAGCGCATCGTGCGCACCATGCCCAACACCCCGGCCCTGGTGGGCAAGGGCATGAGCGCGCTGTACGCCCGCCCGGGCGTATCGGACGCAGAACGCCAGAGCGTGGAGGCCATCATGGCCACCACGGGCGAGTACCTGTGGGTGGACAGCGAAAAGCAGCTCGATGCGGTCACGGCCCTGTCGGGCTCGGGCCCGGCCTATGTCTTCTACTTCCTCGAAGCCATGGCGCGCGCCGGCACGGCCATGGGTCTGTCGGCCGAGCAGGCCCACCGGCTGGCCGTGGGCACCTTCGTGGGCGCGTCGGAACTGGCGCGCAGTTCGGACGAGCCACCGGCCGTGCTGCGCGAGCGGGTCACGTCCAAGGGCGGCACGACCTATGCGGCGCTGCAGTCCATGCAAAAGGAGGGCGTGGGCGAAGCTTTCGAGCGCGCGATGCAAGCCGCCGAGCAGCGCGCCCACGAACTGGGCGATGAGTTTGGCAAGTAATTCCTCGCCCGCTACTCAATTGATGGCAAGCTGGCGCAACAGGTAGCTGCCGGCAATGCCGGCAAAGACCGTGGCGCCCAGCCAGTGGTTGACGCGGAAGGCGGTGAAGCAGCCTTCGCGGCTGCGGTCGCGGATCAGCGTCCAGTGCCAGACTGCCTGGGCCAGGGCGGCGGCCGTGGCCAGCCAGTACACCGGGCCCAGGGCATAGGGTGCCAGCGCCATGCCCCAGATGCCCAGGAACAGCAGGTAAAACAGCACGATGGCCGCCACGTCGAAGCGGCCCAGGGTGATGGCCGAGGTCTTGATGCCGATCTTGAGGTCGTCGTCGCGGTCGACCATGGCGTACTCGGTGTCGTAGGCCAGCACCCAGAACAGGTTGCCCAGCCACATCCACCAGGCCACCGCAGGCACCTGGCCCTGCACGGCGGCGAAGGCGATCACGATGCCGAAGTTGAAGGCGATGCCCAGCACGGCCTGGGGCATGGCGATGATGCGCTTGGTGAACGGGTAGGCAATGGCCACCAGCACGGCGGGCACGGACCAGGCGATGGCCGCCGCATTGGTGGTCAGCACCAGGCCGAAGGACACCAGGGCCAGCACCGCGCCCAGGGCCAGCGCCTGCTTGACGGAAACGGCCCCGGTGGTCACGGGGCGGGCCGCCGTGCGCTTGACGTGGCGGTCGAAGTCGCGGTCGGCCACATCGTTCACGCAGCAGCCCGCGCTGCGCATGAGAAAGGTACCGAGCACGAACACCGCCAGCAGGTGCCAGCCCGGAAAGCCGTCCGCCGCGATCCACAGCGCGCTCAGCGTGGGCCACAGGCAGACCAGCCAGCCGGCGGGCCGGTTCCAGCGGATCAGGTCGAGGTACAGGGACAGGCGGCTGCGCGGCGGTGCGGACATGGCAAGGAAAACGGCGAATGCGGGGGAGGTTGGCCCATCGGACGGGCGGCACCGGGAATGTAGCAGCCGCGCGCCCCTGCGCCGCCCCCCGCCCCCCGTCCCCCGGGCAGGACAGCCGCCGTGCAGGAAATGTCCTACACCGACCATTTGTACAAACCCGTTACATTGTCCGGTTGCCCCCCACCCGGACCTTGCCACGCATGCCCCGATCACCGAGTACCCAGGCTGCCCAGCGCTTTGCCATCCCCAAGAGCCTGATGGCGGGTTTCATCGTCGCGGCCCTGGCCACCCTGGTCATTGCCTTCGTCAACTACCGGGCCTCCGAGGTGCGGGCCGACGCAGTTGCCGCGATGGACCGGACCTCGCAGGCCATGCGCCAGCTGTCGCTGGTGCACTCGGCGATGAAGGACCTGGAGACCGGGCAGCGCGGCTACCTGCTCACGGGAGATGCCTCCTACCTGCAGCCCTACCTGCTCGCGCAGAACGTGCTGGACCGGCAGCTGACGGCCCTCAAGGCCAGCACCGAGGGCAACGCTGGCCAGCGCCGCCTCGTGGTCCAGATCGAGGACCTGGCCCGGCAAAAGCGCACCGAGCTGGCCGAGACCGTGGACCTGCGCAAGGCCGGCAACGTGGAAGGCGCCATGGCGCTGGTGCGCACCGATGCGGGCAAGAACATCATGGACCGGGTGCGCGACCTGGCCTCGGACCTGGCGGGCCTGCAGACCCAGGAACTGGAAGACCGCCGCCGCGGCTGGGAGGAGGCCACCTCGCTGTCGGCCTACTACTCCTGGGGCGGCTCGCTGCTGCTGCTGGCGCTGATCTGCATCTCGGCCGCACTGACGGCACGCGAGCACCGCCTCAAGGCACGCCAGAACTGGGTGGTGACGGGGCTGAGCGGCCTGGCCCAGCGCCTGCAGGGCGACCGCCGCGTGGAAGAGATCGGCGAGCTGGCGCTCGAATACCTGGCCACCTACCTCAATGCCAAGGTGGGTGCGGCCTACGCGGTCAACGAACATGGCGGCGGCTTCACGCTGTTTGGCGGCTACGCGCTGCCGCGCGAGCGCCTGGCGCAGAAACTCATCGACGGCGAAGGCCTGGTGGGACAGTGTGCGCGCTCGCGCGAATTGCTGCACGTGCGCGATGTGCCGGCCAACCACCTGACCGTGTCCTCCAGCACGGGCGCATCGGCACCTGCCGAGCTGCTGGTGGCGCCGGCCATCGAAAATGGCGAGGTGTTTGCCGTGATCGAGTTGGGCTTCTACCGCGCGGTGGACGAGTTCGAGCACCGCCTGTTCAAGCAGGCCTCCGAGATGCTGGCCGTGGCCATCCGCTCGGGCCAGGACCGCAGCCGGCTCGAAGCCCTGCTCGAAGAAACCCAGCGCCAGTCCGAGGAGCTGCAGGCCCAGCAGGAGGAACTGCGCGTCAACAACGAGGAGCTGGAGCAGCAAAGCCGCATCCTGCAGGAGTCGCAGGCGCAGATGGAGCTGCAGCAGACCGAACTGGAGCAGACCAACGCCCAGCTCGAGGAGCAGACCCAGCAGCTCGAGAACCAGCGCGAGGAGCTGCTGGCGGCCCAGAGCGACCTGACCGAGAAGGCCCGCGAGATCGAGCAGACCAGCCAGTACAAGAGCGAGTTCCTGGCCAACATGAGCCACGAGCTGCGCACCCCGCTCAACTCCACGCTGATCCTGGCCAAGCTGCTGGCCGACAACAAGGCCGGCAACCTCACGGCCGAGCAGGTGAAGTACGCCCAGACCATCTCGTCGGCCGGCAACGACCTGCTGGCGCTGATCAACGACATCCTGGACCTGTCCAAGATCGAGGCCGGCCAGGCCACCATCGACATCGAGAGCGTGGACATCGCCCGCGCCATGCAGTCGCTGGTGGACCCACTGCGCCCCATCGCCGAGGAAAAGGGGCTGACCCTGGCACTCACCATGGACCCGGGCGTGCCAGCCACCATGGACACCGACGCGCTGCGCCTGGGCCAGGTGATCAAGAACCTGCTCTCCAACGCCGTGAAGTTCACCGAACAGGGCAGCGTGGCGCTGCATGTCTCGCCCCTGCCCGGCGACATGCTGGCCTTTGCCGTGCGCGACACCGGCATCGGCATCCCCGAGCACCAGCAGGAGCTGGTCTTCGAGGCCTTCCGCCAGGCCGATGGCAGCACCCACCGCAAGTACGGCGGCACGGGCCTGGGCCTGTCGATCTCGCGCGACCTGGCCCAGTTGCTGGGTGGCAGCATCGCCATCCGCAGCACGCCGGGCCAGGGCAGCGAGTTCACGCTGACCGTACCGCGCCACGCGGTGCAGTCCGCCGAGCCCTCGACCGGCCGGGCATTGCAGGCGCCCCAGAGCGCGGCCAGCGCACCGCTTCCCGCTCCCTCCGCCGCGCCCAGCCGGCCGGCCCCTGTGGCCCCGGCCATCCTGCCCGTGGCCGCGCGCCCGAAGGGCGAGCGCAACATCCTGGTGATCGAAGACGATGTGCGCTTTGCCAACATCCTGAACGACCTGGCGCGCGAGATGGACTTCCACTGCATCCTGGCCCACACGGCCAGCGAGGGCCTGGCGGCCGCCACGCTGCACCAGCCCAGCGCCATCGTGCTGGATGTGAACCTGCCCGACTTCTCGGGCCTCGGGGTGCTCGACCAGCTCAAGCGCAACCCCGCCACGCGACACATCCCGGTGCACGTGGTCTCGGTGGCCGACTACTCGCAGGAGGCCATGGGCCGCGGTGCCATCGGCTATGCACTCAAGCCCGTCAAGCGCGAAGAGCTGGTGCAGGCGCTGCAGCGCCTGGAGGCCAAGTTCACCCAGGGCATGCGCCGCGTGCTGGTGGTCGAGGACGATGAGCGCCAGCGCGAGAGCGTGCGCGCCCTGCTGGCCACGGACGGCGTGGACATCGTGTGCGTGGAAAACGCCACCGCAGCCCTGGACTACCTGCGCAGCAGCACCTTCGACTGCATGGTGATGGACGTGAACCTGCCCGACCTGAGCGGCTACGAGCTGCTCCAGGCCATGTCGGAGCAGGAGGAGGTCTCCTTCCCGCCGGTCATCGTCTACACCGGGCGCGCCCTCACGCGCGACGAGGAGCAGCAGCTGCGCCGCTTCTCCAAGTCCATCATCATCAAGGACGCGCGCTCGCCCGAACGGCTGCTCGACGAGGTCACTCTGTTCCTGCACCAGGTGGAATCGGAATTGTCGGTGGAGCGTCGGCAGATGCTGCAGGTGGCGCGCAGCCGCGACGCGGCCTTCGAGGGCCGCACGGTGCTGGTGGTGGAGGACGACGTGCGCAACGTGTTCGCCCTCTCCAGCATCCTGGAGCCCACGGGCATTTCGGTGCAGATCGCACGCAACGGCCGCGAGGCGCTCGACTTCCTGGAGCGCTCGGGCGGTGCCGGCCCCGCCGTGGACCTGGTGCTGATGGACATCATGATGCCGGAGATGGACGGCTACACCGCCATGCGCGAGATCCGCAAGCAGCCCGCCTGGCGCAGGCTGCCCATCATCGCCCTCACGGCCAAGGCCATGAAGGACGACCAGGACAAGTGCCTGGCCGCCGGTGCCAACGACTACATCGCCAAGCCGCTGGACGTGGAGAAACTGCTCTCGCTGGTGCGGGTGTGGATGCCCAAGTGAGCACGCCGGAGCCCCGCTTGCACCACCTGAAGACGGCCCGCATCGGCGATATCGAGCAGCGCCTGCTGCTCGACGCGATCTACTACCGCTACCACTACGACTTTCGCGGCTACGCGCAGGCTTCGCTCAAGCGGCGGCTGCAGACGGCACTCTCGCGCTTCTCCTGCCAGACGCTGTCGCAGCTGCAGGACAAGGTGCTGCACGACGCCGCCGTGTTCCCGGCACTGCTCGAGTACCTCACCGTGCAGGTCAGCGAGATGTTCCGCGACCCGCGCTATTTCAAGGCGCTGCGCGAGCAGGTGCTGCCCATTCTGCGCACCTACCCTTCGCTCAAGGTCTGGGTGGCGGGCTGCAGCACGGGCGAAGAGGTGTATTCGCTGGCCATCCTGCTGCACGAGGAAGGGCTGCTCGAGCGCACCATCCTCTACGCCACCGACATCAACCAGCAGGCCCTGCAGGCCGCCGAGGCGGGCGTGTTCGACCTCTCCCGCGTGGCCTCCTTCACCGAGAACCATGCGCGCTCGGGCGGCAAGACCTCGCTGTCGGACTACTACTCGGCCGGGTACGGTCGCGTGGTGTTCGACCGCGCGCTGCGCAAGCAGGTGGTGTTCTCCGACCACAGCCTGGCCACGGACACCGTGTTCGCCGAGGTGCACCTGGTGTCCTGCCGCAACGTGCTGATCTATTTCGAGCGCGAGCTGCAGAACCGCGCCCTGGGTCTGTTCAAGGAAGCGCTGTGCCACCGCGGCTTCCTCGGCCTGGGTTCCAAGGAGTCGATGCGCTTCACCGAACAGGCCCCGGCCTTCGACGACTTCGTGCTCGAAGACCGCATCTACCGCAAGAAGGTGGGCACGTGATGGCCGCTGTCCCGGTGCACCAGCACGGCCTGCGCGGCTTCGATGCCATCGTGATCGGGGGTTCGGCAGGCGCCATCGATGCCATCTCCACCATCTTGCCGGCCCTGCAGTCACACACCCGCGTGGCGGTGCTGGTCACGCTGCACCTGCCGCGCGAGGCCCCGAGCCTGCTGCCCGAGATCTTTCGCCCGCGCTGCGCGCTGCGCACGGCAGAAGCGCAGGACAAGGAGCCCATCGAGGCGGGCACGGTGTATTTCGCGCCGCCCGACTACCACCTGCTGGTGGACGCCGGCCCCCGGCTGGCGCTTTCGGTCGATGAGCCCGTGCACTTCTCGCGCCCATCCATCGACGTGCTGTTCGAATCGGCCGCCGACACCTATGGCGAACGTTTGATCGGTATGCTCCTGTCCGGTGCCAACCAGGACGGCGCGCGGGGCATGGCCGCCATCGGCGCTGCGGGAGGGCTCTCCATCGTGCAGTCCCCCGGCAGCGCCGCCATGTCCGCCATGCCCCAGTCCGCCCTGGACCTGATGGCACCGCACCACGTCCTTCCCCCTTCGGAGATCGCATCCCTGCTGACCGAACTGCAAATGCGGAGAATCCTGTGAGCCCCACCACCTTCCCTGCACAGCCAGCTCCGACCGAACGCATCAAATGCCTGGTGGTGGACGACGTGCCAGAAAACCTCGTGGCCGTGGAGGCCCTGCTGCACAGCGACAGCATCGAGGTGCTCAAGGCCCAGTCAGGCCCCGAGGCGCTGGAGCTGCTGCTCTCCCACGGCGACGTGGCCCTGGCCCTGCTGGACGTGCAGATGCCCGAGATGAACGGCTTCGAGCTGGCCGAGCTGATCCGCGGCAGCGAACGCACCCGCCACATCCCGCTGATCTTCATGACCGCCGGCTCACGCGACCAGAACTGGCAGTTCCGCGGCTACGAGACCGGGGCCGTGGATTTTCTGTACAAGCCCATTGATCCGCAGATGCTGACCTCCAAGGCCGGCGTGTTCTTCGAGCTGTTCCGCCAGAAGCGCACCCTGGCCCGCGAACTGCGCGAGCGCACCGAGGCGTTGCGCATCAACGAGATGTTCATGGCGGTGCTCAGCCACGACCTGCGCACGCCGCTGATGTCCATCGGTGCGGCGGCCACGGCCCTGCAACGCCAGCCCCTGGCGCCCGACAAGGCGCAGGCTTTGGCCGGCCGCGTGCTCAGCAGCAGCCAGCGCATGGGGCGCATGATCGAGGACCTGCTGGACGTGACGCGCATCCGCCAGGGCGGCGGGCTGGCGATGCGCATGGCCCCCGTGGACCTGCGTGCCGTGCTGCAGCGCTCGCTGCAGGAGATACGCACGGGCTTTCCCAACCATGTGATCAGCACCAGCGACCAGGGCAATCTTGCCGGCATGGGAGACGAAGAACGGCTGTGCCAGCTGGCAATCAACCTCATCGGCAACGCGGTGCACCATGGCGACCCTGCGGTGGCGATCCATGTGGCGCTCGATGGCAGCGATGCGCACACCCTCGCCCTGACCGTGACCAATGGTGGCACCATTCCACCGGCGCTTGTGCCGCAGTTGTTCAGCCCCTTCCGGGGGCGTGACCAGGCACCGGGGCGCCACCAGGGCCTGGGGCTGGGGCTGTTCATCGTGCAGCAGATCGTGCGCTCGCACGGGGGCCGGATCGATGTGCAGTCCGAAGACGGCACCACCCGCTTCCACGTGGTTCTGCCGCGTCACCCCACGGCGGCGGGTTGAGCGACGGCCCGGCGCTGCCGGATCAGCGCCCGGAGGGTGAATCGTCGAGGGTGGAGTGCACCTGGACCAGCAAGGCCTCCAGGTCTTCGAGCTCGAAGGGCTTCATCAGCGTGCGCACATGGGGGCCCCAGCCCGAGGGGTGCGCACCCAGGTCATAGCCGGTGCACAGCACCACCCAGCGCCCGGGGTCCACGGCCAGCACCTGGCGGGCCAGGTCCGTGCCCGACAGCCCAGGCAGGCTCACGTCGGTGACCAGCAGGTCGAAAACGCCATCGCGCTCCAGCTCCAGTGCCTCCTCGGCGGTGGCACAGGTCACGATCGTGCGCCCCTCCCCCTCCATCAGCATGCCGATGGTTTCGCGCAGTTCGGGGTTGTCCTCCACATAAAGGATTCGCATAGGGATGGTCGTGTTCTGGAAGGCGGAGCGTGGCGAAAAGAGGAGACGGGAATGCCAGCCCGGATCATTCAGGAAAGCAGGGGCATCGCCTGTAGGACGGGATGCCAAGTGCGGCACGCCTCCCCAAAAAGGAGGCTCCCTCACAAAAAGAAACGGGGCCTTGTGGCCCCGTCCGGTTCACTCCTCGAGCAGCGAGCGCAGCATCCAGGCGGTCTGCTCATGCACCGTGAGGCGCTGGGTCAGCAGGTCGGCCGTGGGCTCGTCACTGGCCTTGTCGGCCAGGGGGAACAGGCTGCGCGCCGTGCGGGCCACGGCCTCGTGGCCTTCGACCAGCACGCGCACCATGTCCAGCGCCTTGGGCGGCTTGCTCGGTGCATCGGCCACGGTGGCCAGCTTGCCGAAGTCGGCATACGAGCCGGGAGCGATGTGGCCCAGCGAGCGGATGCGCTCGGCGATCGGGTCCACGGCGTTCCACAGTTCGGTGTACTGCGCCATGAACATGGTGTGCAGCGTGTTGAACATCGGCCCCGTCACGTTCCAGTGGAAGTTGTGCGTGGTCAGGTACAGCGTGTAGGTGTCGGCCAGCAGGCGCGACAGGCCCTGTGCGATGGCAGCGCGGTCTTTTTCGCTGATGCCGATGTTGATGCTGGGGGCGGTGGACTTGGCGGCTTTGGCCATGGCGGCTCCTTCGTTGGAATGGCAGTCAATCGATGGAATGCGCCGCGCCGGTGTGCGCCGGATGGCTCCGGGCGCTGGCGCGGCGGCTCACGTTCACTTTAGCGCAAGCCCCAATCCCTTTACTGCATCTGGTCCAAGTTTCCGATGCGCACCAGCATCTCGGTGAACATCTGCATGTCGGCGTCGAGGTCCACGACTTCCTTGAATTCCTTGGCGTTGTGGGCCGTGTACTTCTTGCCCGGCATGGCGGGGCCGAAGTTGATGGCGTTGGGCATGAGCTTGGCCGTGGTGCTGCCGGCGGTGGGCACGGGCTTGGCTTCGAGGCCCGTGGTGTCACCGAAGGTATTGAGCAGTGTGGACAGCCAGGCGCCCTTGGGGTCGCGCGCCATCCAGTTGCCCTGCTGGTGGTCGATGATCACGGGGACGGAGGCCTGGGCGGCCCAATCGTTGATCTTGACCTTGCCGGAATGGACCAGTGCGTCGGGCGTCATGCCGCGCGGCATGCGCACGTTGACCAGCACATCGACCATGCCGTCCTTTTCGCGCACGAGGTTGGGCGACATGGTCAGCGGGCCCATGAAATCATCGCTGTAGGCCATGCCGATGGTGCGTCCCAGGTAGTCCGTGCCATACAGTTCAGCGATGTAGCGCACGGCATTGGCGTAGCCGGTGGGCGCCACCGCCACGCCGGACTCGCGCAGGAACAGTGCCAGGCGTGGCAGCGGGTTCACACCCTCTTCGGGGCGCGAGCCGTGGGCCGAGGTGCCGGTGACCTTGATCTGCACCGCGCCAGCTTCCTGCACCACGTCGACCTTGAAGGCCCCGCCCTGCGGCGTGTACTTGGCGATGAAGGCGGCCTTGGCACCGTTCAGCTTGGCCGCCACGGCGGCCAGGTCACCGCCCTCCAGGCGCATCGTCGCGGTCTGCGGCACGGCATTGGTGGAAGCGGCACCAGTCATCGCGGTGATGGCCGTGTAGCCGGCCGGTGCGTCCTGCAGCGGGAACGAAGTGCGCAGGGCGCCAGAGCCCTTCTCGGCGACCACGGCGGGGTACTTGCTGTCGAGCACGATGTTGTACTCGGGCAGCTCGGTCTTGGTGCGGTAGTACTTCATGGCGTCACCACCGGTTTCCTCGGTGGTCTCGATCATGAGGCGGATGGTGCGCGACAGCGGCAGGCCGCTTTCCTTCACGGCCTTCATCGCATACAGCACGGTGGCGATGGAGCCCTTGTCGTCGATGGAGCCGCGGCCGTACAGGTTGCCCCCCACGCGCGTGAGCTTGAAGGGGTCCAGGCGCGTGCCGTCGTCCAGCACCCATTCGTCGGCCACCACGGGCACCACGTCGGCATGCGTGAGGATGCCGAATTCTTCCTTGCCCGTGCCCGGCAGCTTCACTTCGAAGATGCGGTTGTCCACGTTGCGGTACTCCAGGCCGAAATCCTTGGCCATGCCTTCGACCAGTGCGCCGAAGGCGATGATGGCCTTGTCCTCGTGCGGTGGCACCTTGTCGCTGCGGAAGGTGGGAATGGCCACCATGCGCGCCGTGGCATCGATCACCGCAGCCTGGTTGCGCAGCCGGTTGTACAGGCCCAGCATGCGGCTGATGTTGACCAGGTCGTCACCGGCCAACGGGGCCTTGGCCTTGTAGCCGGCCACGCTGGCCTGCAGCAGGGGGTTCTCACGCGCGGCCTGCGCCAGGAATTCGTCAAAGCTGCCCTGGGCAGCGGCCGGCAAGGCAGCCACCAGGCGGTCCATCTGGGCCTTCTTGATCGTAGTCGCCTGCGGCGCGTTGGTCGCCACGCTGGAGCAGGCGGCCAGGCCCACGGCAAGGCCTGCGGCCATCAAAATCTTCTTCATCTCTGTAGCTTTCTTTGGGAATTGGGGAGCGCGGGGCAGGCGCGGGCTGCATGTGGCGCAGCTCCGCAGCACCGGGCCCCGTGTACGGGAATGCCGGCGGGCCTCGCGCGGCGAAAGTGTATCGCTGCCGGGGCCCCTTGCGCCAGGGCGTCCGGCAAGGGCTGTCAGGACAGGCGCGTGACCCCCGGCAGCTCGCAGGCGTAGATCGCGTTGCGCAGCGCCGCGATGGCCTCGTAGCGCGTGAAGCTGCGCCGCCAGGCCAGCACCACGCGGCGCATGGGCGGCGGGCTGCCATCGTCTTCGCGGATGGGGACGTAGCGGATGTAGCTCTCGTCGCTCTTGCGCCGGCGCGACACCGTGAGCAGCGCATCGCGCGGCACCGACAGGCGCGGCACCAGGGTCACGCCCATGCCGGCGGCCACCATGTGCTTGATGGTCTCCAGCGACGAGCCCTCGAAGGACTTGCGGATGCCTTCGGCATTGCTGGCAAAGCGCGCGAACTCGGGGCACACCTCCAGCACATGGTCGCGAAAGCAGTGGCCCGCACCCAGCAGCAGCATGGTCTCGCTCTTGAGTTCGGCCGCGGAGATGGACTTCTGCGCGCCCAAGGGGTGGTTGGCGGGCAGCGCCGCCATGAAGGGTTCGTCGTACAGCGGTGCCATGGCCAGGCCGGTGTCGGGAAAAGGCTCGGCCAGGATGGCGCAGTCGATTTCGCCGGTGCGCAGCATCTCCAGCAGCTTGACGGTGAAATTCTCCTGCAGCATCAGCGGCATCTGCGGGGTGCGCGCAATCGAATGGCGCACCAGGTCGGGCAGCAGGTAGGGGCCGATGGTGTAGATCACGCCCAGGGTCAGCGGGCCGGCCAGCGGGTCCTTGCCGCGCTTGGCGATCTCCTTGATGGCAGCGGCCTGCTCCAGCACGCTTTGCGCCTGGCGCACGATTTCCTCGCCCAGCGGCGTGACGGTGACCTCGCCGGCGCTGCGCTCGAAAAGCTTCACATCGAGCTCTTCCTCCAGCTTCTTGATGGCCACCGACAGCGTGGGCTGCGACACATAGCAGGCGTCGGCCGCATGGCCGAAGTGCTTTTCGCGCGCCACGGCGACGATGTATTTGAGTTCGGTGAGGGTCATGGAGATTCCAGACGGATGGTACGCGCATTGTGCAGCGCCATGCGCCGAACCGCCCAGGGCGTGGTGCCGCAGCGGTGCACGACAAAGGCCGACAGCAGCACGAACACCGCTGCGCACACCGCCACCTGGGGGATGGCGAAGCGGCTTTGCAGCAATGCATCGTCGAAGATCAGCGGGCGCAAAGCCTCCATGCCGGCGAGCAACAGCGCGCCCC
Source organism: Acidovorax sp. GW821-FHT09B03 (assembly GCF_059418305.1). Classification (NCBI taxonomy): domain Bacteria; kingdom Pseudomonadati; phylum Pseudomonadota; class Betaproteobacteria; order Burkholderiales; family Comamonadaceae; genus Acidovorax; species Acidovorax sp. GW821-FHT09B03. The sequence continues at coordinate 167,003 of NZ_JBWKPP010000008.1, forward strand.
ACAGCAGCGCCAGCACCAGGTGCGGGGCGTGCGCGGGCAGGCCGCGTGCGGGCGTGCGCCGGCCCAGGACCCAGGCCAGGCCCAGGTGCAGCGCCAGGACCAGTGGGGCCAGCAAGGCCCCTGCCCCCCAGAAGGTGTCCACCGCCGATGCGAACAGGGTGAGCCAGTAGCCATGGCGCACCTGCGGCCAGGCCGCCACCACGGCCGTGACGGTCATGGTCGTCACCAGCAGCAGCACCAGTGCCAGCCCGGTGCCGGCCAGGCCCGCCCAATCGCCGGTGGGCGGGCGCCGCAGGGGCAGGCCGGCGGACTGCGCGTGCGCCGCCACGGCCTGTTGCACCTGTGCTGCATCGCCCTGCCACGCGCTCGCCGGGATGAAATAGCCTTCGACGCTGCCCTTGCGGTGCAGGCGCAGGCCGGTGGGATCGGCCGTGACCGCGCTGAACCAGCTCCACCGGGAGCGGGCTTCGTGGCGCAGCGTGCCTTCGGGCGCGGTGACACGGTAGCAGGCCTCTTGGGCAGTGAATTCCCAGCGGGCGGTATCACCCACGAACGCGTACCGGCGCGCATTCACCTTCAGCATGGCATGGTAGGTGTTGGCCCCCGCCAGCACCAGCAGCAGCGCGCACAGCAACAAGGTGGGCACATTCGCGGCAGGCAGGCTGCGCCCCAGGACAACGCCCAGCAGCCCGAAGGGCGAAAAGATGAGCGCAATCGCCACGGCCATCCACAGCGGCGCAACCAGGCGCAGCCAGGCGGGGCGATCGATGAAGGCCAGCTGCACCGCAGCGGCCAGGTAGGCATCGTCGCGCACCCATTGAGCGGCGAGCGCAGGGGGCGCGGTCACGGCCGGCAGCGGCTCGGCGGCGGCAGGGGCAGGGGCTTGCGTCATGGCGGGGTCAGGCTTTCAGATAGTCGGATTTTCCACCCAGCCAGCGCATCACGTGGCGCTCGGCAAGCCCGGCGTGGCGGTCCAGCATCACCGGGGCCAGTTCGCGCGCCCATTCGAGCAAATGGGTGTCGGTGGCCAGGTCGGCAAAGCGCAGCAGTGCGTCACCCGATTGCCGGGCGCCGAGGAATTCGCCCGGCCCGCGGATCTCCAGGTCGCGCCGGGCGATCTCGAAGCCATCGTTGGTCTCGGCCATGGCGCGCAGGCGCTCCTTGGCAGTCTCGCCCACCCGGCCGCTGTCGTTGGTGGCGTACAGCAGCACGCAGGCCGATGCGGCCGCGCCGCGCCCCACACGCCCGCGCAGCTGGTGCAGCTGCGACAGGCCGAAGCGCTCGGCATGCTCGATGACCATCAGCGAGGCATTGGGCACGTCCACCCCCACCTCGATCACCGTGGTGCTCACCAGCACGCCCATCTGGCCGCTGGAGAAGAGCGCCATCACGGCCTTCTTCTCGGCGGCCGGCATGCGCGAATGCAGCAGGCCGACCATGACGCCGGGCAGGGCCTCGCTGAGGTCGGCATGGGTGGCCGTGGCATTGCTCAGGTCCAGTGCCTCGCTCTCCTCGATCAGCGGGCACACCCAGTAGACCTGCCGGCCGCTGGCGACCTGCGAGCCGATGCGGGCGATCACTTCGTCCTTGCGGCTGTCGGCAATGAGCTTGGTGACGATGGGCGTGCGCCCGGGTGGCAGTTCGTCGATCACCGAGACATCGAGGTCGGCGTAGTAGCTCATGGCCAGGGTGCGTGGAATCGGGGTGGCGCTCATCATCAGCATGTGCGGCTCCATGCCCTGGGCCGCCAATTTCTGGCGCAGGGACAGACGCTGCGCCACCCCGAAGCGATGCTGCTCGTCGATGATGGCCAGCGCCAGGTTCTTGAAGCGCACTTGGTCCTGGATCACGGCATGCGTGCCCACCACCAGCGCGGCTTCGCCGCTTTCGACCAGGGCCAGCATGGCCGTGCGGTCCTTTTTTTTCTGCCCGCCCACCAGCCAGGCCACCCGGCGGCCGTGTGCCGCCAGCAGCGGCTCCAGCCAGCCAATCATCTTGGCGAAGTGCTGCTCGGCCAGGATTTCAGTCGGAGCCATCAGCGCGCACTGCCAGCCGGCGTCCATGGCGATGGTGGCGGCCAGCGCGGCCACCACCGTCTTGCCCGAGCCCACGTCGCCCTGCAGCAGGCGGTGCATGGGCACGCGGTGGGCCAGGTCTTTGGCAATCTCCACCCCGACCCGCCGCTGGGCGGCGGTCAGCGAAAAGGGCAGCACGGCCATGAGCTGCTCGTGCAGGGGCAGTGCGCCGTCCACCACCTTGCGCGGGCGCAGCACCGGTGCACGCAACTGGTCGCGCTCGCGGCGCGACTGCTGCTGCGAGAGCTGCTGGGCCAGCAGCTCCTCGGCCTTCAGGCGCTGCCAGGCCGGGTGGCTGTGGTCCTCCAGCGTGGACAGCGACACGTCGGGCGTGGGGTGGTGCAAAAAGACGAGCGCCTCGCGCAGGTTGAAGGCGCGGTAGCTGCCGCCGTCATGCCGGAAGACGGCGTAGGGCGGTTCGGTGCCGGCAGGCAGGGTTTCCGACAGGTCCACCCGGCCGAGCGCGCCGACCACGGCCCGGCGCAGGTAGGCCTGCGGCAGGCCGGCCGTGGTCGGGTAGACGGGGGTGAGCGCGGCGGGCAGCTCGCCACCGGCCTGGCGAAAGGCCGGGTGCAGCATCTGCCGCCCCCAGAAGCCGCCCTTGACCTCGCCACGGATACGCAAGCGAGCCCCCACTGACATCGTCTTCTGGTGCGAAGGGTAGAAGCTGAAGAAACGCAGTTCGCAAGAGCCGGACGCGTCCTCCACCTGCACCAGCAGTTGGCGACGCGGGCGCAACTGCACCTCGCAGGCGGTCACGGTGGCTTCGATCTGCACCATCTGGCCATCGCGCGCGCTGGACAGCGGCGTGATGCGGGTTTCATCCTCGTAGCGCAGGGGCAGGTGCAGGGCCAGATCGATGTCGCGCTTCAGGCCGAGCTTGTGCAGTGCCTTTTGCGCAACACTGGCGGTGGAGGCTGCCCTAGGAGCGGCAGGCGTGGTATTCAAGGGTTATCCAGCAAGACGAGGGATTCATGGGCCAAAAAGGCTAACATGGTTACTGTTTATTACCTGGTTTTGGCAGGCCCTGGCGATCTGGACAGTTTCCATGCTCAAGCGCATCAGTATTCAGCATCTCACGTTGGGCATGTACCTGCACGACTTCTGCGGCTCGTGGATGGACCATCCATTCTGGCGCGCCAAGTTCGTCCTCAAGGACCCCAAGGACCTGGCTCGCATCAAGGGCACCAGCATCGAGGAGGTGTGGATCGACATCTCCAAGGGCCTGGACGTGGCGGCCGGCGTGCGCTCCGTCTCGCGCGAGGAGGCGGACATCCAGGTGGAAACCGACTTCAGCCTGCTGGAGAACCTGCCGCCCCTGGTGGTGGACCCTCCCCCGCCGCCAGCCCCCGTCCGGCGCCAGGCACGCGGCAAGGCCCCCGCCAGCATGCACAACGAGCTGCTGGCCGCCGCCTCGATCTGCGGCGAAGCCAAGCAGGCCATGGTCTCCATGTTCCGGGAAGCGCGCATGGGCAAGGCCGTGAATCCGGACAACGCCCGCAGCCTGGTGGAGGAGATTTCCGACTCCGTCACGCGCAACCCGGGTGCGCTGATCAGCCTGGCGCGCCTGAAGACGGCCGACGACTACACCTACATGCACTCGGTGGCGGTGTGTGCCCTCATGGTGGCACTGGCCAAGCAGATCAACCTCAATGAGGAGCACACGCGCAGCGCCGGCATGGCCGGGCTGCTGCACGACCTGGGCAAGGCGGCCATCCCGCTGGCCGTGCTCAACAAGCCGGGCAAGCTCACGGACGCCGAATTCGCTGTGGTCCAGAGCCATCCCGCCGAAGGGTACGAGATGCTCAAGGAGGGCGGCGCCGTGGAGGACGCGGTGCTCGACGCCTGCCGCCACCACCACGAGAAGATGGACGGCTCGGGCTACCCCGACAAGCTCAAGGGCGACGAGATCAGCCTGATCGCGCGCATGACGGCCATCTGCGACGTCTACGATGCCATCACCTCCGACCGCCCCTACAAGTCCGGCTGGGACCCGGCCGAGTCGCTGCGCCGCATGGCCGAATGGACCAAGGGCCATTTCGACCCCCGGCTGTTCCAGGCCTTCGTCAAAAGCATCGGCATCTACCCCGTGGGCTCGCTGGTGCGGCTGACCTCCGGGCGCATCGGCGTGGTGACCGAGCAGGTTCAGACATCGCTGACCTCGCCCAAGGTCAAGGTCTTCTTCTCGACCAAGTCGGGTATGCGCATCCCGCCCGACGTGGTGGACCTGGCCGCGCCCGGCTGCATGGAGAAGATCGTGGCGCGCGAAGACCCGGAGAAATGGAAGTTCCCGGACCTCAACGAACTGTGGTCCGGATTTTCCGGGCAGGCCTGGTAGGCTGCCCGGGCGTGGGAAAATAGCGCCCCTGTTTGTTTTTCCCCTTGGTACGGGCCCGTCCGGCCCTCAAGCACATGACCGTTTCCAGCACGCCACCGGCCCCGCGCCACTTCACGCTCAGCGACTTCGATTTTTCGCTGCCTCCCGAACTCATTGCCCAGCACCCCGCCACGCAACGCAGCGCCTCGCGCCTGCTCGATGGCCGCGCAGCGTCCCCGGTGGACCGCATCTTCCACGAACTGCCCGGCCTGCTGCAGCCCGGTGACCTGCTGGTGTTCAACGACACGCGCGTGGTCAAGGCGCGCATCTTTGGCGAGAAAGCCAGCGGCGGCAAGCTGGAGCTGCTGATCGAGCGCGTGCTGCTGGGCAACGAGGTCGTGGCCCACATGAAGGTCAGCAAGAAGCCGCTGCCCGGCGCCGTGGTGCACATGGCGGGCGGCCTGCACGGCGGCGGTTTCAATGCCACGCTGCTCTCGCGCTGGCCGGGCGAGGAAGGCCCGCTGTTCCGCTTCGCGCTCGACGGGCCGGCCGGCGAAACACCGCACGACCTGATGGAGCGCCACGGCCACCTGCCGCTGCCGCCCTACATCGAGCGCCAGCAGAACGCCGACCACGACCCCGATGCGGCCGAGGACGCGCAGCGCTACCAGACCGTGTTTGCACGCGCGCCCGGCGCGGTGGCAGCCCCGACGGCGGCCCTGCATTTCGACGAAGGCGTGCTGGCCGCCCTGGCCGACCGCGGCGTGGAGCGCGCCAGCGTCACCCTGCACGTGGGTGCCGGTACCTTCCAGCCCGTGAAGACCGAGAACCTGGCCGAGCACCAGATGCACAGCGAGTGGTACGAGGTGCCGCTGGCCACGCTGGCGGCGCTGGAGCGCTGCCGCCAGCGCGGCGGCCGCGTGGTGGCCGTGGGCACGACCACCGTGCGCACCCTCGAATCCTGGGCGCGCAGCGGCCAGGCCTCGGGCGATACCAACATCTTCATCACCCCGGGCTTCGCGTTCCAGGTGGTGGACCTGCTGCTCACCAACTTCCACCTGCCCAAGAGCACGCTGATGATGCTGGTGAGCGCCTTCGCGGGCTACGAGCAGATCCAGGCCATCTACCGCCACGCCATCGCGCAGCAGTACCGCTTTTTCAGCTATGGCGATTCGATGCTGCTGGAACGCCAGCATTCCCGGCAGGCCACGCTCAGCAGTTCGTGACCGCCGCGATGCGGGGTGCCGCTCCCTGCTCCGGCAGGCGGTTGGCCGAGGGCAGGCGCACGCAGTAGACGCCGGCCTCGCTTTCCACGCGCGTGACACGGCCGGAGTAGGCGTTCTGCCACTCCTTTTCGGTGAGCGTGCCCAGTGCCCGTGGCACCGCGCCTGCCGCGTTCGCAGCCAGTGCCGCGGCCGCTGGCGTGCCGTGGCGGCGCTGCCACTCCCGCTCCTGCCGCGCGGCACGGGCGACGCCCTCGGGGATCCATTGGATGGCGGGCAGATCCCGGGCGTCGGATGCGGCGGGCAGAGGCGCCGGCATGGCCACCACGCCGGGGCCGGTGTCTTGCGGTACGGCCAGGACCGCAGCCGCCGAGCGCACACCGCGGGCCTCGCGCACCGGCCCGGCCTGGGCTTCGGCGGCCCGGGGACGCTGCGCCGCCACCGGCTCCGGCGGGGGCGTTCGGGGTGGGGTTGCCGCGGTCTGCGGGGCCGTGATCCACAGGATCTCCATCGCCTGCCGGGCAGGCGCCTCGGGCGCCCGCACGGCCGATGCCGGCAGCACCAGCCGCCACAGCAGCACCGCGTGCAGCAGCAGCGAGGCCGCTACGGCGCCCCCCAGGCGCCAGCGGCCCGGGCGGCGGCCGTCAGGGGGCCCCATCGTCCACGGCGCCACCCTCCTGCGCCACCCAGGCCAGCAGGTCACCCGGCTGGCATTGCAGGTAGTCGCAGATGGCGGCCAGCGTCTCGAAGCGTACGCCCTTGACCTTGCCGCTCTTGAGCAGCGAGAGGTTGGCCTCGGTGATGCCCACGTGCGCCGCCAGGTCGCGCGACTTCACCTTGCGGCGCACCAGCATTTCATCGAGCGTGACGACGATGGGCATAGCCACCTTTCTGGCGCATGCCTCGGGAATGGGACAGACCGATCACGGCGCGGTCAGACGAAAGCACTCGATTCCTCCTGCAGGCGCTGCCCTTCGGCCATCACATGGGCCAGCAGCAGCATCATGAGGCCGACGATCAGCACGCTCATCTCGAACGAACCCACCGACAGCGCCACCTGCCCGCCACGCTGGCCCGAGGCCAGCCAGGACAGCAGCGCCGTCACGGCCGCGCCGTGCACCAGCGAGGCCGCGAACATGGCGATGAAGCCCCAGCCCACGCCGCGAAAGCCGCGCACCACCGCCGGCCCGAACACCTCGCCGCGCAGGAAGGCGCTGCAGATGCGGTGCAGGCACCAGACGGTGAACAGCATGGCGGCGGTCGGCAGGCACTCGATGGCCAGGCCCACGAGGCGCCAGGCCGCGTCGATCTGCACCGGGGCGCCGATGCCCACCTGCAGCGCCTGCGCGGGCAGCAGCATCTGCGCCAGACCGCCCGGCTCGCCCCGGCCCAGCAGCAGCCAGCGGGCCACGGAAAAGCACACCCCGGCCAGGGCGCACAGCAGGGTCAGCGCGTGCAGCCCGCGCGACAGGCGCCGAAACGCCGGGCTCTGGATGGATGCCATGGGAATTGCCTCATGTTTTCTGTAAAACAATAACAATATTCTGCCATACAGAAATCCATCGAGGCAATCACCCCGCCCTGGGTGCAGGCCGGGGCGCGGTGGGGGTCAGAACGCGACCGCGTGCCCGTCCTTGCGCGGATCGGAGCCCGCCACGTAGCTCTCGCCCTGGCGCAGCACCAGTTGGGCACCGCCGAAGGCGAAGACACCGTTGCCCTCTTCCACCGTGACCTCGTGGCCGCGCGCGCGCAGCGCTGCGACCACGGCGGGGTCGAAGGCTGGCTCCACCGCCACGCCCTTGCCGCCGGTCACGCGCCAGCGCGGCGCGTCGGCTGCGGCCTGGGGGTTCTGGCCGTAGCGCAGCACGCGCAGGGCCATCTGCAGGTGGCCCTGCGACTGCATGGGGCCGCCCATCACGCCGAAGGCCATCTGCGGCGTGCCGTCGGCATGCATGGCAAACGCCGGAATGATGGTGTGCGAGGGGCGCTTGCGCGGGCCCACCTCGTTGGCATGGCCGGGCTCCAGGGTGAAGCCGTGGCCCCGGTTCTGCAGGCTGATGCCGGTGCCCGGCACGACCACGCCCGAGCCGAAGCCCATGTAGTTGGACTGGATGAAGGAGACCATCATGCCCGAGGCATCGGCGGCCGCCAGGTAAACCGTGCCACCGGGGCGCGGCGTGCCGTGTCCGGGGTCGCCGGCCTGGGCGGCGTCGATCAGTTGCGCACGCTGCTGGAGATAAGCCTCGTCGAGCAGATCGCGCGGCGTCACCTTCTGCATGGCGTCGATGTCGGCGTTGTACTCGTGCAGGTCGGCCAGCGCGAGCTTCATGGCCTCGATGCTGGCGTGCACCGTGTCCACATGGTCCAGCGGCTGGCCGCCGATGCCGTGGGACTCGAGCATGCCCAGTGCCATCAGCGTGGCGATGCCCTGGCCATTGGGCGGGATCTCGTGGACCACCGAATCACCGAAGCGCTGGCTCACGGTGCCCACCCAGTCGGCCTGGTGCGAGGCGAGGTCGTCCTCGGTCATGGCGCCGCCGTTGGCGCGGGCGTGCGCCACCATCTGGCGTGCGAGCTCGCCACGGTAGAAGGCTTCGCCCTCGGTCTGAGCGATCAGCTCCAGCGTGCGCGCATGGGCCTCGCTGCGGAAGATCTCACCCGCGCGCGGCGCACGGCCGCCGGGCATGAAGCACTCGGCAAAGCCCGGCTGGGCACCGAGCTTGGCGGCCCCCAGGGCCCACAGGCGGGCGATGGTGGGCGAGACGGGGAAACCGTTGCGCGCGTAGTCGATGGCGGGCTCGGCCAGCTTGGCGAAAGGCAGCTTGCCCATGCGCTTGGACAGTGCCACCCAGGCGGATACCGCACCGGGCACGGTGACGGCATTCCAGCCTGTCTCGGGCAGGCCGCCGCGCTCGGCGAAGTAGGCAGGGTTCCAGGCGGCGGGCGAGCGGCCCGAGGCATTCAGGCCGTGCAGCTCCTTGCCGTCCCAGACGATGGCGAAGCCGTCGCTGCCCAGGCCGCAGCCCGTGGGCTCGACCACGGTCAGCGCCATGGCGGCAGCGATGGCCGCGTCCACGGCATTGCCGCCGGCCAGCAGCATGCGCAGGCCCGCCTGCGCGGCCAGGGGCTGCGAGGTGGAGACCACGTTGCGGCCCATCACCGCGCTGCGGTTCGATGCGTAGGGAAGAGCCCAGTCCAGGCCCGTGGTGGGTGCAGTCATCGGATAGCTCACTCCAAAGAAATCTTGTGCTGGCGGATCACCGTGGCCCAGCGGGCGCTGTCGGCCTGCACCATGGCCGCGAACTTGGCGGGCGTGCTGGGCGCGGCGGGTTCCACGCCGAGCTTGGCCAGGCCTTCGGCCACTTCGGCCGACTGCATGGCCTTGGCGAAGGCCTTGTGCACGCGGTCCACCAGCTCCGGCTTGGCACCGGCCGGCAGGTAGACGCCGAACCAGGTCACGGACGAATAGCCGGGCAGGCCCGACTCGGCCATGGTGGGCAGTTCGGGCGCGAGCGCGCTGCGCTTTTCGCTGGTCACGGCCAGGGCGCGCAGGCGGCCGTTCTTGACGTGCGGCATGCCGGTGGGCAGGGAGTCGAACAGCACATGCGTCTGCCCGGCCACGAGGTCGGGAATGGCCAGGGCCGTGCCCTTGTAGGGCACGTGCGTCATCTCCACGCCGGCCTGGGCGCTGAAGGCCGCGGCGTTCAGGTGCACGATGGTGCCATTGCCGCTGGTGGCGTAGTTGAGCTTGCCGGGGTGGGTCTTGGCGTAGGTGATGAGCTCGCCCACGGTCTTCACCGGCAGCGAGTTGGTCACCAGCAGCACGCTGGGCGCGTCGGCCAGGTGGGCGACGGGCGTGAAGTCCTTGCGCGCGTCGTAGGCCAGGCGTGGCATCAGGTGCGGCGAGATGGCGTGCGTGCTGCTCGTGGTGAGCAGCAGCGTGTAGCCGTCGGGCTGCGCCTTGGCGGCTTCGGCCGAACCGATGGTGCCGCCCGCGCCGGGGCGGTTGTCCACCACCATCTGCTGGCCCAGGTCCTGCGCCACGCGTTGCGCGACCACGCGGGCCACGAGGTCGGTGGCACCGCTGGCCGGGAAGGGCACGATCACCCGCACCGGGCGGTCGGGCCAGTTGGACTGCGCGTGCGCGCAAGCACACACCGCCACCAGACAGGCCAGGCCGAGCACGCTACGGCCCCAGGACAAAAGACGCATACGAAGCACTCCAGTAAAGACGGGAACAGAAACGGGCAGGCGCGCCATGCCGCTGGAAACCCGCGGGCGTGCGCCGCCATGGGCTTCATCTTAGGAACATGGCAGTCGTATGACCACCACCAAATCAGCAAACAGCTTTGCCGCTACGGCAAAGTGTCTCGCTTTTTGAGATGATCTGCGGCAAACCTCACCACGGCCCTCCCCATGCGTGCCCAACTCCTGCAAGACACGGCCCTGCGCTACTTCCTCGAAGTGGCGCAAAGCGGCTCGCTCACCGAGGCCTCGGCGCGGCTGCACGTGGCCGCCTCGGCCCTGAGCCGGCAGATCGCCGGGCTGGAATCGCAGCTGGGCACGCCGCTGTTCGAGCGCCACCCGCGCGGCATGGTGCTCACGGCGGCCGGCGAGATCCTGGCCACGCATGCGCGCCGCACGGTGCTCGACGCCGAACGGGCGCTCGGCGAGATCGGCGCGCTGCAGGGCCTGCGTGCCGGCCAGGTGCGCCTGGCCACCTCGGATGCGTTTGCCAACGAACTGGTGCCGCGGCTGTGCGTGGAGTTCCAGCGCACGCACACCGGCATCCAGTTCGAGGTGCAGTCCCTGCCCACGGCCCAGGTGCCCGATGCGGTGCGCAGCGGTGCGGCGGACATCGGCCTGTGCTTCAGCCGCGCACCGCACAAGGACATCGAGGTGTCGTACCGCCAGACGGCGCCGGTGCTGGCCCTGGTGCCACCCGACCACCCCCTGGCCGCTGCGGCGAGCGTGACCCTGGCCCGCATGGGCCAGTACCCGCTGGCCCTGCCGCCGCCCGAGACCACCATCCGCCAGATGATCGACATCGTCTGCAGCCGCCAGGGGCTGCAGCTCGCGCCGGTGCTGGTGAGCAACCACGCCAAGACCATGCTCAACTTCGTCGCGAACGGGGGTGGGCTGTCGGTGTCCAGCGAGATCGCGGCGCGCCACCTGGTGGCCGCCGGTGCCATCGTGGCGCTGCCCATCAGCGACCAGGGCATGGACCTGCGCGACCTGGAACTGCAGACCCTCGCAGGCCGCAGCCTGCCCATGGCCGCCCAGGCCTTTCTGGACTTGCTCAAGGCAAGGCTGCCCGGCCCCTGGTAGGGGGCGTCAGCCCCGCTCTTCGTGCTGTTGGCGAAATTCCCGCGCCTTGCCGAAGTGGCCGTTGCCGATGAAGGGCACGGGGGGGCGCAGCGCCGACAGCGGCGAAGGGTGGTTGGAGGTCAGCACCAGGTGTCCGCGGTCGGCCGGGATCCATGCGCGCTTGGACTGGGCATGCGAGCCCCAGAGCATGAACACCACCGGGCGCCCGCCCTCGGCCACGTGGCGGATCACGGCGTCGGTCAACTCCTCCCAGCCCTTGCCGGAGTGGCTGGCGGCCTGGCCTTCTTCGACCGTGAGGCCGGTGTTGAGCAGCAGCACGCCGTTCTTCGCCCATTTCACCAGGCTGCCGCCCGGCTCGGGCCAGGCAGGAAAGGCGGTGCCCAGGTCGCGCTGCATCTCCTTGAAGATGTTGCGCAGCGAGGGCGGCAGTTGCACCCCCGGCGCCACCGAGAACGCCAGGCCCTCGGCCTGGCCACGCCCGTGGTACGGGTCCTGGCCGAGGATGACCACGCGCACCTGCTCGGGCGGGGTCAGCTCCAGCGCACGCAGCGGCTTGGGCGGGAAGATGGCGGCGCCCGCCTCCAGGCGCTGTTGCAGGTAGGCCAGCAGCGCCCTTCCGCGCGCGCCGGCAAAGAAGGCATCGACCAGCGGCTGCCAGCCGGGCGCCACGGGCCAATCGGCCGGATCGGCGCTTTGCAGTTGGGTGACGTCGGTCATGGGCGGCTGGCGTGGGATCAGCCGAACAGCTTGGCCAGCGCCTCGCCGGGTTCCGGCGCTCGCATGAAGGCCTCGCCCACGAGGAAGGCGTTCACGCCCGCATCGCGCATGGTCTTCACGTCGGCCGGCGAGAGAATGCCGGACTCGGTGACCAACAGGCGGTCGGCCGGCACGTTCTTCTGCAGGTCGAGCGTGGTCTGCAGCGACACCTCGAAGGTGCGCAGGTTGCGGTTGTTGATGCCCACCAGCCGCGTCTTGAGCTTGAGGGCGCGATCCAGTTCGGCCGCGTCGTGCACTTCCACCAGCACCGCCATGTCCAGGCTGCGGGCGATGGCCTCGAAGTCGGCCATCTGCGCATCGTCCAGGCTGGCCGCGATCAGCAAAATGGCATCGGCGCCCATGGCCCGCGATTCGTAGATCTGGTAGGCGTCGACCATGAAGTCCTTGCGCAGCACCGGCAGCTGGCAGCTGGCACGCGCCTGCTTGAGGTAGTCCACGCTGCCCTGGAAGAACTGCTTGTCGGTCAGCACCGAAAGGCAGGCCGCGCTCACCGTGCCGTCGCCGTCGGCATAGCTCTGGGCGATGTCGGCCGGGATGAAGTCGGCGCGCAGCACGCCCTTGCTCGGGCTGGCCTTCTTGACCTCGGCGATCACGGCCGCATGGCCCCGGGCGATCTTGGCGCGCAGCGCGCCCTCGAAGTCGCGCGTGAGCACGCGGCTCTCGGCGTCGGCGCGCATCGCGGCCAGAGGCATGCGTTTGACGGCGGCTGCCACTTCTTCGTGCTTGACGGCAACGATCTTGTTGAGGATGTCGGACATGGTGGGCAATGCTAAAAGCGAAAGGAAAAAACCGCCGGACAGGTGCCCGGCGGTGCGTGCGGTCAGGCGGGCACGGCCAGCGCGTGCGTGCGCGCCACCAGTTGCTCCAGGCGCGCCAGCGCAGCACCCGAGGCGATCGCGGCACGCGCCTTGTGCAGGCCGTCGGCAATGGAACTGGCCACGTTGGCGGCGTACAGCGCGGCGCCCGCGTTCAGGCAGACGATGTCCTGCGCGGCGCCGGGCTCGCCTTTGAGCACGCCGATCAGCATCTCGCGCGACTGCTCGGGGGTTTCCACCTTGAGCGCGCGGTTGCTGGCCATGGACAGGCCAAAGTCCTCGGGATGCACCTCGTACTCGGTGATCTGGCCGTTCTTCAACTCACCCACCAGGGTGGCAGCCCCCAGGCTCACTTCGTCCATGCCGTCGCGGCCATACACCACGAGCGCATGCTCGGCGCCCAGGCGCTGCAGGGCACGCACCTGGATACCGACCAGGTCGGGGTGGAACACGCCCATGAGGATGTTGGGCGCGCCGGCCGGGTTGGTCAGCGGGCCCAGGATGTTGAAGATGGTGCGCACGCCGAGCTCGCGGCGCACGGGCGCCACGTTCTTCATGGCCGGGTGGTGGTTGGGCGCGAACATGAAGCCGATGCCCACCTCGGCGATGCATTGGGCAATCGCTTCGGGCGTGAGGTTGATGTGGATGCCCAGGGCCTCCATCACGTCGGCGCTGCCGCTCTTGCTCGACACGCCACGGCCACCGTGCTTGCTGACCTTGGCGCCCGCGGCGGCGGCCACGAACATCGAGCAGGTGGAGATGTTGAAGGTGTTGGCCCCGTCGCCGCCGGTGCCCACGATGTCCACCAGGTGCGTGCTGTCGGGCACGTGGACCTTGGTGGAAAACTCGCGCATGACCTGCGCGGCGGCCGTGATCTCGCCGATGGTTTCCTTCTTCACGCGCAGGCCGGTGATGATGGCCGCGGTCATGACGGGCGAGAGCTCGCCGCTCATGACCATGCGCATCAGGTGCAGCATCTCGTCGTGGAAGATTTCGCGGTGTTCGATGGTGCGCTGCAGCGCTTCCTGGGGGGTGATGGACATGGTGTCTCCGTCTCCTGGTGATTCTTAGGGAGCAGGCCGGTCCGAGAAGGCCAGCTTGAGGCCGAAGCCGATGAACATCGCCCCGGCGATACGGTCGAGCCAGTGCATGCCGCGCTGCACGGCGCCCACGCGGCGCGCCATCCAGCCGGCGGCCAGGGCCCAGCCGACGTTGACGGGAATGGCGTTGAGGTTGAACAGCACCCCGAGCAGCACGAAGGCCAGCGCCTTGCTGTCCGTGCCCGGCGCGATGAACTGCGGCACGAAGGCCAGGAAGAAGATGGCCACCTTGGGGTTGAGCACATTCGTCCAGAAGCCGCCCAGGAACACGCTGCGCAGCGACACGGCCGCAGCGGGCGCGGCCTGTGCCGCGGCGATGTCGGCACCGCTGCCACCGTCGCCCGAGGCCTTGGCGAACAGCATGCGCACACCCATCCACAGCAGGTAGGCCGCGCCCACCCACTTGAGCACGGTGAAGGCCGTGGCCGATGCGGCCAGCAGCGCGCCCACGCCCACGGCGGCCGCGAAGATGTGCACGAAGCAGCCGGCCGTGATACCCAGGCCCGCCACGATGCCCGCGCGCGCGCCCGAGCGCAGCGCGTTCGAGACGATATAGAGCACGTCAGGGCCCGGCGTCAGGTTGAGCAGCCAGCCGGCCGCGATGAACATCAGCAGTTGGTGCGTCTCGATGATCATGGCCGGGGCTCCAGGAAGTTCCTGAGCATGGCGTGGCCGTGCTCGGTGAGGATGCTCTCGGGGTGGAACTGCACGCCCTCGATGTCCAGGGACTTGTGGCGCACGCCCATGATTTCGCCGTCATCGGTCCAGGCGGTCACGGCCAGCACCTCGGGGCAGCTGGCGCGCTCGATGGACAGCGAGTGGTAACGGTTGACGGTGAATTGCTCGGGCAGGCCGGCGAACACACCCTGCTGCGTGGTGGTGATGACACTGGTCTTGCCATGCATGAGCTGCTGCGCGCGCACGATGGTGCCGCCGAAAGCCGCGCCGATGGCCTGGTGGCCCAGGCACACGCCCAGGATGGGTAACTGGCCCGCGAAGTGCTGGATCGCGGCCACCGAGATGCCGGCCTCGGCCGGCGAGCAGGGTCCGGGCGAGATCACCAGCCGGTCGAGCTGGCCGGCGGCCAGGCGCTGGGCGATCTCGTCGACCGTGATCTCGTCGTTGCGGTGAACCTCGACCTCGGCACCGAGCTCGCCGAAGTACTGCACGATGTTGTAGGTGAAGCTGTCGTAGTTGTCGACCATCAAGAGTTTCATGCTGCGCTCCCTGCGGTCTGTGCGCCCGCTTCGCTGGCGTGCCCGGCGCGCAGGCGCGCGAACTCGCGGTGTTCGTGGGCAATGGAGGCTTCCATGATGCCGCGGTAGATGGTTTCCATGACATCGGGCTGGCCGCCCTGGGCCAGGGCGCGCTCGCGCACCCGGTCCACGATGGCCTGTATGCGGGCCTCGTCGCGCACCTGGTGGTCGGCCTGCTTGATGCGCGCGGCCTGCGTCATGTAGCCCGTGCGCTGCACCAGCAGCGGCACGAGGATGTCGTCGAGCGCGTCGATCTGGCGACGCACCTCGGCCATGGTGGTGCAGTGCTGCACCTGCTCGATGGAACGGCTCATTCCAGGCCCTCCTCGACCAGCTCGGCGGCGCGCAGCAGCGCGCGGGCCTTGTGCTCGGTCTCCTTCCATTCGAGCTCGGGCACCGAGTCGGCCACCACGCCGGCCGCGGCCTGCACGTAGAGCGTGCCGTTCTTGACGATGCCGGTGCGGATGGCGATGGCCACGTCCATGTCGCCGGCATAGCTCAGGTAGCCGCAGGCGCCGCCGTACAGGCCGCGCTTGGTGGGTTCGAGCTGGTCGATGAGCTCCATGGCATGCACCTTGGGGGCGCCGGTGAGCGTGCCCGCCGGGAAGGTGGCCTTGAGCACGTCGATGGCGGTCATGCCGTCGTTCAGGAGGCCTTCGACGTTGCTCACGATGTGCATCACGTGGCTGTAGCGCTCCACCGCGAAGGCCTCGGTCACCTTCACGGTGCCGGTCTTGGCGATGCGGCCGATGTCGTTGCGCGCCAGGTCGATCAGCATCACGTGCTCGGCGCGTTCCTTGGGGTCGTTGATGAGTTCGACCTCGGCGGCCTTGTCCTTCTCGGGCGTGGCACCGCGCGGGCGTGTGCCGGCCAGCGGGCGGATGGTGATCTTCTGCCCGTCCGGCGTGCTCTCCTGGCGCACCAGGATCTCGGGGCTGGCGCCCACCACGTGGAAGTCGCCGAAGTCGTAGAAATACATGTACGGCGAGGGATTGAGCGAGCGCAGCGCGCGGTACAGCGAGAGCGGGCTCTCGGTATAGCGCTTGTGGATGCGCTGGCCCACCTGCACCTGCATGAAATCGCCGGCCGCGATCAGCTCCTTGGCCCGGTCCACGGCGGCCAGGTAGTCGGCCTTGGCGAAGTCGCGCTGGGCCGGGTGGCTCTCGGTGGGCTTGACCACGGGGGCACTCACCGAGTATTTGAGCTGCTCCTTGAGCTCGCGCAGGCGCTTCTTGGCCTTGGCGTAGGCTTCGGGCGTCGCGGGGTCGGCGTAGACGATGAGGTAGAGCTTGCCCGAGAGGTTGTCGATGACCGCCAGCTCCTCGCACTGCAGCAGCAGGATGTCGGGGCAGCCCAGCGTGTCGGGCGGGCAGGAGTTTTCGAGCTTCTTCTCGATGTAGCGCACGGCGTCGTAGCCAAAGTAGCCGGCCAGGCCGCCACAGAAGCGCGGCAGGCCGGGACGCAGCGCGACCTTGAAGCGCTTCTGGTAGGCCGCGACGAAGTCGAGCGGGTTGCCCTCGGCGGTCTCGACCACCTGGCCATCGGTGACGACCTCGGTGCGCGCCGCGGCGCCAAAGCCGCTGGCACGCAGCAGGGTGCGCGCGGGCAGGCCGATGAAGCTGTAGCGCCCGAAGCGCTCGCCGCCCACCACGGATTCGAGCAGGAAGCTGTGCTTGCCGCCCTCCTTGGCACGCGCCAGCTTCAGGTAGAGCGAGAGCGGGGTTTCCAGGTCCGCAAAGGCCTCGGCCATGAGCGGAATGCGGTTGTAGCCTTCGCTGGCCAGGCTTTTGAATTCAAGTTCAGTGATCACGGGGAGAGCTCCCAGCTGTCACAGCGCGTATCCCCGCCAATGGGCATTGGGGGCGCTGCGGTTCATTCAATCGGCCCTGACAAGGGCCACGGGTGCACGCTGGGGCGGACTGCCCAGGTGCCATCAGGCGTTCAGGCGGACAGGCTGACGCCAGGGCCAGGCTCCCCGGTCGCTGCAACCTGTGATGAACACGTGGTGAATGAACATGGGCCAAAGTGTAGCAAAGGTCTTGGAGCTTTCGGTTTTTTGCCATGCAATCACCATGAAGGACCACTCGAAAACCCTGTTGCGCCCGCACCGCGGTCTTGCAACAATTAGAAACGAACGAGCGTTCTATTTTGAGGAGACAAGCATGAGAAACCTGGTGCGATGCGCTGCACTCGCCGCCGCATGCCTTCTGGCCGGGGCCGCCATGGCCCAGCCCATCACGGTGTCCAACGTGAAGTACGACGAGACCACCCAGGTGGCCGACAGCACCTTGCAGCTCAATGGTGCGGGCGTGCGCTACAAGGCGGTGTTCAAGGTCTATACCGCCGGGCTGTACCTGGAGAAGAAGGCCGGCACGCCGCAGGAAGTAGCGAGCCAGAAGGGCCCCAAGCGCATGAGCATCACCATGCTGCGCGAGATCGACTCGACCGAACTGGGCAAGCTGTTCTCGCGGGGCATGGAGGACAACATGGACCGCGCGGCCTTCTCCAAGCTGATCCCCGGCGTGATGCGCATGAGCCAGATCTTCTCGGACCACAAGAAGCTCATGGCGGGCGACCAGTTCCAGGTCGACTGGATTCCCGGCACCGGCACCGTGATCACCGTCAAGGGCAAGCCCCAGGGCGAACCGTTCAAGGAGCCCGAATTCTTCAACGCCCTGCTGGGCATCTGGCTGGGCAATGCGCCGGCCGACTGGAAGCTCAAGGACGCGCTCCTGGGCAAGCAGCCCGGCTGAGGCCCATCGCCCAACACCTCCCGGGAAAGCACCTACCCGCTTGTGTCACCCGGCAGACACCGCGCCTGCAAACCGCAGGCGTAACCTTCCAAGACCTGTTCCAAGCCCCGGCCGCGTGCACGTGCTGCCATCCGCAGCACGCTGCGGCCGGGCCTTCTTTGCGCCACCCGCGCCCAGCAGCGATCTGCCCGCAACCCCTCGCCCTTTGACCTTGCACCACCGTTCGCGCGCCTGAGCACACCATGAAACCAAGCAACCTTTCCGTCGGCCTGCGCCTGGGCCTGTCCTTTGGCGCCATCCTGCTCATCACGGCGCTCATCGCAGCCACCGGCATGTGGCGCATCGCCAGCCTGAACAGCGCGAGTGAACGCGTGGCCACGCAGGAGATCGAGCAGCAGACCCTGGTGGAGAACTGGGCTGCCGACATCCGGCTGAACTGGGTGCGCACCGAGGCCTTCCTCAAGGCCATCGACCGCGACTACATGGAAAAGCTCACCGCCGACACGCAGGCCACGGCCCAGGGCATCGAGGCCAAGGTCAAGCGCATCGAAGGCCTGGTGCAGGGCGAGAAGAACCGCGCCCAACTGGCCACCATCGCCACGGCCAGCAAGGCCTATGGCGACAAGCTCGCCGAGATCCGCGAGCTGCACCGCGGTGGCGAGCCGAATGTGCCCACGCTGGTGGACAAGGACCTGCGCCCCCTGGCGGACCAGTACCTCAAATCCCTCGATGACCTGCGCACGGCCATGGCCACGCAGCTGGCCGCGAGCCAAAGCGACACGGCGGCACTGGCCCGGGCCAGCCAGGTGCTGCTGGGCGTGGGCACCTTGATCGCCGTGGCGCTGGGTGCGCTGCTGGCCTTCACCGTCACGCGCTCCATCGTGCGGCCGGTGCAACTGGGCCGGCAGGCCGCCGAAAGCATTGCCGATGGCGACCTGACCCACCCCATCGCCACCACGCACAACGACGAGACCGGCCAGCTGCTGCAGGCCCTGGCCGCCATGCAATCGCGCCTGGCCACCATCGTCGGCAACGTGCGCCACAGCGCCGAGGGCGTGGCCACGGCCAGCGCCGAAATCGCCTCGGGCAACAACGACCTGTCGGCGCGCACCGAGCAGCAGGCCAGCGCGCTCGAAGAGACCGCCGCCTCGATGGAGGAACTGGGCTCCACCGTGCGCCAGAACGCCGACAACGCGCGCCAGGCGAACCAGCTGGCGATGAGCGCATCGACCGTCGCCATCCAGGGCGGCCAGGTCGTGGCCGAGGTGGTGGACACCATGAAGGGCATCAACGACAGCAGCAGGAAGATCGCCGACATCATCAGCGTGATCGACGGCATCGCCTTCCAGACCAATATCCTGGCACTCAATGCGGCCGTGGAAGCCGCCCGCGCCGGCGAGCAGGGCCGGGGCTTTGCCGTGGTGGCCAGCGAGGTGCGCAATCTGGCCCAGCGCAGCGCCGAGGCCGCCAAGGAGATCAAGGGCCTGATCGGCACCAGCGTGGAACGCGTGGAGCGCGGCAGCGCCCTGGTGGACAGGGCCGGTGCCACCATGAACGAGGTCGTGGCATCGATCCGCCGCGTGACCGACATCATGGGCGAGATCAGCGCCGCCAGCAGCGAACAGAGCTCGGGCGTGGGCCAGGTGGGCGAAGCCATCATGCAGATGGACCGGGCCACGCAGCAGAACGCCGCGCTGGTGGAGCAGAGCGCTGCGGCGGCCGACAGCCTGAAGACCCAGGCCGGGCAGCTGGTGGATGCGGTGGCGGTGTTCCGCCTCGGCGCCGGCCACGCCAGTGGGGCGCAGGCTGTGCCGCTTGCTGCGCCCCGCGCTGCCAGCAATGCCTCGCGCCTGCTGCCGGCGAACGGTCAGCGCCGCATCGCGGCCTGAGCCAGGCTCAGGCGGCGGCAGCGAACTCCGCTAGCGCGTCCACAAAGCCATCGGCATCCACGGCCCGCACGGGCTGGCCGTGGTTGTAGCCATAGGTCACCAGCACCACCGGGCAACCGGCGGCGCGCGCGGCCTGCGCGTCATTGCTCGAATCGCCCAGCATCAGCGTGCGCGCGGGTGCCGTACCCAGGGCCTCGCAGGTCTTGAGCAGGGGCAGCGGATCGGGCTTCTTGCGCGCAAAGCTGTCGCCACCGAAGACCTGTGAAAAATAGCCATCGAGCCCCTTGGCCTGGAGCAGGGGCACGGCAAAGTCGGTGGGCTTGTTGGTCAGGCAGGCCAGGCGCAAGCCCGCGGCCTGCAGCGCCTGCAGGCCCGCCACCACACCGGGGTAGACCTGCGCGTACTGGCCGTTGATGGCCAGGTAGTGCTTCTGGTAGCTGGCCCAGGCCGCGGGGTACAGCGACTCGACCTGCGCCGCATCGACAGCCTGGCCCTTCGATGCCCGCACGTGGGCCAGCACCGAGCGCAGCAGATGCTCCGAGCCCTTGCCCACCATGTGCTCGATGTGCTGGGCACCAATGGCCGGCAGCGCCAGCTCGCGCAGCATGCGGTTGAGCGCCTCGGCAAAGTCCCCGAGCGTGTCCACCATGGTGCCATCCAGGTCCACGATGGCGGCGTCCACGCGGGACAACAGGGCGGACAAGGGGGACGGTGCAGGCATGCGAAGAGCTCCTCGGAAAGGCAAATGAAAAAAAGCCGGGCGTGGTGCCCGGCCTGCCTGGATTTTAAGCGGCTCATTTACCGCAAGCTCAAGGTCTGGCGCTTCCACGCCGGATCCTGCCAGCGCTGGAACAAGGGCAGTGCGGCCACATCACCCGTCACACGCTCGGTGGCCAGGCCTTCCAGGCGCACGATTTCGAAGCTGCGGCGGTAGCGGCCCTGGCCGCGCGCTTCACGCGCCACCAGCATCTGCTGGCCGCCGGGCACCCAGCCGGCCCACTCGGCCACGCCGGTCTCGGGCGCGGTGGCGGCCGGGGGCAGCACGTCGACCAGCCAGCCCTCGGCCGTCTTGCGCATCACCCACAGCTCGCGCCAGCCTTCCAGGGGCTGCACGGCCAGTGCCACCGCCGTGCCCTCGCGGTTCACGCTGGCCGAAGCGGCCCAGACCACGCCGTAGGTGCAGCGGCGCACCAGCGGGGCCTTCACACCCTTCTGGGCATCCACCAGCAGCACGCAGGTCTCGCCGGCCGCACCGGGCTCGGTCACGATGCCCGGGCGGTTGCCCTGGGCCGAGGGCAGGCTGGTGGGGACCAGGGCCCAGCGCACGGCGCTCACGCGCATGGCGGCATCGTTGTACGCAGGCTGGTCTTCGTCGGGCAGGTCGTTCTTCGCGACACCGGCGAATTCGGCCAGGGCGCGCGATGCGGCGGCGGCCGTTGCGGGACCGGCGGCATCCTTGCGCGCCTGCTGGAAAGCCAGGGCACTCCACACACTGGCGCGGCGCATCTGGATGCGGTTGCGCACATAGGAGGGCAGGCCGGCCACGTCCACGCGTTCGAGCACCTCGGACTGCCACGCCTGCACACGGGCCCGCTCGTGCGGCGGCAGGTCGGGGTTCACGCACTCGGGGCGGGTGAGGGCCAGGGCGGCGCGGGCGCGCTGCTCGGCATCGGCCACGGGCATGGCCAGCACGCGGCGGAAAGCCTCGCCGTCGTAGCAGACCTGCATGCGGCCTTCGACCTCGTAGGTCGTGAAGCGCACGCCGTAGCCGTTGGCGACATCCAGGTGCGCCGACAGCGTGGCGCCCGAGGCCTTGCCGGGCGCAGCGACCGAGGCGCGGCGCGCCAGCCGGTCGGCCAGCGTGCCGAGTGCGTCGAAGGCCTGGGCGCCCTGCACGCCGGCCAGCACGCTGGCGGGGGCCGCCTGCAGGTAGGCGGCGGTGATGCCGATGCCCAGGGCTTCGGCACCCGGGGTGTCGCGCACGAAGCGCAGCACCGATAGCAGCGCCGGGCCTTCGGCTTCATCGAGCGCCACACGGCGCACTTCACTGGCGCGGATGAAGCCGCCGCGCTCGCGCTTGTGGTCCCAGACCTGCAGGTAATCGAGGCGCTCGCCGCGCACTTCGAGCACTTCGCCCTGCCACAGCGCGGACTGCTGCTGGGCCGATTCGCGCGGTGCAGCGCGCAGCACGGCCTGGTCCTGCACGACGATGGCGCTGCCCAGGGCACTTGGGGGCGCAGGGGGCACGGCGGCGGTGGCCACCATGGTGGCGGCACAGGCAATGGCCGCGACAAGGGTGAGGGTGGTGCGGTTCATGCTCATTGCTCCGTGGCTTGGGCGGCGGCTGCGTCGTCGGCATTGGCCTGTGCGGCCACGGCCTGGGCATTGCGGTTGCCGCCCAGCAGCGCGGCACCAATGAAGTCGCCATTGGTCGGCGGGGGCGCGATGATGACCTGGATCTTGTCCGAGAGCTTGTCGGCCAGCGTCTTCTGGATCAGCAGCGGGTGGCGCGTGACCAGGGCACCCTCGCGCGCCATCTGCTCGGCGTTGACCTTGCCGATGCGGTCCATGCGGTAGGCCTCGGCCTCGGCCAGCTTCTGGCGCGCATCGGCTTCGCCGTTGGCTTCGATGCGGCGCGCCTGGGCGCTGCCCTCGGCGGCCTTGATGCGCGAGACCTTCTCGGCTTCGGCTTCGAGCTGGCGCTGCTCGATCTGGCGCTGCTTGAAGGGCAGCACATGCTTCATGGCTTCTTCCTGGGCGCGGGCGGCGATCACCTGCTCGCGCGCGGCGGCCTCGGCGGCCACCTCGCGGCGCACCTTGTCGGCACTGGCGTCGAGCTCGGTTTCCTTCACGCGCTTGTCCTTGAGTTCCAGCGTGTAGCGCATCTTCTCGGAGGCCAGTTCCTCGGCCAGCAGGCTGTCCATGCCGCGGCGGTATTCGGCGGGCAGGTCTACCTTGCCGATCTGCACGTGGCGCAGCAGCACGCCGTCGGCGGCCAGGCGGGTGCGCAGCTCGGTTTCGATGATCTGCTGGATCTCGGCGCGCTTGGTCGAGAAGATCTCGCGCACCGTGTAGCGGGCAAACACCTTGTAGATCAGGCCCTGCACGGCGGGCTCGACGATCTCGGCACCGATGTTGTCGGGCAGGCTGCCCGAACGCGAGGCCACGCTGGCGGGGTCGAGCGCATAGCGCACGCCCAGGTCCAGGCCGAAGGACAGGCCTTCGACCGACTGCAGCGGTGCGCCGCCATTGGCCTGGCGCATCTGCTCGGGGCGGTAGGTCTGGTCGCGCAGGGAGAACACGCGCACGCTGTGCAGGCCGGGCAGCACCCAGACGCTGCCGTCGCGCCACGGGTTGACCGAGCCGGTGACCTGGTTCACGCGCACACCGAGTTCGCCCTGGTCCAGGTGCTGCACCGGGGGATTCCTGTAGACCATGGCACCGGCAGCCACCACCGCCGTACCGGCGACGAGCCAGCCGATGACCCGGGGCGATGGCAGGGCCAGGGGGCGGGAGGCAGCCAGGGGAGCGATCGCGGCGGTCTCGTCCTGCACGCCGTCCAGGGTGGGCTCCACGGCAGGGGCGGAGGCAGGGGTGCGGCGCAGGGCGCGGACGATACGGTTCCAGGTGGCTTTCATGGTGTTTCCCTCTTCAGTTCGGTTCGGTGGGTGGCTGTCTGCAGCCCCGTTGATCCGTGCTGCATTGGTGTCCAATTCTTCGCATTCCCCCCGGAAGCAACAATGCGGCGCCCCCACCAAAGCGCTCACACCGGCCGTGCAAACGTTCCGGCCGCGGAAGAAAAACTCACACCGCTGCCGGCAGGGGGCCGGGATAATCCGCGCAGGACCACTTCCAGAGCCCGTCCATGACCCGCATTGCCGTGATCGAAGACGACCTGCCCACCAGCAACCAGCTGGCCGGCTGGATCCGCAGTGCGCGCAGCGGCATCGTGATCGACCAGTGGTTCACCCGCGACGAGGCCGAGGCGGCCCTGGCGCGCGAGCACTACGACGCAGTGGTGCTGGACATCGAGCTCGGCCGCGAGCGCCATGCCGGCGTGGCGCTGATCAACGCCATCAACAAGCTGCGCCAGGGCACGCCGGTGCTGGTGGTCTCGGCCATGCCGGCGGCCATCTACCGCAGCATCATGAAGGCGCTGGACGCCTGGGACTACCTGCAGAAGACGACCTTCGAGGAGGCCGATTTCATCGAGACCTTCCTCGACATCCTGCGCACCACGCAGGCGGCGCAACCCGCCGCCGTCGCGGCGGTCGCTCCCGGCGATGCGCTGGTGCTGGACCCGCTGTGGCAACGCAGCCCCACCTGGCGCGGCGAACGCATCAACCTGCCGCTCACGGCGCAGCGCATCCTGGCCACGCTGCACCAGCGCAGCGGCGAGGTGGTGTCGTACGACGAGCTGTTCGAGGTGGTCAAGAGCGGGCGCAACCGCGACAACGTGCGCAAGCACGTGAGCACCATCCGCGAGGCCCTGCGCGAGGTGGACCCGGGCTTCGAGGGCATCGAGAATGTGCCCATGCGCGGCTTTCGCTGGGTCGGCTCGCCGCTGGCGCAGGGCCGCCTGAAGACATGATCAAGCGCCTGCTGCGCCCCGGCCTGGAGATGCCCCGGCTCGAGATGCCGCGCCTGGGCCTGCCGGCCTTTCGCCTGCGCATCCTCGTGCGCAGCGTGTTCATCCTGCTCGCGGTGGCCACCGTGGCGCTCAGTGTGGTGCTGCTGCGCGAAGAGAAGGAGCGCGCCTGGCAGAGCTACCAGCACGGCTTTCAGCGCAGCCAGGCCGAGGTGATGGCGCGGCTGCGCCACCCCTCGGGACAGCTGGCGCTGCTCAACTCGGCCAGCCTGGACCAGGGGGCCACGCCGCTGGCCCCGCTGCTGCTGCCCTACTCGGCCATCGATTTCGACGACCAGAACAAGGCCCAGCAGGCGGTGGAGATGGCCGGCTGCTCGGTGCTGTACCCCGATGGGTCTTCGGTCTGCGCGGCCATCGGCAACAACCCGTACGCGGGCGGCTTCATCTACATCGTGGGCAGTTTCTATGCGGGGGAGCTGGCCGCGCGCGAGCGCGGCGCGCTGGACCTGGCCGGCGTGCACCGCGCCCGCGTGACGCTGGACATGCGCGGCACCACCAGCCGCTGGGTGGCACCGTTCGAGGCCATGGCACCGGCCAGCGGCACGGCAGCCGGCACCAGCCCCGGAGCGCGTGGCCGGCTCACGGGCTTTGTGGACGCAGGCAGCGACACCCTCGATGTGCGCGCGCGCCCGGTGCGCGATTTCCGCGGCTGGCTGTGGCAGAACGGCCAGTGCCGCGACCTGGCCGGTGCAGCGCCCGACTGCCAGCGCCGCAGCTTCTATTCCATCCGCCTGCCGGTGGAGCTGTTCCGCGAAGCGCTGTTCCGCAAGGACCAGCGCCTGGTGTGGCCGCCCGAGGACCTGGGCAGCATGCGCGTGCGCGTGGAGATGCTCGCGCCCGGTGAGGGCCCGGCCCTGTTCGACAGCAATGCCCCCGGTGCGCAACCCGGCGCCTCGCTGGCGGAAGTCACGCGCAGCCTGCTTCCCGGCGAGAAGGTGCAGGTGCGCAAGATGGGCGAAGGCGAGGAGCGCGCGCTCACCCTCAAGGGCAGCGAGGTGCAGGCCGAGCCCTCGGCGCCCTGGCTGATCCGCCTGGTGAGCTGGCTGCCGCTCGATGCGCCCGATGCGCGCGCCACGCCGGCGGGCCTGGATATCCTCGATACGCCCACGGGCAACTATGTGGTCAGCTTCACCGGCAACCTGCGCGGGCTGGAGCAGGGCCTGGCGGCGGTGGCCACGCGCATGTCCTGGTACCTCGGGGCCATGCTGACGGCGATCGCGCTGGCCTGGCTGATCGTGGAAGTGGGGCTGCTGCGCCGCGTGACCGCCCTCACCCGCCGCGCGGCCGCCGTCTCCTACAACGTGCAGGACGGGCACATCGGCCCGCGCCTCGGGGACCTCGACGTCTCGGACCTGCGCGGCTCGGACGAGCTCGGGATTCTTGCGGGCGGCCTGGCCGACCTGCTGCAGCGCGTGAAGGACGACATCCAGCGCGAACAGCTGCGCGCCCAGCAGGAGCGCGACATGTGGCACGCCGTGGGCCACGAGATCATGTCGCCGCTGCAGTCGCTGATGGTGCTGCACGGCGGGCCGGGCGACCCGGGGCACCGCTACGTGCAGCGCATGCAGCAGGCGGTGCACGTGCTCTATGGCACGGCCTCGCCGGCCGAGGCGCTGCAGGCGGCCGACGTGCCGCAGGGCCGGCTGGACCTCGACGCCTTCTTGCGCCATGTGGCGGACAACGCGCACTTCGCGGGCATCGTGGACGTGGTGTACCCCGGAGGCGCCGGCGCAGTCATCGTGCGTGCCGACGAGTTTGCGCTGGAGGACGTGGTGACGCACATCCTGCGCAATGCCGACCGCTACCGCCCCGCGGGCACGGCCATCACGCTCACGCTCACGGCGTCGGAATCCACCGCCAGCGCCACGCTGCACAACGTGGGGGCCACGATTGCCGACGACCTGCTGGGCCGCATCTTCGAGCTTGGTGTGTCCGACCCCGACCTGCCCACGCCCGTGGGCGAAGGCGAGCACCGGGGCCAGGGGCTGTTCGTGGCCAAGACCTACATGGCCAAGATGGGCGGCACGATCAATGCGCGCAACACGGCCGATGGGGTGGCGTTCATTCTGACGTTCCAGCGGCTGGGCTAGGCAAGGCCGCAGGAAGAAGGCGCCACGGCGCACGGCCGGGGTGGGCGCTGTCCGACAGGGTGCCAGGGGATGCGGGGCTACGCTGCATCCATCCTTTTGCAACTTGGTTGCACCCCTGTCATTTGCGCCCTGCGCAAGGAGCCCTCGCCATGAAACGTTTCGCTTTTTTCGCCCCAGTCCTCACTGCTGCCCTGCTGGTGGCTTCTGGCGCCGCTTCGGCCCAGACAGCTTCTTCGGAGGCCACTGCCCGCTATGAGCAGGACCGCCAGAAGTGCATGACCAACAACACCCAGGACAGCATGGCGACCTGCATGCGCGAGGCCACCAACGCGCTCGATGCATCGCGCAAGGGCCAGCTGAGCGACCCCGGCCCTATCGCCGCAGCCAACGGCACCGACCGCTGCAATGCCTTCCAGAACGCGCAGGAGCGTTCGGAGTGTGTGCGCCGCGTCGAGAGCAGTGCCGTGAGTGGCTCGGTCTCTGGCGGCGGCGTGCTGCGCGAATCAACGACGACCACGATCATCGTTCCCGCCAAGTAAAGATCGCCTGCGGCGAATTCAACCCAGCTGCAGACGCATGGCGTCGATGACGCCCTTGTAGTCCGGCTTGCCGAAGATGGCGCTGCCTGCCACGAAGGTATCGGCCCCTGCATCCGCCACCCGGCGGATGTTGTCCGTCTTGATGCCGCCATCCACTTCCAGGCGGATGTCCTTGCCGGAAGCGTCGATGCGGCGGCGCACGTCCTCGATCTTGCGCAGGGCGGAGTCGATGAAGCTCTGGCCTCCGAAACCGGGGTTGACGCTCATGATCAGGATCAGGTCGATGTCGTCGATCACCCAGTCCAGCACGTCGAGCGGCGAGGCCGGGTTGAACACCAGGCCGGGCTTGACGCCCTTGGAGCGGATGGCCTGGATGCTGCGGTGCACATGGCCCGAGGCATCGGGGTGGAAGCTGATGTAGTCGGCGCCGGCATCGGCAAACGCGGCTGCCAGGGCATCCACGGGTTGGATCATCAGGTGCACATCCACCGGAATGGCGGTTCCATCGGCCGTTTTGGCGTGCGGCTTGAGCGCCTGGCACACCATGGGGCCGAAAGTGAGGTTGGGCACGTAATGGTTGTCCATCACGTCGAAGTGGATCCAGTCCGCTCCGGCGGCAATGACATTGCGCACTTCTTCGCCCAGGCGGGCGAAATCGGCGGAGAGGATCGAGGGGGCTATGCGAAAAGGTCGGCTCATGCCCCGATTGTCGCAGTTACCATTCGCCCATGCCAAAGTACCAGTTTGACGTGCAGGTGCAGCCCGAGTACCTGCCGGAGCAGTCTGCCCCGGACACGGGAGTGTTCAGCTTCGCCTACACGATCACCATCACCAATGCCGGGGATGCGCCCGCGCAGCTGATCTCCCGCCACTGGATCATCAGCGATTCGCGCGGCCACACCGAGGAGGTCAAGGGCCTGGGCGTGGTGGGGCACCAGCCCCTGCTCAAGCCCGGTGAGTCGTTCCAGTACACGAGCGGTTGCCGCCTGCGCACGGCCAGCGGCACCATGCACGGCACCTTCCACTGCGTGGGCGAGGAAGGCGAGCCTTTCGACGCCAAGGTGGACCTGTTCATGCTGGAGGCGATCAACCAGGGGCCTTCGGGGCAGCCCCTGACCGGCCGGGTGCTGCATTGAGCCGCAGCGTCGACCTCGCCAGCATCCTGGCACAGCTGGACCCCGCCGCCGACCTGGCGCACCGCCACCTGTGGCTGATCGGCCTGCTCGACTGGGTGCGCGGCAAGCGCGACTCGGTGCCGGGCGCCATCGGCCGGCTGCAGCTGTTCCTGGATGCGGTGGAAGCCCGCCCCGAGGTGCAGGCCAAACTGCAGGCTTGGTGGGCGGTGCTGGTGGACACGGTGGACATCACCACCCTGCTGGCCGATTTCGGCTTTGCGCCGCGCACGGCGCTGGCCAGCGAGGTGGCCGAGCGCCTGCGCACCAAGCTGCTGCCGGCGAGCCCCGAGACCATCGATGCCTCGGAACTGTTCATGCTGGCCCTGCCGGGCGGGTTCGACGCCCAGTGGGTGGCCGCGCTGGAAGAGGCCCAGCTCACGCGCCTGGTGCACCTGCTGGCGCCCACGGACACGGGTGGCGCCTCGCGCTGGCAGAAGGCGTTGCTCGACGCCATCACCTACTGCGCAGGGCAGATCCTCTCGACCGGCTTTGCGCCCGAGCTGCGCCTGCGCATGAGCGAGGCGGCGCGCGAGTCCCAGCCCTTCCATGCCCTGATCCACGACGTGGAGAGCCTGCGCGTGGAAGTGCTGCACGGCCTGCGCACGCCCGAGCGACTCGATGCCGCCGTGCAGCGCCTGCGCGAGCGGCTCGAGGCCTGCCGCGCGGCGGCCGCGACTGTGTACACGCATTTCGAGGACAACGGCATCTCGGTCGGCCTGGTGTTCCGCCTGCGCCAGCTGCGCGAGCGCATCCTGCGCGTGCGCCTGCTGCTCGACTGCCTGCTGTCGCCCCAGCCGGCGCTGACGGCCGCCAAGCTCATGGCCAGCCTGGTGCTGGTGGGGCAGGAGCGGCGCAGCCTGCGCGCGCTGTTCGCCTCCAACTCCTCGCTGCTCGCGGCCAAGGTGGCCGAGCGCAGTGCCGAGACGGGCGAGCACTACATCACCCGCACGGGCGCCGAGTACCGCTCCATGGTGAAGAAGGCAGCGGGGGGCGGGGCGCTGATGGCCTTCACCACGCTGGCCAAGTTCGGCCTGTATGCGCTGGCACTGTCGGCCTTTTGGGGCGGCTTCTGGGCGGGGGTGAACTACGCCACCACCTTCGTGCTGATCCAGCTGCTGCACCTCACGGTGGCCACCAAGCAGCCGGCGATGACGGCCCCGGCCATGGCCGCCAAGCTCAAGGAGCTCGGGGCCAGCGATGCCATCGAATCCTTCGTCGACGAGATCACCCACCTGGTGCGCTCGCAGGTGGCGGCGGTGCTGGGCAATGTGCTCGTGGTCTTCCCGGCCGTGCTCGTGCTGGCCCTGCTGATCGCACAGGCCACCGGGGCGCCGGCCATCACGGCCAGGCAGGCCGAGCATGTGTTCGAGTCATTGCACCTGCTCGGGCCTTCGCTGTTCTTCGCGGCCTTTACCGGGGTGCTGCTGTTCCTGTCGAGCATCATCGCGGGCTGGACGGAGAACTGGTTCGTGCTGCACCGGCTGGACTCGGCCATGCACTACAACCCGCGCATCACCGGGCTGCTGGGCCATGCGCGCGCAGCCCGCTGGGCGCGCTTCCTGCGCGAAAACCTCTCGGGCTTCGCGGCCAACATCTCGCTCGGCTTCATGCTCGGCCTGGTGCCGGCCATCGCGGGCTTCTTCGGCCTGGGCCTGGACGTGCGGCACGTGACGCTGTCCACGGGGCAGATCGGCGCGGCCTGCGCGGCCCTGGGCCTGGCCGTGGTCCATATGCAGGCCTTCTGGTGGGCCGTGGCGGCCATTCCGCTGATCGGTGCGCTCAACGTCACGGTGAGCTTCTACCTGGCCTTCAGCCTGGCGATGCGCGCGCAGAACGTGAGCGGCGTGGACCGCTCGCGCATCTACGCCGCCATCCGCCAGCGCCTGGGCTCGGCCCCCTTGAGCTTCTTCATGCCGGGGCGTGGGCGCACAGCCCCCGCGCCTTGAAACACCCCGCAACAGACTGCGCACAGCTCCTTACAAAGCTCGAAACTGTCCTACAAGAAGCACGGATGGAGACAGTTAAATTAGGCGCACCCTGGCAGGCCTCGGCCGGTGCGCAAAGCCGAAGCGGTTCCTGAGGTCTCTGCGGGGTACGTTAAGGTAACGGTGCGCCAGCCGCTGTCTGTCGGCTGGGCCATGGCTTTGCACCATGCCGCGCCGCACCGATGTGATCTGGCCGGTACCGCCTGGCACGGGCCACCGCACCGGTGGTGCCGTGCTGCCGAAGAATCAACCCGCGGGCGCCTGCCGTGCCCGCGCCATGCAGAGGTCACCTACATGAATGAAATCCTGAGCTTCTGGGCGCAGTGGCTGCGCCCCTCGGCCGGGCTCCCCACCGTGCAATGGTCCCTGCTGCTGGCCGTGGCCGCCGTGGCGGGCTACCTGTGCCAGCGCCATACCGGCCTGCCCAAGGTAGTGGGCTATTCGCTGGTGGGCACGGCTGCGGGCCTGGCCGGCTTCAGCGGCGCGCTGTGGCCGCTGCAGGGCATCGGCCTGTTCCTGCTGGAGCTCGGGATCGCGCTGGTGCTGTTCGAGTGCGGCGGGCGCATTCCGCTGCGCTGGTTCCGCCACAACCCCATGGTGCTGGTGCAGAGCATCGCCGAATCCACGCTGACCTACTTCGCCGTGTACTGGGTGCTGGTATGGCTCAACCAGCCCACCCAGGTGGCCGGCCCGCTGGCCCTGGTGGCGCTGGCCGCCTCGCCCGCCGTGCTGACGCGCGTGGTGGCCGACACGCGCGCTGCCGGCCCGGTGACCGAGCGCGCCATCGTGCTCGCCACCCTGTCCACGCTGTACGCGCTGACCCTGGGCAGTGCCCGCGCCGAGCAGATCAATCGCCAGAGCCTGACGCTTCTGGACACCATGTACCCCGTGGTGGTGGTGCTCGGCGTCTCGGTGGTGGTGGCGGCCGCGCTGGCGCTGGTGATGCGCATGGCGCTGCGCATCATGAGCCCGGCCAGCGAAAACACCTCCATGCTGCTGCTGGCGCTGATTGCGGCCGGCACGGCCGTGGCCGCGCACATGGGCGGATCGGCCCCGCTGGCCGCACTGCTGGGCGGCATCCTGCTCAAGCAGGTGAACCCGCGCCCCTGGGCCTGGCCGCGCCAGCTGGGCAATGCGTCCTCGCTGCTGACCATGCTGATGTTCGTGCTGGTCTCCACCGTGGCCGCGCAGGCCGACTGGAGCGGCCCGGTGGCCGGCGTGGTGCTGGCCCTGATCGCCGTGCGCCTGGTGGCCAAGGTGCTGGGCGTGGCCCTGGGCAACGTGGGCAGCGGTGCCAGCTGGCGCCAGGCGCTGTGGGTCGGCGGCGCGATGACGCCCATGTCCTCCATCGCCCTGCTGATCGCCTCGCAGTTCGTCGTGGCCTCGCCTTCCACCGGCCACCTGATCGCCCGCGTCGCCCTGCCCGCCATCCTGCTGATGGAGGTGCTGGGCGCGGTGATCGCCACCGTGGCCATCTACCGCGCAGGAGAGAGTTCGAAACCCTGGGCGCCCCTGTCGAACACCACCACCAGCAGCAACGGAGACAACGCGTGAGCCTCGAAGCCTTCAACCATTCCGAACCGCTGACGCTGGGCGTCGAGCTGGAGCTGCAGCTCGTCAACACCAACGACTACGATCTCGCGCCCTACGCCGAGGACATGCTGCGCCTGATGCACAAGACACCGCTGCCCGGCAGTGTGGTGCCCGAGATGACGAACAGCATGATCGAGATCTCCACCGACATCTGCCACTCGGCCAGCGAGGTGCTGGGCCAGCTCACGCCGATCCGCGACGCGCTGGTCAAGAGCGCCGACAAGCTCAACATCGCCGTGGTGGGCGGCGGCACGCACCCCTTCCAGCAGTGGCACGAGCGGCGCATCTACGACAAGCCGCGCTTTCGCGAGCTGTCGGAGCTGTACGGCTACCTGTCCAAGCAGTTCACCATCTTCGGCCAGCACGTGCACATCGGCTGCCCCGATGCCAATGCCGCGCTGCTCATGCTGCACCGCATGTCGCGCTACATCCCGCACTTCATCGCGCTGTCGGCATCGAGCCCCTATGTGCAGGGCCAGGACACGGCCTTCGACTCGGCACGCCTGAATTCGGTGTTCGCCTTCCCGCTGTCGGGCCGGGCACCGTTCGCGCTGACCTGGGAGGACTTCACGGCCTACTTCGACAAGATGACGCGCACCGGCGTGGTCAAGAGCATGAAGGACTTCTACTGGGACATCCGCCCCAAGCCGGAGTTCGGCACCATCGAGATCCGCGTGTTCGACACGCCGCTGACCATCGAGCGCGCCGCGGCCCTCGCGGGCTATGTGCAGTCGCTGGGTGCCTGGTTCCTCGCGGACCAGCCCTTCATGCCCGAAGAGGACGACTACCTGGTCTACACCTACAACCGCTTCCAGGCCTGCCGCTTCGGCATGGATGCGGTCTACGTGGACCCGTCCACCGGCGACCATATGCCGCTGCGCGAGCACATCATGATGACCATGGACAAGATCGCCAGCCACGCCGCCATGCAGGGCGCGGCCAATGCCATGCACATGCTGCGCACCGAGACCGAGGCCGGCCAGAACGACGCGCGCTGGCTGCGCGAGCGCCAGCGCGAGGAGCAGTTGCTGGCAGAGGTCAGCCGCCAGGCCGCGCAGCGTTTTCGCGGCGCGCACGCCTGAGCGGTCGGCCCCGGGGCGGCCATGGCCCTGAGTGCAATGCCACCGGGACCGGCCTGATTGTTCACCTGCAGTTAAGGGCGAATTAACTTCGCGCCCGCGCACTCCAGACCTGCCCACGCATGATGGTGCCACGCACCGCAGCACCCGACTGCGGGCTTCCCCGACCGGGGAAAACCATCAGGAGACAGGACCATGAACGCCCCCCATTCACCTCGCGCAAGGCTGACGGCGCTCGCCGCGCTCGCCCTGGGCCTTGCCGCCCCCGCCGCCTTCGCCCAGGCCTGGCCCACCAAGCCCATCAGCCTGGTGGTGCCGTTCCCGCCCGGAGGCAGTTCCGACGTGCTGGCGCGCGCGCTGACGGACCGGCTCGGGCAGAGCCTGGGCCAGGCGGTGATCGTCGAAAGCCGCCCCGGCGCCGGTGCCACGCTGGGGGCGGACTACGTCTCCAAGGCCAAGGCCGATGGCTACACCCTGCTCATGGGCGCGGTGCACCACACCATCGCCACCAGCGTGTACCGCAAGCTGCCCTACGATTTCGAGAAGAGCTTCGCGCCCATCATCACGGTGGCGCTGGTGCCCAATGTGCTGGTGGTGAATGCCAAGTCCACAGCCACCGATGTGAAGGGTGTGGTCGCGCTGGCCAAGGCCGCGCCGGGCAAGTTCTCGTACGGCTCCAACGGCAACGGCACGGTGCAGCACCTGATCGGCACGAAGTTCGCCGGCCTGGCCGGCGTGGACCTGCTGCACGTGCCCTACAAGGGCAGCGCGCCGCTGACCACCGACCTGCTGGGCGGGCAGATCGACATGTCCTTCGACACCCTCACGCCGGTGGTGCAGCACATCAAGGCGGGCAAGCTGCGCGCCGTGGCGGTGACGACGGCCAAGCGCTCGAGCACCCTGCCCGACGTGCCCACGCTCGCGGAATCGGGCATGAAGGAATTCGACCAGGGCACCTGGTTCGGCATCCTGGCGCCCGCAGGCACGCCCAAGGAGGTGGTCACGCGCCTGAACACCGAGCTTGTGAAGATCATCCAGTCCCCGGACTTCAGGAAGCGCATGGAGGAGATCGGCGCCGAGCCCATCGGCAACACGCCGACCGAGATGGAGGCCCAGATCCGCAATGACACGGCCAAGTACGCCCGGCTGGTGAAGGAGGCGAAGGTTTCCATCGACTGAAGCACGCGGTGGCGCCCGGGAGACCGGGCCCTGCGCTGTCCCACAGGGTGCAGGCTCTGGCAGAGCCTGCACCTTTTTCACGGGATCAGGATCGCGCGGAAGTCGTTCACGTTGGTCAGCGTGGGGCCGGTGACGATGGCATCGCCCAGGGCCTCGAAGAAGCCGTGGCCGTCGTTGTCGTCGAGCCGGTCGCGGGCGCGCAGGCCCAGGGCGATTGCCCGAGCAAGGGTATCGGGTGCGAGCGTGGCGCCGGCGATTTCCTCCTGGCCATCCACGCCATCGGTATCACCGGCCAGGGCATGGATGCCGGGCTCGCCTTCGAGCGCGATGGCCAGGGCCAGCAGGAATTCCACGTTGCGTCCGCCACGCCCCTGGCCCCGCAGGGTCACCGTGGTCTCGCCGCCCGACAGCAGCACGCAGGGCCTGGCAAAGGGCTGGCCGCGCCGTGCCACCTGCAGCGCGATGCCCGCGAGCACCTGGGCCACATCGCGCGACTCGCCCTCGATCGCATCGCCCAGGATGTGGGCGTTCCACCCCGCTTCGCGTGCCACCATGGCAGCGGCTTCGAGCGCCATCTGCGGCGTGCAGACGAGACGGGTCTCGATGGCGGGAAGGCCGGCATCGCCGGGCTTGGGCGTTTCGCCCGCACCGCTGGCCAGCAGGTCGAGCGCGGCCGGCGGCACCGCGATGCCATGGCGGCGCAGGATGGCGAGCGCGTCGGCGCAGGTGCTCGGGTCCGGCACGGTGGGCCCGGAGGCGATGTCGGCCGGATCGTCGCCCGGCACGTCGGAGAGCAGCAGGTTCACCACGCGCGCGGGCGCGCAGGCCAGCGCCAGCCGCCCACCCTTGAGGGCCGAGAGGTGGCGCCGCACGCAGTTCATCTCGGCGATGCTGGCGCCGCTGGCCAGCAGGCTGCGGTTGATGGCCTGCTTGTCGGCCAGCGTGATGCCTGGCAAGGCCAGCGGCAGCAGCGAGGAGCCTCCGCCGGAGATGAGGCACAGCACCAGGTCGTCGGCCGTGAGGCCGGCAACCAGGGCCCGCATGCGGCGTGCCGCCTGCTCACCTGCCGCATCGGGCACGGGGTGTGCAGCCTCGACGATCTCGATGCGCTGGCAGGGCACGGCATGGCCGTAGCGTGTGACCACCAGGCCCGACAGCGGCCCGGGCCAGTGGTCTTCGACCGCACGCGCCATGGCGGCCGAGGCCTTGCCCGCACCAATGACCACGAGCCGCCCCCTGGGCGGCAGCGGCAGGTGGGGTGGAACGCACAGCGCCGGCTGTGCGGCTGCGATGGCTGCGTCGAACATGCGGCGCAGCAGGGCTTGCGGGGTGTCCCCATGCATCATCGGATTCCTGTCGGCCCGCGGCGAAGCAGGCGGGGCGCGCATGGCCCCGAGGGAGAGGTGCGGACCTCAAGCAGCCTTGCGCTGTGCCTGCACACCCAGTTGTGCGCAGACGGCATCGGTCACCTGGGCGGTGGTCGCGCTGCCGCCCAGGTCCCGTGTGTGCAGGGCCGGGTTGGCGGTCACGGACTCCACGGCGGTCATCACCTGTGCGGCGGCGGCGTGCTCGCCCAGGTGCTCGAGCAACATCACCACCGACCAGAAGGTGCCCACCGGGTTGGCCAGGCCCTTGCCCATGATGTCGAAGGCCGAGCCGTGGATGGGCTCGAACATCGAGGGGTAGCGGCGCTCGGGATCGATGTTGCCGGTGGGCGCGATGCCCAGGCTGCCGGCCAGCGCGGCGGCCAGGTCGCTCAGGATGTCGGCGTGCAGGTTGGTGGCGACGATGGTGTCCAGCGTGGCCGGGCGGTTGACCATGCGCGCCGTGGCTGCGTCGACCAGTTCCTTGTCCCATGCCACGTCGGGGAATTCCTTCGCGATCTGTACCGCGATCTCGTCCCACATCACCATGGCATGGCGCTGGGCATTGCTCTTGGTGACCACGGTGAGCAGCTTGCGCGGCCGTGACTGGGCCATGCGGAAGGCATAGCGCATGATGCGCTCGACCCCGGCGCGCGTCATCATCGACACGTCGGTGGCGGCCTCGATGGGGTGGCCCTGGTGCACGCGCCCGCCGACACCGGCGTACTCGCCTTCGGAGTTCTCGCGCACGATGACCCAGTTGAGGTCGTCGGGCCCGCAGCGCTTGAGCGGACCGTCGATGCCCGGCAGGATGCGCGTGGGCCGCACGTTGGCGTATTGGTCGAAGCCCTGGCAGATCTTCAGCCGCAGGCCCCAGAGCGTGATGTGGTCGGGGATGTGCGGGTCGCCGGCCGAGCCGAACAGGATGGCGTCCTTGCCGCGCAGGGCATCGAGCCCGTCCGCGGGCATCATCACCCCGTGGGCGCGGTAGTAGTCGCCGCCCCAGCCGAAATCCTCGAACTCGAAGCGGAAGGAGGACTGGGCGGCGGCCAGGGCCTGCAGCACCTGCCGGCCCGCGGGCACGACCTCCTTGCCGATGCCGTCACCGGGAATGGTCGCGATCTGGTAGGTCTTCATGGGGCGTCTCCGTGCGGGATGTGAATCGGTGCCGCCACTGTAGGAACACCGCAGGCCTTGCGCTCACGCTAATATTCAATCCATCGTTAACCTGGATTCAACAATGGGAGGCACGATGGGCAAGGGCATCCAAGCCGCGGACCTGGGCTTCTTCTCCTCGCTGGCCAGCGCCGGCAGCCTGAGCGCTGCCGCGCGTGAGATGGGCATCACCACGCCGGCCGTGAGCAAGCACCTGGCGCTGATGGAGTCTCGGCTCGGGGTGGCGCTGGTGAACCGCACCACGCGGCGCATGGGCCTCACGCCCGAGGGTGAGCTGTACCTGGAGAACGCGCGGCGCATCCTGGGCGAGATCGATGGCATGGAGGAGCTGCTGGGGGTTTCCAAGGCGGTGCCCAAGGGCCTGCTGCGGGTGAACGCCACGCTGGGCTTCGGACGCAGCCATGTGGCGCCACTGATCTCGCAATTCGTGCGCAAATACCCCGAACTGGAAGTGCAGCTGCAGCTGTCGGTCAACCCGCCGGCGCTGACCGAAGACGCGTTCGACGTCTGCATCCGTTTTGGCGCACCGCCGGACTCGCGTGTCATCGCGCGGCACCTGGCGCCGAACCGCCGGCTCCTCTGCGCGTCCCCGGCCTACCTGGCCCAGCATGGTATTCCCAAGGTGCCCAACGACCTCACCAAGCACAACTGCATCGGCATCCGCCAGGGCGAGGAGGCCTACGGCGTGTGGCGGCTCTCCAGCGGCCGGGGCCGCAGCGTCCAGGTCGAGGCGGTCAAGACGCGTGGCAGCCTCACCACCAACGATGGGGAGATCGCCGTGAACTGGGCCCTGGACGGCCACGGTATCCTGATGCGCGCACAGTGGGACATCGAGCGCCATCTGCGCAATGGCCGGCTGGTGCCGGTACTGCCCCAGTACTTCACGCCCGATGCGGACATCTACGCCATCTACCCCCAGCGCCACCAGTTGGCGGCGCGGGTGCGCGCCTTCGTGGATTTCGTGGGGCACGCGTTCTCCCAGCCGCCGGGCACGACCCAGGCCGGGTAGCGCTGCGCTCAGGCGCGCCATCCATGCGGGCGGTGCCACCAGTGCCGGCCTGCGCCCAGCAACCGGCTCCAGCCGCGCCACAGCATGCCGGGGGCGCTCCACAGCGCTTCGTTGCGCAGCCTGTTCGCCTGCTGCACCGCCGCCTGCTTGCAGCGCAGGTAATCGGACAGTTTCCATTCAGTGTGCGGCGGCATGGGGGCCTCCCTTTCCAAGATGCCGCGACTGTAGGAAAGGCAAGTCCTCGGGGAAACGCCCCGGGCTGCAACAGCGCTTTGCGCCGGCTGCAAAGCCGCCCTCGCCCTGCGATGGGTGCCGCTACCATTGGCCCATGCGCGATATCCGCTTTGAAGACATGCACCTCTTCGTCCGTGTGGCGGACCTGGGCTCGCTCTCGGCCGTGGCACGCGAGCGCGACGTGCCCGTGAGCCAGGTGTCACGCACGCTGGCGCGCATCGAGAAGGCATGCAATGCGCGGCTGATCCACCGCTCGACCCACGGCCTCACGCCCACGGCCGAGGGGTTGACCTTTCTCGAGTACTGTCGGCGCCTGACCAGCACCATGGACGAGCTCGAAGGCGAGTTCGCCAGCCAGAGCGGCCAGGCCAGCGGCTCGGTACGCGTGGCCGCCAGCTCGGTGGTGGCCGAACACCTGCTGATCCCCAGTTTCGACAGCCTGCAGCAGGCGCACCCGTTGCTGCGCGTGGAACTGGTGGTGGACGACCGCATGGCCGACATGGCGCGCGATGGCATCGACATCGCCATCCGCACCGGCCCTCCGACCAGCGACACGGTGGTGGCCCGCCCGCTGGGCACCCTGGTGCGCCGGCTCTATGCCACGCCGGCCTACCTGCAGGCCCACGGCACGCCGCAGCACCCGGACGAGCTGCACCGCCACCGGCTCATCACCAACAGCGCCGTGGCCCAGCTCAACCGCTGGCCCTTCATCGTCGACGGTGAACCGCATGTGGTGGTGGCCGACGGGCACTGGCGCTCCGGCAGCACCGGCATCACGGCGCGCCTGGCGCTGCAAGGCCTGGGCATTGCACGGCTGGCCACGCTGGTGGCCGAGCCGCTGGTGCAGCAGGGCGTGCTGGCGCCCGTGCTGCGCGCGTGGGTCGACGAGCAGCCCTCGCCGATCCACGCCATCACGCTCACGCGCAGGCACCGCCTGCCCAAGATCAAGGCCTGCATCGACCACTGGGCCCAGTGGTTCGCGGGCCCGCCGGCCTGACGCAGGCCAGGCCGGCATACACCCCTGCGGCGCTCAGAATGCGCTGGCGTCCAGCGGCTGCACCACACCCACCAGCTCGGCCAGGCCTTCCGTGGCGATCGGCAGCTTGGCCACTGCCGCCAGAAAGGCGCCCTGCGTGGCATAGGCCTTGCCAGGGCCGATCAGCGATGCGAACTCCTGCACCTGCTGGGCCGTGGGGGCCACGCCCGTGACGCTCTGGAACAGGAAGCCCACCAGACCATCGTTGCCGATGCCGGGGGCCAGCGCATCGATGAAGGACTGGGCCAGCGCGTCCAGGCCCGCCATGCTGTCGGCCTTGTGCACCCACTGGCTCAAGGCTGCGGTGTCCGGCTTCTGGCCGAAGATGGTGTAGGCCAGGGCCAGCATCTGGCCGGTCTTGCCGCCCTCGCTGGTCGCGCTGGGCAGCGCCACATCGAAGGCGAACAGGCTGCCCTGCAGCTCCACACGCTCCACGCCGCTCAGGGTGACGGGGCCCGTGGGGGTGTTGATCACTACCTTGCCGCTGCTGTCCTGGCTGATGCCCAGGCGCAGCACGTCGGCCAGCGTCGCGGAGACCACCACCGTGTCCACGCCCGAGCCGCCCGTCACCGTGTCGGCGCCGCCGCCGGTGACCACGCGGGTCAGGGGCAGGTTCGGCACGACGATGGTGTCGTTGCCACTGGAGCCCTGCAGCGTGGCGGGTTCGCCAGGCGCCGTGGGGGGAATGACGGGGATGGTCGGCGGGGTGGGCGTGCCACCGCCACCGGATGCGGGCGTGCTGTCGAGGTTGAGGCCGATCAGGATCGGGTTGTGGTCGCTCGAACGGTAGGGGTCGGCATTGAAGTAGCTGGCGTCCTGCGCGTCGTTCTTGTTCTCCATGTTGTAGTCGAGCACCGCCGGCTCTTCGGCGTTGATGCCCCACTTGTAGGTGCCGCTCACCTGGCCGGCCAGGCTGCCGCTGGCCAGCGCATGGTCGAGCGAGCCCCAGAGGCCGTCGAACGAGTAGGAGTTGCCCGTGGACACCTTGCTGTAGCCGTTGGCCGCCAGCTTGGTGATGGGGTCTTCCTTGGCATAGGCGTTGAAGTCGCCGACCAGCAGCACGTCGCTGTCGGTGGTGCCGGTGGGCTTGGTGGCCAGCCAGGCGGACAGGTCCTCAGCGGCCTTGACGCGGGCCAGGTTGTTGGCGCCCTGGCCATCGCCGATGTCGGCATCGAGCACGCTGCCCTTGGACTTGAAGTGGTTCACCACCACGGTGAATTCTTCGTTGTCGGCGTTGGACTTGAAGGTCTGGGCCACCGGGACGCGGCTGCCGAAGGCGGCCGAGAACGCGGTGTACACGGTGGGGTCGGCCACGGCGGCCTGGCCCACCGGGGTCACCTTGCCGGGCTTGTAGACAATGGCCACCATGATGGCATCGGTGCCTGCGGTCGCAGCATCTCCGGCCTTGGCGCCATCGTTGTAAGGCGCCTTGATGTAGGCATAGGTGCCTGCACCGGCCTTGGCGTTGAGCGCATCCACCAACGCGTCGAGGGCACTGCTGCCGTCGGCGAAGCCGTTGTTCTGCACCTCCATCAGGCCCAGCACATCGGCGTCCATGCCCACCAGGTTCTCCACCACCTTGGCCTGCTGGCGTGCCAGTTCGGCGCTGTTGGTGGCACCGCGGCCGGATTGCGTGGCGCCGTCGGGTGTGGTGAAGCTGCCGGTGCCCAGCGTGGTGAAGTAGTTGAGCACGTTGGCCGAGCCGACCTTGATCTCGGCATTGCGGATGCTGGCCGGGATGTCGGCCACGGTGGGACGCGCGTCGCCCGTGAAGTTCACGGCCTGCGTGGGCTGCACGCGGTAGCTGGTTTCGTGCGTGGCGGCGGCCGCGTCAACCAGTTGGTCGACGATGCCGGTCACGCTGGCCACGCTGTCGCCCGCGCGCAGCGTATTGCTGGCCGACAGCGGCTGGCCGCCGCGGCCGATGTGGGTCGCGGGGTTCTGCGAGCCGTTCAGGTCGTCCAGGATGATCTGGTCCTTCTTGAGTTCGGCCAGGTAGTCGGTGTTGCCGCTGACGCTGGGCGCATGCAGTTCGGTGTACTGCGACTGCACGGCGTCCGAGGTCAGCGTGACCTGGCCGTACTGGCCCAGGTTGTAGTTGTCGGTGACCAC
Organism: Acidovorax sp. GW821-FHT09B03; assembly: GCF_059418305.1. NCBI lineage: Bacteria > Pseudomonadati > Pseudomonadota > Betaproteobacteria > Burkholderiales > Comamonadaceae > Acidovorax > Acidovorax sp. GW821-FHT09B03. Next base: position 207,755 of record NZ_JBWKPP010000008.1, read on the forward strand.
CAGCTTGCCGCCGGCGGTGCCGGACTGCACGGTCACCAGCATGCCTTCGTAGGCCTCCCAGTCCACAGCGCTGGCCACGGGCAGCGTGACCACCGCCGCAGCGGGCAAGCCGGCGTTGTCCTGCACCAGCGTGAAGCCCGTGGGGGCGGTAAGCTGCGTCTGGCCGCGGAAGTCGGCCACCGTGCCCTTGATGCGCACCTTGTCGCCCACGCTGTTCGCATCCAGGCCCGCGATGGGGGTGCTGCCGTAGTAGACGAAGATGCCTTCGGAGGTGCCGGCATTGCCGTCGTAGTCGGCCGTCTCTTCCTGCACGTAGAAACCCTGCAGGTTGGGCGCGTAGCCGGTCACGATGCCTTCGATGGTGACCGTGTTGCCCATGAGCAGCGCGGTGTCGGTGCTGCCCTGGATCTCGTGGATCCTGGTGATCGGGGCTTCGTCGGTGCGGACCAGCCCTTGCGCAGCGCCGCCGATGATGGTGGTGCCCGCCGATGCGCCCGACAGCGTGACGGTGAAGGCCTCGTCCTGCTCCAGTTGGGTGTCGCCCTGCACGCCGATGGTGATGGTCTTGCTGGTTTCGCCGGCCGCGAAGCTCACGCTGCCCGAGGGCAGTGCACCGCCCACAAAGTCATCGGCCGCCACGGGAGAGCTGCCCGAACCCGCCACGGCCCACTGCACCGAGGCGGCGGCCGAGGCATCGCCCGCGCGCGTCACGGTGAAGGTGTAGTTGGTGGTGCCGCTGTTACCTTCCGGCTTGTCGGCGCTGGTGGCGGCGATGGAGACCACCGGGCCTGTGAAGCTTTCGATCTTGAAGTCGTCCACGCGCCAGCTCGAGGCGGTGTTGGAGCCCGTGCCCGATGCCTGGTACTGGAACGCGAAGTGGACATTTGCGCCCTGGATGGTCGAGAGGTCGATCAGGCCCGAAGGCGTGGTCGTCTGGCTGTCTGCCGGCGAATGGGTGTAGGAAAGCTGCGTCCAGGTGGCGGCCGTGGGGTCGCCCGAGCCGCTGTAGTTGGTGGAGTAGTAGAGCTTGACCTCGGGGTCGGCGATGCCGGTGTCGGCAAAGCGCGTCCAGGTGCTGAAGCTCAGGAACTCGGCGCTCGTGCCGTCGAGGTTGAAGGCCTTGGAGACCAGCCAGTCGTTGGCATTGGCGGTGTCGCCAAAGCCGTTGACCTCGGCGGTCTTGGTGGCCGCGCTGTAGTACCAGCTGCTGGCCGCGTCGGCGTCCTTGCTGAACACCGTGAACTCGCTGAAGCCTGCGGCGTTCTCGAAGGTCTGCGTGTAGCTCGGGGCCGCGCCCGGTGGAAGGGCCGGGGCACTGGTCAGGCCCGGCGATCCGATGTTGGCCGGCGTTCCGGTCTGCGCGAAGGCGCCCAGCTGGCCGGCCACGGCAGCCTTGTAGGTCGGGTTGGTGGTGGACAGGCCGTCCCACACGGCCGAGGTGGTGGCCGTGCCGCCGAAGGCCACGCCCGCGTGCTCGGAGCCGGTCACCGCGCCGCCACCGGTCTTGGACATGGGCGCCACCGCCGTGCTGCCATTGGTGAAGGCAGCGCCGCTGTAGTTGATGGCCGTGGCCACTTGGCCGTTGGCGTCGAGGATCACCACGCCGTCGCCCTTGCCCAGGCCCGGACCGCCCACGGCCACGACGCTGGTGTTGGCATCCAGGCCCCAGGCCGCCTTCAGCGCGGCGGGATCGGTGACTTCACCGGCCACCACCAGCTTGCCGCCGGCAGGGATCTTGGTACCGCTGGCAAACGTGCCCAGCTTGGTCGGATCGGCGGCCGAGTCGGTCCACTTCCAGACAGACAGGTCGATCTCGGTCGTGCCGTAGTTGAACAGCTCGAAGAAGTCGCCCGGGGTGGCGTTGGAATTGACTTCGGTGATCAGCAGCTTGGGCGCTTGAACCACCAGCGTTCCGGGCGAGCCGATGTTGGCCGGCGTGCCGGTCTGTGCAAAAGCGCCCAGTTCGCCCACCACAGCGGCCTTGTAGGTCGGGTTGGTGGTGGAGACGCCGTCCCACACGGCGGATGCGGTGGCCGTGCCACCCACGGCCACGCCCGCGTGCTCTGTCACGCTGACCACGCCCCCGCCGCTCTTGGCCAGCGGGTTCACCGTCGTGCTGCCATTGGTGAACGCGGCGCCGCCGTAGTTGAGGGCAGTCGCCACCTGGCCGCTGCCGTCCAGGATGACCACGCCATCGCCCTTGCCCAGGCCGGGGCCGCCGACGGCGACGACATTGGTGCCGGCGTCCAGGCCCCAGGCGGTCTTCAGTGCGGTGGGGTCCGCCGTCTCACCGGCCACCACCAGCTTGCCGCCGGCGGCGATCTTGGTGCCGCTGGCAAAGCTGCCCATCGTGCCGGAAACGCCTGTGGAGTCGGTCCACTTCCAGCCAGTGAGGTCGATCTCCGTGCTGCCGTAGTTGTACAGCTCGAAGAAGTCGCCGGGCGTGGCGTTGGAGTTGACTTCGGTGATCAGCAGCTTGGGCGCCGGGGCGGCCGAGGTGGTGAAGTTCAGCGCAGCATTGCCCGTGAGGCCGGTCCAGCTGTTGCCGTAGTGGTCCTTGAGGGTGCCGGACACGGCTTCGACGTAGTACGCGGTGCCCGCAGCCAGGTCGGCCGTCGGGTTGATGGTGACGGTATTGAAGGCCACCGTGACCTGGGTCGTGTCGGTGGCGGCGATCGTCGCCACGACGCTGCTGTCGCTGCCCTTCTTGATCACGAAGTCGCCCGTGCCGCGTGCCACGCCCTCATTGAAGCGCAGCACGATGTCGGCGCTCTTGCCAAAGTTGGCGGCATCGTCGGCAGGCGTGCTGCTGGCCAGTGTGGGGCCCGTGCTGTCGGCGACACTGGCGCCAATCTGCACCCAGTTGCCCACGAATTTCTGCTGTGCTGCGGGCAGGTCCTTGGATGCAGTGGAACCGCCCCAGGTGCTGTCGCCATTGTCCTGCAGTAACTGCACCAGGGTGCCCTGGGCCGTGCTCTGCACGTCGACGATGGTCTCGAAGCTGCCGCCTGTGGGGTCGCGCAGGGTATCGAGGTTCACGTCCAGCTCGGTGGGCGTGGTGCCCACGCCGTCCCAGCGGAACAGACGGAAGTCGTGGGTGACTTCGTTGCTCGCCGAGCCCGATGGGCCGGCCAGGATCAGGTAGCTGCCGTCGCCCGCCTTCTCGATGGAACGGATGCCGCGGCCGCCGAGGTTGAGTTCGTGGACGGCGCTGACGTTGGGTGCGGAGCCGCCACTGGTATCCACCAGGCCCGCCACGGCCAGCTCCAGCACCACGGCCTTGTCGCGCGTGTTGGCGTCGGTCTGTGGCGCACGGAAGGCCACCAGCAGCTTGCTGCCGTCCTGCGAGGCGGTCATGCCTTCGATGGAAAAGCCGTTGACGTTCTCGGGGATCACACCGGTGGCCGAAGACACCGCGAAGCCGAAGTAGTTCGCACCCTTGCCGTGCGCATTGCCCTGGTCCCAGGCCACGAGCTGGGCTTCCAGACCGCTGTGCTTGCCCAGGTAGGTGAACTGGGTGTCGGCGCCCGTGCCGGTGATCTGCACGGCCACGATGAATTCGCGGCTGTCCTGGTCCGCACCGCTCTTGTTGTTGCTGTGCGAGCCGGTGAAGTAGAAGGTGTCGCCAATGCGCGTGCCGGCTTCCAGGTCCAGTTCGCCACCATTGCCCAGGGCGGTGCCGTAGTTCCATTCCTTGACGGCCGGTCCGCCGGCACGGTCGTACACGCGCAGCACGCTGGCTTCGTCGTCGCCCACCACCATCCAGTTGGCGTCAAGCGCCAGCGCGGCCGAGGCGTCGGAGCTGCCCGCCGTGGTGCCGGTGTTGGGGCTGAAGGCCTGCTGGCTGCCGGCCGAGCCCAGGTCGGCAAAGTCGATCCTGAGGTTGCTCTTGGTGGCGTTGGTTACACCGGCAGCCGATCCGCCGGTGAAGGCGCCATCGGCAAACGTGACCGTCAGGTTGTTGACGTCGTTGGCGTTGGCATGGCTGTTGGCGGTCCCGGTGAAGCCCAGTTCGGCCGTGGTGGCGCTGGTGCGGGTGAGCACGGCGGTGAGGCCTGCGGGCACATTGCTGACCGTGGCTGCGGACAGCAGGCTGGCGCCATCGGCGCCGGTGAAGGTCTCGCCGGTGAGCGTGATGGTGATCTTGGAACCTGCGGCCAGATGGCCGTCGAAGGCATGGGATTCGTTGATGCTGCCGCTGTAGGCCAGGCTGGGGCCGACGGGCCCGGCGGCGGTGGAGCTCACCACGATGTCGTCGATGCCGATCCATTCATCGTTGCCCACCGCATTGGTGGTGATGATGCGCAGCTGCAGCTGGGCCGCACCATTGGCATCGGCAGGCAATGTGACCGAGACCGGCGTGTCTTTGGTGAGGGACGGGCCGTTCGAGGCGTCCGCCACGGAGGCGGCAGGCACATTGACGAAATTGCCCGTGTTGCCCACGCGGTACTGCAATGCCACGGGCTGGACGGCGTTGTCGGCGGTGGTGTCCACGTCGCGAAGGGTGTAGCTCACCACGATTTCCTTGCGACCAGAGGCATCCAGGTGGACCACCAGGTGCGGCGCGTTGGCCGAACCGGAGCCCTGCAGCCCGACCACAGGATTGGCCAGGCCATCGAATTCGGCAGCACCGCCAGACGAGCTGGTGACCAGCGCCTGGGCAAAGACGCCCACGGTACCGCCCGCCCCATCCGCCACCACGGTCTGCGGGTCGACGCCGGTCGACGCCGTCAGGCCGTTGCCCAGGTATCCCATGATGGAGGGAACACCGCTCCAGTCATTGGCGGTGGTGATCAGCCCGGTATTGGTCCAGTCCTGGCTGAAATTGCTGGTCGACAGGGCGTGGTAGACGGTGGTCATGCTCGTTTCCTCCGCATGCGTGCGGGTGTATAGGTCAATGGGGAGGCGCTGGCGAAAGTCCTTTTCACCGCGCAGGAGGGGTGGGCCTGCGGACAAGGAGTCCGGGCCGCGAACCGCTGACTCTAGGCAGCCTGTGTTGCAGTGGTATGTCACCCTCCCACAAGCGTGCGGCGCGACGCGCCACAATCCCCCCATGGGTGAATTCGATCTGATCGCACGCTATTTCACGCGGCCCGTGCGCCGCGCAGCCCTGGGCGTGGGGGACGACTGCGCACTGCTGGCGCCTGCCGCCGGCATGCAGTTGGCGGTGTCGAGCGACATGCTGGTGGAAGGCCGCCACTTCTTTGCCGATGTGGCCCCCGAGGCCCTGGGCCACAAGGCGCTGGCCGTGAACCTGTCGGACCTGGCCGCCTGCGGGGCCCGGCCACTGGCATTCACGCTGGCGCTGGCGCTGCCACGCGTGGACGAGGCCTGGCTGGCCGGCTTTTCACGGGGGCTGCTGGCCCTGGCCGATGCCCATGGCTGCGAGCTGGTCGGCGGCGACACCACGCAGGGCCCGCTCAATATCTGCATCACCGTGTTCGGCGAGGTGCCTGCCGGCCAGGCCCTGTTGCGCAACGGTGCGCGCGCCGGCGACGACCTCTATGTGAGCGGCACGCTGGGCGATGCCCGGCTGGCGCTGGAAGCCCTGCTGGGCCACACCGCGCTGGCGCCCGGGGTGCTGGCTGCCGTGCGCCAGCGGCTGGAGCGGCCCACGCCGCGCGTGGCCCTGGGCCTGGCGCTGCGCGGCGTGGCCAGCAGCGCGATGGACGTGAGCGACGGGCTGCTGGGAGACCTGTCCCACATCCTCAAGGCATCGGGTGTGGGTGCGCGCATCGATACCTCGCTCGCGGGCGCCCTGATGGCCCAGGGCAGCGCCGTGGCGGACCCCGAGCTCCTGCGCCAGTGCACCCTGGCCGGTGGCGACGACTATGAACTGGCCTTCACCGCACCACCCTTGCAGCGCGCGGCGGTGGCTGCGGCTGCGCAGGCCAGCCAGACCCCGGTGGCGCGCATCGGCACGATCGAGGCAGAAACCGGCCTGCGGTTGGTGGATGGACAAGGCCGGCCGGTGGACCAGCGCTATGCCTCGTTCGACCACTTCGGCTGAAACTTTTTTTCCCACAGCATGAATCCTTTGGCTCCAAGACCCGCTCTTGTCAGGGAAGGCGCCCCGTGCCGGCGCCTTCTCTTTCAACCCCCAAGGAGCTTTGCCATGCTGTACCGCAAGAACATCACCCGCCCCGAAAGCCTGCTGCGCATCGTCGCCGGAGTGGTCCTCATCGCCGCCAGCCTTTTCTGGCTTGGCGCCACGCCGCTCGGCCTGGTGCTGGCCGCATCGGGCGCCACGGGCATCGTGACCGGTCTCTTCGGCTATTGCCCGGCCTGCGCCATGGTGGGCAGAAAGCCGGTGGAGTGATGGGCGTGGCATCGCCCACGGTGGCGCAGTTGCTGCCCGCGGCGCGGGCCGGCGATGCCGAGGCCATGGAGCGCCTGCTGGCACTGGCCCGGCCCGACATCCGCCGCTATGCGCTGCGCCATTGCGCGGCCACCACCGCGACCGATGATGTGGTGCAGGAAGCGCTGATCATCGTCTACCGCCGCGTGGGCGCGCTGCGCGAGGTGGCGGCCTTTGGCGGCTGGGTGGTGCGCATCGTGCAGCGGCTGTGCATGCGCCCGGCCCTGACCTGGCTGCGCGGCGAACCACTGGCGCAGGTGGAGGACAGCATGGCCTGGTCGCACCGGCCCGACCACGAACTGCGCCACGACCTGGCCCTGGCCATCGACTCGCTGCCGCCCCTGTACCGCGAGGCTTTGCTGCTGCGCGATTTCGAGGAGCTCACCATCGAGGAGATGGCCCAGCGCCTTGGCAGCACGCGCGAGGCGGCCAAGAGCCGGCTGCACCGCGCGCGCAGCCTGGTGCGGGAATACCTGGCGCCCGCGCAGCCCGGCTGATCCACGCAGCCCCAGGAGAGCTCACTCCGGCTGCAGGCCGATCTTGCGCACCACCGCACCCCAGTGGCCCACCTCGTCGCGCAGGAGGCCGCGCAGTTCGTCGCGCGTGGAGCCCTTGAGATCGATGCCCAACGTGGTCAGGCGCTCGCGCGTGGCAGGGTGCTCCAGCGCCGCGATAGCCTCCTTGCGCAGCCGCTCGATCACCTCGATGGGCGTGGTGGCCGGCGCCACCAAAGCCCACCACTGGTTGAACTGCATGCCCGCCAGACCCGCCTCGCGCGCCGTGGGCACCTGGGGCATGGACGCCAGGCGCGTGGGCCCGGTAGTCATGAGCACCGAGATCTTGCCAGCGGACAGCAGCGATGCGCCGCTGGCCAGCGTGGCGAAGTGGCCCGCCACCTGCTCGGCCGCCACGTCGGTGAGCGCCGGGGCCGAGCCCCGGTAGGGAATGGCATTGACCTTGAGCCCACTGGTCCCCGCCAGCAACTCGGACGAGAGGTGGCTGATGGAGCCGTTGCCGCTGTGGGCCAGCGTGACCGGTGTGGCGCTGGCACGCCCGTCTTTCAGGAAGCCCTTGATGTCGCCCGTCTTGTACCTGCTGCCGTTGACGAACAGCAGCAGTGGCGAAGTGCCGACCATCGAGATCGGCGTGAAGTCCTTGAGCAGGTCGTACGGCAACTTGGCCGTGACGGCCGGGGCGATGGCGTGGGGCAGTTCCACGATGGCAATGGTGTAGCCGTCGGGCGCCGCCTTGGCAGCCGCCTCGGTGCCGATGCGGCCGGACGCACCCGAACGGTTGTCCACGATGACGCTCTGCCCCAGCGACTCGCCCATGCGCTGCGCGATGGCGCGGGCAATCGCGTCGGTGCTGCCGCCCGGCGCCCAGGGCACGATGAGACGCACGGGCTTGTCGGGGTAGGCGGCGAAGGCAGGGCTGCCCAGCAGGCAGGCGCAGGCCAGCAGAAGGGTACGGCGAAACACAGGCTTCATGGCAGGGGTCCTTGGTCAGGCAACGGGATCGAGGAGGGGCGTTCAGGCGTCGCGGTCGCCCTTGGCCGTGAGCAGCAGCAGCACGTGCTCGGACGGCGCAATGCGCCCCTGCTGGCGCAGCTGTGCCGCCGCGTCCACGCAGGCGCCCGTGCACAGCTCGACCCACAGGCCCTGGGCGCCGAGCTGGGCCACGCCCCAGGCCGCGGCCGCATCGCCCACGACGACGGCGCCGCCCCCGGAGCGCTGCACGGCGATCTGCTGCTGCAGGGTGACGGTGTTGCCCGCGATCGAGAACTGCGCGGTGCTGCCGCTGAACTCGGCCTGGGCCGGCGTGCCGCCCAGCACCTGGCTGAGCCGTGCGAACGGCTCCACCGCCCACAGGCGCGGCATGCGCTTGATGAGCCCTGCAGCCAGCAGGTCGCGCAGGCCGCTGTACAGGCCCCACAGCAGGTCGCCACGGGCCGTGGGCACGAGCACATGGTCGGGAACGCAGCCCTGGGCCACGCATTCGAGCGCCACCGCACGGTAGCCCTCCACCCCGAAGGCCGGGCTGCCCACCGCCGGCACATGGAAGTTGGTCAGCGCGAAGGCGCCCTCCTCCTGCACCCGCCGGCGCACATGGTCCCAGCGGCCCGGTCCCGGCCCGAAGGCGACGCGGCGGGCACCGAGACGGTCCAGCGCGCGCGCATAGGGCGCTGGCATGTCACGGTAGGTGGCCACCTCGCAGGGCAGCCCGGCGGCCGCACAGTAGGCCGCCGCCGAGACGGCAGCGTTGCCGCTGGAAGCCAGCACCACCTGCTGCGCACCCACCGCGAGGGCCCGCGCCACGGCCTGGGCCGACATGCGGTCCTTGTGCGAACCGGTGGGGTTCATGCCCTCGTGCTTGGCCGTTAGCTCGCCAATGCACAGGGACCGGGCCAGCCGCGGCAGCGCCAGGCAGGGCGTACCGCCCTCGCCCAGCGAGACCCCGTGCGTGTAGGGCAGCCATTCACCAAAGCTATAACCCGGGCTGCCGCTTGCCAAGGTGCGCGGCAGGTCGCCGTAGACCGCCTCCACGCTCGCAGGCGTGCCCTGGGCCAGGCACACGGGGCAGCCCGTGGTCAGGTCTTGCAGCGCGTACTGCGCACCGCAGTGGATGCAGCGCAGTCCCCGCAGCCGAGGGTTCTGGCGGATGCCCGCGGGGGCTTCCTGAGCAGCACCGCGATAGGGCACCGCGCCGAAGGGCATGTCGGTATTCATGGCTGCATCGTAGCCAGCCCAGGCTGCGGGCAGTACCATCCGGCAGCCGCTTCAATTAAGTAGAACTTATATCATGAGCCTGCCCATGCACGATGCCAAAGAGGTCAGCACGCGCCAGATCGAGGTGTTCCGAATGGTCATGCGCCTGGGCTCGGCCAACCGCGCAGCGGCGGCCCTGCACGTGAGCCAACCCGCTGTGACACAGCTGCTGCAGCAGCTGGAAGCGCGCGCCCAGCTCACCTTGTTCGACCGACCCAAGGGCCGCCTGGTGCCCACGCCCGAGGCGCATGCGCTGATGGAAGAGGTCGAGCGTGTGTACGAAGGGCTGGAGGCGGTGCAGCGCAAGATCGTGGCGCTGCAGTCGCTGGAGGATACGGTGTTGCGCATCGGCTGCCTGCACGCGCTGGCCGCGAGCATCATGCCCGGGGTGCTGGCCGGGTTCCAGCGCCACTACCCGCGCACCCGCTGCCTGCTGATGGTCGACAGCTCCAAGGTGCTGCGCGAGGCACTGTTCCAGGGTGCCGTGGACCTGGCTTTCCTCGGTGACGAGGCGGACACCAGCGGACTGGTGTCCTCCACGTTCTACGAGCTGCCTGCCGTGTGCGTGGTGCCCGCCGGCCACCCGCTGGCGCGCAAGGCCGTGCTGGACCTGACGGACCTGCGCGATGCGCCGCTCATCGGCCTGTCGGCCACCGACCCGGCCCAGCAGCGGCTGGAGAGGCTCTTCGCCGGCGCGGGGATCACGCCGCGCTTCGTGGTCGAGACCCCGTACAGCGCGACCCAGTGCGCGCTGGTACTGGCGGGCGCGGGGCTGGCCGTGACCAACCCGTTGGTGGCCGCCGAGCATGCGCCCTTGGGCCTGCGCAGCGTGCCCCTGGCCGGCGACGGCCTGTTCTTTCGGGCCTTGCTGGCTTTCAAGCCGCGCCAGGCCCAGTCGCGCGCGGTGCAGGAATTCGTGGCCCTGTGCCGGCGGCGCCTGGCGCACTGACCCCGGCGCACTCGCCACGGTGCACCGTCACTTGGCAATGATGGTCAGCAGTTCTTCGCGGGTGGTCGGGTCGGCCATGTACTTGTTGTACAGCGGCGCCATGCGCCGCACGAAGGGCGAGACGTCCTTGACCCGCACGAACTGCGCCCCCTGTCTGGCCGTGTTCTCAAGGGCCTGGGCCACGCGCTTGTTCCACAGCTCGCGCATCAGCAGGGCCGACTGGGCGCCCGCATCCGCGAAGGCCTTGCGGTCCTCGGCCGAGAGCCTGGCCCACAGCGCGCTGGACACCACCAGTGCCTCGGGAGAGATCACATGGTTGGTCACGTACACGCTCTTGGCCACCTTGAAGTGCCCGGTGGACTCGTAGGAGGGCATGTTGTTCTCCGCACAATCGATGGCGCCCTGCTGGAAGCCCCCCAGCACCTCCTTGAAGGGCAGGGCCACGGGTTTGGCGTCGAGCAGCCGGATCATCTCCATGAACACCTCGGACTGCTGCACGCGGATCGACGCCCCCGCCAGGTCGCGGATGCTGGCCAGCGCGCGGTTGGCGCAGTAGAAGGAGCGCCCGCCCCCGTCGTACCAGCCCAGCACCACGAAGCCGGCGGACTGCAGGTTGGCGGCAAAGCGCTGCCCCAGCGCGCCATCGAGGTGGCGGAACATGTGGGCTGAGTCGGTGAACAGGAACGGCAGGTTCAGCACCTTGATGCCGGGCACTGCATCGGACAGCGGGCCGGAGCTGAACTCGGCAATGTCGATCTCGCCGCTCTTGAGCATCTGCACCGCCTTGGGCTGGTCGCCCAGCGTGGCGTTGGAAAACACCTCGATCTGGTAGCGGCCCTGCGTGGCCCGCGCCACCTGGGCGGCAAAGCCTTTCATGGCCTCGGTCACCGGGTAACCGTCGGGGTGGATGTTCCATGCGCGCAGCCGCGTGGGTGCCTGCGCATGGCTGGCCTCGGCGCACAGCAGGGCCAGGCACAGGGCACCCAGCCACGCCATGCCGGATCGGGTCCATCGGTTCACAGGTCTCCTCCTTGGGTTGCAGGTGCCTGGCAGTTCGAACCCCAGGGCTTCGACACCGGCCGTTATGCGCCAATTCATATGACGTCATATAACTTATTTGCTTTTTAATGCCTGAAAAGGCACCCATCCCCGGCCAAGCGGGCTCTGGCAACCGCATTCTGCTGCAACATCTACACACAAGAGGTTCGGGTAAACGCCAGCACGCTGCCGGATTGCGCTGCAGAGAATCACACCCTAGTTGTACGACATCATCTGTCACGGATGCGCCACAACAGCAGGACAAGAGCCCATGGGCCGGCCTGCGACGGCGGCACACGAGGTGCCAGCCAGCCCCTGTTCCCAACCTTCGAGGAGACAACCGATGAAGCGCAGAGACTTTGCCATTGCCACCACCCTGACCCCGCTGCTGCTGTCCGCGTGCGGCGGTGGCGACTCCGGGCCGGCGCCCCTGACCGGCACCCGGGCCGAAGCCGCAGCCGGCCTCAAGCGCGCGGCCCAGTACATGGACGAAGTGGTGTCCTACCAGGGCGGCTACGTCTGGTCGTATTCGCCCGACCTCAAGCAGACCTTTGGCGAAATGGAGGCCTACCGCACCATGTGCTGGATCCAGCCGCCCGGCACGCCCTCCGTCGGCCATGTCTACCTCGATGCCTACCACGCCACCGGCGATGAACGCTACTACCAGGCGGCCGAGCGCACGGCGCTGGCCATCGTCGCGGCGCAGCACCGCTCGGGCGGTTGGAATTACATCCATGACTTCGCGGGCGAGGACTCGCTCAAGCGCTGGTACGACACCATCGGCAAGAACGGCTGGCGGCTCGAGGAGTTCCAGCACTACTACGGCAACGCTACCTTCGACGACGCGGGCACGGCCGTGGCCTCGCAGTTGCTGCTGCGCATGTTCGTGGAAAAGCGCGATGTGCGCTTCTCCGGCCCGCTGCTGCGCGCCATCGACTTCGTGGTGCAGTCGCAGTTCGGCCCCGAGTACGGTATTGCCGACGGGGGCTGGCCGCAGCGCTTCCCGCATTTCCCGGGGGCCGTGAGCAGCATGCCGCTGCCCAACCCGCAGCAGGTGCCTGCAGGCGCGCGCGTGGGCATGGCCGATGGCGACTACACGCTGCACGTCACCTTCAACGACGACGTGATGGGCGAGAACATCAAGTTCCTCACCCTGTGCGTGACGGCGCTGGGGGAGACGCGCCTGATCGGCAACATCCAGCGCGCCATGGAATGCATGCGCCTCATGCAGCAACCCGGGCCCCAGGCCGGCTGGAGCCTGCAGCACCTCTCGCGCCCCACGGCCGGGCGGCCGGCGGGTGCGCCCGCCGGTGCGCGCAGCTACGAACCGCGCTCGCTGGCGACACACACCACGCAGACCAACATCCGCCAGCTGTTCAACTACTTCCAGCTCACGGGCGACAAGAAGTACCTGGCCCGCATCCCGGAGGCGATCGCCTGGCTCAAGTCCTGCCCGCTGCCTGCGGACGCGGCCACGGTCAATCCGCTGCTCGGCGGCGGGCGCACCCACCCCACCTTCGTGGAGCTGGGCACCAACGACGGTCTGTACATGCACCGCTACGGCTCCAACATCCACAACGGCGCCTACTATGCGGACAAGGACTACACCAACACCATCAGCCACTACTCGGCGGGCCGGCCCATCGACATCGCCGGGCTCGAGTCGACCTACCAGTCGCTGAGCCACATGGGCGACGCGGCGATTGCCGACATGGTGGCGCGCTCGCCGCTCAAGTCCACGGGCGCCACGCGCACACTGCCGCGCTATTTTTCGATCCGCGAAGTGGACTTCCCGGACCTCTTCACCGGCGCCACCATGCCCACGCCGGTGGTGCCCGACAGCGAGGCGCAGGCGCTGCTGACCGAGCTGGGGACCAAGAACTACTGGACCTCGGCCGTGCCCGAGATCGTCAACACCTACCGCGGCAATGGACCCACGGCGCCCTACACGGGCACGGCCTACCGCAGCAAGCATGTGGGCGATGTCTACGACACCTCGCCCTACCCGGCTGACAACCCGCCCGAGATCGACCCTTATGTGAAGCGCGAGAAGCCGCAGTTCATCGTGACCTCGGAGTGGATACGCCGCATGGGCCGGCTCATCGCCTACGTGGCACCCCAGGCCTGAGCCCGCGGCAGCCTCAGGTCTGCAGCAGCCGTGCCATGGGCCGGCGGGGCGTGGCGGGAACCTCGCCCTGCGGATAGCCCAGCCGGCACAGCATCTGCACCGTGGGATCGCCAGCCTCCTTCGGCGCACCCCGCCCCAGCACCAACTGGTGGGCGCGTTCGTAGTGCGGCGCCATCTCGGCGAACTCCTGCAGGGCCTGGCTCATGGGGTGCATGCCCAGGCCCAGTTCAGTGGCCTTGAGCTGCAGGCGCACGTAGGCGCGGCCGGCCGCGACCTGGTCGGCGCGGGTGTTGCCGCCGGCCAGCCACACGAAGCCCATCGCCGTGCGGCTGTGGCCCTCGAAGCGGTCCATGGCGCCCTTGTAGCCCGCACTGCCTTCCTCGGGCGGGGCGGAGCGGTCGAAGAAGCCGAGCGCCGCTGCGGCGCGTATGAACGGCGTGTTCAGCGAAATGCCGTCGCGGTGTTCCAGGATCTCGGAGGGGCCGACGCGCGTGAGGCGTATGCTTTCCATCATCGTGCGCGGCGTGCGCAGTTCGACCTGTGCCGACTGCCAGCACAGCGCGCGCAAGGCCTCCAGGCGCGCGGGCTCCACCGTGCCACCGGCCTGCGGGCTGCCCGGCCGGGATGCACCGGCCAGCAAGGCCTGGAGCAGATCGGGGGCCACGGGCCGGGCCAGGTCGAAGTCCACCTTGGGCGTGCGGCGGCGCAGCACCTGCGTGAACAGGGCATCGGGCTCGCCGCCGGGCCGCAGCACCACACGTGCCACGGGGCGCCCATCCCAATCGCGCAGTTGCGACGGCAGCGGACCTTGCGGCCACAGCGTGACTTCGCTGGCCATGCCCTGCTGGGCCAGCGCCAGCACCAGCAGCTCCAGGAAGGCACCGTGGCCGATCAGGATCTGGCGGCCCAGCGGGTCGGTCTCGGGCAGCACGCGTTCGCGGTCGGTGCGCAGGGTGATCACGCCCTCTTCGCGCAGGTCCACCACCCAGGGCTGCAGGTTGTGCGGGTTGGGCGCAGTGATGGCATAGGCCACGGCGCGGCGGCGCAGATCGGTCTCGCCAACGGGGCCCTGCCAGGCCTCGATGGCCTGGGCAGGGTAGTGCGAGCCGGAGCTGCAGGCAGCCAGGGGGGTGATGACCGCGGCGGCGATGGTGCCACCGCCGGCCAGGCGGATGAAGGTACGGCGTTGCATGGTGGAGTTTTCCTTGCGGTTCATGCCAGGGCGGCGTGGGAAGGGGCCGGGGCCAGCAGCCCCAGGTCATGGAGCGCGCGGCGCACCGCAGGCTCGAACGGGGTGTGCGGCTCGGCGCCGATGAGCGCGGCGAGGCGCGTGTTGTCCAGGCGGTGCGGGGTGCTCCAGAGGTAGCGCACGTCGGCCAGGGCTGCATAGGTGGGCAGCACCAGGCCGGCGACGCGCAGCAGCGGCCAGGGCAGCTGGCCCACGCGCACGGCGGCGGCATCCGGCACCCAGCCCTGCTCGGCTGCCACGGCGGAGAGCACCTGCACCCACTGCCGGGCCGTGACCTGCTGGCCGGCAAAGTGCAGGGTGTCAAAGGCGGACAGGCGGTGGTGCGCTTCGGCCACCTTCACCAGGGTGCGGGCCAGGTCCGGCAGGTAGGCCCAGGGCCGGCTGGTGTCCAGCGGGCCGGGCCAGGTGATGCGGCCCTTGGCAAGGTCCTTGGCAATCGCCAGGTCCAGCCAGCTGCCCGCACCGCTGCCGAAGAAGTCGCCGGCGCGCAGCACGATGGCGCGCAAGGCACCGTCGCGGGTGGCGGCCTGCAGGCGCTGCTCCAGGTGGACGCGCATGCGGCCCTTGAAGTCCAGCGCCGTCTGCGGCGTGTCTTCGCGCAGCACCGGCGGCATGGCGCGGCCATAGTTGTAGACGTTGCCGGGCAGCATGAGCGTGGCGTCCAGCGCGCGGGTGACTTCGATGGCGGCGTCCATGAGCGCGGGCGCCTGCGTCCGCCAGGCCTTGTGGGTGTATGCCGGGTTCATGGCATGCACCACCACCTGGGCCCCCTGCGCATGGGCCGCCAGGGCCGGCGTGTCCTCTGGCGCAATGGCGAGCCACTGCACGCCGGGCACGGCCGGGCCGGTGGCGCCCGGGCGCAGCTGGGCACGCACCTGCCAGCCGGCCTGGGCGAACGCCTGGACGGCGGCAAGGCCCAGGCGCCCGCGGGCCCCGAGGATGAGGACGGTGGATGCGGCATTCGTCATGGCGTGGCTCCTGGAATCAAGGGATGGAGTGATTGTGGAAACGCGCCCGCCGTTACACAATTGGCTAACTGTCGATAGCAGCAATGCAAATTTGCATACCTCACCTCTCCCATGACGCAACGCTTTGACTGGAGCCTCATCCAATCCTTCCTGGCCGCCCTGGACCAGGGCAGCCTGCTGGGCGCCGCGCGCGCGCTGAACGCGAGCCAGCCGACCATCGGCCGCCATATCGCCGAGCTGGAGTCGCAGCTCGGCGTGGTGCTGTTCGAGCGCACGGGGCGCGGCCTGCTGCCCACGGAGACGGCCTTGCGCCTGGCGGAGTCGGCCCGCGCGATGCAGGCCGGCGCCGACCAGCTGGCACGCAGCGTCTCCGGGGCCGAGGCAGGCGTCAGCGGCACGGTGCGCATCACGGCCAGCCAGCCCGTGGCCTGCATGCTGCTGCCGCCCCTGCTGGCCCGCATGCGGATCGAACTGCCCGAGGTGCAGGTGGAGCTGGTGGCCAGCAACGAAGTCACCAACCTGCTGCGCCGCGAGGCCGACATCGCCCTGCGCATGGTGCAGCCCACGCAGGCCAGCCTGGTGGCCAAGCGCATCGGCAAGGTGACGCTGGGCACCTATGCCCACCGCGACTACCTGCGCCGCCGGGGTACGCCGCGCCAGCCGCCCGACCTGATGCAGCACGACGTGGTCGGCAACGACCGCCAGGGGGACATCGCGCGCGGCTTCGCGGCCATGGGCTTCCCTGTGGAGCGCCAGCAGTTCGCGCTGCGCACCGACGATCTGATCGCCTACTGGCAGGTGGTGCGCAGCGGCCTGGGCATCGGCTTCGTGGCCGACTACATGGCACGCACCGAGCCGGACCTGGTGGCCGTGCTGCCCATGCTCAAGCTGCCCGAACTGCCCATCTGGCTCACGGTGCACCGCGAGATACGCACCAACCAGCGCATCCGGGCGGTGTACGATTTTCTGGCCGACGCCGTGCCCGACGCTCTGTAACCCACCCCCCTTTTCCCACGACCATGCACCACCACCTGCGCCGATTCGCGGCAAGCCTTCTTGCCTGCCTGCTGGGCGCCGCAGCACCCGCCATGGCCGCCGACACCGCGAGCTTCGAGCCCGCCACCGGTACGCTGCGCCTGCCCACCCTGCAGCTCGATGCCGGTGACCGCTACCGCGATGTCGTGGTGCGGCTGATCGACCCCGGGCAGCTTCGAGTGGACGACCCCGCAGTCGGCACGGAGCTGCAGTACCTGACCACGGGCAGTGTGCTGCGCCTGCCCCAGGTGGTGATCGGCAACGCCACCTACCCCCGGGTCAGCCTGACCCGGCCGGGGCTGGAACTGCTGGGTGTGGGCGGGCTGCTGCCACCCCCAAGCGCGGCGGACGCCAGCGTGCCGGGCGCCGTCACCACGCCCTTTCCCACGCTCGAAAACATCTCGGTGGAATGGGCCTTCACGGGCGATGCCAACCGCAATGCCGTGGTCGGCGTGCGCTACCGCGCGCAGGGCAGCAGCGCCTGGCTCACGGGCATGCCGCTGCGCCGCATCCACAACGAGACCTCGGGCCAGGGCCGCACCTGGCCGCTGCGCCATTCGGGCAGCATCTTCGACGTAGCGCCAGGCACCACCTACGAGATCGAACTCACCCTCACCGACCCCGATGGCGGCAGCACCGTGCGCACCACCACGGCCACCACGCGCAGCGTGCCTACCCCGGCACCTGGCGCGGTGGTCAAGCCCGCCACGCCGGCCACCCTGGCCGGCGTACTGGCGGCCGCGAATGCCGGCGACATCGTGGAGCTGGGCGCCGGGCGCTACAGCGGCTTCAGCGTGGCGCGCAGCGGCACGCCAGGCCGCCCGCTGGTGGTGCGCGGCACCCCGGGTGCCGTGGTCGAGGGAGAAATCAGCGTCTTCAACCAGCGCCATGTGATGCTCACCGAGCTGACCCTGAACGGCCGCGTGCGCTTCAACGGCACGAACGACTTCAGCATGACGCGCAGCACCGTCAACGCCACCGCAGCGCTGGGCGGCCACGGCATCATCACCTTCACGCGGGCGGAGAACGCCTACATCGCCGACAACACGGTCACCGGCACGGTGGTCTGGTCCGAGGCGGCGCTGGGCGTGTCGGGCGGCAACGCGGGCGAGGGCATCCTCATCACCGGTCCGGGCCACGTGGTCATGAACAACCGCGTGGCACGCTTTCGGGACAACATCTCGCTGCTCGAAGACGACGAGGCAGTGGACCAGTACAGCATCGACATCCTGAACAACGACCTTTCCGAAGCGGCGGACGACGGCGTGGAGGCCGATTTCTGCATGCACAACTGCCGCATCCTGCGCAACCGGCTGACCAACGTGTTCATCGCGCTGTCATCGCAGCCGGGCCTGGGCGGGCCCACCTACTTCGTGCGCAATGTGGTCTACAACGCCGTGCACGTGGCCTTCAAGCTGTACCGCAGCAGTTATGGCGACGTGCTGCTGCACAACACGGTGGTGAAGAACGGCGATGCGCTGGGCATCTATGCCGGTGCCACGGTGGGGCGGCTGTATGCGCGCAACAACCTGTTCATCGGCGGGCCGGGCGGCACCTATGGCGGCTATTCCAGCGGCACCGGGCGGGTGCTGTCGATTGCCGATCTGGACCTTGCCAGCGCCGACCTGGACCACGACGCCTACGGCTCCACCGCGGGCAGTTTCACCGGGCGCTGGGGCGCGACCAGCTTTGCCGGCCTGGCCGAGTTGCGCGCGCGCACCACGGAGCGGTCAGCCGTGCAGGTGGGCATGGATTCGTTTGCCGCTGCACCCGTGTTCCCCGGCGCTCCGCTCACACTGTACAACGTGCCCGACCTGCGCCTGCAGCCCGGTTCCGCTGCCGTCGATGCCGGGCAACGCATCCCCAACATCAACCAAGGCCACCAGGGCAGCGCGCCCGACATGGGTGCCTACGAGCAGGGCCAGGCCCTGCCCGTGTACGGCCCGCGCTGAAGCGCGGTCAATACAACGGTGCGATGGGCTTGACCACGTACAGCATGTTGCTGTCGGCCTTGCCGTCGTACAGGTACTTCTGCTTGATGCCGCCCAGGTTGTCCGGCGCGATCACAAAGTCGGCATCGTTGAGGATGGCCAGGCGGTTCGCGTCGATGACCCACATGCCTTCGAGCTTGTCGTGCGGGTACTTCTGCGAGGCGATGGCATCGTAGGCCAGGGTCTTGGCGACGGGTCGGATGCCCAGCGCGGCCAGTTGCGCCCAGCCCGGCGCGTAGTTGTCGGCGGTGCCGCCGTCCTTGACCACCAGCTCCAGCGTCTTGCCGTCCACCAGCAGGCCGTTGGCGGCATTCACCGTGAGCGAGGCGTTGGCGCTGCGCAGGGCGGCGTTGGAGCGGTCCACGTTGGTCGCCTGGCCGAGGTCGATCTTGTAGATGTTCTTGCGCACCACGCCCGTGTCGATGCCGTAGAACTTGGTGTCGCGCTCGACCACGAGGAAGCTGGTGGCGGAGAGGGCCACGATCTCGGAGTTGGCCAGGCCGGCTGCGTCCTGGCGGTACAGGTACTGGGCCGTGGCGCCGGTCTCGATGTTCACCGTGACGATGCGCACCAGGTTGATGCTGCCGACCGCACTGCTCGGGTTGTACAGGTTGGACTGCATCATGCCCACCAGCGTCTTGCCGTCGGGGGTGATGGTCAGACCTTCCATGCCGCGGTTGGGCCAGCGCGTGGACAGCTCGGCCGGCAAGGTGCGGCCGGCCTTGTTGCGCGGGTCGGCCGCAAAGGGGTTGATGCGCTCGATCTCCTTGCCCGTGGCGTCGAAATGAACGATGTGCGGGCCGTACTCGTCGCTGATCCAGAACGTGCCGTCCTTCAGGGCCACGAGGCCCTCGGAATCCAGGCCGCTTTCATCGAAACCCTTGACGCCGTCACCATCGGGGTCCAGCGAGACAACGCTGCCGTCCAGGTTGTAGGGCGTCTCGCCCGTGCCGCCGAACTTGCTGTTGGGCAGGCCGGTGATGGGGCGGCCCTTGGCGTCCTTGAGCAGGATGGTGCTCACCAGCTCGGCCTTGCCCTCGGGGGTGAGCTTGAACAGGCCGATGCGCGGCGTGTATTCCGGAGTGATGAAGATGATGCCCGAGGGTGTGCGCGTCGGCTCGGTGGCAGCGTTCGGGCCGCGGTCGCTCAGGCCGTAGAAGTGGCCTTCCAGCGTGGGATGCGGGGCCAGGGAGGAGCCGTAGCTGCCGTTGCGCAGCTCGGTCTTTTCGGCGTTGGCCACTTTGCCGATCACCTCGTAAGGCAGGCTGGTACCGCTGGCACCCGGAAACTGGAACCCGTCATCGGAGCCGCCACAGGCGACCATGCCCAGACCCAGGGCGGCGATGGACAGGGCACGGGGAACAAAATGCTTCATGGTTGTTGGAGTGAGAATGGAAGACTTTTTCAGCATATGAAGGCTGCGTGACAATCCCATGAATCCACCAAGGTCGGTGCGGCAGCGGCCCCGCTTGCCCCACGCCTGCCGATGGCTGGCAGCATTTGGGATACAAACACGGGAATCCGCGCCCTGGCCATCGGCGCCCCCATACAGGAGGATCTGTTGAACCCTTCCACCAGAATGACCCGCCTTACCGCCATCCTCTGCGCCAGCCTGCTGCTGGGCACAGCCGGTAGTGCGCTCGCGCAGGACACCAGCTCGCGCATCGCGCGCGTGACCGTCTACTCCGGCACCGCCACCGTGGAGCGCGTGGCCAAGGTGGCCGCGGGTGCGCGCAGCTTCAGCTTCACCTGCCTGCCCGCCTCGCTGGACGCGCAGAGCCTGCAGATCCATGCCGATGCCAGCGTGCGCGTGGGCGAATTCAACGTGCTCACCGAAGACCGAGACGTGGCCCCCGCCTGTGCCAGCCCGCTGGACGGCCGCATCCGCGAGCTGGAAGACCAGATCGCCGGCGTGAAGGCCGAAACCGGTGCGCTGGACCTGGTGGACAGCTACCTCAAGGGCGTGGCCGGTGGCCGCACCGTGGGCGACGATGCGCCCGGCGGCCGGGGGCAGGGCCCCACGCCGGCACAGATCACCGCCATGGCCGAGGTGCTGCGCAAGTCGGGCCAAGACGCGCTGGCCCGCACCCACCAGCTCAAGCGCAAGCAGGAGGCGCTGGAGCTCGCCCTCAAACCCCTGGTAGCCGAGCGCAACCGCGTGGCCAGCCAGCGTGCGCGCGTGGTGTCGGTCAGCATCAACCTCGCGGCCGAGCGCGAGGGCGAGCTGCGCCTGTCCTACCAGGTGCGTGGCCCGGGCTGGCAACCGACCTACCGCGCCGCACTGGATCCGGCCAAGGCCACCGTGCTGCTTGATCGCCAGGCCCTGGTGGCACAGAACAGCGGCGAGGACTGGAGCAACGTGCAACTCGTCCTCTCCACCGGCCAGCCCGGGCGCGCCACCCAGGGCCGCCTGCCGCGCCCGTGGACGCTGGATGTGGCGCCGCCACCGCAGCCCATGCCAACGCCCGCTCCCGCGATGATGGCGGCCGCGCCACCGGCCCCCGTGGCCCGGGCCCTGGGCATGGCCGAAGAGGCCATGCCCAGCTTCGAGGTGAGCACCACCGACAAGGGCTTTGCCACCGAGTTCGCCGTGCCCCAGCGCATCACCGTGCCCTCGAGCGGCCAGCGCGTGACGCTGGCGCTGGGCAGCCACAGCGCGGCGGCCACGCTGCTCACGCGCACGGCGCCGGCGGTGGAGGATGTCGCCTACCTGGTGGCCGAGGTCGCCACCCCGCCCGGCGTCTGGCCTGCAGGCGCCGTGGGGCTGTACCGCGACGGCGCCTTCGTGGGCACCGGGCGGCTGGACTTCGGCGCACCCGGCACCGCGCCCGCGGGCAGCACCAGCCTGTCGTTCGGCAAGGACGACCTGGTCACCGTGCGCGCCGAGGCACCGCAGGACCTGACCAGCGCCACGGGCTTCACCGGTGCGCGCACCGAGCGCCGCACGCGCCGCGCCTACAGCGTGGAAAACCGCCACCGGACCGGCATCACGCTGCAGGTGCTGCACGCCGCGCCGGTCTCGCGCAACGAGAAGATCGAGGTCGAGTCGCGCTACCAGCCACAGCCCGCCGAGATGGCCTTCAACCGCACGCCGGGCACGGTGGCCTGGCAGCAGCCCCTGGCAGCGGGCGCCACGGCGCAGTTCAGTGCCGAGCACACGATCCGCTACGCCAAGGACATCCAATTGCAGGAGCGGCAATGAGCCCCGCCATGGACCCCCTATCCCCTGCTTCACCGCCGCCCGCTGCGCCGCGCCGCGCCACTGCCGGATTCATGCTCTCGCACCCGGCGCACTGCATTGCGCTGGGCTTTGGCGCGGGGCTGTCGCGCATCGCCCCCGGCACCGTGGGCACGCTCTGGGCCTGGCTGGCTTTTCTGGCGCTGCAGCAATGGCTGAGCCCCCTGCACATGGGCCTCCTGATCGCCGCCAGCACGGTCGTGGGCTGGTGGGCCTGCACGGTGGCCGCGCGCAACCTGGGCGTGGCCGATCCCGGCAGCATCGTCTGGGACGAGGTGGTGGCCTTCTGGCTGGTGCTGTGGCTGGCCATGCCCATGGGCTGGTGGGGGCAACTGGTGGCGTTTGCGCTGTTCCGCTTCTTCGATGCAGCCAAGCCCGGACCTGTGGCCTGGGCCGACAGCCTGTTCAAGGGCTTTGGCTGGCGTGGGGGCTGGGGCATTCTGTGGGACGACTTCGTAGCGGCCTTCTGCACGCTGCTGGTGATCGCGCTGTGGAGGTTCTGGACATGAGCGACCCGGTGCACCAGGCCCGGCTGTTGGCCGACATCGCCGCCCGCCTGCTCGCACGCGGGCAGATGCTGGCCACGGCCGAAAGCTGCACGGGCGGCATGATCGCCGCGGCCTGCACCGACCTGTCGGGGTCGAGCCAGTGGTTCGAACGCGGCTTCGTGAGCTACTCCAACGAGGCCAAGGCCGAATTGCTGGGCGTGCCACAGGCACTGATCGAAGCCCACGGTGCAGTGAGCGAGCCGGTGGCACGCGCCATGGCCGCGGGCGCGGTGGCACGTTCGCGCGCGCAGGTAGGCGTGGCCGTCACCGGCGTGGCTGGCCCCACGGGCGGCAGCCCGGCCAAGCCGGTGGGCACGGTGTGGTTCGGCTGGGCCGTGGACGGCGCCGTGCACACCGAGCTGCAGCGCTTCCCGGGCGACCGTGCCGCCGTGCGCCAGGCCACCGTGGCGCACGCGCTGCAGCGGCTGCACGGCTACCTGGGTTGAGGCGCACACCGGGTCGCCCAGGCGCCAGCAGGCCGGCACGGCCCCGGTGTAGCATCTTCCGCCCGGGCCCACATGCCCGCCCCGCACCTACCGGAGCCTCCATCCATGCACCCTAACGCCCAGACCCTGCAGCGCTTCTACACCGCCTTCGGCCAGCTCGACCATGCCACCATGCAGGCCTGTTACGCGCCCGACGCGAGCTTCGACGATGAGGCGTTCTCGCTCAAGGGGCGCGAGCAGATCGGCGGCATGTGGCGCATGCTCGCCACGGCCACCAGCAAAAATGGCCGGGAGCACTGGAAACTCGAGTCGAGCGGCATCGAGGCCGATGACAAGAGCGGACGCGCCCACTGGGAGGCGCACTACCTCTTCAGCGCCACGGGGCGCAAGGTGCACAACATCATCGACGGCACATTCACCTTCACGCCCGAAGGCCTGATCGCCACGCACCGCGACCACTTCAATTTCTGGCGCTGGTCGCGCCAGGCCCTGGGCACGCCCGGCCTGCTGCTGGGCTGGTCGCCCTCGCTCAAGCGCAAGGTGCGCAGCACGGCGGCCGGCAACCTGGCGAAATTCCTGGCGCAGGAAAAGAAGTAAGAGCCTCTTGGCGATCGCGCAGGAGATCGCCAAGAGATTCGGAACGCAGAGCGTGCATTTGTTCACGCCACCCGCGCCCGCTACCCGGGCGGGGTGGGGCGCTGCGCTGGTGCGTCCCTAGAATTCGCGGCTTCGCATGCTGCGGGCAGGCCCTCCCGGCCGGGCGCCTGCGGCCACCTGGAACCCCTTCGGTCCCGCGCCCGCTACTGCATGGAGCCGCCCGATCTGCCCGTTGCTGCCGCCATGTCGCCTTTCACCGCCACCCAGAACCAGCTCCTGATGGAGCACCTGCGCAGCTTCCTGCAGGGCATGGCGCCCGAGGCGCTGGAACTGCTGCGCTCCCACATGGAGTGGGTGGAGATCCCCGGCGGCGGCACGCTGATGAACCAGGGCGACCCCGGCGAGTCCATGTACCTCACCGTGAGCGGCCGCCTTCGCGCCTATGTGCGCGGCGACGATGGCTGCCAGCGCCGCGTAGCCGACATGGGCCGTGGCCAGGCCATCGGCGAGATCAGCCTGTTCACCGATGCGCCGCGTGCCGCCACCGTGGTCGCCGTGCGCGACTCGGTGCTGGTGCGGCTGACCAAACCGGTGTTCAAGAACCTGCTGGCGGGCAGTGCCCAGGTGTCGATCGCGCTCACGCGCCAGATCATCGAACGGCTGCAGTCGCGCTCGGCCAATCCGGTGATGGAGCGCCCCGTGGCCATGGGCCTGTTGCCCATCAGCGCGGGCGTGGACCTGCAGGGCTTTGCGGTGAAGCTCGCGCGCCAGCTCGGCGCGCCGGGCAAGGTGCGCGTGGTGGATTCCGCCACGGTGGACCGCGAGCTGCAGGACCCCGGCATCGCCCAGCGCGAAGGGGCCGATGCCTCGGCCAACCGGCGTATTGCCATGCTGCTCGACGAGATCGAGGCGCGCAACGAGTTCGTGCTGCTGCTGGCCGATGCCGAGCCCACGCCCTGGACGCGCCGCGTGAGCCGCCACTGCGACGAATTGCTGCTGCTGGCCGACGCCTCGGCCGAGCCCGCCATCCACCCCATCGAGGCGCAGTGCCTGGCCCAGCGCGCGCCACTGACCGAGGCGGCCGAGATCCTGGTGCTGCTGCACCCGGCCGACACCCGCTGCCCGCGCCGCACCGAGCAGTGGTTGGCGCGCCGCGCGGTGTCCGACCATGTGCACGTGCGCCCGGCGCTGGAGCGCGACATGGCCCGCCTGGCCCGCATCCAGAGCCGCACGGCCGTGGGCCTGGTGCTGGCCGGCGGCGGTGCGCGCGGCTTTGCGCACCTGGGCGTGTACCGCGCGCTGCTGGAGCAGGGCGTGGAGATCGACTGCGTGGGCGGCACCAGCATCGGCTCGGTGATGGCCGCCTATGTGGCTTCGGACCAGCCGCTGGACGCGGTGATGGCCAACGCGCGCGAGGCCTTTCGCACCAACCCCACGGGCGACTTCAACCTGCTGCCCATGCTCTCGCTGATCAAGGGCCGGCGCCTGCGCCAGATCCTCGAAGAGGCCGTGGGCCGGCTGGTGGGGTTTCCGGCCCAGGTCGAGGACCTGTGGAAGAACTACTACTGCGTGGCCACCAACTACTCACGCGCCTGCGAGCAGGTGGTGCGCCACGGCAGCCTGGTCAAGTCGCTGCTGGCCAGCATCTCCATCCCGGGTGCGCTGCCCCCCGTGGTGCACGAGGGCGACCTGCTGTGCGACGGCGGCACGTTCAACAACTTCCCTGTGGACGTGATGCGTGGCATGCGCGGCGTGGGCACCGTGATCGGCGTGGACCTGAACTTCCGCAAGCCCCGGCACATCGACCTGGACGACGTGCCCAGCAGCTGGGCGCTGCTGCGCGACAAGCTGCGCCCGCGCGCGCAGCGGCGCTACAAGCTGCCCTCCCTGGCCAGCTACCTGATGAACGTGACCATCCTGTACAGCATGTCGCGCCAGCGCCAGTCGCAGCAGCTCACGGACCTGTACTTCAACCCGCCCATGGACCGCGTGGGCATGCTGCAGTGGAACCGCTTCGAGCAGATCGTGCAGCAGGGCTATGCACATGGCCTGGACGTGCTGGGCCAGCGGGAGGCCGCCGACCGGCCCCCCATGCGCATGCACGAGCCCGCGGCGGCCTGAGAGGCGGAGCGGCTCAGTTTCCGGCGATGGGCGGGTTGCCCAGCCGGTCGATCAGCAACGCGCTGGCCTGGTTGAGCCCCAGCACCTCCACCGTGCAGCCATGGTGCCGCAGGCGCTGCACCACCTTGTCGAGCGCTGCCACGGCAGTGACGTCCCAGAAATGCGCGCCCGAGACGTCAATGCGCACGCGCCGGCCTTCCGCGCCCAGGATGTCGAAGGCATCGATGAAGGCATCGGCCGAGGCGAAGAACACCTGGCCCGTGACTTGCCAGGTGCGCAGGCCGCTGGCCTCATCGTCCACGCAGCGCACCGTGAGCATGCGCGCGACCTTGAAGGCAAAGAACACGCCGCTGAGCAGCACCCCCGCAGCCACGCCGGCCGCCAGGTTGTGCGTGAAGAGGGTCACCACCACGGTCGCCAGGACCACGGCGCTGGACAGGCGCGGGTGGCGCACCAGGGTGCCGAGCGACTTCCAGTCGAAGGTGGAGGCCGACACCATGACCATGATGGCCACCAGGGCGATCACCGGAACCTGCGACACCCAGGGCTTGAGCACCACCATCAGGATGAGCAGGAACACGCCCGCGAACAGGGTGGACAGGCGACCGCGACCGCCGTACCTCACGTTGCCCACGGCCTGGCCAATCATGCCGCAGCCGGCAATGCCGCCGAACAGGCTGGCTGCGATGTTGGCCACCCCCAGGCCCGCGCACTCGCGGTTCTTCGAGCTCGGGGTGTCGGTCATCTCATCCACCACGGCGGCGGTCAGCACCGATTCGAGCAACCCCACCATGGCGATCGCCAGCGCAGGCAGCGCGATGATGCGCAGCGTCTCCAGGGCTACGGGCACCTCGGGCAGGCCGAGCAGGGGCAGTGCATCGGGCAGGCGTCCCAGGTCTGCTACCGTGGGCAACGAAAGTCCCATGCCCGAGGCCAGCAGCGTGAGCAGCACCACGCAGATCAGCGGCGAGGGAATCGCCGTGAGCGCGCGCCAGCCCAGGCGCTGGCCCAGGGCGGGCAGCCCGTAGATGACGGCCAGCCCCAGGGCCAGCATGGCCCAGGTGGCCGCGCCCGCGCCGGCAAGGTGCGGCAACTGCGCCGAGAAGATCAGGATGGCCAGCGCGTTGACGAACCCGGTACGCACCGAGCTGGAGACGAAACGCACCAGCACCCCCATGCGCAACAGCCCGAAAGCCAGTTGCACCAGGCCTGCCAGGATGCCGGCAGCCAGCAGGTACTGCAGCCCATGCGACTGGACCAGCGGCGCCGCCACCAGGGCCACGGAGCCCGCCGCCGCCGAGACCATGGCCGGCCGCCCGCCCACGAAGGCGATCACCAGGCTGATGACGAAGGAGGCGAAGAGCCCCACCGAAGGGTCCACCCCGGCGACGAAGGAAAAGGCGATGACCTCGGGGATCAGCGCAAAGGTGGCGACGGCACCGGCCAGCAGTTCGCGCGGAATGCTGACCGGTGCCCATTCGGCGCGCAGGCGGGACAGGGTGGAGGCGTTCATGGGACAGCCGCACGCCGCAGGCGCGCCGGGTCAACGGGGATGGGGGAGAGAAAACAGGCAACACACCCACGGGCGCTGCACCCGTGGAAGTGGCGCACCGCAACCGTGTGCGCCACCGGGAAAGGGCTCAACTGCCGATCAGCTGGCGCCGTGGCACTTCTTGTACTTCTTGCCGCTGCCGCAGTGGCAGGGGTCGTTGCGGCCGGGCTCGGGCGCCTTGCGCAGGGTTTCCACGCGCGGGCCCAGGCTCTTCCAGACCTGGCGCAGGTCGTACACGGCCCAGATGGCCTCGCCGAAAGCCTCCACCCGGGCCTGGCTGGTGCTGGGCGGGCCGTTCTCGTCGAACATGCAGACTTCGGGCTTGCCGGTGTCGTCTTCGGTCAGGGCGACGATGCTGTCCAGCGCGTCGTTGATCCACTGGGCGGCCTCCTTGTCGCGCGGGGCCGCCCAGTCCTCGGGCCAGTTCTCCACCGCGAACATGAAGCCCAGCGCCCAGACCTGGCCGAACGAGGGGATGTCCTGCTCCTCGGAATCCATCTCGGCACGCTGCTCCTCGGTCAGGCTGGCCACCGCGCCACGCATGTCCATGGCCTCGGGCTGGAAGGTCTGGTCGTCGTCCAGGCGGTCGACCTTGGCATCGAGCTGGCGCACCACCTCGTCCCAGCGGCGTGTCCACAACTCCAGGAAGCGCGCCTGCTGGGCCGCATCGGCAAAGGCCGGCAGCAGGGGCAGGGGCTCGCCCTCGGCCACTTCGAGCTCGGCGCCATCGCCCAGCAGCATGGGCAGGTACTCGGCCGGCGCGATGGGGCGGCGGTTGCAGATGACGGCGGTCAGGAAGCCGTCGCAGAACTCCCACTGGGGAATCTCGTCGCCGCGCGAGCGCAGGTCGTCGAGGAGGTTGTCGATCTCTTCGAGCTCGTCGGGCCCCAGGGCAGCAGCCAGGGCGGGGGTTTCGGGATCGGTTTCGGGCGTTTCGATGGGGTCGGTCATGGCGGGGCTCCGTGGTCGGGCTGCTGGAAGCAAAGTTTTACTTTTATGATGCGCAAGGACTGCGCCCGAGCGCAGCACCGGGGCACAGTGCGGGGGGCGGCAACGCCACCCGCGCAAAGGCGGCCAGTGTAGCCCTCCCGCCGCGCCCCCCAAAGAACCAGGACAAGCGATGCTCCACCAACTCAATTCCCTGTACCCGGTGCGCTACACGGCCTTTGCACTGTGCGTGCTGGGCCTGCTGCTGGCGCTGTTCGCCCTGGTGGTGTTCGGTGTGGGCCTGCCGCTGGTGCTGGTTTTCGGGGGCTTGGTGGCCGTGGGCGTCTACGACGTGCGCCAGACGCGCCACGCCATCCTGCGCAACTACCCGGTCATCGGGCATATCCGCTTCATGCTCGAGTACGTGCGCCCCGAGGTGCGCCAGTACTTCATCGAGAGCGACAGCGAGGCCGCTCCCTTCTCGCGCGCCCAGCGCTCGCTGGTCTACCAGCGCGCCAAGGGCGAGCCCGACAACCGGCCCTTCGGCACGCACCTGGACGTAGGGGCCCAGGGCTACGAGTGGGTCAACCATTCGATGGCGCCCACGCACCTCGCGTCGCATGATTTTCGGGCCTGGATCGGCGGCAGCCCCGGCGCGCCGTCCCCCTCCGTGTCGCCCTGCACCCAGCCCTACCATGCCAGCGTGTTCAACATCTCGGCCATGAGCTTTGGCGCGCTGTCGGCCAACGCGGTGCTGGCGCTCAACAAGGGGGCGCAGCTCGGCGGCTTCGCCCACGACACGGGTGAGGGCTCGATCTCGCAGCACCACCGCGTGCACGGCGGCGACCTGATCTGGGAGATCGGTTCGGGCTACTTCGGCTGCCGCAACGACGATGGCAGCTTCAGCCCCGAGCGCTTTGCCACCAATGCGCAGGACCCGCAGGTGAAGATGATCGAGCTCAAGCTCAGCCAGGGCGCCAAGCCGGGCCATGGCGGCGTGCTGCCGGGGGCCAAGGTCACCATCGAGATTGCCGCCGCGCGCGGCGTACCGGTGGGCAAGGACTGCATTTCGCCCTCGCGCCACAGCGCGTTTTCCACCCCGGTGGAGATGATGCAGTTCATCGCCCGCCTGCGTGAGCTCTCGGGCGGCAAGCCCACGGGCTTCAAGTTCTGCCTGGGCCACCCCTGGGAGTGGTTCGCCATCGTCAAGGCCATGCTGATCACCGGCATCACGCCCGACTTCATCGTGGTCGACGGGGCCGAGGGGGGCACGGGCGCCGCCCCCGTGGAGTTCAGCGACCATGTGGGCGCGCCGCTGCAGGAGGGCCTGCTGCTGGTGCACAACACCCTGGTCGGCGTGAACCTGCGCGAGCGCGTGCGCATCGGCTGCGCGGGCAAGGTGATCACCGCCTTCGACATCGCACGCATGATGGCGCTGGGCGCCGACTGGTGCAATGCCGGGCGCGGCTTCATGATGGCGCTGGGCTGCATCCAGGCGCAGAGCTGCCATACCGGCCACTGCCCCACGGGGGTGACCACGCAGGACGCGCAGCGCCAGCAGGCCCTGGTGGTGCCCGACAAGGCCTCGCGCGTGGCGCAGTTCCACCGCAGCACCCTGCATGCGCTGCAGGAACTGGTACAGGCCGCCGGCCTGCAGCATCCCAAGGACATCACGGCCCACCACATCGTGCGCCGCATCAGCGATACCGAGGTGCGCCTCCTGTCCAACCTGATCACACGCATGCAGCCCGGCGCCTTGCTGGGCCCGCTCGATGCGCAGCACAATGTCTTTCGCCTGTACTGGCCCCTGGCCAGCGCGCACAGCTTCGCGGCCAGCGAACCGGCACTGGAGCCTTCGGTGCCCCACCATGTGGAGGTGGCCCACGCCGCCGTGGCTGCCGTCGGCGACCTGCCCGCCAATGCCGCCGTATGACGATGGACACAGGCAAGGCTCCTGACACGATCCCGGGCGGCAACACCATCGACTACGCAGGCTACCTGCGCCAGCAGCTTGCGCAGCAGCAGTTCAACGTGGCCAGCTACCGGCTCGGTGATGAGCAGGTGTGGCTCAAGAAGGAGGGCGCGCCCCTGGGCACCGGCCGCTACCGTGCCATGGCGGTGCTGGCCGCCCTGCTGCGGCTGGAGGTGCTGCGCCCCGTGCCCAACACCGGCGGGCGCGCCGCCATTGCCACCGAGGTGCGGCGCCTGCGCGACCTGCAGGCGCGGGGCCTGCGCGTGCCGACCGTGCTGGCCGCGCAGGACGATGGCTTCCTGATGCGCCACCTGGGCCGTCCCGCGCAGCACACCCCCTCACTGGGCAACGAGATCGACCATGCCGTGTCCGCCGGCCCTGCCGCCGTGCTGGCGCTGTGGCAGCAGGGCCTGGCGGCCATTGCGCAGGTGCACGCCAGCGGTACCTGCCTGAGCCAGGCCTTTGCGCGCAACCTGGTGCGCTGCCCCGATGGCGTGGTGGGCTACATCGACTTCGAGGACGACCCGGCGGCCGTGCTGGCGCTGCCCGTGTGCCATGCGCGCGATGCGCTGTGCTACGCGCATTCCACCGCCATCTACCTGCGCCTGGTGGGTGCGCTCGACGATGCCCGCGCGATGTGGACCGCCTGGGTGTCCGCCAGCAGCCCCGAGCTGCAGGCCGTGATGGCGACCAGCATCCGGCGCATGGCCTGGATGCGCCACCTGCCGCAAAGCCGCCGGCTCGGCCGCGACATGCAGCGCGTGCGCGCGGCGTACGACCTGCTGCGTCCCTGAACAGGGGTCGCAGGCAGGGGCAGCGCGCAACGCGGGCCCGTCCTTAGCGGTCCGTAGGCATTGGCTGACAAGCGGGCGGGGATGGGCCGCCTATCGTGAAAGCGGTGCTCCCGTTTCCGCTTCCCTTTTCAGCCTTTGTCCATGCCTACCCCTGCCGCCACCCTGCCAGCACCCACCGCGCCCGCCTCCCCCCCACCGGCCGCGAAGAAGCCCCGTCGCCGTCGCCCTCCCACCCTGTCCCTCTCGGCATGGAAACAGTTCATGAGCGTGGCCCGTCCCTACTGGATGGGTGACAAGAAGAGAACCGCCTGGGGCCTGCTCGCGCTGCTCATCGGCCTGATGGTCTGCGAGACGCAGCTGGCCGTGATGCTGATCGACAAGACCGGCGAGATGACTTCGGCCCTGGCCGCCAAGCAGGCCGACCGCTTCTGGGGCGCGGTGCGCGCCAGCCTCATCGTGCTGGCCTTCGCGGTACCGGTGTACGCCTTCTACTACTACATGCGCGATGCGTTCTCCAACCACTGGCGGCGCTGGCTCACGCACCGCTTCCTGGATGGCTACCTGGGCGAGCGCAAGTACTACGAGCTCGGTACCGGCAGCGACATCGACAACCCCGACCAGCGCATCAGCGAGGACATCAACACCTTCACCGGGCGGTCCACGCACTTCCTGCTGATCTTCCTGGGCTCGCTCATGCAGCTGGTGGCGTTCAGCGCGGTGCTGTGGTCCATTTCCAAGGTGCTGGTGGCCTTCCTCGCGGTGTATGCGCTGCTGGGCACCTTCGGCGCGCTGTACCTGTTCGGCGCGCCGCTGATTCGGCTCAATTTCTGGCAGATCCGGCGCGAGGCGGACTTTCGCTTCGGGCTGATGCGGCTGCGCGAGAACGCCGAGTCCATCGCCTTCTACCGCGGCGAGCCCCAGGAGCGCGCACAGATCGACCACCGCTTCGAAGCCGCGTTCACCAACTACGCTCGGCTCATCAAGAAGCAGCGTTCGCTCAACCTGTTCCAGCGCTCGTTCAGCCAGCTCACGCTGGTGCTGCCGAGCATCATTCTGGCCAATGGCGTGCTTTCGGGCGAGCTCGAGGTGGGGCGCGCCATCCAGGCGGCGGGTGCCTTTGCGGCAGTGCTCGGCGCCGTGTCGCTGATCGTGGACAACTTCGAGAGCCTGAGCCGCTTCGTGGCCGGCATCGACCGCCTGCACGCGCTGTCGCAGATGGTCCTCAAGACGCCTGCCGCGCCCACCCCCTGGGCCGAACCTGCCGTCGCACCGCGCACCGGCAGTCCGCAAGAGCCCCCCGCAGAGCCCGCGCCGCAGATCGCCACGCGCATCGGCGAAGCCATGGCCATCGAGGGGCTCACGCTCTACACGCCCCAATTCGGCCGACTGCTGGTGCAGGACCTGTCGCTCACGCTGCAGGCCGGCGATGCGCTGCTGATCACCGGGCCCAGCGGCTGCGGCAAGAGTTCCTTGCTGCGCGCGATCGCGGGCCTGTGGCGCACCGGCAGCGGCGCCGTGCAGCACCCGCCGATGGAGGACGTGTTCTTTCTGCCCCAGCGCCCGTACATGCAGATGGGCACGCTGCGCAGTCAGATCATCTACCCCATGAAAGAGACCGATCTGTCGGATGAACGTTTGCTGGAGCTGTTGCAGGAAGTGCAGCTCGAATCGCTGGCCGAGCGCGTGGGCGGGCTCGACGCCTCGCACGACTGGGAAAAGCAGCTGTCCATCGGCGAGCAGCAGCGCCTGGCCTTTGCCCGGGTGCTGGCGCGCGCACCACGCATCGTGATCCTGGACGAGGCCACCAGCGCGCTGGACAGCGCCAACGAGGCGGCGCTCTACAAGCGCCTGCGCGCCAGCGGCACCACGCTCATCAGCATTGCCCACCGCCCCGCCGTGCTCAAGCACCACACGCATGTGCTGGAACTCAAGGGCGAGGGTGCGTGGCAGGTGCACGCAGCGAGCGATTTCAGCTTCGACCGCTGACGAGGGGATTCAGGCGTCGGCGGAGGCGGATTCTCCCGCCATCTCCAGCACCAGTGCCGTCGCCACATGCGCATCCAGCAAGAGCAGGCGCTTGCGCATGCAGATCACGGCCTTGTCCTTGCTGAGCAGGATGGCGCGGTGCGCGGCCGCTAGGTCGATGAACTTCTGGTCGTCGGTGTCCTTGCAGACATAGGCCACACGGGGGGCGATATCCACCAGACGCGCCTGGGCGTCGAAGGCGGCAAGCACCTGCGCTGCGTCCACCCGGTAGTAGTCCATGCGGCCCACGATGTGCGGGTAGGCCAGCACACGCTCGAGTTCGTCGCGCATGACCTGCGTGGCGATCCAGGCCAGGCGCCCTTCGGCCAGCAACTGGCGCAGCGGCACGGTCGCGGGGTCGGAGAAGATCAGCAGGTCGAGCGCGACGTTGGTGTCCACCACCACGGGGCGCGCAGGTTCTCCTGCCGGCGCCTGGGCCGGCAGCGGCAGCTCAACCCGCATCGCGCGGGCCGTTCTGTGGCGCCTCGGACGATGGCTTGGCGCGCACCGATCCCTTGATCATGTCGAATCGGAACATGCGGCACTCGATGGGGCCGTTCCACATGGGCACGCGGCGCGACTCCTTCAGGCGCATCTTGCCGGGCAACTTGAGGTCGGGGGTCAGCATCCAGGCCGTCCAGCCCGCATAGTTCTTCTTCCAGTGGGTGGCCAGCTGGCTGAAGAACTCGCCGCCGTCGTCGGTGTGCGCGGCCTCGCGGCCCACGCTGGCGCCCAGGGCCCGTTCGGCGGCGCGCTCGTTGGCGTTCTGGCCGGCCGAGCCGGCGGCGGCAATGCGCTCGCCATAGGGCGGGTTGAGCAGCATGACGCCAGGCTGCTCGCTGGGCGGCATGCGCTGCAGGGCGTCGCCGCCGCGCAGCTGCACGGCATCGGCCACGCCGGCACGCTCGGCATTGCGCTGCGCAAAATCGACCATGCGGTGGGCCACGTCGCTGCCGAAGATGGGCACGGGGCTTGGGCGGATCGCGCTCTCGGCCTCGGCCTGAATCGCCGACCACACGTGCCCCTGGAAGGGCAGCAGCTTTTCGAAGGCAAAGCGGCGCAGCATGCCGGCCGGGATGCGGCAGGCGATCTGCGCCGCCTCGATGGCGATGGTGCCGCTGCCGCAGCAGGGGTCGTACAGCGGCACGGGGTCATCGCCCAGCGGGTCCCAGCCGCTGGCCGCGATCATCGCGGCGGCCAGGGTTTCCTTGAGCGGGGCATCGCCCTTGTCCTCACGCCAGCCGCGCTTGAACAGCGGCTCGCCCGAGGTGTCGATGTAGACCGTGGCCTCTTCGGTGGTCAGGTGCAGGTGGATGCGCACGTCGGGCCATTGGGTGTTCACGTCGGGGCGCACGCCGGTCTTGGCACGGAAGCGGTCGGCCACCGCGTCCTTCACGCGCAGGCCGGCAAAGTTCAGGCTCTGCAGCGGGCTGTGCTGGGCCGTGACCTCCACCTTGAAGGTCTGGCGCGTGGTGAACCAGATCTCCCAGGCCACCTCGCTGGCAATGCCATAGAGGTCGTTCTCGGAGCGGTAGGGCCGGTGCGCCAGCTGCACCAGCACGCGCTGCGCAAGGCGGCTGTGCAGGTTGAGCAGCAGCGCCTGGCGCCACGAGGCGCGCAGCAGCACGCCGCCGCGGCCCATGAGGAGGTCCTGGCCCGTGAGGCCGGTGATGGCGTGCACCTCGTCAGCGAGGTAGCCCTCGACACCGGCGGCGCAGGGGAGAAAAAGTTGGAGTTGGTTCATGGCACTGGGCGACAGGATACGCGCTTACGCAGCAGCGGTGCTGGAGGATGCGCGCGCCAGCAGCAGCTGGCGGATGGATTCGGGAATGGGCGCCACCTTGCGGTCGCTGCGGCCGATGAAGACGATGCCGACCTTGCCGCGTGCCACTTCGCGGCCCGAGGTCTTCTCGGTCATGCGGAACACGAGGTCGAAGCCGTAGCGGTTGAGGTCCTCGGGCGCCATCTCCACGCGCATGGTCTCGCCATGGAAGCCTTCGGACTTGTACTGCGCCACGATGTCGCCCACCACGGTGGACAGGCCACCCACATCCGCCTCGGGGTAGCCGAGCGACTGGAAGAAGCGCACGCGCGCCTCGGACACCAGGCTCAGCAGCTGCGCATTGTCCAGGTGCCCGCCCTGGTTGACATGGCTGATGTAGATCTGCAGCTCGGTGGCAAAACCGAAATGCGCGGGGAGGTCGAAAACAATGCGGGCCATGGGCAGGGAAACAGAGGGTCGAGAAAAGACAGCGAACCGGAGGCAAGGCGCCCCAAGGAAGCCCGCAAAGGGCATCCAGGATGCTGCAGGCCGGACGGCAGGAATGGCCCATACGGGTGAGGCCTTGCCCCGGCGGGCCTCGGAGCGGCAGAAGTCTCTTATGCTCCTGGAATAGCCGATTTTACCCGGAGCCCCATGCACACCCTGCGCTGCAGCCTGACCCTCGCCCTGATTGCGGCTGCGCTCATGGGCACGGCGCATGCCCAGACGCTCTACGAATCCGTGGACCGGCAAGGCCGCCTTTGCGCAACTGGGTGCGCGCGGCGTGCCGGTGCTGCTCACAATGGCCAGCGGGTGAACGGCTTCAGCGCCCCGTCCTACGACGCCGTCTTTGCCAAACGCCCATAACCCCCCCTCTTCCACTTCATGCTCCGCACTGCCCTCGCTTCGATTGCCTTTTTCCTGTGCCTGCCGGTTCTCGCCGAAGAACTGCGCGTTGCCCTGCCCGGCCGCGACGATCTGGTGATCGACCTGCCCGCGCAATGGCGCGTCCAGGTCCGCCGCCCGCACGGGGAGTTGCCGCCCTCGGTGGCCATCAGCGGCCCTGATGCCAAGGCCTTGCAGATGCTCATCACGCCCATCTGGCCTGTGGGCAGCGCGCCCAGGCCCCCCACCGCCGACGAGTTGCGGGGGCTGGTCCAGGCCGGTGCCACCCGGGCCCGGCCCAAGGCCGTCGAGAGCGACCTGCCCCTCAAGGACCTGGGTGCCGCGGGCAAGGTGGGCTACTACTTCTCGGCCACCGACCGCGCCCCCGAGCCGGACGGCTACAAGCACCTGACCCAGGGCGTGCTGGGCATGAACGAGCTGCGCGTGACCTTCACGGTGCTTGTCAACGGCGCTCCGCAGGAGCCTACGGCCCAGGCGCTGGAGCTGCTGCGCTCGCTGCGTCGCGCACCGGCCACGAAAGCGCCCTGATGGTGGCGGCCTCTTCTTCCGTGCCGCCCATCCTCGGCACCGTGATGCTCTACGCACGCGACATGCAGCGCACTGCGGCCTTCTACCGCACGCATTTCGGCCTGGAAACCACGGGCGAGGTGGTGGAAGGATTGATCGAACTGAATGCCCCCCAGGGCGGCGCCAGCATCCTCATACACCAGGCGGCCAAGAGCGTGAAGCTGGGCCAAGCGGGGGTGAAGCTGTGCTTTCATGTGCCCGACGTGGAAGCCTTCAAGGCCCATGCGCTGGCGCAGGACCTGGCCTTCGGCCCCACGCACCAGGCCAACGGCTATGCGTTCGCCAACGCCAAGGACCCGGACGGCAATGCCGTCAGCATCTCCAGCCGGGCCTTCCGCAGCCTGCCCTGATCAGAGCGCCTTGCGCAGGTTGGCCGGCGCGATCTTGAGCGCCTCGCGGTACTTGGCCACGGTGCGGCGCGCGCACTCGATGCCCTGCTCCTTGAGCATCTCGGCGATCTGGCTGTCCGACAGCGGCTTGGCCGGGCTTTCGGCCGCGACGAACTGCTTGATGAGGGCACGCACGGCCGTGCTCGATGCATTGCCGCCGGTCTCGGTGCCCAGGCCCGAACCGAAGAAATACTTGAGCTCGTAGGTGCCGATGGGCGTGGCCATGTACTTGGCCGTGGTCACGCGGCTGATGGTGGACTCGTGCAGGCCCAGCTCGTCGGCGATGTCGCGCAGCACCAGCGGGCGCATGGCCAGCTCGCCATGGGTGAAGAAGCTCTTTTGCCGCTCGACGATGGCGCGCGAGACGCGCAGGATGGTGTCGAAGCGCTGCTGGATGTTCTTGATGAACCAGCGCGCCTCCTGCAGCCGCTGCTGCATGGCCTGGTGGCCCTCGCCGCCCTTGTGGCCACGCAGGGCGCCGGCATAGATGTCGTGCACGCGCAAGCGCGGCATCACGTCGGGGTTCAGGGCCACGATGAAGTTGTGCTGCCCGTCGCGGCCATTGGCGCGCCCGGCCTTGCGCACGATGACGTCGGGCACGATGATGTTGCGCTCCACATCGACGAACTTGCGCCCCGGACGCGGCTCCAGCCGCGCGATCAGGGCCATGGCGGCGCGCGTGCGCTCCTCGCCGTCGCCGCACAGCTGCGTGAGGCGGCGGATGTCGCGGCGTGCCAGCATCTCCAGCGGCTGCTGGCACACGCGCAGCGCGGTCTGCACGGTGTCGGGGTCGGCATCGCTGTCTTCGTCGGCCGCCAGGGCCGTGAGCTGCAGCGTGAGGCATTCACCAAGGCCACGTGCACCCACGCCCACGGGCTCCAGGCTCTGCAGCAGGCGCAGCGCCACGGTGAAGCGGTGCACCAGCTCCTCGATCTGCTCCAGGTCGTCCGGGCCGGCCAGGGCGATGGCCAGCTCTTCCAGCGGCTCCTCGAGGTAGCCATCGTCGTTGAGCGATTCGATCAGGAAGCGCAGCGCCGCGCGGTCCACCTCGGACAGGCGCAGCGACAGCGCCTGGCGGTGCAGGAAGGCGGTCAGCGATTCATGGGTGCGGGCCAGCTCGGTGGCGTCGGCCTCGTCGCCCTCGGCATCGTTGCGGTTGCGGGCCGGCGCATCGCCACCCCACTCGGCATCGTTGGGGGACACGTCCACGGTGCCATCGCCGCTCCAGTCAGGCTCGTCGCTGGCGCTGCTGCCCAGTTCCGCGTCACTCTGGGGTGCATCGGGAACCGACTCGCTCGGCGTGCTGGAACCCGGTGCGTTGGAATAGACCGCGTCGTCAGCGCTGTAGTCGTCCGGCTGCACGGGCGCATCGGCCGTGTCCACGCCGAATTCTTCGCGCGGCGCCTCGTCGGCATTGCGCTCGAGAAAGGGGTTTTCGTCGAGCATCTGCTCGACCTCCTGGCCCAGCTCCAGCGTGGACAGCTGCAGCAAGCGGATGGACTGCTGCAGCTGGGGCGTGAGCGCCAGGTGCTGCGATACGCGCAGTGACAGGCCGGGCTTCATCGCACAGCCCCGGTGGGCTGCCGCGAAGGCAGGTGCATGGCGAACGTGCGGTCCATCGGTCTGCTACATGCGGAAGTGTTCACCCAGGTACACCCGGCGCACTTCGGCGTTGTCGACGATTTCGGACGGGGTTCCCTGGGCCAGCACGTGGCCGTCGCTGATGATGAAGGCGTGGTCGCAGATGCCCAGCGTCTCGCGCACGTTGTGGTCGGTGATGAGCACGCCGATACCGCGCGCCTTGAGAAAGCCGATGATGCGCTGGATCTCGATCACCGCAATGGGGTCGATGCCGGCAAACGGCTCGTCCAGCAGGATGAAGCGTGGTTGCGTGGCCAGCGCGCGGGCGATCTCCACGCGGCGGCGCTCACCGCCGGACAGGGCCAACGCAGGCGAGGCGCGCAGATGCTCCACGCGCAACTCCGTGAGCAGGGCCGTGAGGCGCTCCTCGATGGCCGCGCGCGGCAGCGGCTGGCCATCCTCGCCACGCTGCAGTTCGAGCACGGCACGCACGTTTTCTTCGACCGTGAGCTTGCGGAAGATCGAGGCTTCCTGCGGCAGGTAGGACAGGCCCAGGCGCGAGCGCCGGTGGATGGGCATGTGGGCCACCGAGTGGCCATCGATGCGGATGTCACCGGCATCGCTGCGCACCAGGCCCACGATCATGTAGAACGAGGTGGTCTTGCCCGCGCCATTGGGGCCCAGGAGCCCCACGACCTCGCCCTTTTGCACGACCAGCGACACATCCTTGACGACCTTGCGGCTGCCGTAGGACTTTTCGAGGTGGTGCACCTCCAGCCGGCTTTCCGCCGGTGAGCCGGCGACGGCGCTCACGTCGGGCCCGCTCACTTGGCGCCGCCGCTCAGGCTGTTGCTGGGGCGCAGGGTCGTGCCCGGTGCCGGGGCGGCAGGGGCAGCGGCGCTGGCCGGGGTTTCCTTGGGCGACAGGATGGCACGCACGCGGCCGCCGGGTGCCGGGGCATCGCCTGCGGCGTTGGTGCTGCCGCGCGGCTTGGCATCCACGGTGAACACGTCGGTCAGGTTGTTGTAGACGATGACCTGCCCGGTGATCTCGTCGGTCAGTGTGGATTCACGGAAGCGCCGCAGCTCGGCGCGGGTGATGAACTTCACGTTGTCGGCGCGGCCGTCGTACTCGATGACCTCGCTCTCGCCTTCGATGAACTCATCGGGTGCCCCGGCGAGGGTGTCGCGCTTCTGGCGGAAGAAGGCGCGCTTGCCCGGCTCGGCCGTGACCACGCCGAACTGGTAGCCATCGGCGTCCTGGCGCACGTCCAGACGCGCGCCACGCAGCACGATGGTGCCCTTGGTCATGACCACCCGGCCGGTGAACACGCTGGTCTGCTTGAGTTCATCGTGGCGCAGTGCATCGGCCTCGATGTTCATGGGCTTGTTGCGGTCGGCCTTTTCGGCATGGGCCGCAGTCTGGACAACGGCCAGGGCCGAGAGGAGGAGGATCGGGAGGATGCGGTAGTTCATAGGGCACGAATCTTGCAGATCATTGTAGCCACCCGCGGCGACACGCCATGAAAAAAGCCCGCATCCGCGGGCTTTTGGCATCTGCAGGACCGCGTCCTGTCCAGAAACGGTCAGCCTTTGCGGGCCACGCCCACCAGTTGCTCCACCACCTGCAGCACGACCGGCATGCTGCCCGCCATGGTGCCATCGGTGTAGAAACGGCCGGCCACGCCCATCGAGGGCACGCCTTCCACGCCATACGCATCCTGCAGCTGCGACGCACGGCGCACCTGGTTGGAGACGGTGAACGAGTTGTAGATTTCCTTGAACTTGGCCACGTCCACGCCCTGCGTGGCGATCCAGGCCATGATTTCATCGTCCTTGGCGAGCTTGGCCTTCTCGACATGGATGGCGCGGAAGACCTTGGCATGCAGGTCGGCGACCTTGCCCATGCCTTCCAGGGTGAAGTACAGCTTTTGCAGCGGCACGAAGCTGGCATTGAAGGCCACCGGCACGCGGCGGATCGCCAGGTCCTTGGGCGCGGACTTGATCCAGGCCTCGAGCGTGGGCTCGAAGGCGTTGCAATGGGGGCAGGCGTACCAGAAGAATTCGATCACGTCGACCTTGCCGGCCGGCGCCTCGGGCGCGACGGGCTTGTCGAGCTTGCGGTAGTCCTTGCCCTCCTTGAACTGGCGCGCTTGCGCGAGTGCAGGGGTTGCCACGGGCAGGGCCAGGGCGGAAGCGGCCACGGCAGAGGCGGCAGACAGGGAAAACTCGCGGCGTTTCATCAAAATGACTCTCCTAGGGTCGTGTGTGGGGGTGTGAGCCACGCCCCCGAAAAAAGTTCAGGCCGGCCCGCGCTCAGCGCTGCACCCGCACCAGGGCCGACTCGACGCCGGTGGTGTCGAGCTTGTCCTTGAGCTGGGCGGCATCGTCGCGCTTGGTGAAGGGGCCGACGCGCACGCGGAACACGGTGCGGCCGTTCTGCTCGCGCTCGCTCACGCGGGCCTCCCAGCCCAGCATGGCCAGCTTGGCGCGCTGGGCATCGGCATCGGCCTGGGTGCGGAAGGCACCGGCCTGCACGAAGTAGTCGAAGGGGTCCGCGCTGTTGCCGGGCGCGGCAGCGGCCTTGGCGGCCGCCAGGTCGCCCAGCGGGTCGGCACTGCCGGGCTTGGTCGTGGCCGCTGCGGCGGGCTTGGCCGACGATGCGGCGGCACGCGGGTCCGCCGCGGCCACGGCAGGTGCCGAGGCGGTGGGCGCAGGCGCAGGGGACACGCCTGCTGTGG
Organism: Acidovorax sp. GW821-FHT09B03; assembly: GCF_059418305.1. Taxonomy (NCBI): domain Bacteria; kingdom Pseudomonadati; phylum Pseudomonadota; class Betaproteobacteria; order Burkholderiales; family Comamonadaceae; genus Acidovorax; species Acidovorax sp. GW821-FHT09B03. The sequence continues at coordinate 248,401 of NZ_JBWKPP010000008.1, forward strand.
CGGGGGCCGACGCCGCTGTGGCGGGTGGACGGGCCGGGTTCTTGCCGTACAGCGGCGAGTTCGGGTCCCAGTTCTTGTTCTTCTGCGCTTCGGCCGCGTCCTGGTCGGTGCCGCGTGCACCACCCTTGTTCAGGAAGGGCACGGGCACCTTGGTCACGTAGACGGCGACCGCCAGTGCGGCCCCCAGGCCGAAGATCACGCCCACGATAAAGCCGATGATGGTTCCGCCCAGTTGCTTGTTCTTCATGGTAGTGGTTGCTTGCTTACATTCGGGCCGGGGCCGATACGCCCAGCACAGCCAGGCCATTGTGCAGTACCTGCGCGGTGGCGGCGACGAGGGCCAGGCGCGCGCGCTTGACGGCTTCGTCGTCCACCAGGATGCGCTCGGCATCGTAATAGCTGTGGTAGCTGGCGGCCAGGTCGCGCAGATAGAACGTGACGTCGTGCGGCGCCTCGCCCTCGGCGGCGGCGGTGAGCATCTCGGGGTACTTGGCCAGTTGCAGCATCAGCGCCTGGGCCTGCGGGCCTTCGAGCGCCGACAGGTCCACGCCCTGCAGCGAGGCCACATCGCCGCCGCCCTGCTCGGCCCAGCCGCGCAGCACCGAGCAGATGCGCGCATGCGCGTACTGCACGTAGTACACCGGGTTGTCGTTGTTCTGCGCCACGGCCAGGTCCACGTCGAAGGTGTACTCCGTGTCGGGCTTGCGGCTGAGCAGGAAGAAACGCACCGCGTCCTTGCTGGTCCATTCGATCAGGTCGCGCAGGGTCACGTAGCTGCCCGCGCGCTTGCTGATCTTGACCTCTTCGCCGCCCTTGACCACGCGCACCATGGTGTGCAGCACGTAGTCGGGGTAGCCCTGGGGAATGCCCACTTCCGCCGCCTGCAGGCCGGCGCGCACGCGGGCGATGGTGCCGTGGTGGTCGGTGCCCTGGATGTTCACGACCTTGGTGTAGCCGCGCTCCCACTTGGCGATGTGGTAGGCCACGTCGGGCACGAAGTAGGTGTAGCTGCCGTCCTGCTTGCGCATGACCCGGTCCTTGTCGTCGCCGTAGTCCGTGCTCCTGAGCCACAGGGCGCCGTCCTGCTCGTAGGTCTTGCCATTGGCCACGAGCTTGCCCACCGTGGCATCCACGCGGCCGCTGGTGTACAGGCTCGACTCCAGGTAGTACTCGTCGAACTTCAGGTTGAAGGCCTGCAGGTCCTTGTCCTGCTCGTTGCGCAGGTAGGCCACGGCGAACTGGCGGATCGACTCCAGATCGTCCACGTCGCCGCTGGCGGTGTACGCGCGGTCGTCGGCCTTGACGGTCTTCTTCGCCAGAAAGTCGTTGGCGATGTCCTGAATGTAGTCGCCGTTGTAGAAGGCCTTGCTGGCCGGGTTCTCGGAATCCGTGGGCCAGCATTCGTCGCCGGGCTTGAAGCCCTTGGCGCGCAACTGGGTGCTGTGCGTGAGGGTCTGGATCTGCACGCCCGCGTCGTTGTAGTAGAACTCGCGGTGTACGCCCCAGCCTTGCGTGGCGAACAGGTTGCAGATGGCATCGCCGAGCGCTGCCTGGCGGCCATGGCCGACGTGCAGCGGCCCGGTGGGGTTGGCCGAGACGAACTCGACCAGCACCTTGGCACCGCGGTCGGGCTGGTAGCCGAAACGCTCGCCAGCGGACAGCACCTCGCGCACCACCTCCTGCTTGGCAGCGGATTTGAGGCGGATGTTCAGGAAGCCGGGGCCGGCGATCTCGATGGCATCCACCCAGCGCGTGAAGGCGGGCGTGGCCTCCAGCGCGGCCTTGAGCTGCTCGCCCAGCGCGCGCGGGTTGAGCTTGAGCGGCTTGGCCAGTTGCATGGCCGCCGTGCAGGCGAAGTCGCCGTGCGCAGCCACCTTGGGGGATTCGAACGCCGCCTTGGCGCCAGCGCCAGGGGAAAGGATGTCCAGCTCGGCCGCGAGCGCGGCCAGCAGATCGTGTTTGACAGAGAGCATCGGGGGATTTTACGGGGCCGGCCGCGAACGCCCTGGCGGGGTGTGTTGCCCACGCCACCAAATCCGGCCCTGGCAGGCCACCAAAGGCGCTGCGCCCGCGCAACAGATCGTAAAGAATTCTGGCAGCCTGCCCGGCATGTCAGCGCCGGTCGATGCCCGTACGTTGTAATCGGGCAATCCGATGCGGGTTGCATTGGATGCCCTTATCACCGGAGCACTACACCATGAAAAAGCTTCTCTCCCTGACGGCCCTGGGCCTGCTTCTCTCCCTGGGCGCAGCCCATGCTGCCGATGCCCCGGCCACCAAGGCTGCGGCGCCAGCGGCAGCCGCCGCGCCCGCGGCACCGGCAGCGTCTGCCGCAGCGCCCACCAAGCAGCAGACCAAGATGGCCACCTGCAACGCCGAGGCGGCCGACAAGAAGGGCGACGAGCGCAAGGCCTTCATGAAGACCTGCCTGTCCAACAAGCCCGCCACCCAGCAGGACAAGATGAAGACCTGCAACGCCGACGCCACCGGCAAGAAGGGCGACGAGCGCAAGGCCTTCATGAGCGAATGCCTCAAGAAATGATGCCCTGAGCGGGACGACCCGCCGGCCGAGACCAACCCGCCTGGCCTGCTGCCCGGCGGGTTTTCTTTTTTACCAGCCCCGGGCCCAGAATACTGCAATCACCGCGACGATGGGGATCACATGCGCCTGGACCATCACCAGGCGGCGCACGCGGGACACCTCGGCGGCGTCCGGCAGCTTGCCGTCGGCGCGCAGCTGGCGCAGCCAGCGGCGAAAGGCGATGGTCGGGAAGATGGAGACGATGGCGATGGCCACCACCAGGGTGATCTTGAGGTGGAACATGGGCTGCGAGATGTACCAGGACATGCCCTTGACGCCGAAGAACACGCGCGCGAGCCCCGTGGCCACCAGCACCATGGCCGATGCGGCGTAGATGGCATCCAGGCGCGCCAGGCGCTCCACCACCGCGGCGTTGAGCCATTCCACCCGGCACAGCGCGGCCTGGCTCGACAGGAACACCACCAGGGTCAGTATGGCCACCAGGTGCAGGGCGGCCAGTACGGCTTCGAGGGTCATCGCGGATCCTTTTTGGGTTGGTCGGTTTCGCGGCGATTGTGCGCGAGGAACGACCCGATCGAAGTAGGCGCCTTTCCTGACACTGCCCGGGGGCAGGCGGTTCATGCAGAAAAAAAGGTGCATGCCCTTGCAGGCATGCACCTTTTGTAGGCGGCGTGACGCCGCTGGGGCGCCGGCCCTTCGCCGGTCAGGCAGCGGGGCGCACCACGGCAGTCACGTCGGCAGGCACCACGGGTGCCGGGACAGCGACGGCGTCCGGCAAGGGGTGGCCGTCGAGGGCGGCATTCAGGCGCGTGTAGTCGAGCGCGTTTTCCCAGCGCGACACCACCACGGTGGCGACGGCATTGCCGATGAAGTTGGTCAGCGAGCGGCATTCGCTCATGAACCGGTCCACGCCCAGGATCAGCGCCATGCCGGCCACGGGCACTTCGGGCACCACGGCCAGGGTGGCGGCCAGGGTGATGAAGCCCGCGCCCGTCACGCCGGCTGCGCCCTTGGAGCTGAGCATGGCCACCAGCAGCAGGGCGACCTGGTGGCCCAGCGTGAGTTCGGTGTTGGTGGCCTGGGCGATGAACAACGCGGCCAGGGTCATGTAGATGTTGGTGCCGTCCAGGTTGAAGGAGTAGCCCGTGGGCACCACGAGGCCGACCACCGACTTGCTGCAACCGGCCTTTTCCATCTTTTCCATCAGCGAGGGCAGGGCCGACTCGGACGACGAGGTGCCCAGCACCAGCATCAGCTCGGCCTTGAGGTAGCGGCACAGCTTGAGCACCGAGAAGCCGCACAGGCGCGACACGAAGCCCAGCACCACCAGCACGAAGAGCAGCGAGGTGATGTAGAACGAGCCCACCAGCCAGGCCAGGTTCACGAGCGAGCCCAGGCCGAACTTGCCGATGGTGAAGGCCATGGCGCCGAAGGCACCCAGGGGCGCGGCCTTCATCACCAGGGCCACGACCTTGAACACGGGGCTGGTCAGGGCTTCGAGGAAGTTCTGCACCGGGCGGCCGGCCTCGCCGACCATGGCCAGGCCGATGCCGAAGAGCACGGCCACCAGCAGCACCTGCAGGATGTTGTCGCCCACGAAGGGGCTGACCAGGGTCTTGGGGATGATGTCCATGGCAAAGCCGGTGAGCGTCATCTCGTGCGACTTGGCCACGTAGGTCTTCACGGCCGTCTGGTCCAGGTCGGCCGGGTTGATGTTCATGCCCGCTCCGGGCTGCACCACGTTGGCCACCACCAGGCCGACGATGAGCGCCAGCGTGGAGAAGAACAAGAAGTACGCCATGGCCTTGCCGAAGACGCGGCCCACCGTGGAGAGCTGCGACATGCCCGCGATGCCGGTGACGATGGTCAAAAAGATCACCGGGGCGATGATCATCTTCACCAGCTTGATGAAGGCATCGCCCAGCGGCTTGAGCGCTTCGCCGTAGGCCGGCTCGAAATGGCCCAGCAGCACCCCCAGGACAATGGCGATCACCACCTGGAAGTACAGTTGGCGGTAGAAAGGCAAACGCACCGGTTGGGCGGCCTGGGCAGGGATGGCATGCATGGGGGACTCCAGAAGTCACGGGAACCGCACCAGCGGGGTGCGTCGAGGCTGCCGTTTGTACCGCTGCAAGCCGTTTCAGCAGATAGCTAATTGGTAGTAGTCGCTGGCGCCGCCATAGGGAGAGCACCCGCAAAACCTAGTGGAAATACTTAGCCCCGGAGAAGCTGCGGCACACTCCCAGGCGCACCGCACCGGTGCGTGCGGCCCTTCGCTCCCTGCCGATTGCGCACCGAAACCTGCCTGCGGAAACCCGCCCCTGCCATGCCCCTGCCCCACCGCCGCAAGTTCTGGACTGTGCTGATCCTGCTCGCCGGCATGGCAGCCAGCATGTTCGTGGCCGGGCAATGGGCCTGGCGGCATTCGCTCCACGAAGAGAGCGACAGCGTGCAGCGCCAGCTGGCCCTGTACGGGCAGACGCTGGGCCAGCGCATCGACCGCTACCGCACCCTGCCCGAGGTGCTGGCGCTGGATGCGCAGCTGTATGACGCGCTGAGCCGAGCGCGCAGCCCGGCCCAGGTGGAGCAGCTCAACCTCAAGCTGGAGCGCGCCAACGGCGCGAGCCAGTCCTCCACCCTGACACTGATCAACCGCGAGGGCCTGGCCGTGGCGGCCAGCAACTGGCGCAGCGCCACCAGCAACGTGGGCGTGGACTACAGCTTTCGCCCCTATGTGCAGCAGGCCCTGGCCCAGGGCAGCGGCAGCTTCTACGGCATCGGGGTGACGACAGGGGAGCCGGGCTATTTCCTGTCGCAGGCCATCCGCAACGACCAGGGCGAGCCGCTCGGCCTGGTGGTGATCAAGATCGCGCTGCAGGAGCTGGAGCGCGAATGGCTGCAGACCGAGGACATAGTGCTCGCGTCCGACGCGCACGGCGTGGTCTTCCTGGCCAGCCAGGATGCCTGGCGCTACCGGCTGCTGGAGCCCCTGGACGATGCCGAGCGCGGTGAGCTGGCCGCCACGCGCCAGTACTCCGACCAGCCGCTGCGCCCGCTGGACTACCGGGTGGACGACCACATGGACAACGGCGGCCGCCTGGTGCGCATGCAGACCGCCGACCTGCCCGGCGTGCCCGGCCACCTGCTGTGGCAGACCCAGCCCCTGCCCGGCACGCCGTGGCAGCTGCACCTGGTGCACGAGACCCACAGCAGCGTGGCCGACAGCCGCTGGGCGGCGGCGGCCGGCGGCGGCGGCTGGCTGGCGCTGGCCCTGCTGGTGTTGTTCGTGCGCCAGCGCCAGCGCCTGGCCTCGCTGCGCCAGCGCAGCCGCCAGGAGCTGGAGACCGTGCTGCAGCAGCACGCCCAGGAGTTACGCACCGCGCAGGACGGCATCGTGCAGGCCGCGCAGCAGGCCGACATGGGACTGTCCCGCAGCCTGGAGCACCTGCCGCAGGGCGTGGTCATCATCGACGCTGCCCTGAACCTCGTGGCCTGGAACTCGCGCTATGTGCAGCTGTTTCGCTACCCCGCCGACCTGATGCAGGTGGGCCGACCCATCGAGGACCTGCTGCGCCACAACGCACGGCGCGGCCTGCTGGGTCCCGGCCCGGTCGATGAATCCGTGGAGCGGCGCCTGTCGCACCTGCGCGGCGGCCTGCCCCACCTGCACGAAAGCGCCAAGGACGATGGCACCGTGCTGGAGATCCGTGGCACCCCCCTGCCCGAGGGAGGGTTCGTGACCAGCTATGCCGACATCACCAGCTACAAGAACGCTGCGCGCGAGCTGCGTTCGCTGGCCGATGCGCTGGAGCAGCGCGTGGCCGACCGCACGCGCGACCTGGACGCCGCCCGGCACGAGGCCGAGCAGGCCAACCGCTACAAGACCCGCTTCGTGGCGGCGGCCGTGCACGACCTGCTGCAGCCGCTGAACGCGGCGCGCATGTTCACCTCGCTGCTGCGCGGCCACCTGCACGACGATGCCGGCCGGCATGCGGCCGACAGCATCGATGGGGCCCTGGCCGCGCAGGACGCGATCCTCAACAGCCTGCTCGACATCTCGCGCATGGAATCCGGCCAGCTCGAGGTGCGCATCCACGACGTGGCCCTGGGCCCGCTGCTGCAGGTGCTGGCCCACAATTTCGGCGTGCTGGCCGAGAGTCAGGGCCTCACGCTCCATTGCGTGGCCACGCGCCAGGTGGTGCGCACCGACGAGAACCTGCTGCGCCGCATTCTGCAGAACTTCGTCTCCAACGCCATCCGCTACAGCCGGCACGGGCGCATCGTGGTGGGCTGCCGGCGCGTGGGCAGCGGCCATCTGCGCATCGAGGTGCACGACCAGGGGCCGGGTATCCCCGAGGCGCTGCAGCGCGAGATCTTCGAGGAGTTCCGCCGCCTGGACGAGGGCCGTGCCGACGACCGGGGCGCGGGCCTGGGCCTGGCCATCGTGGAGCGCCTGGGCCGCCTGCTAGGCCACCCGATCGGGCTGCGCTCGCAGCTCGGTCGCGGCAGCGTGTTCTGGGTGCTGGTGCCGCTGGGCGACCCGGCCTCTCTGCAACAGCAGATGGCCCCACCCGCCAGCGCCGCGCAGCAAGCGCCCGAGGACGCCCCGCTGCATGGCAGCAGCGCCTGGGTGATCGAGGACGACGGCCCGACCTGCGCCGCCACCCGGGCCCTGCTGGAGCGCTGGGGGTGCCAGGTAGCGCTGGCCGGCGGTGCGGGCGAGGCGCTGGCACGGGCCCAACCCGGCCAGGCGCCGCAGTTGGTGCTGCTGGACGTGCACCTGGAAGGCGGCCACCTGGGCCCCGAGGTCTATGCCACGCTGTGCCAGCGCTGGGGCCAGGCCCCCGCGGTGATCCTGGTCACCGCCGAGCGCGATGCCACGCTGCGCCGCCAGGCGGCCGAACGCGGCTGGGGCTTCCTCGCCAAGCCGGTGCGCGCGCCTGCGCTGCGGGCGCTGGTGAGCCAGACCTTGCTGCGCCTGCGGGAGCGATGAGGCCCCGCTTCAGGCAGCGTCCTCGGTCTCCAGGCTCTTGACCAGCACGGCCGCCTGGGTGCGGCTGTGGCAGGCGAGCTTTTTCAGGATGGCCGTGACATGCACCTTGACGGTGTTCTCGGCCAGGCCCAGTTCGCCCGCGATCTGCTTGTTGAGCAGGCCGTCGGCCAGGCACAGCAGCACGCGGAACTGCTGGGGCGTGAGCTGTGCCAGGCGGGCAGCCAGCTCGGCATCGGCTTCGGAGCGCTCGGCCGCCATCGGTGGAAACCAGCTGTCACCGGCCAGCACGGCCTCGATGGCCCCGCCCATGGCCTCGGCCGGAGCGGACTTGGGGATGAAGCCCACGGCACCGAACTGCTGGGCCCGGCGGATGACACGCGGGTGGTCGTTGGACGAGATGATCACCACCGGCAGTTGCGGGTACTCGCCCCGCACATGCAACAGGGCCGAGAAGCCATGTGCGCCGGGCATGCTCAGGTCCAGCAGCACCAGCTCGACCTCGGGATGCTCCTGCAGCACGCTGCCCAGCGTGGCGGCGCTGGCAGCCTCCAGCGTGCGGAACTGGGGCAGGCGCTCGCGCAGCACATGCAGCACGGCAGTGCGGAACAGGGGGTGGTCGTCGGCGACCAGGAGCGTGGGCTCGGACATGGGATGTGCAGTCTGCCATGGCCGGGGCCGGGCATCCAGGCGCAAGACCCTGGTCAGGGGGCCGGCATCCCGCGCCAGAAGGCGGGCTGGGCGTAGTGGTGCTTGAGGAAGTCGATCCACAGCCGCACGCGCAACGGCATGTGCTTGCGCTGCGGAAAGACCACGTAGATGCCATTGGGCGGGGCGGCGAATTCTTCCAGCACCTCGACCAGGCGGCCGGCGGCGATCTCGGCCTCCACCTCCCAGGTGCTGCGCCAGGCAATGCCGTAGCCAGCCAGGCACCAGTCGTGCAGCACCTGCCCGTCGGAGCAGTCGAGCGGCCCGCCGGGCTTGAGGTGCACGACCTCGGTACCGCCGCCCTCGACCGGCATGCGAAAGGCCCAGCCGCGCGTCTGCGAGGCTTCGCTCGACAGGGTCAGGCAGTCGTGCGAGGGCAGCTCGCCCGGGTGGCGCGGCGCCGGGTGGTGCTTGAGGTAGCCGGGCGTGGCCACGCACAGGCGCCGGTTGTCGGCAATGCGCACGCTGACCAGGGACGAGTCCGGCAGGTCGCCCACGCGCACGGCGCAGTCGAAGCCCTCGCCAGCCAGGTCCACCACGCGGTCGCTGAGGTTCAGCGAGATCGTCACGTCCGGGTGCTCGGCACGAAAGCGCGGCACCAGCGGCGCCACGTGGCGCCGGCCAAAGCCGGCCGGCGCCGTGATGCGCAGGTGCCCCGTGGCTTTGACGCCGCCCTCGGACACGCTGGCCTCGGCATTGGCCACATCGGACAGCAGGCGCTGGCAGTCTTCCAGGAAGGCGCTGCCCTCGTGCGTGAGGCTGATGCGCCGCGTGGTGCGCACCAGGAGCTTGACGCCCAGGTGCTCCTCGAGCGCATCGAGCCGCCGGCCCATGATGGCCGGTGCCACGCCCTCGGCCTTGGCAGCGGCGGTGAGGCTGCCGCGCGTGGCAACCGAGACGAAGGATTCAAAGGCCTTGAGCTTGTCCATGGCGTGGATCCGGAAGGTGAGCAGGCGAGGCGTCGCTCGATTTGTGCGAAAAAGTCATTGGTTTCCAGCTTTTGAGCATATTTATATCGACAAACATTTGCAATACAGTGTGCCCATGGCCTGCAATGGCAGGCGCCGCTTTTTTCACATCCAACGCCCAAGGCACTCCATGACCGACCGCACTTCCATCCACGGCCTGCAAGTGGCCACCTCCCTGTTCCGCTTCGTCGAAGACAAGGTGCTGCCCGGCACCGGTGTGGACAGCGCCGCGTTCTGGAAGGGCTTCGACGCCATCGTCGCCGACCTGGCACCGCGCAACATCGCCCTGCTGGCCGAGCGCGACCGCCTGCAGACGGAACTGGACACCTGGCACCAGGCCAACCCCGGCCCCATCACGGACATGGTGGCCTACCGCGGCTTCCTGGAAAAGATCGGCTACCTGGTGCCCCAGCCCACCGACGTGCAGGCCACCACCGCCAACGTGGACGACGAGCTGGCCACCCAGGCCGGCCCGCAGCTGGTGGTGCCCATCCTGAACGCCCGCTATGCGCTCAACGCCGCCAATGCGCGCTGGGGCAGCCTGTACGACGCCCTGTACGGCACCGATGCCATCCCCGAGACCGATGGCGCCGACAAGGGCAAGGGCTACAACCCGGTGCGCGGCGCCAAGGTGATCGCGTTCGCGCGCCAGGTGCTGGACGACACGGCGCCCCTGGCCAGCGGCTCGCACAAGGATTCGACCGGCTACCGCATCGAAGGCGGCCAGTTGGTGGTGGCGCTGGCCAACGGCAGCAGCACGGGCCTCAAGGACCCATCGCAGTTCAAGGGCTACCAGGGTGATGCCGCAGCCCCGTCGTCGGTGCTGCTGCAACACAACGGCCTGCACCTCGACATCCAGATCAACCGCGCCACCCCCATCGGCCAGAGCGACGCCGCCGGCGTGAGCGACCTGGTGCTGGAAGCGGCCCTGTCCACCATCCTCGACCTCGAAGACTCCGTCGCCGCCGTGGACGCCGAGGACAAGGTGCTCGGTTACAGCAACTGGCTGGGCATCATCCAGGCCACGCTGACCGAGCAGGTCGCCAAGGGCGGCAAGACCATCACGCGCGGCCTGAATGCCGACCGCGTGTACACGGCCCCCGATGGCAAAGCCGGGGGCGTGCGCCTGCATGGCCGCTCGCTGATGTTCCTGCGCAATGTGGGCCACCTGATGACCAACCCGGCCATCCTGTACACCGACGCCCAGGGCAAGGAGCGCGAGATCCCCGAGGGCATCATGGACGCCGTGGTGACCACCACCATCGCCCTGCACGACTTGCAAGGCCACGGTGCCAATGGCATCCGCAACTCCCGCAAGGGCAGCGTCTATATCGTCAAGCCCAAGATGCACGGCCCCGCCGAAGTGGGCTTTGCCAGCGACCTGTTCGGCCGCGTGGAGCAGTTGCTGGGCCTGCCCACCGACACCGTGAAGCTGGGCATCATGGACGAGGAGCGCCGCACCAGCGTGAACCTCAAGGCCTGCATCGCCGCCGCGGCGAGTCGCGTGGCCTTCATCAACACCGGCTTCCTGGACCGCACGGGCGACGAAATGCACACCGCCATGCTGGCCGGCCCCATGATCCGCAAGGGCGACATGAAGACCAGCGCCTGGATCCAGTCGTACGAGAAGAACAACGTGCTCGTGGGCCTGTCCTGCGGCCTGCGCGGCAAGGCGCAGATCGGCAAGGGCATGTGGGCCATGCCCGACCTGATGGCCGAGATGCTCAAGCAAAAGATCGCCCACCCCAAGGCCGGCGCCAACACCGCCTGGGTGCCCAGCCCTACCGGCGCCACGCTGCACGCGCTGCACTACCATCAGGTCAACGTGAGCGAGATCCAGATCGGCCTGGAAAAGACCGACGTGAACGCCGAGCGCGACAACCTGCTGACCGGCCTGCTCACCGTGCCCGTGACCGCCACGCCCAACTGGACCGATGCCGAGAAGCAGCAGGAACTGGACAACAACGCCCAGGGCATCCTGGGCTACGTGGTGCGCTGGGTGGACCAGGGCGTGGGCTGCTCCAAGGTGCCCGACATCCACAACGTGGGCCTGATGGAAGACCGTGCCACCTTGCGCATCAGCAGCCAGCACATGGCCAACTGGCTGCGCCACGGCGTGGTGACCGAAGCCCAGGTCAAGGAGACCTTCGAGCGCATGGCCGCCGTGGTGGACGGCCAGAACGCCGGTGACCCGCTGTACCAGCCCATGGCCGGCCACTTCGGCACCAGCATGGCTTACCAGGCCGCTTGCGACCTGGTCTTCAAGGGCATGGCCCAGCCCAGCGGCTACACCGAGCCGCTGCTGCACGCCTGGCGCCTGAAGCTCAAGGCCGCTGCAGCTGCCTGAGCCCAGTCACCAGCCCACTACGACGGCACCTTCGGGTGCCGTTTTTTCTGGCCGCTACTCAGAAGCGGTGGGTGATGCCAATACCCACGCCCGAAGGGTCCTGCCCAGGCTTGAGGCCGCCGATGCCGTTGGCCGACAGGTTGTAGGCCGCCGTCGCGCCATTGGCGATGCGCGTGTAGGCCGCCCACAGGTCCGTGCGCTTGGACAGGCGGTAGGTGTAGCCCAGCGAGATCTGGCGGGCGCCCGAGTCGCGGCCCGGGAGGCCGATGCCGCCCACGGCGCTGCTGGCATTGCCCCGCGCCGCCTGGGCCTGCACGTAGGACAGCGCCAGTTCCTGCCAGTCGTCGAGCTGGTGGGTCACGGCGACCTGCCATGCGCTGCGCCGCAGGGACTGGCCGGGTGCGGGCTCGTAGCGCAACTGCTCCCAGCTGCCACGCAGCCGGGTCCGTCCCAAGGTGTAAGCCAGTGCCAGGCGGTGGGCATCGTCGCGGCTGTGGGCGCCGAAGTAGGCACGGTGCAGCTCGTAGCCCCAGGCCGCATAGAGCGGGCCGTCCCGGTAGCTGAGCAGGCCGCTGACCATGTCCGGGGAGGACTGGTCGGTCTTCTCCTCCGGCATGGCATAGGCCAGCCGCAGCGACCAGGCCCCCATGGCCGGTGACCAGTACTGCAGCAGATTGGGCTGGCGCCGGTCGAACGAGGCCGGTGACTGGCCGTTGGCCGCGGTCGCGAAGCCGTTGCCCATGATGGAGTTGGAGGCGAAGATGCCGGCCGTGAAGGGGTCGATGGCATACACCGAGGTGAACCGCAGCGGCGCCTCCCATTGCCCCAGCACCAGCTCGCCGGCCGGGGTCGAGAGCCCCACCGCCGTGTTGCGCCCGTTGAACGGCCCGTCCCCGGTGTCCACGCGGACATTGCCCTCGAACTGGGCCCAGGCGGCCATCCCGCCCCCCAGGTCCTCCCGGGCCCGGAAGCCCAGCACCGACAGGTTGTTGGACAGGCGGCTGGCGCGCAGGGCCGCAGCCCCCGCGGTGCCCGATGCGCGCACCTGCTCCACATCGACCTTGAGAAAGCCATAGAGGCTGACCCGGGCGGCATCCGCCGGCTGGGCCAGCGCGGCAAGCGGCAGGGCGGCGCAGCCCGCCAAGGTCAGTACCCGGTGCATGGAAGAGTTCATAGAGATCCTCGTGGTTGGTGATTTCTTCACAATGAATACATGAACATGTTTAGGTATACCAAAAACACCAATCGCGAGCAATGGAGAATCCACTCCCTACGCATTGCGCCCGTCACGCGCCCAAAAAAAAGCCTCCATGCCGCAGGGCATGGAGGCAAGCCTTGGTCGCTCGCTGGCCGCGGCGTTCAGCGCACCACGCCGATGGCCTCGCGCTGGCCGGCCTTGTAGGTGTACAGGGTCAGCGCGCCGCCCTGCAGGTCGCCCTTGGCGTCGAAGCTGATGCTGCCCGTCACGCCCTGGTAGCCCTTGGTCTGCGCCAGCACCGGCAGGTACTTGGCAGGCTCGTAGGAGCCGGCCTTGACCATGGCGGCCACGATCACGCCGACCGCGTCGTACGAGTACGGGGCGTAGACCTGCACCTCGCTCCGGGTGGTCGCCTTGAAGCGCGCGCGGAAGTCGTCCATGCCTTTCTTCTGCGCGCCCTCCACGCCACCGGCTTCGGCGCAGACCACCTGGCCGTCGGCCATGTCGCCCGCGGCGAGCTTGGGCAGCTCGGCCGTGCAGACGCCATCGCCCCCGACGAACCGGGCCTGGATGCCCAGCTGCTTCATCTGCCGCAGCATGGGGCCGGCCACCGAATCCATGCCGCCGAAGAAGATCACATCGGGCTTCTTCGCCTTGAGGCTGGTGAGGATGGCCATGAAATCCGCCGCCTTGTCGGTGGTGAACTCATGGCCCACGATGGCGCCGCCCGCGCTCTTGGCGCCCTTCTCGAACTCGGCGGCCACGCCCTGGCCGTAGGCCGTGCGGTCGTCGATGACGGCAATGCTCTTGCCCTTGAGCACGTTCACCGCGTACTTGCCCAGCGTTCCGCCCAGGTGCACGTCGTCGGCCACCACCCGGAAGGTGGTCTTGTAGCCCTGGCGCGTGTACTTGGGGTTGGTGGCCGAGGGCGAGATCTGCGCGATGCCCGCATCGCTGTAGATCTTGGACGCAGGGATGGTCGTGCCCGAATTGAGGTGGCCGACCACGGCGTGCACCTTGGCATCGACGAGCTTCTGTGCGGCCGCCGTGCCCTGGCGCGGGTCGCCCGCATCGTCCTCGCCCTGCAGTTCGAGCCTGACCTTCTTGCCGCCGATGACCACGCCCTTGGCGTTGAGTTCATCGATGGCCATGCGCGCGCCCAGCTCGTTGTCCTTGCCCAGGTGGGCGATGGGACCGCTGGTGGGGCCCACGTGGCCGATGCGCACGACGTCCTGCGCGCAGGCGCCGGCACCCAGCAGCGCGAGGGTGGCACCGATCATCCAATGTTGGCTGTATGGCATCAATCTTCCTTCTTCTTGCAGATTCACAGGCCGGACTTGGGAGCCCCGAGGAGCGGCGACGACACGGCATAAGCGCCGTGGTTGGTGAAGACCCAGATCAGGTTGCGGTCCCACTCGATGAACACGCCGTGCGTCTGGTCACCGAAGTGCTGGTTGACCTTGGGGTCGACGGTCGGGGGAACGAAGTAGCCAGCGATCTTCGGCTGCGCCGGGTTGCTCACGTCGAAGATCTGCGCGCCCGCGTTGTAGAAGGCGTAGACCAGGTACTTGCCGCTCGGCGTTCCCGGCTGGTGCCAGTAGCCGCTGCGCTTGGGGCCAAAACTGCCACGGCGCTGGCAGTAGTCGGTGAAGGGCGCGCCCTGGGGTGGCGTGGGGCGCGGCAGGGTCGCCAGGATGCGCGGCTTGGTCGGGTCCTTCACGTCGATCGCATAGATGTCCTTGTAGGGCTCGTAGCAGTCCTCGTTGAGCGGGTAGCCGCTGAAGTAGACGATGCCGGTCTTCTCCACCTGGCTCACGTCGACGTTGTCGCCTTCGGTGCCCGCCTGGCTGACGGGCATGTCCAGGTGGCCCACACGTTTCATCGCGCCGGGGTTGGATACGTCGATCACATGGAAGCCCATGCCGCCCATGGCCGCATAGCCGTACTTGCCCCCCTTTTCGGGATCGCGCGGGATGAACAGCGGCATGCGCGCACCCATCCACGCGGTCTTCTTGCCGACCCGCGGGTTCTTGCGGTATTCCTCTTCTTCGCCGGTGCGCGCACCCGGCACCCACCAGGTCGACAAGCGCTGCGGCTTGCGCGGATCGCTCAGGTCGAAGGCCATCTGCGCCGGGTTGTACAGGAAGTTGGCGTACTCCTGGTTGGCAAAGCTGTCGTCGGGTGCGCCCGAGACGAACAGGTACTTGCCGCCCCAGTACACCGGAACGTCGCCGCAGCCGGAGCCCTGCTGCGGAAACTGGTCGGCCACGGCCTTGCTGTCCAGCGGCAGCTCGGAGAGCTTCTTCCATTGCGCCGGGTCGGGGCTGCCCACCTCGAACACGCGGAAGCCGCGCAGGATGGGCTGCTGGCGGATGGTGTCGACCTTGGCCTTCTGCTCGGGCTTGTACTTGTTCTCCAGGACGCCAAAACGCGTGACTTCATAGCACTGCACGGCGACATGCTTACCCAGCTTTTCATTGAACTGGATGGTGAGCGGGCCGAAGGGATGCTCGTTGCTGCCCCAGGCCCACTTCTTCTCGGCCACCTTCTTCGCAGCGCGCGGGTCGGTGATGTCGAACACCTTGTAGAACGACTTCTCGTGGATCACCATGTAGCGCCGGCCCTCCATGTCCACCGTGGTCTGCCACGAGTGGTAGGGGCTGCCCAGCATGTCGGGGTAGCGTGCCTCGACCTTGGTGTTGTGCACGTAGCTGTTCTGGTCCAGGTAGTCCAGGCTGCCCTTGAAGGGGTGCGTACCGCCGATGCCCGGGGTTTCGGCCGGGTGGCGGAAGGCGCCGCTGGCGTCCATGCCATAGCTGCTGGCGGCGGGCCGCGCCGGTTCGCCGGGCGTGCCCTTGGCCTCTTCGCGCTCTTCCTTGACGGGGAGCCGCGCGGCGCCCTCGGGCGGTGGCACGATGGTCTGGGCCAGTGCGGGCGCGGCCAGGCCGGCGCTCAGCAGGCAGGCCAGGAAGGTGGTGGTGGGTTTCATGGTGGTTGGCTCCTTCAGAACTTGTGGCGCATGCCGATCTGCACGCCGCGCGGGTTTTCGTTGGACAGGGGGGTTGCGTGGTTGAAGCTCACCGGGAAACGCAGCTCCGAGTCGCGCGCGTGGTGCACCGCGCCGACGATCGTGTACAGGTCGGTGCGCTTGGACAGGCCATGCAGGTAGCCGGCGACCCAGCTCGTGGCGTCCGACAGCGCCGCGTTCGGCCGGTCGTTCTTGCGCACCACGCTGGCGAACACGCGCTGGAGCGCATTGAATTCGTAGCGCAGGCCCAGCTGGACGTCGTTGCCCTTGGAGGCAAAGCCGACATAGGGCGGATAGGCGTAGTAGCCGTTGTAGCGGTGGTAGAGGAAGGTCAGGTCCAGCGGCCCCATGGAGTAGACCCCGCCCAGGTAGTGGTCGCTGGAGTGGCGCATCCGCTCGGGACTGTCCAGGTCGCGGCGGTACTGGCGGTCGACGGCGGCCATCAGGTACAGGTCCTTGTTCCAGTAGTCGATGGCGATGCTCGTGGCCTTGGCGTCCTTGCTGCCGTCCTCGCGGCCGAAGGTGGTGCCGATGCGCGCCTGCAGGTTGGCCACGCGCGGCGAGGTGTAGAAGATCCCGTTGCTTTCGCGCCAGGGTGCGAAGTACAGCAGCGTGTTGCTGATGGGGCTGTAGTCGCCCGAGAAGGTCGGGTCGATGTAGCCGTACATCTCGGCCGAGGGCAGGTCGCGCCGGCCCGCGCTGACCTCGCCCCACTCCTTGCTGCCCAAGGCGACATAGGTGTGGCGCGGCGACCCGGCCTGGCCGGAGTCCGCGCGGAAGGTCAGCTCGTGCACGGCGGTGGCCTTGAGCCCGCCGCCCAGGTCCTCCACGGACTTGAACTGCAGGCGCGAGGTGTTCAGCCCCCCCGATACCAGGCTGCGCTGGGTACCCCCGCCGGACTTGGCGATCTCGTAGTTCAGATCGACGAAGCCGGACAGCGTCACCTGCGCGAGCGCAAGCGTTGGTGCAATGGCCCATGCCGCGACAGCGGCCGGCACACAGCGTTGGATGAAGGTTGTTCGATTCACGTTCTTTGTCTCCTCTTTTATGGTGGTAATGGTCTGCAGGACGGGAATCAGGTGACGGCCTTGCGGGCCGTGAACTCTGGCTTGCGCCAGTCGCCTTCGGCCATGACGCTCTTGAGCGCGGCGACGGCGTTCCACACGTCGCAATGGCCCAGGTACAGCGCGGCAAAGCCGAAGCGCAGGATGTCGGGTGCGCGGAAATCACCGACAACGCCCCGCGCGATCAGCGCCTGCACGATGGCGTAGCCCTCTGGGTGCGTCAGCGAGACCTGGCTGCCCCGCAGCGCGGGATCGCGCGGCGTGGCCAGGCCGAAGCCGTGGGCGCCCAGCTCCTGGTCCACCAGGGCGATGAACAGCCCGGTCAGTGCCACGCTCTTGGCGCGCAGGGCCTGCATGTCCACACCGTCGAAGGCGGTGAGCGCGGCCTCCAGCGCAATCAGGCCGAGCTGCGGCGCCGTGCCAACGAGCATGCGGTCGATGCCAGGCGCGGGCTCGTAGCCGTGGGTGAATGCGAAGGGCCGCGCGTGGCCGTGCCAGCCCGTGAGCGGCTGGCGCAGCCCCTCCTGGTGGCGCCGGGCCACGAAGGCGAACGACGGAGCCCCGGGCCCGCCATTGAGGTACTTGTAACCGCAGCCCACGGCGAAATCGACCTGGCAATCGTTGAGCGCACAGGGCATGGCGCCCGCGGTGTGGGCCAGGTCCCAGACCACGAGCGCGCCCACCTCGTGCGCGCGCCGCGTCACGGCGGCCATGTCGTAGGCCTGGCCGCTCTTGTAGTTGACATGCGTGAGCGCGAGCACGGCCACGTCCTCGTTCAGCGCGGCCAGCACCTCCTCGGGTTCCACGGCGCGGAACTGCGTGCCGGTGATTTCGGCCACGCCCTGGGCCACGTAGGCGTCCGTGGGGAAGTTGCCGCGCTCGCCCAGCATGAGGCTGCGCCCCGGCCGCATGCGCAGCGCCGCCACGAGCAGCTTGAACAGGTTGACCGAGGTGGAGTCGGCCACGATGACTTCATTGTCCTCGGCCCCCACGAGCCGGGCGATGCGCGCACCCACGCGCTGGGGCGCCGGGTACCAGTCGGCGTCGTTCCAGGAGCGGATCAGCCCGGTGGCCCACTCTTGCTCGATGGCCCGGTGCATGCGCGCCGGCACCGCGCGCGGCATCGCGCCCAGGGAGTTTCCGTCCAGGTAGATGACGCCCTCGGGCAGCTGGAATCGCTGGCGCACCGGGGCCAGGGGGTCGGCGGCGTCACGTGCCAGGCAATCCTCCCAGGAGATGGGAGCGGCGCTCTGGACATGAACTGCTACATCTGGAATACCAGAATTGATTTTTGTATTCATGAAACGTAGTCTATGCCGTGACTGCCGAAATTTCTTTGCAATCGCGCCCCCGTTTCAGGGGGTACAGGTCTAGATATTCCCGCCATCCACCCTTTCAGGAAACACCATGCCCATTGCCCTCGACGCCACCGACCGACTGCTGCTCAATGCCCTGCAGGGTGACGCGCGGCTCACCTCCTCCGAGCTGGCCGAACGCGCCCATCTCTCCCAGTCGCCCTGCTGGCGGCGCGTGAAGCGGCTGGAGGACATGGGGCTGATCAGCGGCTACAGCGCCAGGCTGGACCGGCGCGCCCTGGGCTGGGGCGTGATGGCCTTTGCGACCATCACCATCGACAGCCAGGACGAGGCGCTGTCGCTGGCCTTCGAGGCCACCGTGCGCGACATCCCCGAGGTGGTGATGTGCCACGGGGTCTCGGGCCCCGAAGACTTCGTGCTGGTGGTTGTCGCCCAGGACCTGGATGCCTACTCGGCACTGATGCAGCACAGGCTGCGGCGCCTGCCCGGCGTCAAGCATGTGCGCACGAGCTTTTCCCTGCAGGAAGTGAAGGCCTTGCAGGGGATGCCGGTTCCGGCATGACGCGAGGCACCCCCTGAGTCGCTTCGCGCCTTCCCCCTCTCTCGAACCGCTGCGCGGTTCGGGAGGGGGACGCTCCCAGCGCGGCGGGGCGGCCCTTGCGCGGGAGCGCTGGCGTGTGCCACGCCAGTTGCCTACACCGTGGGCGACTACTCGCTGCGCGCCCTGGGGATGCAGGCTACGGCCTTGATTTCGACCACCATGTCCGGGTGCGGCAGGGCGCGCACGACCACGGTGGTGCGCGTGGGGGCGTCGCCAGGAAAGAACTCCCCATAGGCGGCGTTGAAGGTGGCGAAGTCCTCGGCGCGCACCAGGAAGGCCTGCATGTCCACGCAGTCGGCCAGGCCTGCCCCACCCGCTTCCTGCACCAGCGCGTCGATGGTCTGCAGCACGCGGCGGGTCTGTGCGGCCACGTCGTGGCGCACCGCGTCGCCCTCGCGCAGGACACCGTCGATCTCGCCCCCCGGCAGGCGTGCGCTGACGCCGGCGACGAACACCAGGTCACCGGCCCGCCGCCAGCGCGCATAGGCACCCAGGGGGCGCGGCAGGGTGGGCGCCGTCATGGGCGCTCCATGCGAAAGCCGGCCTGGGCGAGTTGCGTGCACAGGCCTTCGGCCCAGGCCGCCTCGGCCGGCACGAACGGCGGGCGCACATGGCGCCAGGCGCTGTCCTCGAACTCCCGGGCCACCACTTCCTTGAGCGCGGGGATCATGGGGTGGGCCTGGAACAGGCTGCGCACCACCTTGAGTTGTGCTTGCAGGGCCCCGAAACGGGGGGTCCCCCAGGCCTGCAGCGCCCGCGCGATGGCACCCGGCTGCACGTTGGCGGTGGCGGAGATGCAGCCCGCAGCCCCCAGCGGCAAGGCCTTTTCGAGCAGCGCCTCCGACGCGGGAAAGACCTCGAACCCCGGGAATTCGCGCAGCACGCGCTCGGTGTTGGCCCAGTCACCCGAACTGTCCTTGATGCCGGCCACGGTACCGGGGTAGGCCTTGAGGAGCCGCTCGATCAGCGCGCAGGAGATGGGGACACCCGTGAACTGGGGGATATGGTAGAGGTAGAGCCTCAGGTGCTCCGACCCCACGGCTTCGATCACCTGCGCATAGTGGGCAAACAACCCGTCATCGGTCGCGGGCTTGAAGTAGAAGGGCGGCAGCACCAGCGCACCGGCGCAGCCCAGCTCGACAGCCCGCCGGGTCAGGGCCACGGTCTCGGGCACCGAACACAAGCCGGTGCCGGGCACCATGGCACCGGCCGGAATGCCGGCATCGACCAGCGCCTCCAGCAACTCGATCTTTTCGGAAAGGCCCAGCGAATTGGCCTCGCTGTTGGTGCCGAACACGGCCAGCCCGGCACCCTGCGCCACCAGCCAGCGGCAGTACGCGATGAACGCTGGCCGGTTAACGGACAGGTCGGCATGGAAGGGGGTGAGTGCCGGAGCGAGGACCTTGAGGGGGCGGGTGCTTTGCATGGTGTCGGTGCGCAAGGGAGTGGAGAAGGGGTCGGGGCGTGTCAGCGCGCTGCGCGCATGAAGTCGAGCAGCTGCGGACCCAGGGTTTCTTCGCCGCTGTTGAAGTGGGCGACGATGGAGGTGTGGTTGTGCCGCGGCATGAAGGCGAAGCGCGTGGGCGCCGTGCGCCCGCTGGCCAGGGCGCGGGCATGGAACTCCTGGCCGTAGCGGTCGAGGTGGGTGTTCTCGTACTGCGCCACGGCGATGAACAGGGCCACATTGCTCTGGCCCGCGTGGCTGGCGGGCGAGCGCTGCTCGTACAGCGCGGCATCCTCGCCGAAGTAGGCGCGCACCCCATCGGCATTGGGGTTGTCCGGCAGCACGTCGGCGCGCAGCCGTGCGCTGACGAGCATGGCCCCCGCTGTGTCGGCCGGGGTGAGGCGCTCTGCCAGCGCCGGGTCGAACAGTGCGCTGGCCACATGCGATCCCCCGGCCGAATGGCCCATGAGGAAGACGCGCGCCGGATCGCCGCCAAACCGCCCGATGTGGGCCCGCACCCAGCGGGCGGCGGCCGCCACGTCGGCGGCGCCGCCAGGGTATGCGGTCTGCGGGGCCAGCCGGTATTCCACATTCACCGCCACGCAGCCCTGGCGCGCGAACCAGTAGGCCACGTTGTCGTAGATGGCGCCGTTGGCACTCTTGCTGCCACGGATGAAGGCCCCGCCATGGAAGAAGACCAGCACGTCGCGCCCCCCCCCGGCCCATTCGCCACGGCTGTACACGTCGAGCACCTGGCGCGGCGCTGTGCCGTAGGGCAGGTCGCGGGCCACTTCGATGCCGCGGTTGTCGGCCTGCAGGACCAGGGGCGTATAGGCACGCACCACCAGGTCACGGTGCCGGTTGATGTCCTCGGCCCAGCGGGGCCCGATGCCGTCGAGCAAGGCCTGGTCCTGCGCGCTGAGCGAGCCCAGGGGCTGCGATGCGTTGTTCATGCAGAAAATTATACACATTGATGTTTTGGTATACCAGACAAACTTGAATTCACTATACTTTCCATGTCGATATACACAACAGGAGAAATTCACCATGGAAAGACTCAGGCACATCGCCCTGTCGGTCAGCGACCCCGAGGCCGCGGCCCAGTTCTTCGAGCAGGCTTTCGGCATGACCCGCGCCGGCCGCGCCATGCGCGGCTGGTACATGACCGATGGCGTGATGAACGTGGCCTTGCTGAACTTCAAGGACGAGGCGGTTCCCGGCTACGAGAAGCTCAAGGACGTGCGGGGCTTGATCCACTTCGGCATGTGGGTGGACAACCTCGAAGAGGCCGAGAGGCGCGTGGTCGCCGCAGGCGGCAGCTACCTCACGGGCCGCAAGGAAACCGACCCCAACGTGTTCTACGAGGTGAAGTACCGCACGCCCGACGGCATCGTGTTCGACATCACCGAGTCCGGCTGGAAGGGGGCGGTCAAAGAGGTGGCGCCCGCCGCCGCGGGCTGAGCGGGGCGCACAGTGCAGCGCTTGCACATACTGGCGCTCATCCCGCTGCCCGCGGCCACGCGGGCAGCCCTGGCCAGCACCTACACCTTGCACGACGGCATGGACACCCACTCCGTGCCCTGGGATGACATCGCAGCGGTGGTGACCAACGGCACCACGGGCCTGTCCGCCGAGCAGCTGGAGCGGCTGCCCGCGCTGCGCATCGTCTGCGCCTTCGGCGCGGGCTACGAGGCGGTGGACCTGGGCGCGGCCGCACGGCGCGGCGTCGTGGTGGCCAATGCCCCGGGTGCCAACGACGAGACGGTGGCCGACCATGCGCTGGGCTTTCTGCTCGCCCTCAGCCGTGGCTACGGCGCGCTCACCGCGGCCATGCGCGCGGGCGGCTGGTGCGGCCTGCGGGCGGCGCGCCCGACGCTCCACGGCGCCACGCTCGGCATCATCGGCATGGGGCGCATCGGGCAGGCCATCGCCCTGCGCGCGCTCGGCTTCGGCATGCAGGTGCGCTACTGCACGCGCAGCCCGCGCAACGGCTTGCCTTACCGCCACGAGCCCAGTCTGCTCGCGCTCGCAGGCGCGAGCGACTACCTGGTGGCCGCCTGCCCGGGCGGCGCATCCACCCACCACATCGTGGATGGCCCGGTGCTGGCAGCCCTGGGCCCCGAGGGCTTCTTCGTGAACGTGGCGCGGGGTTCAGTGGTCGATACCGAAGCCCTGGTGCAGGCCTTGCGGACCGGCGGCATTGCCGGCGCAGGCCTGGATGTGTTCGAGTACGAGCCCGAGGTTCCTGCGGCGCTGCGCGCACTCGACAATGTGCTGCTCACGCCGCACCTGGCAGGGCGCTCGCCAGCCTCCCAGGCGGCACAGACGGCGGCGCTGCTCGCCAGCCTGGCGGATTGTTTTGCGGGACGCGAGCCCGCCACGGCCATCCCCCCGCGCTGACGCGGCTTGCAGGACGAAAGGCGGTGCCCCGCTGGAGCACCGCCTCTTTCCCCTGTGGCGATCCCGGGCCGCTCAGGAGCCCTTGTTTCCCCCGGTCTTGGACGCCAGCAGATGCGGTGGCGGCGGCACGACGAAGCGTTCGAGGCGGTACTGGTCGAAACTCTCCAGGTTGCGCTCCCAGACCTCGGCCTGGTGCCCGGCATCCTGCGGGATCTGGGTCATGTCGCAGTAGACCTCGACGTTGTTGCCATCGGGGTCCTTGAACACCAGGAAGAGGTTGTTGCCGGGTCCGTGGCGGCCGATGCCGCGCACGATCTCCACGCCGTGCGCCTGCAGCACCCGGACCGAGCGCTCCATCTCCTCCAGGCTGTCGATGAGGTAGGAGAAATGCTCCAGGCCCGGCCGCGAGTAGCGCGGCAGGTCGTTCAGGTCCGGCGAGTCGGCGGGCAGTTGCGCGAGCGCGAGGTCATGGTGGTCCGTTCCCGCGCGCAGAAAGACCATGTTCTCGCCGATCCAGTCCGAGACCTCGAGGCCCAGCACCTCGGTATAGAACCTGGCCGACTTGTGGATGTCGCGCACCATGAGCACGATGTGCCCGAGGCGGCGGGGTTTGAGTTTTTCCATGGCGAACTCCGTTGCGTTTGAATCTTGCTTGCGGCGCGGCGCATCCCGGCATGGGGCGGGGATGGTGCGCGCTGTTTCAGGAAGCCGCGGTGACGTGGTTTTCGATGGCACCGATCTGCGCGATCGAGGCCACCATCACGTCGCCCGGCTTGAGGAACAGGCCGCGCCCCATGCCCACGCCCGTGGGCGTTCCCGTGGCGATCAGGTCGCCCGGCTTGAGCGTGAGGATGCTCGACAGGTAGGCGATCTGTTCGGCAATGTTGAAGATCATGCCCTTCGTGCTCGCGTCCTGCATGCTCTCGCCGTTGACCGTGAGCTGCATGCGCAGGTCCATCGGGTCCCCCACGCAGTCGCGGGGCACGAACCAGGGACCCAGCGGTGCGAAGGTGTCGAAGCTCTTGCCGCGGAACCAGTCGTGCGAGAAGGGGTAGTCCGTGCGGCGCGTGAGGTCGCGGGCACTGACGTCGTTGATCACCGTGTAGCCGGCGATGTGCGCGTAGGCATCCTGGAGTGCGATATTGCGGCCACCGCGGCCGATGACCACCGCCAGTTCCACCTCCCAGTCCAGCTTCATCGTGCTGGCGGGCATGACGACAGCCGTCTTCGTGGGCGTCACGCTGGTCTCGGCCTTCAGGAAGATGTAGGGCGAGCTCTCGCTGCGCGCCGCCAGCTGGGTGCCCATCTCCGCGGCATGCTCGTAGTAGTTGGATGCCGTCGCAAAGATGCGGGCGGGCGCATAGGGAACGGCCAGCGCACCCTCTTGCCGCGGTGGCTGGATGCGCCCCTCGCGGATGGCCAGCGCGGCCGACTCCAGCGTCTGCAGCGTGGGAGCAGACGCGTCCCAGCTCGCCAGCAAGGCCCCCAGCTCGACGGGCACCGGCTGCGCGGCGGGCGTGACCGCCTGCACGGCGGTTTGCGCATCGTAGACAGCATTGTCGACCACCAGGCCCATGCGCGGCGCCGTGCTGCCCGTGCCTGCCATGTAGGTGGCAATTCCAAACCAGTTCATTGCAATTTCCTTTCTTGAATTCATGCAGTTGCGGGCCGCTGCCTCACTCGGCGCGGATCCCGGAGTTCTTGAGCACCTTGCCCCACATCACCAGCTCACGCTGGATCTGCGCACCGAATGCGGCGCGCGCCGTGAACAGCGGCACCACACCGGCCTCTTCGAGCTTTTGCAGCACCACCGGGTCGTCCTTCATGCGGAGCACCTCCGCGGCGATGCGGTCCAGCACCTCGGGCGGCGTGCCTGCGCGCGCCACGAGGCCATTCCAGGTGGTGACTTCGTGGCCGGGAAAGGTCTCGGCGATGGTCGGCACGTTCGGCAGCTCCTTCGAGCGCGTGGCACTGGAGATGGCCAAAAGACGGATCTTTCCCCCGCTCGCCTGGGAAATCACCTCCGACGGGCTGGCCGAGTACATGTCGATCACGCCGCCCAGCAGGTCCGTCATGGCCGGGGCCCCGCCCCGGTAGGGGACATGCACCATGTCGATCTCGGCCCGCTTGGTGAAGATGTAAGCCGACAGGTGGGTGAGCGCCGCCGCCCCTCCGCTGCCGTAGCTGAGCTTGCCGGGCTGCTGTCTGGCCAGGGCCACCAGTTCCCCCAGGTTCTTCACCGGCAGTGCGGCCTTGGTGGCAATGACGAATGCATTGGCCCCGATGTTGACCACCGGCGCAAAGTCTTTGGCCGGGTCGTAGTTGAAGTTCGGGTTCACGAAGGGCGCCGTGACCATCTGCGTGGCCGTGGCCATGAACAGGGTGTAGCCATCCGCCGGGGCCCCGAGCACCTGCTTGGCGGCGATGAGGCCCGAGGCGCCGGGGCGGTTGTCCACCACCACGGCAGTGCCCAGCGCCTTGGTGAGATGGCTGGCCGTGAGGCGCGCGATCGTGTCCGTGTTTCCCCCCGCGCCGAACGGCACGACGATGGCGATGGGCTTGGCCGGCCAGGCCTGCGCGAGGCCGGTAGTGGCGCACAACGCCAGGGCAATTCCTGCGAGCACTCGGTACATTGTCATCCTTTCGTTTTTATTTGGTATACCAAGAATACACAAAAAATACAAAACCTCAATGAGAGGCTTCCCCACCCTGCGTGCCCGGCGGCACGGGGGGCGTGCCCGCGGCCTACAGCACCGAGCAGGCCTGGTCAAACGGCAGCCGCGGCAGCCGGCCGAAAAGCCGGGCGGGATCACCTTGCCCGAGGTTGCACAGGAAGTTCACGCGGCATCGGCCGTCCGGGAAGAAGCGGGTGTTGACCAGGGCTTCGTCGAACCCGGACATGGGACCGCAGTCGAGCCCGAGGGCCCGGGCGGCCAGCAGGAAGTAACCGGCCTGCAGCGTGGCATTGCGAAAGGCCGTGGTCTCGGCATGGCGCTCGTCGCGGGCAAAGCTGTCGTACAGCCCAGGGTTGTGCGGGAAAAGGGTCTCGGCGTGTTCGTGGAAGCGCCGGTCATAGCCCAGGATGCAGGTCACGGGTGCAGACGCCGTCTTGGCCACATTGCCCGGGCTGAGGGCAGGCAGCAGGCGCGCCTTGGCTTCGGGGGTGACCAGAAACAGGATGCGCTGGGGCGCGCAGTTGGCGCTGGTCGGGCCCCACTTCACCAGGTCGTACAGATCGCGCAGCAGTGCCTCGGGCACCGGGGAGTCCAGGAATCCGTTGTGCGAACGCGCGCCCTGGAAAAGCGCGTGCATGCCTGCCTTGTCGAGCATCACCAGTCCTTGTCGAAGTTGAAGAGTGCGAGCGCCCCCATCCGGTCGCCGGCACCCACCACGACCCGACGGCGCTTGCGCCGGCAGAGACGGTGGAAGACGCGCCTGCGGCCGATGGCCGGGCCGCCCTGCAAAGCAGGACCGACAGCGCGCAACCGAGCACGGCACCTTCTGAAGAAGCTGCCGCGATTCTAGGCGATCTTCATCACCTGGTATACCAAATTATTTTTTGGTATTCTTTGAGGCAGGCATCTTGGCCTTGCGTGCAGCGCGGGGCACGCCCATCTTCACCGAGGGCGCTGCCGTCGAACGGGCACGCTTGCCTGCTGGCGGCGTCGGGGAGGGCGCCTGCTCCACGGTGTTTTCGGCCTCCTTCGCCTGGCGCAGGGCCCGCAGCGCCGCATTGCCCAGGTGCGCGTTGTGTGCGCGCATGGCGAGGTAGGCCTTCTCGCCGTGGCCCTCGGCGATGGCCTCGACGATCTCCTTGTGGGCATCGTGCGATGTCACCAGGCGGTCCGTCTCGGCCGGGTGGTACTGGCGGTAGGGGCTCAGGCGATCACGGATCTCGCCCACCATCTGGCTGATCACCGCGTTGTGCGCGCCTTCGAGGATCAGGCGATGCAGTTCGCGGTTGGCCTCGAGGTATTTGTCGAGGTCGCCATTGGCCACGTATTCGTTGGAGCGCTCGTGGATGTAGCGCAGTTCGGTTTTTTCCATGGTGGTCATGGACTCTGCGGCCAGCCGCGCGCACAGGGCCTCCAGCTCGCAGTCTGCGTGCAGGATCTCGGCCAGCTCCTTGACGCTGATTTCCATGACAACCACACCGCGCATGGGCAGCAGCTGCGTCAGCCCACGTGCGGCGAGTTGGCGCAATGCCTCGCGCACGGGAGTGCGCGACACGTTGAAGTGCTCGGCCAGCACCCGCTCGTCGAGGCGGGTGCCGGGTTTGAACTGACCGCTGATGATCAGTTCGGAGATCTGGGACTGAACTTTGGCAGCAATGGTGGACATTGTATTTTTTACCCTTGCAAGTGCGTTCCATTCTAGCCAGCTGCACACCAGGAGGATGCAGCCCGAACCCGATATCGATCCTGAACCAGGAACCCGATGCCGCGGTGCGCCCTTTCGCCGACCTCGGGAACCCCGGCTGGTGCCCCCCACAGGGCACTGCCAGCACCTACACTGCACAGGCCATGTCCCACGACACCCTCGCGCCTTCCAGCCCGTCCCGTTGTCCCCTGTGCGGCCAGCCCAACCAATGCGCCGTGGCGGCCGGTCTGCCAGCGCAGGAGTGCTGGTGCATGAGCACCCCGGTGTCGCCCGTGGCGCTGGCACGCCTGCCCGCCGAGCAGCGGGGCCTCACCTGCATCTGCGCGGAGTGCGCGCGCGCGCCGGTCGGCAGCGCTGCAGCGAACGAGACGCCGGGATCCCAGCCGATATGATTTGCGCTTTTCACAACCCCCTTTTCCTAAAGAAAGCACACCATGCCCACGTACCACGTCGAAATGATGGAAGGCCGCACGGTCGAACAAAAGCGCAAGCTGGTAGAGGAGATCACCCGTGTGTCCGTCGAGGTGCTGGGTGGCTCGCCCGAGTCGGTGGACATTCTGATCACCGACATCAAGCGCGAGAACTGGGCCACGGGCGGCAAGCTGTGGTCGGAGCGGACGTAGCAGGTACATGCCCATGGGGCGCTGCGCCTCTTCGCCCCTTTCTCGGCGGCCCTCTTCGCCACTGATAGCCAGCCCAACCCCTCCATGACAACACAGCCGTCTTCCGGGTCCCTCGCCGCCCTGCGCGAACGGCATGGCGAGCGTTACCGCTGGCTGTTGTTGCTCTCGGTCATGGTCGGCACGATGGCGTCGATCATGTCCTCGACCATCGTGAACGTGGCCATCCCGGACATGAGCCATTACTTCACTCTGGGCCAGGAACGCGCCCAGTGGGTGACTTCGGGTTTCATGGTGGCCACCACGGTGTCCATGCTCACCACGCCCTGGCTGCTGTCGCGCTATGGCTACCGCGCCACCTACGTGGGCGCCATGCTGCTGTTGCTGGCCGGCGGCATCGGCGGTGGGCTGGCGCGCGACTTCGGCCTGGTGCTGCTGGCGCGCGTGGCCGAGGGCCTCGCGGCCGGTGTGGTGCAGCCCATTCCAGCCGTCATCATCCTCTACGCCTTCCAACCCCATGAGCAGGGCCGTGCGAGCGGCATCTTCGGCATGGGCGTGGTGCTGGCGCCGGCGATCGGCCCGAGCATCGGGGGGCTGCTGGTCGACTGGTTCGGCTGGCGCTCCATCTTCTTCATGGTGGTGCCGCTGTGCTTGGCCTCGATCTGGCTGGCCTACAAGTTCGTGCCGGTCACGGCTCCGGGCGGCGTGGCCGCCAACCGCAACGGCGAAGCGCTCGACTGGCGCGGCCTGGCACTGGGCACGGCTGGCACGCTGTGCCTGCTCAACGGATTGGTGGCCCTGCATGGGGGCACCGTGTCGGAGGCCATCCTGCTGCTGGCGGGGGCCGTGGTGGCCACGGGCCTGTTCATCGGCTGGCAGCGCCGGCAACTGGGGCAGGGCCGCAAGCCGCTGATGGACCTGCGGCTCTTCCAGTACCGGCAGTTCGCCATGGGCAGCATTGTGGCCTTCATCTATGGCACGGCGCTGTTCGGATCCACCTACCTGCTGCCGGTGTTCATGCAGCTCGGCCTGCAGCTGTCGGCATCGCATGTCGGCACCATCATGCTGCCCGCGGGCTTGGTGCTGGCCATCACCATCGCGATGGTGGGCCGGCTGGCCGACCGGCAGCCCACGCACCTGCTGGTGAGCATCGGCCTGGCCCTGCTGGCCCTGTCGTTCGGCCTCATGGTCGTGGTGGGCCTGGGTTCCCCGCTGTGGATGCTGGTGGTGTTTGCGATCCTCGGGCGCATCGGGCTGGGCTTCATCCTGCCATCGCTCAACCTGGGCGCCATGCGGCCGCTGGACAAGTCGCTGATATCGCAAGGCTCCAGTGCCATCGGCTTCCTGCGCATGCTCGGCGGGGCTGCCGGGGTGAGCCTGTGCGGCATCGTTCTCGAATGGCGCATGGGCGCGCATGGGGCCTCGCTCGCAGCGGGCGCCAGCAACCCGGCACGCATCGCCGCCTTTGGCGAGACCTTTTTGATGCTGACCGCGCTGTGCCTGCTGGCCCTGGTGGCGGCCTGGCAGCTGCGCGAAGCGCCTGCGGCACCGACCAGCGACACCCCCTCTCCACCCCAGGCCTGATGGCCGACTGATCCGGACCTCCTTCGACCATGTGCCAACTGCTCGGTATGAACTGCAACACGCCGACCGACGTGACCTTCAGCTTCACCGGCTTTGCACAGCGCGGGGGCAATACGGGGGACCATGCCGACGGCTGGGGCATTGCTTTCTTCGAGGACCGGGGCCTGCGGCATTTCGTGGACCACCTGCCGGCCGTGGATTCGCCGGTGGCCGAGCTGATCCGCCGCTATCCGATCAAGAGCCGCAACGTCATCGCGCACATCCGCAAGGCCACCCAGGGCCTGGTGAGCCTGCAGAACTGCCACCCCTTCGTGCGCGAGCTCTGGGGACGCTACTGGGTGTTTGCCCACAACGGCGACCTCAAGGACTTCCGGCCGCGCCTGCATTCGCATTTCCACCCCGTAGGGGACACGGACAGCGAGCATGCGTTCTGTTGGATCATGCAGGAGCTGGCCAAGTCGCATGCCAGCGTGCCCAGCATTGCCGAGCTGACCCTCACCCTCAAGGAACTGGCCGCGCGCATCGCGCCGCACGGTACCTTCAACTTCCTGCTCTCCAATGGGCAGGCGCTGTGGGCCCATGCGTCCACGAACCTGTACTACATCGAGCGCAAGCACCCGTTCAGCGAAGCGCAGCTGTCCGACGAGGACGTGCGCATCGACTTCGCGACCCAGACCACCGCCTCCGACCGCGTGGCCATCATCGTGACGGCTCCGCTCACGGTCAACGAAGACTGGACGGCCTTCGGCAAAGGTGAATTGCTGGTCTTCGTGGACGGGCAGCGGCAAGGCTGCTGATCCCAGGGGCGCACACGCGTCCGATCGACACCCGATCGTCGTTCACACCCGCCAGAGGCCAGGTGTGCAAGCGCGTGCTGCAATTTTTGCTCATCCCCCTGCGAGACGAAGCGCAATTTTCGTTTCCCCAAACGCAAAACCCCCCAGTCCTTTGGGGACTGAGGGGATTTGGGGCTGTAAGAGCCTGACGATGACCTACTTTCACACGGGAACCCGCACTATCATCGGCGCAAAGTCGTTTCACTGTC
>NZ_JBWKPP010000009.1:0-241617 GCF_059418305.1 Acidovorax sp. GW821-FHT09B03
CATCGTCAGGCTCTTACAGCCCAACCGCCCCCAGTACCATTTTGGTATTGGGGGCGTTTGCTTTGGGGCGGCCGAAATGCGCTGCCAACAGGCTATCCAGTTTCAGAAAAGGGCCGCCTTGTGCGGCCCCAATGCCCATCAGCCCTTCAGCGCTGCCGCCACCGTGGTTGCCAGCGGCGTCGTGGCGCGGCCGATCAGCTGGCTGAGCTGGTGGCCATCGTCGAACAGCGCACCCTTGGCCGCTGCGGCGTCCGAATCGGCCAGCAGCGCGGCAAAGCCGGCCGGCAGGCCCACCTGCACCAGGGCGGCCTGGTAGTCGGCCTCGGGCAGATCCTTGTAGACCACGTTCTTGCCCGACTGGCGCGCAATTTCCGCCGCCAAGTCGGCGAGGGTGTAGGCGCTGTCGCCTGCGAGCTCGTACACCCGGCCGGCCTGGCCATCGGTGGCCAGCACCACGGCCGCGGCTTCGGCATAGTCCACACGGGCTGCCGAGGCGATGCGGCCGCTGCCTGCGCTGCCCAGCACGGCGCCATGGGCGAGCGCGGCCGGCACGCTGGCCGTGTAGTTCTCGGTGTACCAGCCATTGCGCAGCAGCACCACGGGCAGGCCCGAGGCGCGCAGCAGGGCTTCGGTCTCCACGTGTTCTGCCGCCAGGCCCAAGAGGGAGCTGTCGGCGCGCAACACGCTGGTGTAGGCCAGCAGCTGCACCCGGGCACGTTGGGCGGCATCGATCACCGCCTTGTGCTGTGCCGTGCGCTGGCCCACCTCGCTCGATGAAATCAGCAGCAGCTTGTGCACGCCCTGGAAGGCGGCATCGAGCGTGTCGGGCTGCGTGTAGTCTGCCTTGCGCACCTGCACGCCCAGGGCAGCAAGGTCCTGGGCCTTTTCGGGGCTGCGCACGGCCGCAACGATCTGAGCGGCAGGGATGGTCTTGAGCAGGGACTGGATGACGAGGCGGCCGAGCTGGCCGGTGGCTCCGGTGATGGCGATCATGGTGAAAAACCCTTGGTTGAAAAAGACAGAGAAGGCAGAATAGCGGTCAAGCTAACTTTTCGTAAGTACGTACATAAAGGTAAGTACCACATGCCTGCCCGCATTGCATCCACCCCCGCCGAGACTGCTCCCCGCGAAGGCATTGCCGAGAAGCTGCAGCGTGGCCAGCTGTTCTCGCCCGACTGCCCCTCGCGCGCCGTGCTGCAACATGTGACCAGCCGCTGGGGCGTGCTGGTGCTGGTGGCCCTGCTGGCCGGCACGCACCGCTTCAGCGACCTGCGCCGCAAGGTGGGTGGTGTCAGCGAGAAGATGCTGGCCCAGACCCTGCAGTGGCTGGAGAGCGATGGCTTCGTGCTGCGCGTCTCGCACCCCGTGGTGCCACCGCACGTCGAGTACAGCCTGACCCCCATGGGCACCGAGGTGGCACGCCAGGTCGAAGGCCTGGTGGACTGGATCGAGGGCAACCTGCACCGCATCATGGACAAGCACCGTGCGGATGCGGCAGGTGCCAGCGCTGCGGCGCCTCCTGCCGACCTCGGAGCCGGGTGGGTGTTCTCCGCCGCGCTGTAGACTGTCTTCGGTCCGGGGAAGGGGCCCTGGCTGAATGGAGATCCGTGGGATGAACCTGTCCATCGAACCGGTGGCGCCAGCGCATTTCGAGGGCCTGTGGCGCGCGCTCGACACGGTCGCGCGCGAGAAGCGCTTTCTGGCCTTTACCGAGGCTCCGCCCTTTGAGTCCTCGCGCAGCTTTTATGAGCACATCATCGCCAACGACCAGTGCCAGGTGGTGGCCGTGGCCGATGGCCAGGTCGTGGGCTGGTGCGACGTGCTGCCCGGCATGGGGCAAACGCGGGCGCATGTGGGCACCCTGGGAATCGGGCTGATCCCTTCTGCGCGTCACCGGGGCATCGGGGCCCGGTTGATGCGTGCCGCCATTGACGGCGCATGGACGCGGGGCCTGACCCGCATCGAGCTGAGCGTGCGCGCTGACAATGCCAACGCCAGGGCCCTGTACGAACGCCTGGGCTTCGAGCTGGAAGGCATTCGCCGCCGGTCGGTGCGGGTGGACGGTGTGTACCACGACAGCCTGGCCATGGCGCTGCTGCTGCGTGACGATGGTGGCTGAGCGCGCCTCGCCCTGAAGCAAGGATTCTTATGTTGAGCGATGAAGATCAGATCCGCCAGTTGGTCGCTACCTGGATGTCCGCCACCAGGGCCGGCGACACCGAGGCAGTGATGGACCTGATGACCGAGGACGTGGTTTTCCTCGTGCCGGGCAGGGCGCCCATGTTCAAAGCAGATTTCCGGGCCGCCATGCAGAGCCAGGCCGGCAATGCCGGGCCCCGGGTGGACGGCAGCAGCGATATCCAGGAGGTGCAGGTGGCAGGAGAGTGGGCGTTTGCCCGATCGCAGCTCACGGTGACCATGACGCCCCGTGATGGCGCTGCGCCCATCGTGCGTGCGGGGCCCGTGCTCAGCGTGTTCCGCAAGGAGAAGGGGCGCTGGCTGCTGGCGCGGGATGCGAACATGCTGGTGGTGCAGCCGTGAAAAGGAATTCCAGGAATCTGGGCACGCCGCAGACATCGCAAAGGTTGGAGCGCATGGCGCTGCGCGCCTGGGACACCGACCGGGGATGGAAGGCGATCCAGCAATTGCATCTGCGCGCTTCACCCGCGCTTTTGCGTCGGGTGCGTGCGCTGTGCGCCAGCCGCAGCTGGAGGCGCCGCGCCCTGGGTCTGCACGTCGCATCGCAGCTGCAGCAACGCCGGCGCACCGAGGGCCTGTCCGCGCCTGCCTATGCCCTGGATGCCACGCAGGCACTGCTGCTCGCGGGCCTGGAGGATGTCCATGCCGAAGTGGTCCGCGCCGCGGTCTCAGGGCTGGGACACCGGCCGCATCCAGATGCTCTGGCGAGCCTGGTCGAGTTGGCTGGACATGCCGACAGTGCGATGCGCTGGGATGTGGCCGTGGCCTTGGGTCATTACCACGGGCCGATCGCCATCGACGCACTGATGCGCCTGGCGGTGGATGCCGATCCCGAGGTGCGTGACTGGGCCACTTTCGGCCTGGGCACCCAGCAGACCGTCGATACGCCGCAGGTGCGCGAGGTGCTCTGGCACAACCTTGGCGACGCCGATGAGGACGTTCGCGGCGAGGCCCTGGTGGGCCTCGCTGCACGGCGCGATCCGCGTGTGGTCGACCAGCTGCTGGCGCAGCTGGGCCCCGATTGCTTGGTGTACCAGCTGGAGGCTGCGGAGCAGGTTGCCAGTCCCTTGCTGTTACCTGCGCTGCACGCACTTGCGGACGGGCTTCACGACAGCGAGCGCAAGGGCTATTGGTTCGGTTGCCTGCAGTCCGCGATAGAGGCCTGCTCCGAGGTTCGATAGGCCTGTCTTTGCGATCCCTGCTGCTGTGTATTGATCAGGTCGTTCTTGGAAGGCTGCGCCGCAGTCAGACGGCGGCGGATGTAATGGGACGTATGCGATAACCTCGCATGACCTAGACTGCAGGCATGAAACTCCACGGATATGCCGACGAAGGCAAGGACCCACAAGACATCATCCCCGAGACGCTGGCCGAGGTGACGCTTGAGGCCACTCCCGATGAGCTGCGCGCAATGGCTGCATTCCTTCTGTCTGCAGCTGATGCAATGGACCGTTTGGGAGGCGCTTACGGCCATCTGCATCTGGCGGACGCGATGCCCCAGTTCAATGACTCGCCCCACCTGACTGTGTTCCGGTACGAAGGCGGCTCTGACGGTGATTGATGCAGGCTCGTCTGTTCGACAGAACCTTTCATACCTTCATGTGAAGTCTGGCGACCGCATGCCCGATGTGGCGGATGGCGCTCCGTGGCGCGTGGTCGTCATTGCCGAGATGGGTGTGGATCCCCGTTGGCAGGCGCAGGTCAGCACATGGATGGTGCGTTCCGGCTGCCTCTACATGATGGCCTGGGGCGAGGATTGCAGCTCTTGGGACGACATGGTGGATTGGGCGCTGATCGAGGAGTTCCATTTTGAGGACATTCCCGAGGAGCGCTTTGTGATGACGACCTGGCACGAGGGCTGTGCCCTGGCGGAGGTCTTCCACTTTTGCAAGCATTGCGCGTTTCACCACCGGATAGAAATTGTGCGAACGGTGTTGTTGCATATCGCCCAACACCCCGCTGAGCAGGTGACTGTGCAGGCCTATCTGCAGGCTTGAATTCCATGCGAGGCGTTGTGCGCCGTGTGCGCGAGCGGTCCGACGCAGTGCTGTGGCAGCGCTGTTGCTTGTGCCTGCCGCCCGGCTGATGGCCATATGCCCTGTGTCACTGGTACTTCTGCTCCAGCGCATCCCACTCGCTCTTGCGCACCAGCCGCTGGCGCTCTGCAAACGGCGCCACCAGGGCCGGGTCCTCGTCGATGCGTTTGGTTTCGCGCAGCACGGTCAGCGCCTTCTGCATGCCCGCCACCGCGCCCTGCAGCGCGGCGTTGGCGTACAGCACGATGCCGTAGCCCAGGCCGGCCAGTTCCTCGGCGCTGAAGATGGGGGTCTTGCCGCCGATCACCATGTTCATGAGCTGGGGCCTGTCGGCCAGGCGCCGGGGCAGGGCGCGGATCTCCTCGGCCGTGGTCACGGCCTCAACGAACAGGATGTCGGCGCCGGCCTCGCCAAAGCGCTGCGCGCGTTCCACGGCCGCCTCGAAGCCCTGGGTGGCGCAGGCATCGGTGCGGGCCAGGATGAGGGTGTCGGGGTCTCGGCGGGCGTCCACGGCGGCCTTGATCTTGCCCAGCATCTCCTCGGTGCTGATCACCTCCTTGCCGTTGAAGTGCCCGCAGCGCTTGGGGCTGACCTGGTCTTCGAGCTGGATGCAGTCGGCGCCGGCACGCTCCAGCGTGCGCACGGCGTGGTAGGCGTTGAGCGCGTTGCCGAAGCCGGTGTCGGCGTCCACGATCAGCGGCAGTTCCACCGCATCGCGGATGCGTGCCGTGTGGTCGGCGATGTCGGTCAGGCCCATGAAGGCCTGGTCCGGTAGGCCGAACCACATGTTGGTGACGCCGGCTCCGGTGACGTAAATGGCCTTGAAGCCCAGATCGGCGACCACGCGGGCCGACAGGGCGTTGAAGGCACCGGGAACGAGGATGCCGCGGCGCGATTCGGCCAGGGCCTTGAGGGTCTTGCGGGTGGACATGGAGGGATGAATGAGAGATCTTGAACAGGGTTCTTGAAAGGCGTCAGAAGGCGTCGCCGGGTACATGCACCCAGCCGCTCATGAGCACGCGGGCGCTGCGGCCCATCAGGGCCTTGGTCACCGTCCATTCGCCATTGGATTGCTGCGTGGCCTCGGCGCCCACGCGCAGGGTGCCCGAGGGGTGGCCAAAGCGCACGGCGCTGCGCTGCCCGCCACCGGCGGCCAGGTTCACCAGCGTGCCGGGGATGGCCGCAGCGGTGGCGATGGCCACGGCCGCCGTGCCCATCATGGCGTGGTGCAGCCGGCCCATGGACAGGGCGCGCACCAGCAGGTCCACATCGGCGGCGGCCACCGCCTTGCCGCTCGACGCGGTGTAGCTGGCCGGTGGCGCGACGAAGGCCAGCTTGGGTGTGTGCTGGCGTCGCGCGGCATCGTCCACCGTGGCGATCAGCCCCATGCGCACAGCGCCATGGGCGCGGATGGCCTCGAAGCGGGCCAGCGCAGCGGGGTCGCCGTTGATTGCATACTGCAGCTCGGTACCGGTGTAGCCGATGTCGGCCGCATTGACGAAGATGGTGGGGATGCCCGCATTGATCATCGTGGCGCGCAGTGTGCCCACGCCGGGCACGGCCAGGTCGTCCACCACATTTCCGGTCGGGAACATGGCGCCGCCCGCACCGTCCTCGTCGGCCGCCGGGTCCCTGAATTCAAGCTGCACCTCGGCCGCAGGGAAGGTGACGCCATCGAGCTCGAAATCGCCGGTCTCCTGCACGGCCCCGCCGGTGATGGGCACCTGCGCGATGATGGTCTTGCCGATGTTGGCCTGCCAGATGCGCACCGTGGCGATACCGTCGGGCGGCACGCGGGCGGCATCCACCAGGCCGTTGGCGATGGCGAACGGCCCCACGGCGGCCGACAGGTTGCCGCAGTTGCCGCTCCAGTCGACGAAGACCGCGTCGATGGACACCTGGCCGAAGAGGTAGTCCACGTCGTGGCCGGGCCGGGTGCTGGGCGCCAGGATCACCACCTTGCTGGTGCTCGAGGTGGCGCCGCCCATGCCGTCGGTCTGCTTGCCATAGGGGTCGGGGCTGCCGGCCACGCGCAGCAGCAGCGCATCGCGCGCGGCGCCCGGTACCTGGGTTGCGGCGGGCAGGTCCTGCAGGCGAAAGAACACGCCCTTGCTGGTGCCGCCGCGCATGTAGGTGGCGGGGATCTGGATCTGGGGTGCGTGGGGCATGTCAGGCGGCCTGTGGCTGGGGGGATGCGGTGTTGGCGGAAGCAAGAAAGTCCTGGGCGAAGCGCTGCAGCACGCCGCCGGCCTCGTAAATCGAGACTTCCTCGGCGGTGTCCAGCCGGCAGGTCATGGGCACATCGACGTGCTCTCCATTCCTGCGCCGCACCACCAGCACGAGGTCGGCGCGCGGGCGGCGTTCGCCCACCACATCGTACGTCTCCGTGCCATCGAGGCCCAGGGTCAGGCGGCTGGTGCCTGGCTTGAACTCCAGCGGCAGCACGCCCATGCCGATCAGGTTGGTGCGGTGGATGCGCTCGAAGCCCTCGGCCGCGATCGCCTCCACCCCCGCCAGGCGCACGCCCTTGGCCGCCCAGTCGCGCGACGAGCCCTGGCCGTAGTCGGCGCCGGCAATGATGATCAGCGGCTGGCCGCGCTGCATGTAGGTCTCGATTCCCTCCCACATGCGCACCACCTGGCCCTCGGGTTCGATGCGGGTGAACGAGCCTTTCTTCACCCGGCCGTCGACCACGGCCATCTCGTTGACCAGTTGCGGGTTGGCAAAGGTCGCGCGCTGCGCCGTGAGGTGATCGCCGCGGTGCGTGGCGTAGGAGTTGAAGTCCTCCTCGGGCAGGCCCATCTTGTGCAGGTATTCGCCGGCCGCGCTGTCCATGAGGATGGCATTGGAGGGCGAGAGGTGGTCGGTGGTGATGTTGTCGGGCAGCACGGCCAGCGGGCGCAGGCCGCTGAGGGTGCGCTCGCCGGCCAGGGCGCCTTCCCAGTAGGGCGGGCGGCGGATGTAGGTGCTTTGTGGGCGCCAGTCGTACAGCGGGCTCACGGCCGCCTCGCCGCTGGCCGCCTGCAGCCGGAACATGGGCCCATACACGCGGCGGAAATGCTCGGGCTTGACGCTTTGCGCCACGATGGCGTCGATCTCTGCATCGCTGGGCCAGATATCCTGGAGCCTCACGGGGTGGCCCTGGGCGTCCGTGCCGAGCACGTCCTTTTCGATGTCGAAGCGCACCGTGCCGGCGATCGCGTAGGCCACCACCAGCGGGGGCGAGGCGAGGAAGGCCTGCTTGGCATAGGGGTGGATGCGCCCGTCGAAATTGCGGTTGCCCGAGAGCACGGCCGTGGCGTACAGGTCGCGGTCGATGATCTCCTGCTGGATGGCCGGTGCCAGCGCGCCCGACATGCCGTTGCAGGTGGTGCAGGCAAAGGCCACGATGCCGAAGCCCAGCTGCTCCAGTTCGGCCAGCAGCCCGGCGTCCTCCAGGTACAGCTGAACGGCCTTGGAGCCGGGCGCCAGGGACGACTTGACCCAGGGCTTGCGCACCAGGCCGCGCGCATTGGCATTGCGCGCCAGCAGGCCGGCGGCGATCACGTTGCGCGGGTTGCTGGTGTTGGTGCAGCTGGTGATGGCGGCGATGATGACCGCGCCGTCGGGCATCTGCCCTGGTACCTCGGTCCACGGTGCGGCAATGCCGCGTGCCGCCAGGTCGCGGGTGGGCAGGCGCTTGTGTGGGTTGGAGGGCCCGGCCATGTTGCGCACCACGGTCGCCAGGTCAAAGCGCAGCACGCGCTCGTACTGGGCCGTGGCCAGGGCATCGGCCCACAGGCCGGTTGCCTTGGCGTAGGTCTCCACCAGCCGCACCTGCTCCGCCTCGCGGCCCGTGAGGCGCAGGTAGGCGATGGTCTGCTCGTCGATGTAGAACATCGCCGCCGTGGCGCCGAACTCGGGCGCCATGTTGGAGATGGTGGCCCGGTCGCCCAGGGTCAGCGCCGAGGCGCCGGCACCGAAGAACTCGAGGTAGGCGCCCACCACTTTCTGCTGGCGCAGGTATTCGGTCAGGGCCAGCACGGTGTCGGTGGCGGTGATGCCAGGCTGCGGCTGGCCCGTGAGCTCCACGCCCACGATGTCGGGCAGGCGCATCCACGAGGCACGGCCCAGCATCACGCTCTCGGCCTCCAGCCCGCCCACGCCGATGGCGATGACACCGAGCGCATCCACGTGCGGGGTGTGGCTGTCGGTGCCCACCAGTGTGTCGGGGTAGGCCACGCCGCCCTGGGCGTGCACCACGGGCGACATGCGCTCCAGGTTGATCTGGTGCATGATGCCGTTGCCCGGCGGGATCACCTCGACGTTCTTGAACGCCTTCTTCGTCCACTCGATGAAGTGGAAGCGGTCTTCATTGCGCCGGTCCTCGATGGCGCGGTTCTTGGCAAAGGCCTCGGGGTCGTCGCCGCCGTGCTCCACGGCCAGCGAATGGTCGACGATGAGCTGGGTGGGCACCACCGGGTTCACCTGGGCCGGGTCGCCCCCCATGTCGGCAATCGCATCGCGCAGGCCGGCCAGGTCCACCAGCGCCGTCTGGCCCAGGATGTCGTGGCACACCACGCGCGCCGGGTACCACGGAAAGTCCAGGTCGCGCCGGCGCTCGATCAGCTGGCGCAGCGAGGCTTCCAGCGTGGCAGGGTCAGAGCGGCGCACCAGGTTCTCGGCATGCACGCGCGAGGTGTAGGGCAGCCCGGCCCAGGCGCCGGGCTCCAGGGTGTCGACGGCCTCTCGGGCGTCGTAGTAGTCCAGCGCAGTGCCGGGCAGGTTCTTGCGGTATCTTGTGTTCATGGACGTGGGGCAGGGCGTGTCGCTTCCTGTCGAATCTACTTGCGCTCGCCGATGGGGACGAAGGCCAGGTCTTCGGGGCCCGTGTAGTGGGCGCTCGGGCGGATGATCTTGTTGTCGATGCGTTGCTCGATGATGTGCGCTGCCCAGCCGCTGGTGCGCGCAATGACGAAAAGCGGCGTGAACATGGCCGTGGGCACACCCACCATGTG
Source organism: Acidovorax sp. GW821-FHT09B03 (assembly GCF_059418305.1). NCBI lineage: Bacteria > Pseudomonadati > Pseudomonadota > Betaproteobacteria > Burkholderiales > Comamonadaceae > Acidovorax > Acidovorax sp. GW821-FHT09B03. The sequence goes on from NZ_JBWKPP010000009.1 coordinate 9,233, forward strand.
GTAGCTCACGGCGCTGAACCAGTCGAGGTTGGGGAACATCCTTTTCACCTCCCACATCACCGTCTCCAGCCGCTCGGCGATGTCGAACATCTTGGTCGTGCCCGCGTCTTCGGAGAGCTGGCGCGCCACGCGCTTGATGACCTCGTTGCGCGGGTCGCTCACGGTGTAGACCGGGTGGCCGAAGCCGATCACCACCTCCTTGGCCTCCACGCGGCGGCGGATGTCGGCCTCGGCCTCGTCGGCGTTGTCGTAGCGCTTCTGGATCTCGAAGGCCACCTCGTTGGCGCCGCCATGCTTGGGCCCGCGCAGCGCGCCGATGGCGCCGGTGATGCATGAGTACATGTCGCTGCCCGTGCCGGCCACCACGCGCGCGGTGAAGGTGGAGGCATTGAACTCATGCTCCGCATACAGGTTCAGCGAGGTGTGCATGGCGCGCTCCCAGGCGGCCGGGGGCTTCTTGCCGTGCAGCAGGTGCAGGAAGTGCGCGCCGATGGAGTCGTCGTCCGTCTCCACCTCGATGCGCTTGCCCTGGGTGGACCAGTGGTACCAGTACAGCAGCATGGAGCCGAGCGATGCCATCAGCCGGTCGGCGATGTCGCGCGCACCGGGCGTGTGGTGATCGTCCTTCTCGGGCAGCACGCAGCCCAGGGCCGATACGCCGGTGCGCATCACGTCCATGGGGTGGCTGCTGGCGGGCAGTTGCTCCAGCGCCTCCTTCACATTGGCCGGCAGGCCGCGCAAGGCCTTCAGGCGCCCCTTGTAGGCGCGCAATTCGGCCGCGGTGGGCAGCTTGCCGTGTACCAGCAGGTGGGCGATCTCCTCGAACTCGCAGACGTCGGCGATGTCCAGGATGTCATAGCCGCGGTAGTGCAGGTCGTTGCCCGTGCGGCCCACGGTGCACAGCGCCGTGTTGCCGGCGGTCACGCCCGAGAGGGCGACGGATTTCTTGGGCTTGAAGCCGGTGGCGAGGGTGTCGCTCATGGGGGCTGTCTCCTGTTGCGAAAGCGGTGGGGGGATTGAATGGAACGAAATCAGATGCGTCTGGGCCGGCCGGCACCGTCCACGGCCACCATCTCGAAAGCGCCGCGCAGCGCGGGCTGGTGGTGGCCGGTGTGCAGGTTCTCCGCGCTGCCGCTGACCTCCACGGTCATGGAGCTGTTGCCGGTGCGCACCACCTCGGCCGTGAGCCGCAGCGCCTGGCCCTGGGGCACGGGGGCCATGAACTGCACGTCGCTGCAGCGTGCCATCACCACCGCGCAGCGCGCATGGCGGCTGGCCGTGACGAAGGCCGCCTGGCCCATCAGCAAGAGGGCTTGGCCGCCGAACAGCGTGCCGTAGTGGTTGGTGCGCTCGGGGAACACCATCTCCGTGAAGTGCATGGGCTGGTGCCCGGCGCTGGTTTGTTGCATGATTCGCAATGTACGCAAGACCTTGCACCAGGTACAGGGCTGAAATGGCGAATGATTGCGAAGTAAAAATGGACCAGTTGCTAATTTTGCGAATGAATCGCGTGGCGGTGGCCGGGCGATGAAGAAGACCTTCATGGGGGTGCGCCTGCGCCGCCTGCGCGAGGAGCGCGGCATGACGCAGATCGCGCTGGCGCGCGCGCTCGATCTGTCGGCCAGCTACCTCAACCAGATCGAGCAGAACCAGCGGCCGCTCACCGTGCCGGTGCTGCTCAAGATCAACGCCGTGTTCGGCGTGGACGTGCAGCGCTTTTCGGACGACGACGAGGCGCGCCTGATCACCGGCCTGCGCGAGGTGCTGGCCGATACGCCTGCCGAGCCGGGCTTGGACCCGGAGGCGGTGTCGCTGGCCGAGATCCGCGAGCTGGCCTCGGGCATGCCCGCCGTGGCGCGCACCCTGCTGGCCCTGCACCAGCGCCACCGCCAGGCGCTGGAGCGGCTCGATGCCCTGAGCGCCCAGCTTGGCGATGGCCGCAGCGGTGCCCTGGCCAGTGCCGGCCACCAGCCCATGGCCTACGAGGAAGTGCGCGATTTCTTCTTTGCCCGCCATAACCACTTCGCCGAACTCGACGATGCGGCCGAGCGGCTGGCGGCCGACTGGGCGCTGCAGCCCGGCCGTGCCGACGAGGGGCTGGCGCGCCGCCTGCAGGCGGCCCACGGGGTGCACATGGTGGCCGTGCCCGAGCTGCCGGGCGGGGCGCAGCGCCACTACGATTCTGGCAGCGGGGTGCTGCAACTGGCCCAGGGGCTCGAAGCCGGGCAGCGCGCCTTCCAGATGGCGACGCAGCTGGCCTTCCTGGAGATGGGGCCCGAGCTGCGCCGCCTGGCCGACGGCGCGGGCCTGTCGGGCGACCAGGCGCGGGCACTGGCGCGCATCGGCCTGGCCAACTACTTCGCGGGGGCCTTGCTGCTGCCCTACACGGTCTTCCTGCAGGCGGCCGAGGCGGTGCGCTACGACATCGACCGGCTGGGCCACCAGTTCGGCGTGGGCTTCGAGACGGTGTGCCACCGCCTGTCCACGCTGCAGCGGCCCAGCGCGCGCGGCGTGCCCTTCTTCTTCATCCGCGTGGACCGGGCGGGCAACATCTCCAAGCGCCAGTCGGCCACGCATTTCCACTTCAGCAAGATCGGCGGCACCTGCCCGCTGTGGAACGTGTACGAGGCCTTTGCCCAGCCCGGGCGCATCGTGCCGCAGCTGGCGCGCATGCCCGACGGCCGGGCCTACCTGTGGGTGGCGCGTACCGTCTCGCGCGGCAGTGGCGGGGCCGGGGGCTGGGGTGCGCCGGGCAAGGAGTTCTCGGTGGCGCTGGGCTGCGATGTGCGCCATGCGGCGCAGCTCGTGTACTCACGCGGCCTGAACCTGGCCGACCCCGAGGCGGCCGTGCCCATCGGCATGGGCTGCAAGGTCTGCGAGCGCGAGGCCTGCCCGCAGCGGGCGTTCCCACCCATCGGCCAGGTGCTGGATGTGAATGAGAATCGCAGTCGTTTTGCCCCCTATCCCGTGGTGGTGGGGGGATCGCCTCGGGTGCTGGCAAACCCGCCCCCCGGTGTTGCATAAACGGTACGGCAAAAACAGCGACGCTGTTACAAGATGTGGGCCCTTGCATGCCGGATGGAGGGGCCGAATCCCGCTATCCTCATGGGCTGTTGCGGCAGTGCCCTGGCACGCCGTGTGCAACCCTGTCTGGCTTTCGCTGACTCCCTGTCCTGAATGGCTTCGCTCACCCTCAACGGCTTCTATCGGCATTGGTTGCCCGGCCTGGGCGTGGCTGCGGCCGGCTTGCTGCTGAGCTTCGGCCTGGCGCGGCAACAGGCCGATGCGGTCGATGCGGTCGCCAAGGCGCGCCTGACGCAGGAGACACGGCTGTTCACCGACGCGCTGGTGCAGCGCATCGCCACCCACACCGAGATCGTGCACGGCCTGCGCGGGCTGTTTTCGGCCAACCCGGGGCTCACGCGGGCCGAGTTCGAACGGGTGGCCAGCGAACTCGACATCTCCGAACGCTACCCCGGCGTGCGCAACCTGTCGTTCACGCGGCGGGTGACCCTGGACGAGAAGGCCGACTATGAAGCCCGCGTGCGGGCCGATACCTCGATCAACCCCGCCGGCTATCCCGAGTTTTCGATCCGGCCGCCCGGCGAGCGCCCCGAGTACTTCGTGGCCGAGTACCTGTGGCCCATGAAGGGCAACGAGGCCGTGCTGGGCCTGGACATCAGCGCCCAGCCCACCAACCTGGCGGCCATGCGCTACAGCCGCGACAGCGGGAACACCGTGGCGTCGGCGCCGTTCGACCTGGTGCAGGAGCAGACGCACCGCACAGCCTTCGTGATCCGCGTTCCGGTGTATGACCGATCGGGGACGGCCGACCTCAAGCCGCAGGTCTTCCTCGGGGCCGTGGCCGCCACCATCCGGGTCTACGACCTGGTGCGCTTCATGCGCGGCGAGGGCCTGCTCAACGGCATCGCCGTGTCCATCACCGACCAGGGCTCCACCCGCGCCGGCGCCACCGACACCACGGTGCGCGTGCTGCTGCCGCCCACCGCCGAGGCCTTGCCGGATACCGTGCCCTACGAGCGGGACATCCTGGTGCACGACCGGCGATGGCGCCTGAGCTTCATGCCCACGCAGTCTTTGCTGTCGCTGTCCGAGCGCAGCCTGCCCTGGGCGGCGGGGGGCTCGGGGGCCCTGGTGTCCCTGCTGCTGGCGGCATTGGTCACCTTGCTGGCGCGCCAGCGCACGCTGGCCCTGGCGCGCGCGCAGGTGTCCGACGAGGCCCGGCGCGAGAGCGAAGACCGCTTTCGTGCCCTGTTCAACCAGGCCGCCGTGGGCGTGGCGCAAATCGACACCCGAAGCGGGCGCTTCGTGCGCATCAACCAGAAGTACTGCGACATCCTGGGCTACTCGGGCGAGGAGATGCGCGCGCTCGACTTCCAGGGCGTGAGCCAGCCCGAGGACCTGGCGATCGACCTGGCCCAGATGGAGCGCCTGAAATCCGGCGAGATCAGCGAATACCGCATGGAGAAGCGCTACTTCCACAAGAACGGTTCCGAGGTCTGGGTGGACCTGACCGTTTCGCCCATGTGGACACCGGGCACCTCGCCCGATTTCCACATGGCCGTGGTGCAGGACATCAGCGAGCGCAAGCGCATGGAGAACACCTTGCGCGGCAACGAGGCGCACCTGCGCGGCATCCTGCAGCGCCTACCGATGGGCCTGTGCCTGGTGCAGAAGGACGGCACCATCTCGTTCCGCAATGAACGCTTTCTGCAGATCTGCGGCTACACCGCGCAGGAAGTGCCCAATGTGGACGTGTGGTGGGAGCGCAGCTACCCCGATCCCGAAGAGCGCGAGGTGATGCGCACGGCTTGGATGGAGGAGCGCCAGCGCGCGGACGACAGCGACGGCATCATCGCCGCGGCCGAATACCACTTCCTGTGCCGCGATGGCGTGGTGCGGCCGGTGGAGGTGTCCGGCGTGCGCATCGGGGACGACCACCTCGTCACCCTGCAGGACCTGAGCCAGCGCAAGGCGGCCGAGGACGAGATCAAGAACCTGGCCTACTACGACCCGCTGACCCAGTTGCCCAACCGCCGCCTGCTGATCGACCGGCTGCAGCAGGCGCTGGCCACCAGCGCACGCCACCAGAGCCATGGCGCGCTGCTGCTGCTGGACCTGGACAACTTCAAGACGCTGAACGAGACCCAGGGCCACGACAAGGGCGACACCCTGCTGATGCAGGTGGCAAACCGCCTGCGCGCCTGCGTGCACGAGGACGACACCGTGGCGCGCCAGGGCGGCGATGAGTTCGTGGTGCTGCTCGAGGACCTGGGTGCCACGCCCGAGGAGGCCGCTGCGCGCTGCGAGGAAGCCGGCCAGCGCATCCTCGCGGTGCTGCGCGAGCCCTATGCGCTGGGCCCCGAGGCGCACCACAGCTCGCTGAGCATGGGCGTGACCCTGTTCAGCGGCGTGCGCGAGACGGTGGACGAACTGCTGCGCCGTGCCGACCTGGCCATGTACCAGGCCAAGTCGGCAGGCCGCGACACGCTGCGCTTCTACGACCCCCAGATGCAGGCCGCCGTGAGTGCCCGCGCTGCCATGGAGCTGGACATGCGCGTGGGCCTGGCGCAGGGCCAGTTCGAGCTGTACTACCAGGCGCAGATCGACCAGGGCCGCATCACCGGTGCCGAGGCATTGCTGCGCTGGCGCCACCCGCGCGATGGGTTCGTCTCGCCGGCACAGTTCATTCCGCTGGCCGAGGAGAACGGCCTGATCCTGCCGCTGGGCGAGTGGGTGCTGCAGGTGGCTTGCCAGCGCCTGGCGCGCTGGGCGCAGCAGCCCGCCCTGGCCGGCCTGGGCCTGGCGGTGAACGTGAGCCCCCGGCAGTTCCACCAGAGCGGCTTCGTGGCCCAGGTGCTGGCCGCGCTGGCCGGTTCGGGCGCCGACGGCAGCCGCCTCAAGCTGGAGATGACCGAAGGCCTGCTGCTCTCGGACGTGGAAGACACCATCGCCAAGATGGGCCAGCTCAAGGCCTATGGTGTGGGCTTCTCGCTGGACGACTTCGGCACCGGGTATTCCTCGCTGTCCTACCTCAAGCGCCTGCCGCTGGACCAGCTCAAGATCGACCAGAGCTTCGTGCGCGACGTGCTCACCGACCCCAACGACGCGGCCATCGCCCGCACCGTGGTGGCCCTGGGCACCAGCCTGGGCCTGCGCGTCATCGCCGAAGGCGTGGAAACCGAGGCCCAGCGCGAGTTCCTGGCGCGCAACAACTGCCATGCCTGGCAGGGCTACCTGCTCAGCCCGCCGCTGCAGGTGGCCGAGTTCGAGGAGCTGGTGCGCCGGCACAATGCCGTGGTCCACTGAAACCGGGAAATCGACCGTGCGCCGGGGTGGCAGGGGGAGGCAGCGCAAGGCGCGGGCTGCCGCCGTGCCCGATTGCATGCAAAATTGATAGCGGCCAGGCCTTGGCGGGCAAGCGGCACACGCCATATTTGTTAAATATTGCCGATGGATACGCGGGGATTGGCCGCGAGGGGGCTCCATGCCACGGGAGCCAGCAGGCGGCGCGGTATCATCCCGCTTTACATTGGCCGGTATTTTTCCGTCTGGCGCCTGTGCGCCCCCTTGCGCCACACCCATTTTTGCCCGCCCCCTGACACGTGCGTCTCACCTCCATCAAGCTTTCCGGCTTCAAGTCCTTCGCTGAGCCCACCAACTTCATGCTGCCGGGGCAGCTCGTGGGCGTGGTGGGCCCCAACGGCTGCGGCAAGTCCAACATCATGGATGCGGTGCGCTGGGTGCTGGGCGAGAGCAAGGCCAGCGAGCTGCGCGGCGAGTCCATGCAGGACGTGATCTTCAGCGGCACCACCACCCGCAAGCAAGCCAGCCGCGCCAGTGTGGAATTGGTGTTCGACAACTCCGACCACCGCGCCGGCGGCCAGTGGGGCCAGTACGGCGAGGTGGCGGTGCGCCGCGTGCTCACGCGCGACGGCACCAGCAGCTACTACCTGAACAACCAGCCCGTGCGCCGCCGCGACGTGCAGGACGTGTTCCTGGGCACGGGACTGGGGCCGCGCGCCTACGCCATCATCGGCCAGGGCACCATCAGCCGCATCATCGAATCGCGCCCCGAAGAGCTGCGCCTGTTCCTCGAAGAGGCGGCCGGGGTCTCCAAGTACAAGGAGCGCCGCCGCGAGACGGAAAACCGCCTCTCGGACACGCGCGAGAACCTTACGCGGGTGGAAGACATCCTGCGCGAGCTCAACGCCAACCTCGAAAAGCTCGAAAAGCAGGCCGAGGTGGCTGCCAAATACAACGCGCTCAATTCCGACGCCACGCTCAAGCAGCACCAGCTGTGGTTCTTGAAGCGCGCCGATGCCGAGGCCGACCAGGCCAAGGTGCGCCTGGATGGCCTGCAGGCCGTGAACGACCTCGAGTCGCGCATGGCCGACCTGCGTGCCGTCGAGTCCGACCTCGAAACCATCCGCCAGGCGCACTATGCCGCTGGCGACCACGTCAACCAGGCCCAGGGCAAGCTCTACGAGGCCACGGCCGAAGTGGGCCGCCTGGAGGCCGAGATCCGCTACGTGGTGGAAGGCCGCCTGCGCGTGGAGCAGCGCCTGGTGACCCTGGCCGAGCAGATCGCCCAGTGGTCCGCACGCAAGGAAGAGGCCGACATCGAGCTTGAAAACCTCGCCGGTGCCGGTGTGGATGCCGAGGAGCGCGCCGAGCTGCTGGCCGCCCAGGTCGAAGAGCAGGCCATGCAGCTGCCCGACCTCGAAGACGCCCTGCGCCAGGCGCAAAGCCGCACCAGCGAGCAGCGCGCCAGCGTGGTCCAGGTGCAGCAGCAGATCGGCGTGCTGGCCGCCGAGCAGCGCAGCATCGACGAGCAGAGCCGCCAGTTCGATGGCCGCTACGAGCGCCTGCGCGCCGACCGCAACGCCCTTGCCGCACCCGACGAGGCGCGCCTGGCCAACCTGCAGGAGCAGCTGGACGAGGCCCAGGAACTGGCCGAGACCACCGAGGCGCGCCTGGCCGAGCTGCAGGAGGCCGTGCCACAGCTCGACGACGAACGCCGCGCCCGCCAGCAGGCCGTGAACAGCGAAAGCGCGCGCCAGGCCGATCTGTCTGCCCGCATGGAGGCCTTGAAGGCCCTGCAGGAAAAGGTCAAGACCGATGGCAAGCTGCGCCCCTGGCTGGCCAAGCATGGCCTCGACAGCCTGCAAGGCCTGTGGAGCCGCATCCACATCGAGCCAGGCTGGGAAAACGCGCTCGAAGCCGCGCTGCGCGAGCGCCTGGCCGCATTGGAAGTAGGGCGCCTGGACATGGTGCGCGGCTTCCTGGGCTCGGGCGGCACCGATGCGCCACCCGCGCGCCTGGCCTTCTACAGCATGCCCTCCGCCGGCACGCCCGACGTCGCTTCGCCGCATGCGCGCCTGTCGGACCTGCTGCGCATCCACGATGCCGGCCTGCGCGCCGTGCTGGTCGACTGGCTGCAGGGCTGCTATACCGCACCCACGCTGGACGAGGCCCTGAACCGCCGCAGCACGCTGCAGCCGGGCGAGGTGGTGTTCGTGCCCTCGGGCCACGCCGTCAGCGCCCACAGCGTGAGCTTCTACGCCCAGGACTCCGAGCAGTCGGGCATGCTGGCGCGCGCACAGGAGATCGAACACCTCGAAAAGGAGCTGCGCGCCCAGGCCCTGATCGCCGAGGAGTCGCGCACTGCCCTGGTCCGCGCCGAAGCCGCCTATGCCGATGCATCGCAGCGCCTGGTGGGCGCCCGCCGCGAGGCCACCGAGGCCCAGGGCCGGGCCCACGAGCTGCAGGTGGAGACCCTGCGCCTGACCCAACTGGCCGAGCAGACGCGGGCGCGCAGTGCGCAGATCGGTGCCGACATCGCCGAGATCGAGGCCCAGCTGTCCGATCTGCAGGAGCGCCGCGTGGCGGCCGAAGCCCGCTTCGAAGAGCTGGACATGCAACTGGCCGACAGCCAGGAGCGCGAGGCGCAGCTGGGTGACCGGGTGATCGAGGCCGAGCGCAAGCTGGCCGCCTGCCGCGAGCAGCAGCGCACGCTGGAGCGCCAGGCGCAGGAGGCCACCTTCTCGCAGCGCAGCCTGGAAGCGCGCCGCGGCGAGTTGAACCGATCCATCGAGACCGCCAGCCAGCAGACCACCTCGCTCACCGACGAGCAGCAGCGCGCGCGCGATGAGCTGGCCCGCCTGTCCGACGCGGCCGCACAGGGTGGCCTGCAGGCCGCATTGGAAGTGAAGATGGAGCGCGAGAAGGCGCTCGGTGCGCAGCGCAGCGAGTACGACGACCTGACCGCCAAGCTGCGCGCCAGCGACGAGCGGCGCATGCAGCTCGAACGCGCGCTCGACCCGCTGCGCGCGCGCATCACCGAATTCCAGCTCAAGGAGCAGGCCGCGCGCTTGGGCCTGGAGCAGTACACCACCCTTCTGGCCGACGCCCAGGCCGACCTGGAGGCCGTGGCCCAGTCGATTGCCGACGGCAACGTGCGCGTGGGTGGCCTGCAGGGCGAGATCGACCGCCTGCACCGCGAGATCGCCGCGCTGGGCGCGGTGAACCTGGCGGCGCTGGACGAGCTCAAGCTGGCCAGCGAGCGCAAGATCTTCCTCGATGCGCAGACCGCCGACCTGACCGAGGCCATGAACACGCTGGAAGACGCGATCCGCAAGATCGACGGCGAAACGCGCCAACTGCTCTCGGGCACCTTCGACACGGTGAACGGCCATTTCGGGCGCATGTTCCCCGAGCTGTTCGGCGGTGGCCAGGCCAAGCTCATCATCACCGGCGACGAAATCCTCGATTCCGGCGTGCAGGTGATGGCCCAGCCCCCGGGCAAGAAGAACCAGACCATCCACCTGCTGTCGGGCGGGGAGAAGGCGCTCACGGCCATCGCGCTGGTGTTCGCCATCTTCCAGCTCAACCCTGCGCCGTTCTGTCTGCTGGACGAGGTGGACGCACCGCTGGACGATGCCAACACCGAACGCTATGCCAAGCTGGTCTCCAGCATGAGCAAGGGCACGCAGTTCCTGTTCATCAGCCACAACAAGATCGCCATGGAAATGGCCGAGCAGCTGATCGGCGTGACCATGCAGGAGCAGGGCGTCTCGCGGATCGTGGCGGTGGACATGGAATCGGCCCTCTCGATGGCCGATGCATGACATGATGACGATGACCCATTTCCCTTGCCCTCCTGTCTGCGCAGGACGGAATCGAGATCTATGAGCACATTGCAACTGAGTCTGGCCATCATCGGCGGCCTGGTGCTGGCCCTCATCGTGGCCTACAACGCCTGGACGTCGCACCGCAATGCCCCGCGGCGCGCCTCGCCCGAGGAGCCCGAGCACCTGGCCGACCCGGCGTTGCGCCAGGAGCCCGGCTTCGATGCCGGCGCCACCCAGCTCACGGCAGCGGAACTGGACAGCCTGGACCGCGGCCCCGACCCCTCGGTGCACACGGTGGATGTGCTCGACTCGCTGCAGATGCCGGTGCCGCCGACGTCGCTGGAGCGCCGCCCGGGGCTCGATCCGCTGATCGACGTGATCGCCACCCTGCAGCCCGAACTCATCGTCTCGGGCGATGCCGCGCTGGCCGCCATGCCGCCCACCCGCCGCGCCGGCAGCAAGCCCTTTTCCATCGAGGGCTACAACGAAGCCAGCCAGCAGTGGGAGACACCGTCGCCCGGCCAGCGTTACCAGAGCTTCCAGGCCGGCGTGCAGCTGGCCAACCGCATGGGCGCGCTCAACGAGATCGAGTTCTCGGAATTCGTCATGAAGGCCCAGGCCTTTGCCGACGCGGTGAACGCCGCCCCCGATTTCCCCGACATGCTGCAGGAAGTGGCCCGTGCCCGCGAACTCGACCAGTTCGCCAGCGACCACGATGCGCAGCTGGCCTTCATGCTGCGTGCGCGCCAGGCCGCATGGAGCCCTGGCTACATCCACCAGAACGCCGCACGCCTGGGCTTCGTCTCCGGTGCCATGCCGGGCCGCCTGGTGCTGCCCACGGGCAACCCGGGCCTGCCGCCTCTGCTCACCCTGGGTTACGACACGCAGGCGGCACTGGCCGATGACCCGGACCAGTCCGCGATCCGCGACGTCACCCTGAGCCTCGATGTCTCGCAGGTGCACCGTGGTGAGCAGCCGTTCACGCGCCTGCGCGAGGTGGCTGCCGCACTGTGCGAGGCCATGGACGGTGTGCTCTGCGACCAGAACGGCCACCCGCTGCCTGCCATGGCCATGGACCCGATCGCCGCCGATCTGGAGCTGCTGTACGACCAGCTCGACGGGCGCGAGCTGTCGGCCGGCTCGGTGCTGGCGCGGCGCCTGTTCAGCTGAACCGATGGGACCGGACGGTTTGGGCTGGCGTGCACTTTTCTTTCCCCCGCTGGTCGAGCGCGACCAGGGGCTGTTCCGCCCCGGGCAACTGGCGCTGGGCATGGCCAAGGCCGGCGTGCTCGTGGCTGCCGGCATCGGGGTGATCGCCTTTGGGCAGTGGTACCTGATGGGCGCGGTGTACCTTGCGCTGGCCGCTTTCCTGGCCTGGCGCCAATGGCAGGACCGGCGAGCCTTCGGCCCGTTGGGCCGCCCGCTGGTGCGGGTGCGCGATGGCGTGGCCTTCTTCTCGCTGCCGTCGCGCCTCGTGCCCCGGCAGGTGGAGGTGGTACTGCAGGAGGTCAAGGCGCTGACCCTGCAGGGCGATGCCTTCCGGCGTGTCTTCGTCTTCGAGCGGCGCCATGGCGAGGCCACGCGCTTTACCACCGCCTACGGGGTTCATGACGAACGGGTGGTGGAGTTCCTGCGCCGGCAGATGCCTCCAAAGGTGCGCGTGGTCGTGGCGCAGCCGTCTGCCGTGCTCGGCTCCATCCGGGGTGACGGATACTGAGCCCGGCGGGGCCCTCTGGCCATGACCGAAAATTTTGACCTTTTCTCTGCTCCAGCGCAGGATTCCAACGTGTTGCCAGCCACCCAGATACAAGCCTTGCGCGACCAGCTCAACCGCTGGGCGCACCAGTACTACGTGCTCGACGAGCCCACGGTGCCCGATGCCGAGTACGACCGCGTGTTCCGCGAGCTGCAGGCGCTGGAAGAAGCCCACCCCGACCTCATCACCCCCGATTCGCCCACGCAGCGTGTGATCGGTGGCGTCATGGACGGCCTGGCCCCGGTGCGCCATGCCGTGCCCATGCTCAGCATCCACACCGAGACCGACACCGAGGCCACGGGCGCCCAGGCCTTCGACGCGCGCGTGCGGCGCGAGCTGGGCCTGGCCGAGGCCGACCCGGTGATCGAGTACGTGGCCGAGCCCAAGTTCGACGGCCTGGCCATGAGCCTGCGCTACGAGGGCGGCCGCCTGGTGCAGGCGGCCACGCGCGGCGACGGCGAGGTGGGGGAGGACGTGACGCACAACATCCGCCGCATCCGCCAGATCCCTTTGATCCTGCCGGCCGGCGTGCCGCCGCTGCTCGAAGTGCGCGGAGAGGTCTACATGCGCCGCGCCGATTTCGATGCCCTGAACGAACGCCAGCGCGAGCAGGGCGGCAAGACCTTCGTGAACCCGCGCAACGCGGCGGCGGGTGCGGTGCGCCAGCTCGATTCGGGCATCTCGGCCCAGCGGCCGCTGAGCTTTTTCGCCTACGGCCTGGGTGCCACCACGCCCGCAAACGAAGGCGGGCGCGTGTTCGCCACGCACTACGAGATGCTCCAGACGCTCAAGGAGTGGGGCTTTCCCGTGGCGGCGCAGGTACAGATCGCCAAGGGCGCGGCCGAGCTCGTGGCCTTCCACCAGCAGGTGGGCGCTTCGCGCGACCAGCTGCCCTACGACATCGACGGCGTGGTCTACAAGGTCAACCGCCTGGACCTGCAGCGCGACCTGGGCTTCAAGACGCGCGAACCGCGCTGGGCCGTGGCCCACAAGTACCCCGCGCAGGAGATGGCCACGCGCGTGGAGGGCATCGACATCCAGGTCGGCCGCACCGGCAAGCTCACGCCCGTGGCGCGTCTGGCACCAGTCTTCGTGGGCGGGGTCACGGTGACCAATGCCACGCTGCACAACCTGTTCGAGATCCGCAAGAAGCAGGTGCGCGTGGGCGACACGGTGATCGTGCGCCGTGCGGGCGACGTGATCCCCGAGGTGGTGGGCGTCATGCCCGGCCAGCGCCCGGCCTACGTGCCCAACTTCCGCATGCCCAGGCAGTGCCCCGTGTGCGGCAGCGACGTGGTGCGCGAGCCCGGCGAGGCCAACCACCGCTGCACCGGCGGGTTGTTCTGCGCCGCCCAGCGCAAGGAGGCCATCCTGCACTTCGCCGCGCGCCGCGCCATGGACATCGAGGGCCTGGGCGACAAGCTGGTGGACCAGTTGGTGGAAGCCAACGTGATCCGCACGCTGCCCGACCTGTACCGCCTGGGGCTCACCTCGCTGGTAGCCCTGGAGCGCATGGCCGAGAAATCGGCGCAGAACGTGCTGGCCGCCCTGGAGAAGTCCAAGGAGACGACGCTGGCGCGCTTCCTGTTCGGCCTGGGGATCCGCCACGTGGGCGAGTCCACGGCCAGGGACCTGGCCAAGCACTTCGGCACGCTGGACGCCATGATCGGCGCCACGGCAGAGACCGCCGCCACGGTGGAGCAACTGCTCGAAGTGCCTGACGTGGGCCCCATCGTGGCGCAGAGTTTCCACACCTTCTTTCAGCAGCCGCACAACCGCGAAGTGATCGAGCAGCTGCGCGCCTGCGGCGTGCGCTGGCCCGAAGGCGCGCCGGCAGAGAAGGTCGCCCAGGTACTGGCCGGCAAGACCTTCGTGCTCACCGGCACGCTGCCCACCCTGGGCCGCGATGCCGCCAAGGACATGCTCGAAGCGGCGGGCGCCAAGGTCTCAGGCTCGGTGAGCAAGAAGACCAGTTACGTGGTCGCCGGCGAAGAGGCCGGCAGCAAGCTGGCCAAGGCCGAGGAACTGGGCGTGCCCGTGATCGACGAGGCGGGCATGCTGGCGCTGCTGGGCGGCGGCGATGCGGCCTGAGAACTTGCGCCGGTTTCCTGAGTCCTAGCTTGTTTCCCATCGGGCCGCCACCTTGTTTCCCTTGTCCCTGATTTTCCGTACGGATGCCCCTTGGGGGCTTGCCTGATGCCCCCCTTTCTCTCTTCCCTAGCGACCCGTCTGGCCACGGGCTTCGGTCGCGCTTTGGCCTATGCGCGCGGTTCCCGGCGCCGCACCTGGCTGCTGGCCATCCTGGCCCTTCCGGTCGCCGTGGTGCTCTACACCCTGGCGCTGGTCCCGTTCACGCCTTCCATCAGCGACATCACCAAGGCCAAGACCGAGCGGCCCGCGCAGCTGATCTCTTCCGATGGCAAGGTGCTGTCCGAATACCGCTGGGCCAACCGCGAGTGGGTGGCGCTCAACCGCATTGCGCCGCACGTGGTCAATGCGCTCATCGCCACCGAGGACCACCGCTTCTACGAGCACTGGGGCATGGACTGGCGGCGCACGGCCTCGTCGGTGGTGCACACGCTGCGCGGTGACCCGCAGGGCGGCTCCACCATCACCCAGCAACTGGCGCGCAACCTGTTCCCCGAGGAAATCGGGCGCTCGCGCACCCTGACGCGCAAGCTCAAGGAAGCCATCACCGCGATCAAGATCGAGATGGCCTACTCCAAGGACGAGATCCTGGAGACCTACCTCAATACCGTGCCGTTCCTGTACAACGCCTACGGCATCGAGATGGCGGCGCGCACCTACTTCGACAAGTCGGCCGACAAGCTCAACCTGCTCGAGAGCGCCACGCTGATCGGCATGCTCAAGGGCACGGCCTACTACAACCCGGTGATGAACCCCGAGCGCGCCCAGGCCCGGCGCAACACCGTGCTGGCGCAGATGGTCAAGCGCGACAAGCTCGACAAGGCCCAGTTCGACACCTTGCAAAAGCGCCCCCTGCGCGTGGATTTCGAGCGCCAGACCGAGGCCACGGGCCTGGCACCGCATTTCGCCCAGCAGCTGCGCAAGACCCTGATCGCCTGGGCCGATGCCAATGGCTACAGCCTGCATGCCGACGGCCTGATGGTGCACACCACCATCGACTCGCGCCTGCAGGCCATGGCCAACCAGGCCGTGGCCAAGCAGGGCAGGCAGTTGCAGGGCATTGCCGACACGGCCTGGGCCCAGCGCAGCGCCTGGAACCCGCAGTCCGACCTGGTGCAGGACTTCGTGCGCGATACCCCCGAGTACCGCACGGCGGTGGAGCAGGGCGCCACGCCCGACGAGGCACTCAAGACCCTGGTCGCCGACACCGCCTTCATGCGCACCCTGCGCCAGAACAAGACCCGCGTGCAGGCCGGCTTCATGGCCATGGACCCGGTCACCGGCCACGTGCTGGCCTGGGTGGGCAGCCGCGATTTCGGCCAGGACCCGTTCGACCACGTGCAGCAGGCACGGCGCCAGCCGGGCTCTACCTTCAAGCCCTTCGTCTACGGCGCGGCCTTCGAGCAGGGCGCGCTGCCCGGCGACACGCTGATGGACGAGGCCGTGGAGATCCCGCTGGGCGGCGGCCAGGTCTGGCGCCCCACCGACGGCGGCCCGCCGAGCGACGAACCCATGACCCTGGCCGATGGCCTGGCCCTGTCCAAGAACACCATCACTGCCCAGCTCATGCACAAGGTCGGCCCGGCCCACGTGGCCGAGCTGGCGCGTGCCATGGGCGTGCGCGAGAGCAAGCTGGAACTGGTGCCCTCGCTGGCCCTGGGCACCAGCCCCGTCACGCTGCGCGAGATGGTCTCGGCCTACGGCACCATCGCCAATGCCGGGCGCTATGTGTCGCCCGTGCTCATCACGCGCATCGAGGACCGCCATGGCAAGGTGCTGCAGACCTTCACCCCGCCTGCGGCCGAGAAGGTGCTGCCCGTCGGCGTGGCGCAGACCCTGCGCGCCACCATGCGCGGCGTGATCGACAAGGGCACGGGCCGTGCCATCCGCTCGCGCTACGGCATCCAGGGCGATGTGGCGGGCAAGACCGGCACCACGCAGGACAACACCGATGGCTGGTTCATCCTCATGCATCCGCGCGTGGTGGCCGGCGCCTGGGTGGGCTTCAACGACGGCCGCGTGACCTTGCGCAGCGATTACTGGGGGCAGGGCGCCCACAGTGCGCTGCCCATGGTCGGTGACTTCGTGCAGCAGGCCTTCCGCTCGCAGGTGCTCGACGGCAAGGACCGCTTCATCGATGAGGAAGACACCAGCGCCGTTGGCAATGCCATGGCCGGCATGCGCAACTGGGTGATGGACCTGTTCGGGCGCGATGCCCCGGGCCAGCAACCCAACCAGCCAGGCCAGCCCGGCGGCTACCCGCCCCCGGGCACCCTGCCACCCGTGATCCGCGAGCCGGACCTGCAGCCCCTGCCCGATGCATCGCCGCAGCGCGTACCCGCGCCGCCGGCCGAACAGATGGTGCTGCCACCGATGCCACCGGCCATGCCCCCGCAGGGGAGCATTCCACCCCCCGGCAGCACGCAGGTGCCGGGTGGCGAAACCCCTCCTTGAGGGGGAGCCGGCTCAGGCGGGTTTCACGCCCGGCCAGACGATGGCCTGCGCCACGATCACGCGCTCGCCGTTGAAGGTCGCCGCCGGCGAGCCATACAGCTCGTAGCCCAGCGCCAGGGCCTCGCTCACGCGGCGGCAGAACGCCGCGTCGTCGGGGCCGGTGAGCAGACGGTACGTTGGCAGGTTGTCGGGCGGGGTGCTGTTCATGGCGGACCTCTCAGGAGTCACTCGATATCGATGCAGTGCAGCCCGAAAGCGCCGGCCTTGCGGTCGGCGAAATAGCACTCCAGCGTTTCCTTCACCGTGCGGAAAGCGATCTCTTCCCACGGGATTTCGGCTTCGGTGAACAGGCGCGCCTCGATGGTCTCGTGGCCGGGGTCGAACACCTCGCTTAGCAAGGTGGCGCGGTAGAAGAAATGCACCTGGCCGACGCGGCGCACGTTGAGCAGGCTGAACAGCGGGCCCATCTCGATCTGCGCGCCGGCCTCTTCGTCGGTCTCGCGCGCGGCGCCCTGCGCGGTGGTCTCGTCCAGTTCCATGAAGCCCGCGGGCAGCGTCCACTTGCCCCAGCGCGGCTCGATGTTGCGCTTGCACAGCAGCACCCGGCCATCGGGCAGCGCGGGCACGGTACCGACCACGTTGAGCGGGTTCTCGTAGTGCACCGTATTGCAGGCCGGGCACACGGCACGCAGCTTGGTGTCGCCGTCGTCGGGCAGGCGGTACACCACGGCGGTGCCACAGGCGCGGCAGTGTCGGATCGGGCTGCGGAAGGTGGTCGTCATGCGGTGGGATCGGTCGTGGAGCAGGCGGCCCCGGCGGCCATCCTCAGCTATGAAAATGAGAGTGTAGCGTCCCCGGCGGATGCGCGGGAATGGAGCGTCGGGGCACCGGCCACCCCGGGGCAGGCGGTGCCGCCCGGTAAGTCCTCGGTAAGACGACCCACGGGAGCATGGCGGCCTTCCAACTTCCACCAGGGAACCGTTCATGCATGCATCCCCCACCTTCGCCTCCCGCTTCCAGGCAGGTGCCGTTCCATCGGCAGGCCTTGCTGCCGCCATCGCCGCGGCCGCGCTGGTCTTCCCGATCCAGGCCCTGGCCCAGGGGAAGCCGGGGGAGTCCGAGGGCTCGTCATGGGGGCTGGGCCTCGGGGAGGGTGTCAAGCAGCAGGCCTACCGCGGTATGGACCGGGACACCAAGGCGCTGCCGCTGCTCCAGTTCGAGAACCAGTACCTCAAGATCATGGGGCCGGGGGCGGAGCTCAAGCTGCCCGGGCTGCGCATCAGCGATACGCAGCGCCTTTCCTTCGGGCTCATCGGCAAGTACGATGGCTCGGGCTACGAAGCCAAGGATTCGCCCTTCCTGGCTGGCATGGCCGAGCGCGAGGGCGGCTTCTGGCTCGGCGGCCAGGTGAAGTGGGAGAATGACCTGGCCAACCTGTCCGCACGCTGGACGGCCGATGCCTCGGGCCACAGCAAGGGCCAGCAGTTCAGCCTGGGGCTGGAGCGCTCCTTTCGCCTGGGCCCACAGCTCATGCTGAGCCCGCGCCTGGTGGCCACCTGGCAGGACCGCAAGACCGTGGACTATTACCATGGCGTGCGTGCCGGCGAGGCCCGGGCGGGGCGCGCGGCCTACCAGGGAGAATCGGGCGTGAACACCGAACTGGCGCTGCGCGGCATGTACCTGTTCGATCGCCAGCACTCGCTGTTCGTGGACGTGGGCGTGACGCGCCTGCACGCGGGCATCAAGAACAGCCCGTTGGTGGACCGTTCCAGCGAGAGCAATGTCTTCCTGGGCTATATGTACAGATTTCGATGAACCGCATCCTTCTGGTGGAAGACCATGAGCGCCTGGCCGGGCTGATCAGCAAGGGCCTGGCGGCCAGCGGCGTGGCCGTGGACGTGGTGGGCCGCGGCGACGCGGCCTGGACGGCCCTGGCGCAGGTGCCCTACCAGGCCATGGTGCTCGACCGGGGCCTGCCCGATGGCGATGGCCTGGCCCTTTTGCAGCGCATGCGCAAGGCCGGCCTGGGCGTGCCCTGCCTGGTGCTCACCGCGCGCGATGCGTTGCGCGACCGGGTGGAGGGCCTGGAGGCCGGCGCCGACGACTACCTGCCCAAGCCTTTTGCCATGGACGAGATGGTGGCCCGCGTGCGCGCGCTTCTGCGCCGGCCGGCGGAGCACCGCACGCTGGACCCGCAGGCCGGTGACGTGGTGCTGCGCACCGCCGAGGGCACCATGGGCTGCGGCGAGGAGGCCGTGACCCTGGCCCCGGCCGAGATGCAGATGATGCTGCTGTTGGTGCGCCGCCATGGCGATACCGTGCGCCGCGGTGCGCTGGAGGCCGCGGGCTGGGGCGTGGGCGAGGCCGTGACGCCGAATGCGCTGGACGTGGCGCTGCACCGCATGCGGCGCAAGCTGCTGGCCATCGGCTCGGTGCAGCGCATCGTCAACGTGCGGGGGCTCGGCTATGCGCTTCGCGAAGATGATCCGGCTCAATAGCCTGGGTACCAAGCTCATGCTCGCCTACCTGGCGGGCATGGTGCTGAGCATCGCTCTGCTCGTGGCGGTGGCCGCGGTGGTGCTGCAGGGCACTTTCCTGGCGCGCCTGGACCTGGCCGATGCGGCAGAGGAGATGGCGGGCAGGGTCCTGTTCGACGGCGCGGGCCGGCCCGTGGACCTGCAGGTCGATGACGAGGACCACGACGTGGGCAACCTGGCCTGGGTGTTTGACAGCCTGGGGCGCGAGACGGCCTATCGCGTTCTCGACAGCGCGGGCAAGGTGGCCTTGCTGTCGCCCGCCGGTGCACAGTTCTGGCCCCAGGGCGGTGACCTGGACCGGCTGGCGCCCGGCGCCTTCGACTTCGAGCGCGAAGGCGTCGTCATGCATGGCATGACGCAGCGCCTTGAACGCGGCGGGGCGACCTGGTACTTCCAGATGGCGGCCAGCAACCGGTTCATGACGCTGCTGCACCGCGTGGCCATACCGTTGGTGGCTGGAGGCATCCTGGCATTCAGCCTGGTGCTGCTGGCCGTCTTTGGGTTGGGTGCCTTCATCACGCTGCGCTACACCTTGAGGCCCCTGCGCGAGGTGTCGGAGTCGGCGGCGGCGATCTCACCGCGCTCGCTGCACGCGCGCCTGGACACCGGGGCCGTGCCGGCAGAGGTCGGGCCGCTGGTGGAGAGCTTCAACCGCGTGCTCGAGCGCGTGGAGCAGGGCTACCGCGTGCAGCAGGAGTTCCTGGCCAATGCAGCACACGAACTCAAGACCCCGTTGGCGCTGATCCGCGCGCAGATCGAGCTGGAGCCGGGTGGCGGGGGCGGCAGCCGCGATGCGCTGCTGCGCGACGTGGCCTACATGTCGCGCCAGGTGCAGCAACTGCTGCTGCTGGCCGAGGCCAGCGAGACACACAACTACCAGTTCGGCATGGTCCGCGTGGAGGAGGTCGCGCACGAGGCCGTGGCCTACCTGCAGCGCCGGGCCGAGGCGGCCGGTGTGCATATGGCCGTGTCCAGCACCGGCGCCGACCTGCGCTGGACAGCCGACCATGGCGCACTGTTCACCTTGCTTAAGAACCTGCTGGAGAACGCCATCGAGCATGCGCCCGCAGGCAGCACGGTGAACGTGGGCATCGAGGCCCATGCCCTCACGGTGCGCGACCACGGCCCGGGGGTGCAGGCCGAGCAGTTGCCGCTGCTGTTCGCACGCTTTTGGCGCGGCGCGCACCGGCGCGACCTGGGCGCGGGGCTGGGCCTGGCCATCTGCCAGGAGATTGCGCTTGCGCATGGCGGCTCCCTCACGGCCGAGCCGGCCGGGCCCGGCCTGCGGCTGCGCCTGGCAGTGGGTCAGACCGGCCCATAGCGGCGCGGCCCGGCGAGGAAACACAGGCCCAGGCCCGCCGCAAGCGCGCTGCTGGCCACCTGGGCGCTGACCACCGGGGTGCCCGCTACGCCGGTCAACAGGCCGAAGAGGAACAGGTGCAGCCCCCAGAGCACGCTGGTGTCGGCGATGTAGCGGCTGAGCGCACGGCCCGGCGGCTCGTGGTGGCGCAGCAGGTAGCCCCTTTGCAGCCCGTAGTTGGCGGCCAGCCCGCCGGCAAAGCCCAGGCTACTGGCCAGCCAGGGGTGGGCACCGGCCTGCAGCAGGGCCGCCATGGCCAGGCCGTGCAGCGCGGCGGCGACAAGTCCCCGGGCCAGCACCTGGGCCGGAATTCTCGAATGCAGGGGGGCCAGGATGGCGGATGGCATGGTGGGTTCCTATGGGGTGTCAGGCGCGGTTGGTGCGGCGGTTCCAGGGGCGGTGCAGTGGCCAGTCGGCGTGTGTGTCCAGGGTGCGTGCCGCCCAGAAATGGGCGCAGCCATAGCCGATCAGCGCGGAGAACAGCACGTCCGAGGGGTAGTGCTCCAGCGTGAGCACCCTGCAGGCCGCGGCGGCCAGGGCGAGCGCCAGCACGGGCCAGCGCCAGGCAGGCTGGAGCCTGGTCGCCACGGCCGCGACGGCAAAGGCCGTGAACGCGTGGCTGGAGGGAAAGGAGTTGAAGGGGTGGCCCGCGAAGGGCAGGCCGAAGCCATTGAACCCGTGATCGATCAGCAACTGCGGGCGCGCCCGTGCCGCCAGGTGCTTGAGAAGCCAGGTGAGGAAGCCACCGCTCAGCAGGGTGAGCAGCAGCAGCACGCCTCTGCGAACCCAGCGCTCGCCCCCGGCCCGGGTGGGCGACGGCCCCCGGGCCAGGGACCGGTGACCCAGGAGGTACAGCCCCATGGCAACGGCCGTCGCCAGCTCGGCGCTGGCCAGCTGGCTCAAGGCATCGAAGGTCTGGTCCAGCGCGGGTGTGCTGTGGGCGTGGACCAGGCGCACCAGGGGCGCATCGATCCGGATGGCCAGCAGGAAGGCCACCGCCGCACCCGCGGACTGGAGACGGCGGATGTGCGCGATGGAGGGCAGGGGCGTAATGGGCATGCGGCGGCCGCCCCCGGCGCAGCGATGCTCCGGGGCTCAGGGCGGGGGTGGGTGAAGGAAGGGGATCGGCAGCCAGCGGATCGGGCGGCCTGCGGCGTGTCCGGATCCACCCGGGCACGCAGGGCCGCCTGCCGCGTCAGCGCACCAGGCGCTCGCCGTCCGCGGGGTCTTCGGCGGGAAGGGCGCCCTGTGTCTCGGTCGGTGCAGCGGAGCGGTTGCGCCGCTTGAGATGGGCATCGCGCACCATCGCGTACTTGTCCAGCGCGGCCTGGTCGAGCATGCGGGTCATCTCCAGCAGATCGGCACGCTTGCTCGCCATCTTCAGGGCGGTCAGGCTGTTGCGCACGGCGACGTCACTGGCCTGCAGGCTGCCCAGGCTGTCCACGGGCAGGGAGAGCACGTCCCGGACATTGGAGGGGCCGAAGATCGGCAGCACCACGTACGGGCCCGATCCCACGCCCCAGGTGTCCAGCGTGAGGCCGAAGTCCTCGGAGCGCTGCGGCATGCCCCAGCCGGTGGCCACGTCCACCACGCCCAGCACCCCGACGGTGGTGTTGATGCCGAACCGCGCGATGGTGGACGCGCCCTCGCGCGCTCGCCCCTGGAACAGCAGGTTGGCCGACGACCATGGGGTCTGCAGGTTGGCGAAGAAGTTGGAAACTCCCGTCTGCACCACGGGCGGCACCACCTTCTGGTAGGCCTTGGCTGTGGGCTGGAAGACGGCCCGGTCCAGGCCGTCATTGAGGGAAAAGACCGTGCGGTTGACGGGCTCCAGCGGGTCTTGGCTGTGCGCCGTGGTGGCGCATCCCGTCGAGAGGGCCGCAGTGATCAGCGCGAGCATGGCGAGCCCGGTGCGGCTCGACAGCAAGGGGCGGGACAACAGGTGTGGCATCGCGTGCTCCAGGAGGCTTGGATCGAAGTTCCGTGGCGGGTCCATTGGCCGCCACGGGACGCGATCCTAATTTCGCCTCTCTTACTGGACACTTAGCGGTGCGCAGGGGCATGAAAAAAGGGCAAGGCCCGCCGCAATGGCATGCCTTGCCCCGTCTCTTGGCGCCCCGTTTGCGGGAGCGCAGGGTTCATACGGATTTGCCTTCAACCGTATAACTTCGTTGGTTCGCCTTGCCGTGCTACAGCACTGTCTGCGGCTCCCGCCTAGTTATACGATCGAATGCAAATCCGTATCAGACCACCTTGAGCTTGATCCCCGTGAGGCCGTCCACGCCGCCTTCGAGCGTGTCGCCGCGCACCACGGCGCCCACGCCTTCGGGCGTGCCCGTGTAGATCAGGTCGCCGGGCTGCAGCTCCCAGGCGGCCGACAGGTGCTCGATGGTCTCGGCGATGTTCCAGATCAGCTGGGCCACCGTGCTGCGCTGCTTGTCGGTGCCGTTGACCTGCAGCCAGATGCAGGCCTTGGCCACGTCGCCGGCCTGGGCCGCAGGCGTGATGGGGCCGATGGGGGCGCTGGCGTCGAAGCCCTTGCCGATGCACCAGGGGCGGCCCTGCTTCTTCATGTCGTTCTGCAGGTCGCGGCGCGTCATGTCCAGGCCCGTGGCGTAGCCGTATATGTGCGAGAAGGCGTCGGCGGCCTTGATGTCCTTGCCGCCCTTGCCGATGGCCACCACCAGTTCGATCTCGTGGTGCAGGTTGGCCGTGAGGCTGGGGTAGGGCAGCTCGCCGGTCTGGCCGGCATCGACGACGACGATGGCGTCGGCTGGCTTCATGAAGAAGAAGGGCGGCTCGCGGCCGGTGAAGCCCATTTCCTTGGCGTGTTCTTCGTAGTTGCGGCCCACGCAGTAGATGCGGTGCACGGGAAAGCGGTCGCTGCTGCCCACCACGGGGACGCTGGCCACCGGAGCGGGAGAAAACACATAGCTCATGTTCTGCCTTTCGGGGAATGTTGGGGGGTGCCGTGGTGCCATGCCTGTGCATCACCGTACCTGTTGGCAGTGTGCCACGCTCCCGGGCCACCTGCAGGCAAACCAGGCAGGGCCGTGGCGGGGCGCTGGGGCGGGGGCGCTACACTCGCGCCCATGGCAAAGAGCTTCGATTTCCACAATACGCCGGGCCACCTGGTGCGCCGCGCGCACCAGCGGACCGTGGCGCTTTTCATGGAGGAGACGGCCGGGTTCGACGTGACCCCGGTGCAGTTTGCCATCCTGCACGAGCTGCTGGCCCAGCCGGGCGAGGACCAGGTCACCCTGGCCTCGCGCGTGGCCTTTGATGCCGCCACCTCGGGATCGGTCATCGGCCGGCTCGAAAAGCGCGGCTGGGTGCGCCGCGAGGCCGACACCCGCGACCGGCGCCGCAAGCTGCTGTGGATCACCCCCGAGGGCGAAACCGCCGCGCTGCAGATGCGCGACGCCGCCCAGCGCGTGCAGGAGCGCCTGATGGGCCCCCTGAATTCCGAGGAGCGCACCGTCCTGATGGCCCTGCTGACCAAGGTCGTCTACCAGCACCAGGACCCCGCAGGCACCTCCGGCGCCTGAGGTGAAGCACCCCCTGAGTCGCTTCGCGCCTTCACCCCTCTCTCGCATTGCTGCGCCATGCGGGAGGGGGACGCCCCCAGCGCAAGCGCTGGATACGCCGCCTTCGCGGCGGGGCGGCCCTTGCGCGGGGGCACTGGCTTTGGCCGCGCCAGTTCCTTAGGCTTCGTCCTTGTTCTAAACCGCTTGTTTGCATGCACACATTGATCTCGATTGCCGACTGGCTGGTGCCCGACTGGCCTGCGCCGCCTGGTGTGCATGCGCTGTGCACCACCCGTGCCGACGGCGTGAGCGCTGCCCCGTACGACCGATTGAACCTGGGCGCCCATGTGGGCGACGACGCGGTGGCCGTGCAGGCCAACCGACAGGTGCTGCAGTCCGTGCTGCAGCAGCGCACTGCTGGCGCGCGCGCCGTCTTCTTGAACCAGGTGCATGGCACCGATGTCGCCGTGATCGACACCGCCACGCCCGACGCCACTGCGGCCGACGCCTGCCTGGCCAGCGTGCCCGGTGCCGTGTGCACCATCATGGTGGCCGACTGCCTGCCCGTGCTGTTTGCCCACCGCTCGGGCAGCGTGGTGGCAGCCGCCCATGCCGGCTGGCGTGGTTTGGCAGGCAAGGCGGGCTTGGGCGTGCTCGAATCCACCGTGAAAAGCCTGGCGGAGCAGGGCGCGCCTGCGGCCGAGGTCATCGCCTGGCTCGGGCCCTGCATCGGGCCCTCGGCCTTCGAGGTGGGGGCGGAGGTGCGCGCCGCATTCTGCGACCAGGATCCGGCTGCCGAGGCCTGCTTCGTGGCCGGGCCCGGGGGCAAGTTCCTGGCTGACCTCGCGGGCCTGGCCCGGCTGCGCCTGGCGGCGCTGGGGATCAATGGTGTCTACGGCAACGACGGTACGGCGTCGTGGTGCACCGTGGGCAATGCCTCACGGTTCTTTTCGCACCGGCGCGACACCGCCGTCCTCGGGGGCAGCGGGCGTTTCGCCGCCTGCATCTGGCGCGGCTGAGTCCTTCTGCGCCGCCCGCTGCGCGGCCTGCTCGGCATCCCAGGCGGCCTGCTCTGCCTGCTCGCGCTGCTTGAGCGCCCGCTTGCGCGAGGGCGTGCCCAGGATGTAGACCAGGATCCCCATGGGCAGCAGCCCGTAGAGCACGAAGGTGACGATGGCACCGAGCAGCGTGCCCGTGGTGTTGGTGGCTTCGGCCACGGCCATCATGAGGGTGACGTAAAGCCAGGCGATGACGATCAGGTACATTGTGTTTGCGTGATCAGGGTTGTTGACAGCCCTTCACAGGATTGCGGGTTGCCAGCCCCTGCAGGGTGGGCAACAATCAGGTCACCGAGATGCCGGAACACCATGACAGGGATAGGAGACGGGATGAGTTCAGAATCTATCTGGGACCAGAGCGCCCAGCAGTTCCAGCAGATTTTCGGTCAAGGTTGGGCACAGGCCGTCCAATCCTTCCAGAAAATGGACCTGGGTGCCCCCACGGGCACCGCTGCCCCGGCGGTTGTGCAATTGTCGCCTGCCAAGCTGCAGGCCCTGCAGCAGCAATACCTGGAAGAGGCCAAGGCCTTGTGGGCCCAGGGCCTGCAGGGCAAGCCCGAGGTCAAGGACAAGCGCTTTGCCGGTGAAGGCTGGGCCGCCAACCCCGTGGCCGCCTTCTCGGCCGCGGCCTACCTGCTCAATGCCCGCACGCTGATGGGCCTGGCCGATGCGGTGGAAGCCGACGAGAAGACCCGTGCGCGCATCCGCTTCGGCGTGGAGCAGTGGATGGCGGCCATGGCGCCCAGCAATTTCCTGGCCTTCAACGCCGAAGCGCAGAAAAAGGCCATCGAGACCAAGGGTGAAAGCATCGCCAAGGGCATGCAGAACCTGCTGCACGACCTGAAGCAGGGCCATGTCTCGATGACCGACGAAAGCCTGTTCGAGGTGGGCCGCAACGTGGCCACCACCGAGGGCGCGGTGGTGTTCGAGAACGAGCTGTTCCAGTTGCTCGAGTACAAGCCCCTCACGGCCAAGGTCTACGAGCGCCCCTTCCTGCTGGTGCCGCCGTGCATCAACAAGTTCTACATCCTCGACCTGCAGCCCGAGAATTCGCTGATCCGCTATGCGGTGAGTGAAGGCCACCACACCTTCGTGGTGAGCTGGCGCAACCCCGACGACGCCCTGGCCAAGAAGACCTGGGACAACTATGTCGAAGACGGTGCCATCGCCGCCATCGACGTGGTGCAGAACATCACCGGTGCCGACCAGATCAATGCGCTCGGCTTCTGCGTGGGTGGCACCATCCTCTCCAACGCCCTGGCCGTGCTGGCCGCGCGCGGTGACGAGCCCGTGGCCAGCGCCACCTTCCTGACCACGCTGATCGACTTCACCGACACCGGCATCCTCGACGTCTTCATCGACGAGAACTTCGTGAAGTACCGCGAGATGGAGATGGGCAGCGGCGGCATGATGAAGGGCCAGGACCTGGCCTCGACCTTCAGCTTCCTGCGCCCCAACGACCTGGTGTGGAACTACGTGGTGGGCAACTACCTCAAGGGCGAGACGCCGCCGCCGTTCGACCTGCTGTACTGGAACAGCGACAGCACCAACCTGCCCGGGCCGTTCTACGCCTGGTACCTGCGCAACTTCTACCTCGAGAACAACCTCGTCAAGCCCGGCAAGCTCACCGTCTGCGGCGAGAAGATGGACCTCGGCCAGCTCACGCTGCCCACCTACATCTACGGCTCGCGCGAGGACCACATCGTGCCCGCCACGGCGGCCTATGCCTCGACCCAGGTGCTGCCGGGCAAGAAGCGCTTCGTGATGGGGGCCTCGGGCCACATCGCGGGCGTCATCAACCCGCCCGCCAAGGGCAAGCGCAGCCACTGGATCCGTGCCGACGGCAAGTTCCCCGGCACGCTCGACCAATGGCTGCAGGGCGCCACCGAACACCCCGGCAGCTGGTGGACCGACTGGTCCGCCTGGCTCAAGGGCCACGCCGGCAAGCAGGTCGCCGCGCCCAAGGGCTATGGCAAGGGCACGAAATTCAAGGCCATCGAGCCGGCCCCCGGCCGCTATGTCCAGCAAAAGGCGTGACCGGCTGACCTGAGACAATCCAACCCAAGACATCCACCTCCAGAAAAGAAGGACATTCCATGGAAGACATCGTCATCGTTTCGGCCACCCGCACCGCGGTGGGCAAGTTTGGCGGCGCACTGGCAAAGGTGCCCGCGACCGAGCTGGGCTCGATCGTGATCCGCGAAGCCATCACGCGCGCCGGCCTGTCAGCCGGCCAGGTGGGTGAGGTCATCATGGGCCAGGTGCTGACGGCCGGCGTGGGCCAGAACCCCGCGCGCCAGGCGTCGATGAAGGCCGGCGTAGCGCAGGAAACGCCTGCGCTCACCATCAATGCCGTCTGCGGCTCCGGCCTCAAGGCCGTGATGCTGGCGGCCCAGGCCGTGGCCTGGGGCGACAGCGAGATCGTGGTGGCCGGCGGCCAGGAAAGCATGAGCCTGGCACCCCACGTGCTGCCCGGTTCGCGCGATGGCCAGCGCATGGGCGACTGGAAGCTGGTCGACACCATGATCGTGGACGGCCTGTGGGACGTGTACAACCAGTACCACATGGGCATCACGGCCGAGAACGTGGCCAAGCAGTACAGCATCACCCGCGAGCAGCAGGACGCCCTGGCCCTGAACAGCCAGCTCAAGGCCGCTGCCGCGCAGGACGCCGGCAAGTTCGCCTACGAGATCGTGGACGTGGCCCTGGCGCAGAAGAAGGGCGACCCGATCTTCTTCAACACCGACGAGTACCTCAACCGCAAGACCAATGCCGAAGCCCTGGCCGGCCTGCGCCCCGCCTTCGACAAGGCCGGCAGCGTGACGGCCGGCAATGCCTCGGGCCTGAACGACGGCGCCGCCGCCGTGGTGGTCATGAGCGCCAAGAAGGCCGCAGCCCTGGGCCTCAAGCCCCTGGCGCGCATCGCCTCCTTCGGCACCACCGGCCTGGACCCCGCCACCATGGGCATGGGACCGGTGTCGGCCACGCGCAAGGCCCTGCAGCGCGCCGGCTGGAGCGCCGCTGATGTGGACCTGTTCGAGCTCAACGAAGCCTTCGCCGCCCAGGCCTGCGCCGTGAACAAGGAGCTGGAGATCGATCCGGCCAAGGTCAACGTCAACGGTGGCGCCATCGCCATCGGCCACCCCATCGGCGCATCGGGTTGCCGCGTCCTGGTGACCCTGCTGCACGAAATGCAGCGCCGCGACGCCAAGAAGGGCGTGGCTGCGCTGTGCATCGGCGGCGGCATGGGCGTGTCCCTGGCCCTGGAACGCTGATCCTCCCCGGCGCAGCACCCCGTGGTGCTGCAGCCAGCCAAAGCCCACCACCCGGTGGGCTTTTTTCATGGACCGGGCTCGCTCAGCCGGTAAAGCCCGCCAGGTTCAGCGTGTGCGAGTGCCCGAGCCAGAGGGCGCAATCGCGGTGGTCGCGCAGGCCGTCACCGGTGTTGGGGTGGGCGAACACGTCGAGCGTGCCGTGGTTGAGTGCCAGCCAGCCCAGCACGTGGGTGAAGTCGGCTGGGTCAAAGGCGAGCTGGTAGCTCCACATCGGGTGCGGGCCCACGGGCCGCTCGTGGAACCGGCCGATCTCCACCCGGCCCGCCAGTTCGCGCGCGATGGTCTCGCGCAGTGCCCAGCCCGTGTCGCGGCTCTCGGCGTCGAAGTAGACATGGGCGTGCCAGTCGCGGATCAGGGCGGGGTCGAGCAGGGGCATGGGCAGCAGCGCAGGGCAAAGGCGGCATGTTACGGCCTGGCGGGCGACCGCACAGGGCAGGCCAGCGCAAGCCCCCACGGACCGGGCTGGCCGGAGGGAGTGTCTGGTTTGCGCATCACCCGGCCGCGGTATGCGACCCCTGGGGCCTGCCGGGCCTTGGCGCCGCGTGGAGTGCGCGCTACATTGGGCGATTCGGCCGCTCCCGCGCGGCCCCTTCTTTCGCCGAGGCACCGATACCATGGCACTGACCCGATTCACCGCATCGTTGCTGCTGCTGGGATCCACCCTGGCATGGGGCGCGCATGCGAGCCCGACCGAATGCAGTGTGGGGGCCCGGTTCACCGCGGCACAGGCCGAGATCGATGCCGCGCTCAAGACCGTGGGTGATGGGCCGCTGCGCAACCGGGCGCGCCTGGAATCCCAGCTCAAGGCCAGCGGGGCCACGCGCGGCTGGTCGCCGGAGCAGCAGGCCGAGATGCTGCGCAAGGCCTACAGCTCTGCAGGCTACTGGGAGCTCGAGAAGGCCAAGCAGCCGCACGTGTCTACGCTCATGCAGGCCGTGACCTCCAGCTCCGGCCCCGACCCCCGGGTCTCCAAATGCACCGCCGCCAAGCAGGTGAAGGCCAGCGCCTGGGCCGTGGCCGACATCCACAGCCGCCAGTACGCCTATGTGGCGCGCGAAGTGGGGATCAGCCAGACCGTCCAGGCCAAGGCGCGCTGAGCGACGCCCGCGTGGCAGGCCGGGCTGCCGCCCTGGAGGCACGAGAACCCATCGCATGGAACACGGACCCCTCCGCGTTGAGGAAACCGCCCAGGCCATGGTTCCATGCCCTTGCGGCTGCGCGGCCCTGTGCGAACAGCACGACGGCCTGGTGCACTTTGTCCACGGCGGCGGCTACTTTCGGGCGCTGCTGATGCGCGGACCGGACGGGGAGCCCAGCATCTGGCTGTCCATCGCCACGCGTGGATCTGCGCAGGATCCCCGGGACTGGCTGGTCACGCTGCATGGCGATGCCGAGGGGTGCGCGCATCGAAGACCCCGAGGCATCGCCCATCGCCTTGCCGGCGTCCTGGCCGGGCCGCCTGCTGCGGCGCGAGGAACTGCTGGCCACGGACGGAGCTCCCGCGTTCTACTTCGCCTGTTTCGATGCCCTGGTGGAGCAGCATTCGCGCATGCACGACTTCCTGCGCGAATAGCGTCCCGATCCCGTCATTTCGCCAGCCGGCGCCAGCCGATCACCACCCCTGTGACCGACACGGCCAGGCCCACCAGTGACAGCAGCCAGATCGCGAGATACCACCATGGCGTCTTGAGGAACAGCGGAAAATCGAGGCTGTGCAGCCCGTTGAAGAGCCAGCGGCGCAACCGGCTGTCCGCCGTGCTGGTGGACAGCAACTGCCCCGTGGCCGCATCCACGTGCAACCAGGTGGCCGCCCCGTCGTGCAGCACGATGCGCCATACCGGCAACACGGGCGGCACGTGGCGCGCATACCAGTAGCGGTCGGGTTCGGTGAGCAGCACCGGGGCGTCTGCGCTGGTCCCTGGGTAGGTCGCTGCGGCGGCCTTGGCCAGGTCCTCTGGCATTGCTGCTACCGCCAGGCCCGTGCCGGCATCCACGCTGCGGCGCCCGCCGGATGCGTCCGACACCACCCATACTGGGCGGCCGCCGTGCCAGGCGGCCTCCACCGCCTTGGCGGGCGCTGCGCCGTTGGCCAGCGTGTGCAGGCTGGCAATGCTGTGGGTGAACACCGGCCCGGCCTGCCCGAACTGCGCCGCTGCCTGGCCCGGTGTGCTGTGCGAGAGCCAGCGGTTGGGGCCCATCGAGAACCAGCCGCTGAACACCCAGGTCAGGATGGCGATGCCGCCGACCAGGCCCAGCACATGGTGCCAGGCCATCCACCCGCGGTAGGGCGTGGGCGAATCGCCGCGGTAGCGCCGGCGCAGGCGCACGCGCAGCATGCCGACGATGAGCCCGGTGCCGGCCGACACCATGGCCAGGCCCGAGGTCCACAGCACCAGCTGGCGCCAGAAGTCCGCATGCCGGCGGATGGGGGCGTAGGTGTAGTAGTGCAGCAGGGTGCCGAAGACCGTCCAGCGACGCTCGAAGGCGCTGGTGTCGCGCACCACCTCGCCCGTCTTCTCTGACACATAGAGTTCGGTGCCGGCTTCGTCACCGACGGCAATGCGGTGCAGCGGCCGCGCCTTGTCGAAGCTGTTGGCGTTGGGCAGGGTCCACTGGTCGTCGATGCTGGTGTCCAGGTAGCGGGCCGTCGCCGAGCGGGCGAACCCGCGTGCGATGGCTTCGGCGCGTTCCGGCGTCACCGGCTCCATGGGCGCCAGAGAGGCTGACACCACATGGTGGTTGCCCTTGGCATCGATGATGCGCCAGACCGGCGTGTCCAGGCTCTGCTCCAGCAGCACCTTGCGCGGGGCATTCACCTGCAGCTTGGCCAGGGCTTCGGCGGGCGTGACCTGCACCGGTGCCAGGTCCAGCACCGGGAGGCCATCGACGCGCTCCTGCGGCGTAAGGGCCGGAAAGCGCACATGCAGCATCACCAGCCCCGACACGAACCAGAGCACGAACAGGATGCAGCCGGCAATGCCCAGCCAGCGGTGGGTGAAGTACAGCACCCGCCGCAGCGGGCGCCACAGGGCGTGCAGCGCGGGGTTCACACTGCGCGGTCAGAAGCGCACATGGGCCGACAGCTCTGCCGAGCGCGGGCGGCCGAGGATCCACTGGTTGTTGCCGCTGTACAGCGTCTGTGCGTAGATGCGGTCCGTGAGGTTGTAGACGTGCAGCGCCAGCACCGTGCCCGGGCGCACGGCCCAGCGCAGGCTGGCGTCGGCCACGGTGAACGAGGCCGCGCTGCTGCTGTTGGCGTTGTCCACCTTGCGCGCACCCACGTGGCGCACGCCCAGGCCGGCCTCCCAGGCAGGCATGAAGGCCCAGGTCACCCAGCCGTTGGCCGTGCGCTCGGGCACGCCGGGCGGGGTGTTGCCGTTGCGCGAGACCACGCGGCCGCTGACGACCTCGTTGAAGTCGTCGAACTTCGCATCGAGCACCGCGGCATTGAGGTCCAGCCGCACGGTGGTGGTGGGTGCGTAGGACAGCGAGGCCTCGATGCCGCGCGAGGACTGGGCACCCACCTGCTGGAAGAGATTGGGGTCCACCGCGTCGCGGATCAGCAGCTTCTTCTTCTCGATCCAGTACGCGGCCAGCGTGAACTCGCCCTTGCGGTCGTCGAACAGCTGTTTCCAGCCGATTTCGGCCTGCTTGCCCGTGGCCAGGTCGAACTGGCTCTGCTGCGCCGAGGTGTTGACCACGCCACCCAGCGGGTCGGCCGCCGTCGAATACTGCGCATAGACGGAGGTGACCGGCGTGACGGCGTAGACCGCGCCGATGCGGCCCGACAGGTGGTTGAAGCTCTTGTTCACATCGGGGTCGATGCGCTTGCCATCCTGCTTGCCGTACGAGATCGAATCCCAGCGCAGGCCGGTGACCAGCGAGAGCTGTTTCGTGAGCTGCAACTGGTCTTCCACGAACAGCGAGCGCGTGTCGGTCTGCGCCTTGAACAACTCGCCCACGGTCACGCCCGTGGTCGGGAAGTTGCCGGGCACGAACTGGTAGGGGTCGAGCGACTGGGCGGCCGCGCCGTCGCCGCGCGTCTTGGCGTACTCCAGCCGGTTCACATCGAAGCCCACGGTCAGCGTGTTGGGCAAGCCGGCGATGGGCTGCTTGAGCGTGGCGTCGAAGCGGTTGCCCACCTGGTCCAGCGTGTAGTCGATGCCGATGAAGCCCGAACGCGTGATGCGCCGCGTGGCGGGCACATAGGCATAGCCTTCGGCATTGTTCCAGTGGCGGTCCGAGGCGATGCGGTACAGCGAGTTGCGCAGCGTGAGGGCCGAGGACGGCGTCCACTCCGTGTCCAGGCGCGTCCACTGGTCGCGGAACTTCAGGTAGGCATCGGCCACGTTGAAGTTGGCCTTGCGCAGCGCCGGATCGATCTTGCCGTTGACCAGCGGAATGCCGAAGTAAGGCGCGGGCTCCTGGTTGCCGTAGTCGTGCGACAGGGTGAAGCGCAGGTCGGGCGTGGCATCGAAGCGCAGCGCGCCTGCGGCCACCAGCGAATTCGAGGCGCTGCGGTCCACCTGGCCGTCGGATCGGTTGTGCGACAGGTCCACGCGGTACGACCACTGCTCGTTGATGGCGCCGCCGCTGCCGAAGGCCGTGCGCACCGTGTCTTGCGAACCGTAGGCCAGGCGCACTTCATTGGAGATGGGGCTGCGCGTGGGCTTCTTGGGCACGGTGTTGATGGCGCCGCCGATGGCACCCTCGCCGTACATGATGGAGGCGGGGCCGCGCAGTACCTCCACGCGCTCGGCCTGCCAGGGGTCGAACGGAAAGGTCACCGTGCCGCCCGAGACGTACTGGCGCGTGCCGTCGTACAGGCGCATCACCGAGGTGTTGCCGGCAAAGCCGCGCGCCACCAGGGCACCGCCCGCGGCCGAGGCCGTCTGGGTGATGCCGGTGGCGCGCGAGGCGGCATCGGCAATCGATTGGTCACCGCGCTGGCGGATGGTTTCGCCCTCGAGCACTTCGACCGAGGCCGGGGTTTCCAGCGCCGTGAGGCCCAGGCGGCTGCCGGTGGTGGTGGGCGTGGTCAGCGTCTGGGGCGCTTCGATGAAGGTGCCGGATTGCACGGTGACCGGTGCCAGCGTGGCGGTCTGGGCCTGCGCACCCGTGGCGGCAGCCAGCGTGAGCACGGCGCCATACAGGCACGAGAAATGGAAACGCGCGGGGGCATGCCCGGCCGAGGGGCGGCGAAGATTCTGGTTCATGGGGACAGCAACGGATACGGGCGTCCTCGCCGGCATCCCCGCCGGGTCTGGACTGAACGGCACGCAGGCGAACCTGTGGACCACTTCGTTGGCCGGTATCCGGGCTGGGTGGAAAAAACAGCGTCCCCGGCCTTCCCGGACGCGGTGCGCGTCCAGTGGCTATGTATGAGGGAGATGCCTGGTCTTGCGACCTTTCCACCGACCGTTGCGGGGGCAGCGCAGGTCGGGCTGGTTGCCAAGCCCTCCTGCTTCCCGTTGAACTGCATTCCAGAAGAGGACTGCGAGCACCAACAGGGCGCGATTGTATGTGTTTGTTAATCAGGGTGCGGCCAGGCGCTGCAGCAGCTCGGCCGTGGGGTAGCCATCGGCCACCGTGCCAGTGCTCTGCTGGTACTGGCGCAAGCCTGCGCGCGTGGCCGGGCCCATCACGCCATCGGGCGTGCCGGCATTGAAGCCACGCTGGTTGAGTTGCGTCTGCATCTGTTGCAGCTGGCTGCGCGACAGCGGCGCCAGGTCGCGCGGCCAGGCAGCCACCACACCAGTGCCACCGTCGATCTGGCGCGCGAGCAGGCCCACGCCCAGCGCATAGCTCACCGAGTTGTTGTAGCGCAGGATGGTGCGGAAGTTCTGTCCGACCAGGAAGGCCGGGCCGTGTGCCCCGGCCGGCGTGGCGATGGAGGCCGCGTCCAGAGGGGGCAGGGGCTGTCCGTCCATGCCCTGCACGCCTTCCGTGGCCCATTGGGCCGCCGTCTGGCGCACATTCTGCTCGGCGCGGGCGTAGTCGAAGCCCGGCGGCAGCCGCACCTCCACGCCCCAGGGCTGGCCGGCCTGCCAGCCCATGCGCGCGAGGAAGTTGGCGGTGGAGGCTGCCACATCCGGGATGCTGCCCCAGATATCGCGGTGGCCATCGCCGTCGGCATCGACCGCATAGGCCAGGAAGACCGAGGGCAGGAACTGCGTGTTGCCCATGGCGCCGGCCCAGGATCCCACCATGCGCTCGTCGCTGATGTCGCCCTGGTCCAGGATGCGCAGCGCGGCCAGCAATTCGCTGCGTGCCCAGGCCGCACGGCGGCCCTCGAAACCCAGCGTGGCCAGCGCATCCACCGCGCGGAAGTTGCCGAAGTTGCTGCCGTAGTTGCTCTCCATGCCCCAGATGGCCGTGATGATGGAGGAGGGCACGCCGTAGCGCGTGGCCGCGGCGTCGATGGCCGCCTGGTGCTCGGCCCGCTTGGCCTGGCCCTGGGCGATGCGCTGGGCCGATACCGCACTGTCGAGGTAGGCCCAGGGCGTGCGGTTGAATTCGGGCTGGGCGCGGTCGAGCTCGATCACGCGCGGCTGCAGTGTGGCATGGGCCAGCACCTGCTGCACGGTGGCCGGCCGGATGCCGGCGGCCAGGGCCTCGCGCGAGAAGCCGGCGATCCAGGCGGCAAAACCTGCCTGCTCGGTATCCTGGGGCGTGGGGCTGGTGACCGGGGCGGGTGCCACCGGTGCAACGGGCGGCCGTGGCGCGGGCGCCGCTGCAGGCGGGATGGGCGCGGGCGGTGTGGCGCAGCCTGGCAAGGCGAGTGCGCAGGCCATGGCCAAAGCAGTCAGGGCGGGGCGGGGTGCGGCATGCAGGACGCGGCGGGCAAAATGGGGGGCAAGCGAAATGGGCATTCCCCATTGTCCCGTGCCCGGCATACTTGCGGGTTCCGGTGTTTCTGACCGTAGCAATTTCATTTCATGCATACCTTTCTCTGGCACGACTACGAAACCTTCGGGGCCAACACGCGGCGCGACCGGCCCGCGCAGTTCGCCGCCATCCGCACCGATGCCGACCTCAACGAGATCGGCGAGCCGCTGAACATCTTCTGCCAGCCCGCCAGCGACTACCTGCCCGACCCGGTCTCGTGCCTGATCACCGGCATCACGCCCCAGCAGTGCCTGGAGCAGGGCATGCCCGAGCACGCCTTCGCCGCCCGCATCGAGGCCGAGCTGGCCCGCCCCGGCACCATCGGCGTGGGCTACAACACCATCCGCTTCGATGACGAGATCACGCGCTTCATGTTCTGGCGCAACCTGATCGACCCCTATGCGCGCGAGTGGCAGAACCAGTGCGGCCGCTGGGACCTGCTCGACGTGGTGCGCATGACCTACGCCCTGCGCCCCGACGGCATCACTTGGCCCAAGAAGGAAGACGGTGCGCCGAGCTTCAAGCTCGAGCACCTGTCCAAGGCCAACGGCCTGCTGCACGAGGCCGCGCACGATGCCCTGTCGGATGTGCGCGCCACGATTGCCCTGGCGCGGCTCATCCGCCAGCACAACACCAAGCTCTTCGACTTCGCGCTCAGCCTGCACAAGAAGGACCGCGTGGCCGCCGAGCTGCGCCTGCCGGCCACGGCCATCACGGCCAAGCCGTTTTTGCACGTGTCGGGCATGTTCCCGGTGGAGCGCGGCTGTCTGGCCGTGATGTGGCCGCTGGCCAGCCACCCGACCAACAAGAACGAGCTGATCGCCTGGGACCTGGCGCACGACCCGACGCCGCTGGCCAGCATGGGCGTGGAGGAGATCCGCCTGCGCATGTTCTCGCGCGCGGCCGACCTGCCCGAGGGCGTGACTCGCCTGCCGATCAAGACCATCCATCTGAACAAGTCGCCCATGGTCGTGGGCAATGTGAACACCCTCACGGCCGAGCGCGCCAGGCACTGGAACATGGATCTGCCCCAGGCCGCGCAGCACGCCGAGATCGCGCGCGTGCTGCCCGACATGAGTGGCATCTGGCCCCAGGTGTTCGCCCGCCCCGAAGAGCCCACGCCCGACGTGGACCAGGACCTGTACGGCGGCTTCGTGGGCAATGGCGACCGGCGCCAGCTCACCGACATGCGCGCCATGAGCGGCGAGAAATTGGCGCGCACGCGCCTGTCGTTCGACGACGCGCGCCTGAAGGAGCTGGTCTGGCGCTACCGTGCCCGCAACTTCCCCCAGACGCTCACGCCCGAAGAGCACGAGCGCTGGGAGAAGCACCGCGCCGCCTGCCTGTTCGACGGTGCCGGGGGTGCGCGCACGGTGGAGCAGTTGTTCACCGAGATCGATAACCTGTCGGAGACCGCCGACGACGACCGCACCCAGGACATCCTCGGCGCGCTGTACGATTACGCCGAGCAGATAGCGCCCGAGCGCTGAGTTTTTGTTTTCCCCGATTCCGCAGAGCAGCAAGCCCGCATTCCCATGAGCAGCAGCAACGACAAGCCCACCCGCCAGTTCACCACCCAGATCGTGCACGCCGACCGCCTGGCCGGCACCGAATACGGCGCGGTGCACCAACCCATCCACACCTCCGTGCAATACGGCTACGACAAGGTGGAAGACCTGATCGGTGTGTTCCAGGGCACGCTCAAGGGCGGCTTCAACTACGCCCGCCAGGGAACGCCCACCACTGCAGCCCTGGAGTCCAAGGTCACGCAGATGGAGCGTGGCCAGGGCACCATCGTGTTCTCCACTGGCATGGCGGCCGTCTGCGCCGTGTTCCTCACCCTGCTCAAGGCGGGCGACCACCTGCTGGCCAGCCAATTTGTCTTCGGCAACACCAACAGCGTTTTTGGTACCCTGGCCGACCTGGGCATCGAAGTGACCACGGTGGACGTGACCGATGCGGCCCAGGTCGCCGCCGCCGTGCGCCCCAACACGCGCATGGTGTTCGTGGAGACCATTGCCAACCCCGGCACGCAGATCCCCGACCTCGAAGCCATCGGCACCCTGTGCAAGGAACGCGGCCTGCTCTACGTGGTGGACAACACCGTGGCCTCGCCCTACCTGTTCCGCCCCGTGACCGTGGGCGCGGGCCTGGTCGTCAACTCGCTGACCAAGAGCATCGGCGGCCTGGGCGATGCCCTGGGCGGCGCGGTCACCGACACCGGCCTGTTCGACTGGAGCAGCTACCCCAACATCTTCGCCCCCTACCGCAAGGGCGACGCCAAGGGCTGGGGCCTGCAGCAGATCCGCAAAAAGGGCCTGCGCGACATGGGCGGCATGCTCTCGTCGCAGGCCGCGCACCAACTGGCGCTGGGCGCCGAGACCCTGGCCCTGCGCATGGACCGCACCAGCACCACGGCCTTGGCCCTGGCCCAATGGCTGGAGCAGCACCCCGCGATTGCCCGCGTGCACTACCCCATGCTCGAATCGCACCCGCAGCACGCGATTGCGCGCAAGCACTTCAAGGCGGGTTCGTGGCTGCTGGCCTTCGAGCTGCGCGATGCCGACCAATGCCTGGCTTTTTGCAACCGCTTGCAACTGCCGATCAAGGCCACGGGCCTGGCCGACACGCGCACGCTCATCATCCCGGTGGCGCACACCATCTTCTGGGAGGCAGGCCCGGCCGTGCGCGCCAACATGGGCATTGGCGACGGCATGATCCGCCTGTCGCTGGGGCTCGAAGAGTTCGAAGACCTGCAGGCGGATTTCGCGCAGGCACTCGCTTGAAAACCCCTGGTGCCGGCTTGCCGTGCAAGCTGGCGCCAAGCTGGGCATGCTAAGGTTTCCTGAAATGCCAGGTGGCACTGACTGCCCCGGCCGCAAGGAGACAAACCCATGCACCTGGAGCCAACCGCCCTGGCGGCGCCGCGCGACCTGATCCCCCACGCCCATGCGCGTTCGGCCGCCTTCGGCCTGCGCGCGCAGGACGCCATGGATGCCATGCCCCTGGCCAGCGCCGACCTGCGCTGTGCGCTGCAGCGCAACCGCACCCTGGCCGACCATGCGCTGCCGGTGATGGAGACGCTCTACCACCAGATCGCGGGCACCCACAGCATGGTGCTGCTGACCGATCCCGAGGGCGTCATCCTGCACGCCCTGGGCGACGACGATTTCGTGGCCCGGGCCGACCGCGTGGCCCTGCGCCCCGGCGGGGTGTGGACCGAGGAGCGCAAGGGCACGAATGCCATCGGCACCGCACTGGCCCTGGGCCAGGCCGTGCAGGTGCACGCCGGCCAGCACTACCTGCGTGCCAACCAGTTCCTCACCTGCTCGTGCGTGCCCATCCTGGACCCGCAGGGCAGGGCGCTGGGCGCGCTGGACGTGAGCGGCGACCACCGCAGCCAGAGCAAGCACACCATGGCCCTGGTGCGCATGTCCGCCCAGATGGTGGAAAACCACCTCTGGAACCAGGTGCACGAGGACGCGGTGCGCCTGCACTTCCATGCCCGGCCGGAGTTCCTGGGCACGCTGGTCGAGGGCCTGGCCGCTTTCAGCCCCGACGGGCGCTTTCTCTCGGCTAACCGCAGCGGCCAGTTCCAGCTGGGCCTGTCGCACAGCGCGCTGCAGGCCCACACCTTTGGCTCGCTGTTCGGCGTGGACATGGGCCAGGTGCTCGACCACTGCCGCAGGGGGCACGCGGAGTCGCTCACGCTGCGCTTGCCGGGCGGCGTGACGGTGATGGCCCGGCCCGCGTACCGGCCGCAGGCCGAGCGCCTGTGGGTCGCGGGCCGGCCGGCCGAACCCGCGCGCGCCGCCGCCCGATCCTCCGGGCTCTCGGGCCTGCGCTACCTCAATACCGGTGACCCCGTGCTGGCCCTGGCCATAGCCCGCGTCACCAAGCTGCTGGGCCGCGACATCGCCACGCTGATCCAGGGCGAGACCGGCACCGGCAAGGAACTGCTGGCCCGTGCCATCCACCACGACGGGCCACGGCGCCATGCGCCCTTCGTGGCGGTGAATTGCGCGTCCATCCCCGAGTCGCTGATCGAGTCGGAGCTGTTCGGCTACGAGGAGGGGGCCTTCACCGGCGCGCGGCGCAAGGGCAGCCCGGGCAAGATCGTGCAGGCCCATGGCGGCACCTTGTTTCTCGACGAGATCGGCGACATGCCCCTGGCCCTGCAGGCCCGCCTGCTGCGCGTGCTGCAGGAGCGCAGCGTGGCCCCGTTGGGCGGCACGCGCCAGGTCGAAGTGGACATCCAGGTGGTCTGCGCCACCCACCGCAACCTGCGCGAGATGATGGCTGAGGGCAGCTTCCGCCAGGACCTGTACTACCGCCTCAACGGCCTGGTGGTGCGCCTGCCCGCGCTGCGCGAGCGCAGCGACCTGGCGGCCATCGTGCAACGCATCCAGCAGTCAGGAGCCGAGGGCGGCTCGCCACCGCTGCCCGTGTGCCCTGAGGTCATGGATCTTTTCGCGCGCTGCGCCTGGCCGGGCAACCTGCGCCAGCTGACCAATGTGCTGCGCACGGCGGCGCTCATGGCCGAGGGCGATACGGTCATCCGGCGCGAGCACCTGCCCGAGGATTTTCTGGAAGAGTGCGAAGAGGTTGCCGCCATGCCCCCAGGGCCTGCAGCGGCACCGGCTGCGCAGCCCCTGCAGGCCATCACCGCCGCCGCCATCGCCCAGGCCCTGGCCGCGCAGGGCGGCAATGTGTCGGCCGTGGCGCGTGCGCTGGGCGTGTCGCGCAATACCGTGTACCGGCACCTGCGCGCCCAGGTCGCGTGACCAACGTCCAGGTCAGCTGAACAGGCCCTGCATCTGCCCATAGGGGATCTGCCCCTGCAGCTTGTCCGATTCGCCGCCCTGCAGGAAATCGGTCGCCAGCTTCGCGGCATGGCCCCACAGCACCTGCGGGATACCGGAGCCCGCGCTGAGCCTCTTCACGCCCAGGGCCTGCAGTTGCGTGGCATTGGCCAGGCCGCCCCAGGCCATCAGGTTCAGCGGCAGGTCGACACCGGCCACGATGGCCTTGATCTGCCCAGCATCGGTGAGCCCGGGGACGAACAGGCCGTCGACGCCCGCCTTGCGGTACAGCTGGCCGCGTGCGATGGCTTCACCTGCCTGGCTGCCCTCATCGACCAGGCGCTGCAGCACCACGTCCGTGCGCGCATTGACGAACAGGTCCAGCCCGTCCTTGGCCAGCCGCTCGCGGATCGCCTCGGCCTTGCGCGCCAGCAGCTCGGGGGGCTTGCGCCCGTCTTCGAGGTTGATGCCCGCAACGCCTTCGCCCGCCAGGCGCGCGGCCAGGTCGGCGACCTGGGCCGGGTCGTCCGAATAGCCGTCTTCCATGTCCACCGACAGGGGCACCTTGAGCACCCGCACCAGGTTCTTCGCGTACGCCAGCACCACGTCGACGGGCATGGCGTAGCCGTCAGGGTAGCCCTGCGACCAGGCCACGCCGGCACTGGTCGTGGCGATGGCCGTCGCACCCAGGCTCTCGAAGAGCCGGGCGCTGGCGGCATCCCAGGCATTGGGCAGGCGCAGCAGGGTCGGGCTGGCATGCAGCGTGCGGAAAGTGGTTGCGGGTGCGGTCAAGGGGTCTCCTCCATAAGTCTTTACGCGAGCATACCGCCGTCGACCGTGAGCGCAGTGCCGGTGATGTACTGCGCCTTGGCGCTCGCGAGGAAGGCCACGGCGTGGGCGATGTCCTCGCCGCTGCCGTACTTGCCCACGGCGATGGGCTGGCGGATCAGGTCGGACAGCGGCCCGGCGGCCGGGTTCATGTCGGTGTCGATGGCGCCCGGCTGCACGAGGTTCACCGTGATCCCCTCGGGCCCGAGCTCGCGCGCGAGGCCCTTGGTGAACGAGGCCAGTGCGGACTTGGACATCGCGTAGATGCTCAAGCCCGGCCACTGCACCTGCTCGGCGAACCAGCTGCCGATGTGGATGATGCGCCCGCCCTGGCCCAGGTGGGGGATGGCCGCCTGGCTGGTGATGACCGGCGCGCGCACGTTCACGTTCAGGATCGCGTCGATGTCCGTCAGCACGGCGTCCTTGACCGGGCCCATGTGGAAGATGCCCGCGTTGTTGACCAGGATGTCGATGCCGCCCAGGAAGGCCACAGCCTTCTGTACCGAGGCCTGCACGGCCGCAGCGTCGGCACTGTCGGCCTGGATGGCGGTGCCTCGTCGCCCCAAGGCCTCGATCTCGCGGACGACGCCAGCAGCCAGGTCGGCCGACTTTTCATAGGTGATGGCGACGTCGGCGCCCTCGGCGGCCAGGGTCTTTGCAATCGCGGCGCCAATACCCCGGCTGGCCCCCGTGACGAGGGCGCGTTTGTTGGAAAGCAGCATGAATTACCTTTTTGTGTTGATCGACACAGAATGATTGCGGCATTGATCTTTGCTGTCAATCGATTTATTGTGTCGATCAACACAAAAATGATGAAAGGATGGATTCCATGCCGGTTCTGGGCCGACCGAGAGCGTTCGACCGCGATGCCGCCTTGCAGGCCGCCGTGGAGGTTTTCTGGCGCCAGGGCTTCCTGGCCACCTCGATGAACGACCTGTGCGCAGCCATGGGTATCCGCTCGCCCAGCCTGTACGCGGCCTTTGGCAGCAAGGAGGCCTTGTACGCAGAGGCCATCGGGCGCTACAGCGCAGCGGCCAATGAACTGATCTGGGACCATGTCGATGGCAGCGCCACGGTGCGCGCGGGCATGCAGAAAGCACTGCTGGCTGCCGCCGGGGTCGTGGCGGGCCAGGAGGGCATGCCCTCGGGCTGCATGGTGACGCTGGCCACGGGCGAGGAGTGCCCGGGCGGCTCGCCCGACACGGCCCGGCATGCCCGCGAGGGCTCATTGGCCAAGCTGCGCGCGGGGCTCCAGCGTGCGGCGGCTGCGGGCGAGTTGCCGCAGTCCACGAACATCGACCGGCTGGCGCGCTTCTACCTGGGCGTGGTGCAGGGCATGGCCATCCAGGGGCGCGATGGGGCCGACCTGGCGGACCTGGAGGACATGGCCCGGACCGCCATGGCTGCCTGGCCGGAAAAATGAAATCCCCTGGGCGCGGCGCGCGCCAGGGGGATTCGCGTCAAGCCACCGGGTGCAGTTTCAGCACATGCGACTCGTCTTCCGTGAACGGCCGCGAGCGGATCAGGAAGCGCAGGCCCGTGGGCCGCTCCAGCGAGAACATGCCGCCCCCGCCGGGCACCACGTCCACGGTGATCTGGGTGTGCTCCCACACCGCAAACTGCGGCCGGCTCATGTAGAAGGGCTCGCCGCCGATGTGGCCGAGCAGCACGTCCGAGTCGCCCACCAGGAACTCGCCGCGCGCAAAGCACATGGGGGCGCTGCCGTCGCAGCAGCCGCCCGACTGGTGGAACATCAGCGGGCCGTGCTGCGCGTGCAGCCGGGCGATGAGTTCCAGGGCCTCGGGCGTGGCCAGGACACGGGCTGGTGGGCCCGTGTCCTGGACGGGCAAAGCGGCTTCGTGGGCCAGGGTATCGGCCATGGGCTGCGGGCTCAGAAGAAGCCCAGGGGCGCCTGGGTGTAGCTCACCAGCAGGTTCTTGGTCTGCTGGTAGTGGTCCAGCATCATCTTGTGGTTTTCGCGGCCGATGCCCGACTGCTTGTAGCCGCCGAAGGCCGCGTGCGCCGGGTACTGGTGGTAGCAGTTGGTCCACACGCGCCCGGCCTGGATGCCCCGGCCCATGCGGAAGGCGCGGTTGCCGTCGCGGCTCCACACCCCGGCGCCCAGGCCGTAGAGCGTGTCGTTGGCGATCTCCAGGGCTTCCTCTTCGGTCTTGAAGGTGGTGACCGACAGCACGGGGCCGAAGATCTCTTCCTGGAAGATGCGCATCTTGTTGTGGCCCTTGAACACGGTCGGCTGGATGTAGTAGCCGCCGGCCAGGTCGCCCGCGAGGTGGTTGCGCTCGCCGCCGATCAGGCACTGGGCGCCTTCCTGCTTGCCCAGGTCGAGGTAGGAGAGGATCTTTTCGAGCTGCTCCTGCGAGGCCTGCGCGCCGATCATGGTGCTCTTGTCGAGCGGGTGGCCCTGCTTGATGGCGGCCACGCGCTTCAGGGCGCGCTCCATGAAGCGCTCGTAGATCGATTCCTGGACCAGCGCGCGGCTCGGGCAGGTGCAGACTTCGCCCTGGTTCAGCGCGAACATGGCAAAGCCTTCGAGCGCCTTGTCGAAGAAGCCGTCGTCGGCGTCCATCACGTCCTCGAAGAACACGTTGGGGCTCTTGCCGCCCAGCTCCAGCGTCACGGGGATGATGTTCTGGCTGGCGTACTGCATGATCAGCCGGCCTGTGGTGGTCTCGCCCGTGAAGGCGATCTTGGCGATGCGCGGGCTGCTGGCCAGCGGCTTGCCGGCCTCCAGGCCGAAGCCGTTGACGACGTTGAGCACGCCGGGCGGCAGCAGGTCGGCCACGATCTCCAGCAGCACCAGGATGGAGGCGGGCGTCTGCTCGGCGGGCTTCAAGACCACGCAGTTGCCGGCGGCCAGGGCCGGGGCGAGCTTCCATACCGCCATCAGGATGGGGAAGTTCCAGGGAATGATCTGCCCGACCACGCCCAGCGGCTCGTGGAAGTGGTAGGCCATGGTGTCGTGGTCGATCTCGCTGATGCCGCCTTCCTGCGCGCGGATGGCGCCCGCGAAGTAGCGGAAATGGTCGATGGCCAGGGGAATGTCGGCGGCCATGGTCTCGCGCAGCGGCTTGCCGTTGTCGATGGTCTCGGCCACGGCGATGGTCAAGAGGTTGGCCTCCATGCGGTCGGCGATCTTTAGCAGGATGTTGGCGCGGTCGGTGGTCGAGGTCTTGCCCCAGGCCGTTTTCGCCTTGTGGGCGGCGTCCAGCGCGGCGTTGATGTCCTTGTCGTTGGAGCGCGGGATGGCGGTGAACACCTGGCCGTTGATGGGCGAGCTGTTCTCGAAATACTGTCCGTCGATGGGGGCCACCCACTGGCCGCCGATGTAGTTGCCGTACTGCTTCTTGTAGGGGTTGGCGATGCCGAGGCTCGCGATTTCTGCCATGTTCATGCGTTTGT
This sequence comes from Acidovorax sp. GW821-FHT09B03, assembly GCF_059418305.1. Lineage (NCBI taxonomy): Bacteria > Pseudomonadati > Pseudomonadota > Betaproteobacteria > Burkholderiales > Comamonadaceae > Acidovorax > Acidovorax sp. GW821-FHT09B03. Next base: position 53,500 of record NZ_JBWKPP010000009.1, read on the forward strand.
CTCCTGCGGTGGTTGGGTTGTGCCAGGCCCTGTCGTGGGGCCTGCAGCAGTAGATGGGCGCAATGCCCGTGCCAGCCGCAGCATGGGAGCGCTGGCAGCGCGCAAACCCAGCATCCATGCGGCTTTGGCCCCATCTGCCGCCAGCGCCCAGGCCGTGTGCACGGTGTGCCATGGCACAGCCCTTGTTCAGAAATGGAACAGCGGGCGGGACACTTGCGGCACACCACGGACCGCTGCCGGCGTGCAAAAAGCCACGCGTGGGGATGCCGCATGCGGTTGCAGGCCGCGGCTTTTGCCACAATGCGGGCATCGCCACCCGGATGCCCATGACCGCCACGCCCACCCTCATCCCCCCGACCATCGGCAAGTACCGCATCGAGCGCGAGCTTGGGCGCGGCGCCAGCGGCATCGTGTACCTGGGGCTCGACGGGTTCCGCGGCAAGCGCGTGGCCATCAAGCAGATGCACGCCCACCTGCTGGCCCAGCCCGACCAGGCCGAGCGCTACCGGCGCCTGCTGCGCAACGAGGCGGCCATGTCTGGCCGGCTCAAGCACCCCCACATCGTGCGCCTGCTCGACGCCGACGAGGACGCCGCCCAGCCCTACCTGGTGCTCGAATACGTGGACGGCCAGCCCCTGGCGGCCCATGCCCGGGCGGATGCGCTGCTGCCCGTGCCCCAGGTGCTGGACATCGCCTTCAAGTGCTGCAATGCGCTCGAATACGCCTACCGCGAAGGCCTGGTGCACCGCGACATCAAGCCCGCCAACCTGATGCTGGCCGCCAACGGCGACGTCAAGCTCACCGACTTCGGCGCCGCGCTGTCGCTGCGCAGCGATGCCACGCAGCTCTCGGGCATGGTGGGTTCGCCCTCCTACATGTCGCCCGAGCAGGTACGCGAGGAAGACCTCACACACCACAGCGACATGTTCTCGCTGGCCATCGTGGTGTACGAGCTGCTCACCGGCCGCCGCCCCTTCGATGGCGAGACCGACTTCGCCACGCTCTACAAGATCAGCCACGAAGAGCCCACGCCCCCGAGCCTGCTGCGCGTGTCGCTGCCCGGGCATGTGGACGCGGTGCTGCTGCGCGCCATGGCCAAGAAGCCGACCGACCGCTTTGCCACCTGGGGCGACTTCGCCCAGGCCCTGCTCGACGCCCACCGCGACCTGCCGCGCCAGCGCTCGCAGGACACCGAGGCCGAGCGCTTCGGCCGCCTGCGCGAGCTGCCCTTCTTTGCCGACTTCCACGACGTGGCGCTGTGGGAGCTGATGCGCCTGGGCAACTGGCGCCGGCTGGAGCAGGGCACGGTGCTCATGCGCGAGGGCCAGCCCGGCGACTCGTTCTGCATCCTCATCGAGGGCCAGGTGACCGTGAGCCGCCAGGGCTGGACGCTGAGCACCCTGGGCCCGGGCGTGACCCTGGGCGAGATGACCTACCTGCGCCCCGACAACCGCCTGCGCACGGCCACCGCCGTGGCCGAGACCGAGGTGCTGGTGCTCAAGATCCGCAACCCCGCGCTGCGCGAGGCGTCCGAAGACCTGCAGTCGCGCTTCGACAAGGCCTTCATCAAGCTGCTGGTGGGCCGGCTGGTCGCCGCCAACGAGCAGATCGCCGAATGGGACATGGTGGCCGGCCAGGTGTTCACGCCGGACGACGAGCAGGGCTGACGCTCTCCTGGAAACCCCGCAGCACCCACCGCAGCCTTGCGTGAAAGGCCGCAGCCAGCACCGCGCTGAGCAGCGCCGCCGCCATCCAGCCACCCCATGCGCCCCAGCCCAGGGCCGGCACGCTGGCGCCCAGCGCATCGAGTGACAACCATGCCGCCAGCGGCACGAACAGCAGCAGCGAGCACACGGTGTTGACGGTACTGGCCCAGCGCACGTCGCCCAGGCCGCGCAGGGCAAAGGCACTGCCCAGGTTGATGGCATCGAGCACCTGGTACGCGGCCACCAGCCCGAGCAGCGAGGTGGCCAGGGCCAGCGCGGCCTGGCCGCCGGCCCCGGCATCGCTGCCCAGCAGCGCCGCCAGCAGGGGCGGGCCGGCGAGCACCATGGCGGCGCCCACCAGGGCCATCCAGCCCGCCATCAGCCACAGGCTGGCGCGCACCAGGGGCGCTATCTGGTGGCGCTGGCCCGCTCCCATGGCATGGCCCACCAGCGTGGCACTGCCCGTGGCCAGGCCCAGCGCCGGCCAGAAGGCCAGGCCGGTGAGCGACAGCAGCAGCAAGGTGGCCGCACCCTCGGCGGGGCCGATGTGCGACATCAGGAGCTGGAACAACGCCATCGCCAGCACATCGGCCGCGGCGGCCACGCCGATGGGCAGGCCGGTGCGCAGCAGCTCCACGGTGCGGGCCCGCAGGGAGCCGAGGGACGATCTCCAGCCCGCGCGGGGAACCATGCCCAGCCCTGCCGCTACACCGACCAGGTTGGCCAGCGTGGATGCATGGGCAGAACCTGCGAGGCCCAGGCCCGCATCGAAGATCAGCCACTGGTTGAGCGGCACATTGGCCACGGCCGCCGCCAGGTTGGCCCCCAGGCTGGCCCGCGTGCGGCCCAGGCCGGCCAGGTAGCTCGACAGCGCAAACAGCAGCACCACCGATACCCCGCCCGCCATGCGCGGCTGCCAGTACTGCACGGCCTGCGCGGTGGACTCCGCGGGCAACTGCCACAGGGCAAACAGCCAGGGCCCGGCCCAGGCCAGCGCCCAAAAGCAGGGCAGGGTGAGCGCGGCGGCCAGCAGGCCCGCGGGCAGGTAGGCCCGTGCGGCCTGCACCTGGCCGGCACCCAGGGCCTGGGCCACCGGCACCTGCACGGCAAACGCCACGCCGCCCAGCCCTACGAAGACCGCCAGGTTCAGAAAGGTCTGCGCCCCCAGCCCGGCCAGGGCATCGGCCGAGATGCGGCCGGCGAACCAGGTATCCGTCACGCCGACCACGGCCTGCAGCGAGTAGGTGGCGATCAGTGGCCAGGAGATGGCCAGCAGGGCACGCACGGGGCCCCGGGTGGTGCTGCTTGCTTCAGCCATGGTCAGCCAGCCATGTACGGGTCCCAGAAGCCCTCGGCGGGCTCGGCCTGCTCCACGATGTCGAGCACCAGGCCCGACGGGTCGCGCACCTGGAAGCGCACCTGGCCCCAGGGCTCGTGCTGCACGGCGTAGACGATTTCCACGCCGGCCGCGCGCAGGCGGGCTTCTTCGCGGCGGGCATCGTCCACCTGCAGGGTCAGCAGCAGACCCTGGCCGCTGAAGACCTCGGGGCCTGGCGGGCGCGAGGGATGGTCGGGCGCCATGAAGGCGATGGACGCCGCACCGCCCTCGCTGCTGGTGCGCGACAGCAGCACGAACCACGAGGCTTCGAAGACCACCTCGAAACCCAGGTGCTGCACGAAGAAGTCGCGCGAGGCCTGGACGGTGGCCGTGGTGACCAGGGGATAGGCGGATGTCAGTTGCGAAAGGGGGGACGGGGTTGGCATGGTGGCTCCTGTTGCATCGGATGAACGCTGAGTACATACTGTCTGTATGTTCAATGAAATATAGATACGTACAGTCTGTATGTCAACAGGAAAATCCATTCCCAGCCCCGCCGCGGGCAATCGGCGCCTGGAGCAGGGCGCCCAGTCGCGCACCAAACTCATTGCGGCGGCGCGCGCGCTGTTCGAGAGGGACGGCTATGCCGCCACCTCCACCGAGGCGCTGCTGGTGGCCACAGGCCTCACGCGCGGCGCGCTGTACCACCACTTTCGCGACAAGAAAGACCTGTTCGTGGCCGTCTGCGAGGCCGTGCATGCCGAGCTCAGTGCCGCCATCGACGGGGCGGCCGATGCACAGGCGACCCCGCCGGACCAGTTGGTGGCGGGTGCATTGGCCTGGATCGATGCGGTGTCGCGGCCCGGCCCGCGCCAGGTGCTGCTGATCGACGGCCCCTCGGTGTTGGGCGCCCAGGCCTGGGCGGAACTCGACGGGCGCCATGGCTACCAGCAGCTGCATGCCGTGGTCGCCGAGATCCTGGCGCCCGCGGGCCTGGCACCGCTGGAGGTCGATGCCTGCGCCTCGGCCTTGAACGGTGCCATCAACGAGCTGGCGCGCTGGCTCGCGCGCCACCCTGCCGACGAGCACCCCGGCGCGCGCGATGCTGCCATCGCTGCGCTGCAGCGGGTGTGCGTGAGCGTGCTGCCGTCCGAAGGAAACGCGGGGAGGGGCGCCTGAGCGCGTCTATCCTTTGGCCTGGGCTTTCAGCCCCGCCAGCAGTTCGGCCAGTGGCATGGCCTTGGCAAACAGCCAGCCCTGCGCATGCCGCACGCCGCGCTCGCGCAGGAAGTCGGCCTGGAACTGGGTTTCCACGCCCTCGGCGATCAGGTCCAGCCCCAGCTTCTGCGCCATCTCGATGATGTGCGTGGTGACCGGGCTGATGGCGGCCTGCGCGCCGATGCTGGCGATGAAGATGCGGTCGATCTTGAGCGTGTCGATGTCGATGGATTCGAGCATGGACAGGCTCGAATAGCCGGTGCCGAAGTCGTCCATGGCGATGGACGCGCCGATCTGCCGGCCCGCCTGCAATGCGGGCCTGGCGGCCTCGACGTCCACCAGGCCGCGCTCGGTCACCTCCAGCATCAAGGCCCCCGGTGGCAGGTCCTGGGCGTCGAAGCGCTGCTGCAGGTATTGCACGGGCCCGTCGGCCACCAGGTCCTGGGGCGAGAGGTTCAGGCTGACGTGAAAGCCCGGGCTGGCCTTGAGCACATCGGGCAGGTCTTCGAGCACGCGGTCCATCACGTAGCGGGTGATGTGCGCCACTACGCCGGTGCGCTCTGCCTCGGCGATGAATTCGTCGGGCGGCACCAGGGTGGCGTTGGCCTTGCCGTTGCCACGGCGCCAGCGCAGCAGGGCCTCTGCGCCCACCCAGCGGCGGGTCTGCAGGTCCACGATGGGCTGGTACAGCACGAAGAACTCGCGCCGCCTGAGGCCCGCACGCAGCCGGGACCGGGAGGACAGCGTCCAGCGCGTGAGCGCCGCCACCCCCAGCGCCAGGGTGGCGCTAGCCACCAGCCCCAGCGGCGCCAGCACCAGCGCCTGGGCCGCCAGGCCCTCGTAGGCCAGGGCCTTGGGCGCGGCGGCCAGGGCCGCGATGTTGTTCTCCTGCGAGCTGCGAAACACGATGTGGTGCGTGTCGCTTTCCACCAGGCTGGGGGCGGGGGCCTGGTAGAGGTCCAGCCAGGCCTCCTGCAGCGGCCCGCGGGAGCGGATCAGTGCCTTGGGCGTGGTGATCGCCAGGCCCAGCGACACATCGGCATGCAGCACCGGCATGTCGATCACGATGCCGGGGTGGATGATCACCGCATGGCCGTTGCGCGCATAGATGTGGAAGGGCTGCTCGGGCGCGAAGGGCAGCCGCGCCCCGATCCAGCTGGAGATGCCCGAGGAGGTGACCATGGGCTTGCCGGCCAGTGCCACCGGACCGCTGCCCAGGGTGAGCGTGCTGCAGACCAGCGTCCCATCCACCACCGAACCCATGCCCTGCAGGTAGAACGAGGTGCCCACCATCTGCTGCATGCGTGCCAGGCTGGCCTGGCCGCAGGGTGGGCTGGGGTCCTTGTCGAGCTCGTTCAAGGCCGCCACCAGCTGCTGGCGCGAGGCGATGCCCCGGCGCAGCACCTCGTCCGCCAGCGACGTCAGGTAGGCCACCTGGTCATCCCGGGCCTTGCGCTGCGCCAGGTAGAGCGAGGCCGCGATGGGAATCAACGCCGCCAGCAGCAGGGGGACCGAGGCAACGACGTAGAAGCGTTTCATGGGTGCGGCGGTGAGGGGAGGTGCCTTGCAATGAGGGTCGATGCTGGCGTGTTTTGGGGTGGTGGGCAATCGGCCGTACCCTGCCATCGGATGGGTCTCAGTGTCCCGGATCGGCCTCTCACCTGGGCTCGAATGTTACTACTTGTTAATGGATAGGCCTGCTCCATGCCAGGTTTGACTTTCACACCATCAGCCTCAAGAACTTGGGGTGGTGCAGGTGACCTTCTTCGCTGCCGCATGGTCTTTCGTGAGAACCCATGTTCGCTGATTTGGCACCGACCTGGCCTGCGGGCTTTCACTGGGCCCTTGCGCGCCTATGGACCCCATCCAGCGTTGCGAGCACATGTTGGAGGTCAGGCCGGCCAGTTTCGCAACGTCGGATCGCAGCACCATCCGACCTTACCCCGACCTCACCCGGCTGTGAAGGCCTGTCGTCCGGGACTTACACGCGCGCCGGGGTGGGCACCGCGGTCAGCGCAGCGATCGAGGTTATGCAGAAATCCGCCACATCCGCGCCGCCGCCGCAGGCCGTGACCCAGCAGGTTGCCATCCCCAGCGCCTTGGCTGGAGCAATATCCCGCTCAAGGCTGTCGCCGACGAACAGCACATCCTGGGGCGGCAAGTCCAGCATACCCAGCGCTTGCAGGAGTAGTCGGGGGGAGGGCTTGATGGACCTCGTGTCCGAAGAGAAGACTTGGCATTCCAGCACGGGCGCGACCTTCGACCGGCGCAGCTCGGGCTGCCAGTGGTGGGAGGGCGCCCAGAGGTTGCTCACCAACCCCATCCGGTGGGACCGGGCCAGCGTGAGGAGCACCTGTGCTGCCCATTCCGGGACCACGCCCACCTCGTGCCTTGCAATGACAAGCTCCAGAAGCCGGGCCTCGTGCCTGGACGGTATGCTGTGTTTGGCAAGCGTCTCTCGCAGGGACGGGAAGTCGTCGACAAGGGCAGGGTTGGTGTAGTCGGCAAGAAAGCCCGCCACGGCTGCGCCAACGCAATGCGCAACGGCTTCTGCAGACAGCGCAGCGCCGCCCACAGCGCGGTAGGTGGCATCGAAGTCTTCGCCGGGCCCCAGGCGGTCGCCGCCAAACATGAACGTTTCGTTCATGTCGAACAGCAGGGCCTTGTAGCGATGGAGAGGGGGAACCATGGAGGCAATGGTGCCTGATCCGTGCCACAGGTGGCTCGCAAAGACGGGCCGCACCGGGCTGTGCGCTTTCCCTGATGTGCCCGCCACAAAACCCCTCGCTGGACAATGCGAATGAGAATGCATATCATTTTAATTGCCTGAGTACGCTACACCCGTCCACCGCAAAAGGCTCCCACCAGGAGCATTGCCATGGACCTGCGTCACGCATCCAGCCCTTCGATTGCCACCACCGCCCGGGACGCCCTGGCGCCCGAGCCCGCCACGCTGGCGCATTGGGAGCGCACGCTGCAGCGTGCCAATGCGGCGCTGCACATGGAACAGCCCGTGATGGCGCTGGCCTACCAGCAGCAGGCCTTGGTACTGGCGCTGCGCATCGTGCAGGCACCCCCCGCCGGCCGGGAGGACGACTGCATTGCCGCCCTGGTGGTCTCGCACCTGAACCTGGCCGACCTGCAGGCCGAAGCCGGCGCGCTGGACGCGTCTGCGCAGTTGCTGTGCAGCGTGCATGCCACGCTGCTGGGCCTGATGGCCGATGGCAGCCAGGGCACCGCCCTGCAGCGGGCGGCCTGGCGCCACAGCCGCGAATCCCATGCCGCGCTGCTGCGCCACGTGCAGGCCCATGGCCCGCACCCCGACACCACCGCCGTGCTGGCCGCCGCCTCGGGCGTGCTGCAGGGCACGGCGCATTGAGCTTTCCCGATTTTTTCCACCTGGCCATTGACGATTCACCCCACCTGAAAGGAACCCATGCCCTATTCGCTGCCTGCCTTGCCCTATGCCTATGACGCGCTGGAACCCCACATCGATGCCCGCACGATGGAGATCCACCACTCCAAGCACCACCAGACCTATATCAACAACCTGAACGCCGCGCTGGACGGCACGCCCCACGCCGGCCTGCCGGTGGACGAGCTGGTGGCCGGCATTGCGCAATTGCCCGAGAACCTGCAGGGCCCCGTGCGCAACAACGGCGGCGGCCATGCCAACCACACGCTGTTCTGGACCGTGATGTCGCCCAGGGGTGGCGGCGAGCCGCAGGGCGAATTGGCCGAGGCGATCAAGACCGAGCTGGGTGGCTTCGATGCGTTCAAGGACGCCTTCACCAAGGCCGCGCTCACGCGCTTTGGCAGCGGCTGGGCCTGGCTGTCGGTGAACAGCGCCGGCAAGCTGGTGGTGGAGAGCTCGGGCAACCAGGACAGCCCGCTGATGGCCGGCCTGCTGTCAGGCAACACCCCCATCCTGGGTCTGGACGTGTGGGAACACGCCTACTACCTGCAGTACCAAAATCGCCGCCCCGAATACATCGCGGCGTTCTATAACGTGGTGGACTGGGCCGAGGTGGCCCGCCGCTACGCCCTGGCGCGCGGCTGAATCGATCCGCACTGCTGCGCCTCGCACCCTGAACAGATGCCTTCCGGAGCCGACACCATGCCCGTTCCCTCGCCGTCACCCGACAACGCCGCCTTGCCCAGCCGCCTGACCGATTCGCCCCGCCAGCCTTTGCACTGGCGCCAGTGGATCGGGTTGGCCATCGTGGTCACCGGGGGCGTGGTCGGCACCTGGCAGATCTGGCAGTGGATCGCTGGCCAGCCCGTGGTGCTCGATGCCTGGAAGGGAGGCATGGTGGCCGCCCTGGCCACGGCCCTGGGCACGCTGCCGGTGATGCTCTCGCAGCGCATCTCCGAGCGCACGCAGGACACGCTGTTCGGTTTTGGGGCCGGCGTTATGCTGGCGGCCTGCTCGTTCTCGCTCATCATCCCGGGCATCAATGCCTCGCGCGCGGCCGGGGCCGGGGCCTGGGAGGCGGGCGGCACCATGGGTGCGGCCATCTTGGTCGGTGCGCTGGTGCTGCTGCTGATGGAGCGCCTGCTGCCGCACGAGCATTTCATCAAGGGCGTGGAGGGCCAGACCTCGCGCACGTTGCGGCGCACCTGGCTGTTCGTGTTCGCCATCGCGCTGCACAACCTGCCCGAGGGCCTGGCCATCGGTGTGGGCTATGCCAGCGGCGACACCATGCGGGCCGGCGCCCTGGCCACGGGCATCGCCATCCAGGATGTGCCCGAGGGCCTGGTGGTGGCCGTGGCGCTGCTGGCCGCCGGCTACAGGCGCTGGCTGGCCGTGGGCTTGGGCATGGCCTCGGGGCTGGTGGAGCCCATCGGCGCAGTGATCGGTGCTGCCGTGGTCAGCTACTCGGTGAGCCTCTTGCCCTGGGGCCTGGGCTTTGCCGCTGGCGCCATGCTGTTCGTGATCAGCCACGAGATCATCCCCGAGTCGCACCGCAAGGGCCACGAGGCCTGGGCGACCGGTGGGTTGATGCTGGGCTTCGTGATCATGATGGTGCTGGATACGGCACTTGGCTGATGAAATGAGCACCCCCTGAGTCGCTTCGCGCCTTCCCCCTCTCTCTCGCATTGCTGCGCAATGCGGGGAGGGGGACGCCCCCAGTGCGGCGGGGCGGCCCTTGCACGGGGGCACTGGCTCGGGTAGCGCCAGTTGCATACGCGGCGCCAGTGCATTGCCGCATTGGGGAAGGGCGTAAATGGGCGACAGCCTTCTCTTTTTAGGGCAGGGCGTCGTAGGCCGCCTTGAGCGCCGGGGCCAGGGATTGCAGCGGGGTGGCGGTGGTATTGCGCGCATTGCGCCCCTCCACCGAGCGCACGCGCCCCTCGTTGAGGGCGCGCGCCATCTCGGCCAGCAGGTGGGCCAGGTCGGGCGCAATGCCGGCCTGGGCCATGCCCTGAGCGGCGGCGTCATACGGAAGCTGCTGGTAGGCCAGTGCGGGCTGGCCGATCACCCCGCCCACGAAGGTGGCGAGCTGCTCGTGGCTCAGGTCCCCGGGGCCCAGCAGCTCGCGCACGCTGTGGCCGGTCCAGCCGCGCTGGTCCAGCGCGGCGGTGGCTGCATCGGCGATGTCGCGCGTGGCGATCATGGGGATGGGCAGGCCGGGCGCGAAGGCGTCGGCCAGGCTGCCGCCGTATTTCACGCCGGGCAGCAGGTTGAACAGGCCCTCGTAGAACATGGCCGGGCGCAGCCTGAGCACGTGGCTGTGCTGCAGCGTGGCCAGGCGCTGCTCCTGTTCGTACAGGCTGACCAGCACACCCGTGCCGGCAGGCTGCTCGGCGCCCAGGCTGCTGAGCGCCACCACATGCGGCACGCGCGCCGCCTGCAGGGCCGCCACGATGGCCTGGCCCTGGGTGCGCTGCAGCTCCATGAAACCGGGGGCCGTGGGGTCGAAGGGCATCATGGCGTAGACGGCATCGGCGCCTTCGAAGGCGCGGCTGAGGTAGGCCGGGTCGGCGGCATCACCCACGTGCACCTGCGCACCTTGCTGCCGCAAGGCGTCGAGCCGCTCGGCCGAGCGACCTAGGGCGCGCACGCGGTGGCCCAGCGCGAGGAGGTTGCGGGCGATCACGCTGCCCGTGTGGCCGGTGGCACCCATCACTGCGATGTCTGACATGTGGAACTCCAAAGGGTTGTGGAACAAACAGGCGTTCAGTGTCTCGGCCAGCCCCAGGTATGCCAATGATGAATCAACGGTGTTTTTTGATTATTCGTCCAGACCGGATTAGGATGGCGGCATGGACATCCAGGTTGAAGCCGCCTCTGCCGCCACCGACCCGCTGGGCCGGGCCCTGCACCTGTTGCGCATGACGGGCGTGATCTACTGCTACTCCTATCTGCACCCGCCCCTGGGCATTGCGCTGCCGCCGATCCCGGGCTGTCTGATGTTCCACGCCATCACGGCCGGCGAATGCTGGCTGCGCGTGCCGGGCGCCGAATCCGTGCTGCTGCGGGCCGGTGATTTCGCGCTGGTGCCGCGCGGCGAGGGGCACGACCTGCTGTCCACCGCCACCTCGCAGGCCGACGATTTCTTCGACCTGCCGCGCGTGCAGCTCGGCGGGCGCTTCGAGATCATGCGCCACGGCGAAGGCAACGCGCCGGTCGCCCTGGTGTGTGGTGCCGTGCGTTTTGACGACGTGCTGGCCCGCCGCCTGGTGCATGCGCTGCCGCGCCAGATCGTGCTGGGCGGGCAGTCGCTGGGCCCATCGAACTGGCTCGCGCCCATCCTGGCGCTGCTGCAGGAGGAGGTCCAGCACCTGCGGCCCGGCGGCGAGGCCGTGGCCACGCGCCTGGCCGACGTGCTGGTGCTGCAGGCCATCCGCACCTGGCTGCAGAACGACCCGGGCGCGCGCACCGGCTGGCTGGGCGCCCTGCAGGACGCCCAGCTCGGCCCGGCCCTGGTGCTCATGCACGAGCAGCCCGGCACGCCCTGGACCCTGGCCTCGCTGGCCAGCGCCGTGGCCATGTCGCGCTCGGCCTTTGCCGCGCGCTTTGCGGCATCGGTGGGCATGCCGGTGATGCAGTACCTGACCCTTTGGCGCATGGCCCTGGCCCAGTCGCGCCTGCAGGAAGGGCAGGTGCGCCTGGCCGAGCTGGCCGACAGCCTGGGCTACCAGTCGGAGGCGGCGTTCAGCCGGGCCTACAAGCGCTGGTCGGGGCGTTCGCCTGGGAGTGAGCGGCGGGTGGAAGCCGCCACCGCCTTGGTTTAGCCAAAGAACCAGTAGCAGACGGCGATGGCGGCAATCACCCCCGCCAACTCCGCCAGCAGCGCACACGCCACCGAATGCCGCGCACGCTGGATGCCCACGGCACCAAAGTACACCGCCAGCACATAGAAGGTGGTCTCGGTGCTGCCCTGGATGATGGCCGCCGCGCGGGCGGCGAAGCTGTCCACGCCCTGGGTCTGCATGGTCTCGATCAGCATGGCGCGCGCGGCGCTGCCCGAGAAGGGCTTGACCAGGGCGGTGGGCAGGGCGTCGACGAAGCGGGTGTCGGCACCGACCACCTCCACGCACCAGCGGATGGCGTCGAGCACATAGCCCAGCGCGCCCGAGGCGCGGAACACGCCCACTGCGCAGAGCATGGCCACCAGGTAGGGCAGCAGGCCCTTGGCCACGTCGAAGCCCTCGCGCGCGCCTTCGATGAAGGCCTCGTACACGGCCACCTTGCGCCAGGCGCCCAGCACCACGAAGAGCACCACCAGCGAGAACAGCGTGAGGTTGCCCAGCAGCGAGGACAGGCTGGCCAGGGCCGCGGCGCTCAGCGTGGTCAACAGCGCCATGAAGCCGCCCAGCACCAGGGCCACGGGCAGCAGGTAGGCCAGCACCACGGGGTGCCACAGCGGTAGCCGCTGCACCACGGCCACGGCCACGAGCCCGACCAGGGTGGAGACGGACGTGGCCAGCAGGATGGGCAGGAAGACCAGGGTCGGGTCCGGCGCGCCCTGCTGCATGCGGTACATGAAGATGGTCACCGGCAGCAGCGTGAGCGACGATGCATTGAGCACCAGGAACAGAATCTGCGCGTTGGTGGCGGTGTCGGGCCGGGGGTTGAGCTCCTGCAGCGAACGCATGGCCTTGAGGCCCATGGGCGTGGCCGCGTTGTCCAGCCCCAGCGCGTTGGCGGCAAAGTTCAGCGTGATCAGCCCCAGGGAAGGATGGCCGCGCGGCACCTCGGGCATGAGCTTGGCGAACAGCGGCGCCAGCCAGCGAGCGAGGGCGTCGACGATGCCGGCCTTCTCCGCGATGCGCAAAAAGCCCAGCCACAGCGTGAGCGTGCCGAACAGCAGCACCATGACCTCGACCGAGAGCTTGGCCATGGCGAACAGCGCCTCGACCATGCTGCCGAAGATCTGCGCATTGCCACCCACCAGCCACTGGGCGAAGGCCGCCACGGCGGCGATGATGAAAAAACCCAGCCAGAGGGTGTTGAGCATCCGGTCTCCAGGAAATTGCAGCTCCCAAGGTTACCTTGGGTCGGTGCGAGCCAGCGGCACGGGCCTTGGCGATTTGCCCGGGTTCCCTGGCCTGGCGCGATCTGGTAGCGTGCTTGCCATGGCGCTTCCTACCATCGAAACCTTTGTCGCGGCTGCAGAGGCCCAATTGGGCCTTGCGCTGCCGCCCTGGCTGCGTGTGCGGCTGATGCAGGCCAATGGCGGCACCCTGGAGGCCGAGGGCGAGTACTGGGAGCTGTTTTCCGTGCCCGACACGAGGGACCGCAAGCACATCACCCGCTCCGCCACCCACATCCTTGGCGAAACGGCTGCGGCCCGCGAATGGATGGGGTTTCCGCCCCAGGGGATCGCCATTGCCAGCAATGGCGGCGGCGACTACCTGATCCTGCTGCCCGACGAGCAGGCGCCCTCCCGGCTGCACGACAGGCCCTTCATCTGGCTGCACGGCGTGGACGAGGCTCCGGTGCAGATCGATGTACCCATGCCCCCATAGTGCTTGCACCTTGGCGACAGTGGTACTCTATAGGGTTCGGCCAGAGACGGGGCTGCGGCGTTTTTGCAACGCTTTCAAGCCCGGATTCCTGGCCTGACAGGGCGCCTGCTTGAAGGGCAGGGCGCCCGACCAACCAAAACTCACCGAGGAAGAGGTCCAACATGGGCGCGCAGTGGAAAGCAAAAGGCAAGGCACAGGTCGCAGATGCCAAGGGCAAGCTGTTTGGCAAGCTGGTCAAGGAAATCATGGTCGCTGCGCGCGGCGGTGCCGACCCGGCCGGCAATGCACGACTGCGCCTGGTGGTCGAGCAGGCCCGCAAGGTCTCCATGCCCAAGGACACGCTGGAGCGCGCCATCAAGAAGGGCTCCGGTACCGGCGCCGATGCGGTCAACTACGAACGCGTGATCTATGAAGGCTTTGCGCCCCACCAGGTGGCGGTGATGGTCGAGTGCCTGACCGACAACGTCAACCGCACCGCGCCCGAGATGCGCGTGCTGTTCCGCAAGGGCCAGCTGGGCACCTCCGGCTCGGTGGCCTGGGACTTCAACCACGTGGGTATGATCGAAGCCGAGCCCGCCAACGGCGATGCCGACCCTGAAATGGCCGCCATCGAGGCCGGTGCGCAGGACTTCGAGGCCGGCGACGAAGAAGGCAACACCACCTTCTGGACCGACCCGACCGACCTGGACCTGGTGAGCCGCGCTCTGCCGGCCCAGGGCTTCACGGTGCTGTCGGCCAAGCTGGGCTACAAGCCCAAGAACCCGGTGAACCCCGCCAACCTCACGGCCGAACAGCTCGAAGAGGTGGAAAACTTTCTGGCGGCCATCGACTCCAACGACGACGTGCAGAACGTGTACGTGAGCCTGGGCGGCTGAAGAAGCCCGCCGCCCTGGTGCCGGCGCCCGCTGTGCGCGCCGGCCACCGCACCACCTGGATTCCATGACTGCAGACCACTACGCCGCCCTCGGGCTGGCGGCCAACGCCTCGCTCGCCGACATCAAGAAGGCTTACCGCCAGAAGGCGGCCTTCTACCACCCGGACCGCAACCCGGCGCCCGACGCCGCGCAGCGCTTCCAGGCGGTGCAGAAGGCGTATGACGTGCTGTCCGACGATACGGCACGCCAGGCCTACGACGACAACCGCCGCCGCAACCTGCTCGACGACCCGCTGCAGACCGCCCAGGAAATCTGGCACACCTACACCCAAGGCATTCTTCCTTCGTGAAACTCTCTCCCTATTTCTATGACCTGCGTTCGGCCTACCAGGCCGAGCTCGATGACCTGACCCAGGATTCCGAAGGCAAGGACGTGCTGCGCAAGCGGCTGGCGCAAAAGCGCAACGAAATGGCCTTTCTCGTGCAGATGATGGAGCTGGCCCCCGAGATGGTGGCCGTGGTCTTCCACCAGGGCTTTCGCTTTGCGCGCCCCGCGGCGCTGGAGCACCTGATCGGCCGCGGCGTGGACGACCTGCCGGCCTGGAGCACCCTGGCCGATGGCGCCGTGCTGCTCGAGCCCTGGGCTGCCAGCCTGGCCAGGACGGTGCTGGCCGAGCCTGGCGGCGAGCGCTTCATGGCCGTGGCAGCGGGCCTCGAGTACCTGCAGGTGCATTCGCGCCTGGCGCCTGCGGCCCAGCAAGCCGACGCCGAAGATGAAGAGAACGACGAAGACGCCGCCGAGCACGACGACGGCTACGACAACCTGAGCGCCGACGATGCCGCCGACCCGCACAACGCCCGCTCGCGTGAGGAGGCCAGCGACAACTGGCTGTCCGACGTAGGCTTTGACCGCAAGGACTGACCATGAGCAGCAATACCCACCTGGCCCTCATCACCAAGACCACGGCCCTGATTGCGGCCGGTGACATCGTGGGCGCCGAATCGGCGTTGGCCGAACTGGCCGACACCGATGGCGACAACGCCCTGATGGTGGTGCTCGACCAGCTCGCGCCCAAGGACATCCTGGCCGTGATGCGCGAGTACGACGACTCCAAGGCCTCGGTGGTCAACCTGCTGGTCACGCCCGAGCAGTTCGCGCGCGCCATGGTGCTCGAAAAGCAGTACAAGGACCTCACCCACACGCACCTGCGCAACATGGTCAACGCCGTGGTGTTCCGCGACGATGCCGACCCGGTGGCGTTCCTCACCGCCATTGGCGACCTGGAGGGTGGCAGCGAAGCCCTGGCCAACTACTTTGCTGAAAAGTGGAGCCGCATCGAGGCCTTTGCCCGCACCGGCACCTTCGATGCGGTGGAGGACTACGGCCCCACGCTGACCGACGACGAACTGCTGGCTTCGGGCTACGTGCAGCCGCGCATCGACCAGGACGAAGTGGCCGACCGCGACTGGATGCAGATGGCCTGGCTGCTGCGCTACGAATGCCGCGACCTGTTCATCGAAACCCTGCTGGTGCTGCGCGCCAAGGCCCGCGCCTTCGACTTGGGTCTGGACGAAGGCGATGAGCCCGCCGAAGAGGACGACGGCAAGTTCGAGACCAGCGAGACCGACCGCGGCAAGGCCACGCCTGCCGCCCGCGCATCCGACGAAGAGTCGGCCATCTGACTTTCTTCATGTCCGAGCACGAAATGTCTTCTGCGCCGGCGGCCAACGCGCTGCAACTGCACGACGCGCGCCCCTTCTTCGAGAAGGCGCTGGCCCACGGCGTGGCGCACGGCATCATCGATGCGGCCAGGCTGGCCGCGATGAACACCGACGCCCCCAAGGGCATGGTGCAGATCGCGCGCTACTTCGGCAGCGAGTTCCTGCGGCCCGAGCTGGAGAAGGCCCGCGACCGCATGGTCAACCTGATCAGCCTGTACCTGCTGGACACCACGGGGGGTGACCTGCACGAGGCGGCGGTATCGCTGCGCGACAACTCCTTTCTGTCGCGCTCCAAGGGCGGGTCGGACATGCTCAAGCGCCTGATCGCCATGCCCGAGAGCAGCAACTTCGGCATGGGCGGGTACGCCGATGCCGAAACGCCGCTGCTGGCCGTGTGGTCGCTGCGCAGCCATGCCGACTACCGCGCCGAACTGGCGCGGCGCACGCAGATCCAGGCGGCCATCCGCGCTGCCCAGTGGCTGGCCGAACAGTACGACCTGGACGACGATGCGCTCGAAGAGTCGGGCGCCGACGCCGAGGCCGTGATCCGCACCGGCCTGCTGATGCAGGCCCTGGCCCCCAAGGTGGGCGACTGGCCGAACGCCGTGGTGTTCGAGAAGATCGCCACGGCCCACCGCAAGAAGAAGACCACGTTGGACCAGGTCAGGCTGTCGCTGCCGCCTGGCCTGCCTGCTGACCTGAAGGATGTGGTGGAAGCCCAGCGCGCCACGGTGCTGGCCGACCTGCCCAGGCTGCTCGACGCCGCCACCCCGCTGCGCAACCTGCTGCGGCCCACCAGCGGTTTCCGTGCGCGCTACTTTCTGCTCGACGACCCGCTGGCCGAGGTGGACGACTACCACCGCAACCTGGCCGACCTGGACGGGGAGGGCGCAGACGACCCGCAGCCTGCCACCAAGACCTGGATCAAGACCGTGCAGGGCAACGAGGACGAGCCCAGCCTGCTGACCCTGTTCCTGTGCTTGGCCACCGGCACGCCCAAGAAGACGGTGCTGACCGAAAAGACCGCCGCCAGCCTGGTGCGCAAGCTGCGCAAGAGCGGCTGGCAGCCCGCGCTGGCCACGGACTTCATCCGCGCGCATGCGCCCGGCGTGCGCCAGGCCGACTATGGGGACCTGTGGAACAGCTTCGTGCAGGAGTCGCAGGCCACACTGCTCAGCGACATGGACTACCAGATGCACGATGCCCTGGCGCTGCTGCGCCGGGAATGCAACGTGATGGGGTGAAATTCCAGGGTTTACATTGCTGTCCTTCTCAATCGGGAGGTTCTGATGGCGTCCATCTGCAGTAGCTGCGGAAAAGTCCATGGCGAGATGTCTCGCTACTTCATGTGGCGTTTGCCCAAGCTGGGGTTCGCGTCTGCGCCGAAGCTGGTATCGGACGGTGAGTACATGTGCCGCATCGGCAACAAGCGGCACTTCATCAGCTGCGAGCTGGCGCTGGCTTTCCAGGACCCATCGGAAAAGCCACTGGGCTTCATCGGCTGGGTAGATGTTTCGCGCGCTGACTACGAGGCTTACCAGCGCTACCGCAGTGACGAGGAGAAACTGCCCCCTATGGCACGTTGGATAGAAGGTCGCCTCGCCAATCCTGTGCCTGCGGTGGCTGAATCGCTGGGTGTTTCGGTGCAATTCGAGGTGCTCTGTGGCGATCCCACGCCCTACATCACCTGGGTGCAGCCGGGCACAGCACTGGCTGCCCGGGTACAGGAGGGCGCTACCCTGGCGTTCTGGCACGAGGCCGCCGGGCTGGGGTAGCACCCCGCACCTTCCGGGCGTTGCGGTCTATGCCGCAGCGTCGGTACTCAGCCCCCGAGGAGCCCCTCCAGCATGCCCTCTGGGTCCATGAAAAAGTCGCGCGTCACCCGAAAGTGTTCGGTGTCCTGGTAAGCGATGGGCGCTATGCCGTCCTGGCCGCAGTGAAAGATGGTCGCGTCCGGGTAGGCCATGAGGATCGGCGAGTGCGTGGCGATGATGAACTGCGATTTCTCCTCCACCAGGTCGCGCATGCGCGCCAGCGTGGCCAGTTGGCGCCGGGGTGACAGCGCGGCTTCGGGCTCGTCCAGGATGTACAGGCCCTGGCCGCCAAAGCGCTCCGTCATCAGCGCCATGAAGGACTCGCCATGCGACTGCTCGTGCAGGGAGCGTCCGCCATAGGAGTTGATGATGGGCGGAGCCGGGCAGGGTATCTTGTCCATTTCCTCGATCTCTGTGGCCACATTGAAGAAGCTCTCGGCGCGCAGGAAGTAGCCGTCCCTGGGCCGGCGCAGGCCCTTGGCGATGCGCAGGTACCGGTGCAGGTCGGAATGCGATGCGCGCGTGCCGAAGCTGAAGTTCTTCGATCCGCCCTCGGCATTGAAGCCCAGCGACACGGCGATGGCTTCGAGCAGCGTCGATTTGCCCGAGCCATTTTCGCCCACGAAGAAGTTCACGTGCGGGTGCAGGTCGATCTGCTCCAGGTCGCGAAGGACGGGCAGTGAGAACGGGTACTGGTCGAAGGACTCGACCTTGTCACGCAGCAGCGTGATCCGGCTGACGAACTGGGACGAGATCATGTCGGCAGGCAGGTAAGGGGGAGGCTGGCTGTACGGCGCGCGCCACACTTCAGGGCTGGTAGCGGGTTTCCTCGGGGCTGTGTCAGCCCTGGGTCATGGGGTAAGAGTAACATTGCCTGCATCCCAGCCTGCACGGGCCTTCCATCGCGCCCAAGAGCGCGCCTACCACCTGCCAGTCAGTCAGCCAGCTTCAGTGCACAGTCCGACACTCGTCATCCTCGCTGCCATTCTCGCAATGCTGCTCACCCTGGTGGTGTTCACCATGTGGCATTTCAACCGGAACATTCCCGGCCTGGGGTGGTGGGTGCTGTCCTTCCTGTCGGCCGGGGTGTTCAGTGTGAGCCTGCTGGCGCGCGAGCACCTGCCCGAGCTGGTGTCGGTGGTCATCTCACAGTGCTGCATCTCGCTGGCGGCCTACATGTGCCTGCTGGGCAGCCGTGCCTACATGGGGCGGCCGCCGGCCTCCCATGCGTATGCGGCAGCCGCCATAGGGGCGCTGGTGCTGGCATCGGCCTACTTCACCGTGGTACAGCCCCACCTGGGCATGCGCTTCGTGTTCGCCGGGCTGGGTGCCGGTGTGTTCTTCCTGTTGACGGCGCGCACCCTGGCGCAAGGGGAGGCGCGGCTGGTGCCTGCGCGCTACCTCTTTGCGCTGGCGGCGGCTGCCCACGGCCTGTTCCTGCTGCTGCGCCCCTTGCTGTTCAGGCTGGGTGCCGGCACGGTGGAAGGCGGGATGGACGCGAGCCTGGTGGCCCGGCTGTCGCAGTTCGTTGTGCTCGAGTCGTTGATCGCGCTGGTGCTGTTCGCCTTCGGCGCGCTGATGCTGGCCAACGAATTCATCGCCAATGAACTGCGCCACCTGGCCGAGGTGGACCCGCTGACCAATGTGTTCAACCGCCGCGCCTTCCTGACGCTGCTGGACAAGGCCATGAGCAATGCCCAGCGCACCAGCGGTGCCGGCCTGCCTGTGCTGGTGATGGACCTGGACCATTTCAAGAAGGTCAACGACACCTGGGGCCACCAGTGCGGCGACGAGGTGCTGCGCCACTTCGTGCTGCTGGCCAACCGCTGCCTGCGCCGCGAGGACGTGCTGGGCCGCCTGGGGGGCGAGGAGTTCGCCATTGCCCTGCCCAACGCGGACCATGACGGTGCCCGCACCGTGGCTGAACGCCTGTGCGCCCTGGTGGCGGCGCAGCCGGCGCCCACCGAGCGCAGCGCCATCCCGATCACCGTGAGCATCGGGGTCACGCTGAGCATGCCGGGTGAAACCCCTGAGTCCGTGCTGCAGCGCGCCGATGAGGCCATGTACCTGGCCAAGAAGCGCGGTCGCAATCGGGTGGAGGTGCTCAGGGCGCCCGAGCGGGCAGTATCGGCCACGGTTGCGGTGCCTGCCCACTGACCCAGCCGCTGCTGTCGCAGCAGCCGATCTTTATTGCGCCAGGAACGCCGCGCTGTCCGGCCGGCCGGGCAGCGCCAGGCGGGCGACGGGGGCGGGGCTGCTGGAGATCTTCTTTCCGCGCCGGTACACCGCCAGCCGCGTGGACCGCAGGCGAATGGCCTCGACCGGGTTGCGCGCGTGCAGCAGCACGAAGTCGGCGTGGCAGCCGGCCGCCAGGCCATAGCCTTCCAGCCCCAGCAGTTGGGCCGGGTTGGTGGTGACCGCCTCGAAGCACTGGCGCATGGCGGCCTGGCTGGTCATCTGCGCCACATGCAGGCCCATGTGGGCCGCCTCCAGCATGTCGGCGCTGCCGCCACCGTACCAGGGGTCCATCACGCAGTCGTGGCCAAAGGCCACGGTGAGGCCCGCCGCCATCAGCTCGGGCACGCGCGTCATGCCGCGGCGCTTGGGGTAGGTGTCGTGGCGGCCTTGCAGGGTGATGTTGATCAGCGGGTTGGCGACCACGCCCAGCTGCGCCTCGGCCATCAGCGGGATGAGCTTGCTCACATAGTAGTTGTCCATGCTGTGCATCGACGTGAGGTGCGAGCCCGCCACGCGGCCGTGCAGGCCCAGGCGGTGGGTTTCGTGCGCCAGGGTCTCCACATGGCGCGAGAGCGGGTCGTCCGACTCGTCGCAGTGCATGTCCACGCGCTTGCCCAGCTGGGCGGCCAGCTCGCACAGGATCTTCACGCTTTCTGCCCCCTGTGCCATGGTGCGCTCGAAGTGGGGGATGCCGCCCACCACGTCCACGCCCAGCTCGAGCGCGCGTGTCAGGTTGTCGAGCCCGCCCGGCGAGCGCAGCACGCCGTCCTGCGGAAAGGCCACCAGCTGCAGGTCCAGGTAGGGCGCCACGCGCTGCTTCACGTCGAGCAGGGCGCGCACGGGCAGCAGGCTCGGGTCGCTGGTGTCCACATGCGAGCGGATGGCCAGCAGGCCCTGGGCCACGGCCCAGTCGCAGTACTGCAGCGCGCGCTGCACGATGGCCTCGTGCGTGAGCTGGGGCTTGAGCTCGCCCCACAGCGCAATGCCTTCGAGCAGGGTGCCGCTCTGGTTCACGCGCGGCTGGCCATAGCTGAGCGTGGAATCCATGTGGAAATGGGCGTCCACGAACGGCGGGCTCAGCAGCAGGCCGCCGGCATCCACCGTTTCGTGCGCGGGGGCTGCGAGGCCCTCGGTCACCTCGTTGATGCGGCCATCCTGCACGGCCACGGACATGTGGGTGCGGCCGTCGGGCAGGGTGGCGTTGTGGATCAGCAGGTCGAGCATGGTGGTGCAGGTGCAGGGCGTTGTTCGTGTTCGGCGCGGGTGGGGGTATTTTGTCGCGGATTCGTGCCTGGATCCCGTTCCTGGTGGCTCATCGCTCCGGGTGCGCGGTGTAGCGGTACACCCCAGGCCGATGGCCGGCGTCGATGGCAATGCTGCGCAGCTTTTCTTCATGCCCCGAGCTGGCCTGCGCCGTGATGCGGATGCCGGTGCGCGTGGCGTGGCAGGCGATGCGGGTCAGCGCGATCTCCGCATGGGTCGTTGTTGAGTTCGCCGATGCCCTGGGTATGGACTGCCTGCAGAGTGCCATGGTCATCGCGCTGCATCCACTGCAGGTACAGGAAGGACTGCGCGTACTGCGTGCCATGCACGATGCGGTAGACGCCTTCGTTCTTGCGCACAGGCCATTGGCCGCAGACCTGCACCCAATCCACCGCGTCGGCAGTGGCAAAGCGTTCGTAGGGCACATCCATGCCCAGGGCGTTGGCCGAGGGGGCGCACGCCAGCGCCAGTGCAGCCAGTGCGATCGCTGCTTTCACCGCTCGCCCTTGCGGTAGGGCTTCATCAGCGCCTGCGGATACGCGGCCTTGCGCGCCACCAGCACCAAAGCCAGGATGGACAGCAGGTAGGGCAGCATCAGGTAGACCTGGTAGGGCAGCCAGGCATCGCCGGCCTGCTGCAAGCGCAGCTGCAGCGCATCGAAGAACGCGAAGAGCAGGGCGCCCAGCAGCGCCTTGCCGGGCCGCCACGAGGCGAACACCACCAGCGCCACGCAGATCCAGCCGCGCCCGTTGACCATGTTGAAGAAAAAGGCGTTGAAAGCCGACAGCGTGAGGAAGGACCCTGCCACCCCCATCAGCGCCGACCCGGCCACGATGGCCCCGGTGCGCGTGGCCGCGACCGACAGGCCCTGGCCTTCGGCGGCCTGCGGGTTCTCGCCCACCATGCGCACGGCCAGGCCCAGCGGGGTGCGCATGAGCACCCAGGCCAGCAGCGGCACCAGGGCCAGTGCCAGCAAGGTGAGCGGCGTCTGGGCCGAGAGGATGGGAATGCCCAGCCATTCCATGGGCGCAAACGGCTCGATGGTGGGCGGTGTGTTCACCTTGGGAAAGCCCACGCGGTAGCCGTAGTAGCTCAGCGCCGTGGCCAGGAGCGTGATGCCCAGGCCCGAGACATGCTGCGACAGCGCCAGCCCCACCGTGAGCCAGGCATGCAGCAGCCCGAACACCGCGCCCGTGAACGCCGCCACCAGCACCCCGGTCCACAGGCCGAAGCCGGCATACACCGCGAGCCAGCCCGTGAAAGCGCCCGCGACCATGATGCCTTCGATGCCCAGGTTGAGCACGCCGGCGCGCTCGCACAGCAGCACCCCGAGCGTGCCCAGGATGAGCGGCGTGGCCACGCGCAAGGTGGCGATCCAGAAGGCCGGGTTGGCCAGGATGTCGAGCAGCTCGGTCATTTCCACTTCACCCGGTACTGTGTGAGGAGCGTTGCAACCAGTACGGCGATCAGCGAGGTGGCCACGATCACGTCGGCGATGTAGGTGGGTACGCCCACGGCGCGGCTCATGCTGTCGGCCCCCACCAGCACGCCGGCCACGAAGGTGCCGGCTGCTATCACGCCCAGCGGATGCAGCCCGGCCAGCATGGCGATCACGATGCCGCTGTAGCCATAGCCCGGCGACATGTCCAGCGTGACGTAGCCGGTGCGGCCCGCCACCTCGATGGCACCGGCCAGCCCTGCCAGCCCGCCCGAGAGCAGGGCCACCAGCACCACGGTGCGGGTGATGGGCACGCCGGCAAAGGCGGCAGCGCGCGCATTGGCACCGGCCGCGCGGATGTCGAAGCCTGGCAACGTGCGCCGCAGGATCGCCCAGAGGATGAGGGCGAGCCCGATGGCCCAGAGCAGTCCCGTGTGCAGGCGCGTCTGCGGCACCAGCTTGGAAAGTTCGAGGTCGCCCTGCAGTGCCACGCTCTGCGGCCAGCCCATGGAGAGCGGGTCCTTCATGGGCCCGTCGAGCAGGGCGGAGACCAGCAGCAGGGTGATGAAGTTGAGCAGCAGCGTGGTCACCACCTCGTCCACCCCCAGGCGCGATTTCATCAGCGCCGGGCCCAGCAGCAGCAGGGCCCCGGCCAGGGCCGCCGCCAGCATCATCAGCGGGAACAGCAGCCAGGGCGACCATTCCAGCCCTGTGCCCCCATGCAGGCCGCCCACGGCCACGGCGGCCAGCGCGCCGGCGTACAGCTGCCCCTCGGCCCCGATGTTGAACAGCCGCGCGCGGAAGGCCACGGCCGCGGCCAGTCCGGTCAGGATCAGCGGCGTGGCGCGCGTGAGCGTTTCGGTCAGCGCGAAGACCGAGCCGAAGGCGCCCTGCAGCAGCAGCCCGTAGGTGCGGCCCACGGGTGCGCCGGCCCACAGCACCAGCAGGCCGCTGATGAGCAGGGTGAAGACCACGGCGCCCACGGGTGCCGCCACGTAGGCGGCGGGGGAGATGTGGTTGCGTTTCTCAAGCCGCATGGGTCATCAGCGTGTGGAGGGGGGTGGAATGCATCGGATTACCATGTGCAGAGCGGAGGCCGGGCCTGCAGCGCGCGGGGCCGCCAAAAAAAGAGAGGGGACGCATGAACAACCCGGTCCGGAGAGGGTCTGGATGCATGGCTGTGGCATTCGCGCGTGGCGCAGCCATGCTGCTGTGTGGCGCTCTGATGCTGCCTTGTGCCGGGGCGGGCGCACAGCCCGGCGCGGCGCCGGCAACGGCTGCTTCGGCCGCCGCGTTGGACCTGCCACTCAAGAACGAAGCGGAATACACGGCCCAGCTCAATGCCGAGCTCCAGGCGGCCCACGAAGACCGGGAGCGGCGCAGGGAGCGGGCACGGTGGATTTCCGCGGTGACGCTGTCGTGCCTGGTGGCCGGCCTTGTCGCATTGGCCTGGTGGGCGCTGCGCAGCCGCCAGCCCCGGGCGGTGCGATGGAGCCGCCTGGCGCTGTGGACGCCCTGCCTGCTGCTTGCCAGCGCCTGGTTCTTCCCCTGGTCGCTGTATGCGGCCGCGGTGTTTGCACCGGCCTTTCCGGTCGTGTGGTGGAGGAGGGCGCTGCCCTGGTGGGAGCTGGGCGTGGCATCGGTGCTGTACCTGCCGGCCCTGGTGTTCACCTGGTTTGTCTTCAGGACCTTGGCTGCCATGGGCGCCGGGTAAGGGGCTGGGCGCTGCTGCATCGGTGCCTGCGGTGTCACGGAGCCTCCTCCCCAGCTTTGACCGCCCCTGCCATGGCCAGCCCGATGGCCTCGCGGCTCCAGGCTTCGGCCGGCTGGGTGGGGGTGAGGTGCCCCTCGTGCATCACGGCCACGCGGTCGCCCAGGGCCAGCACTTCGTCGAGGTCGTCCGAGATCAGCAGCACGGCCGCGCCGCCGTCGCGGGCGTTGATGAGCTGCTGCTGCACGAAGGTGACGGCGCCGATATCGAGGCCCCAGGTGGGCTGGTGCGCCACGATGAGGCGCGGGGCGGGCGCGCTCTGGTGGGCGTCGTAGGGCGGCAGCAGGGCGCGGCCCAGGATGAGTTTCTGCATGTTGCCGCCCGAGAGCGAGCGGGCCGGGGTGTCGGGCCCGCCGCCGCGCACGTCGAAGGTTTCGGCCACGCGCTGGGCATGCTGGCGCGCCGCGCCGCGCTTGACCCAGAAGGCCTTGAACCAGGGGTGGGCGAACCAATGGCTGCGCAGGCGCTCGGACACCGCGTTCTCCCACACCGGCAGGTCGCCCACCACGCCCACGGCATGGCGGTCCTCGGGGATGCGGGCCACGCCCTGGTGCACCACCCAGGCGGGCCGGGCCTGCAGCGGTGCGCCGAGCAGCGTCACCTGGCCGGCCGTGGCAGCGCGCACGCCGCACAGCACATCGGCCAGCGCCACCTGGCCATTGCCCGAGACACCGGCAATGGCGACGATCTCGCCCGCATTCAGGGTGAGCGACACGCCCTGCAGTCGGTCGCGCCCGGTGGCGGCGGTGGACACGTCGGCCAGCGTGCACACCGGCGCGCCCACGCTTTTGGCGGGCCGGCGTTCGCTGGCCTCGATGGCGTGGCCCACCATCCACTGCGCGAGCTGGCCCTGCGTGGTGCCCTGCGCGGGCGCCTCGGCCACGAGCTTGCCCTGGCGCAGCACGGCCACGCGGTGCGACACGCGCAGCACCTCGGCCAGCTTGTGGCTGATGAAGATGATGGACAGACCCTCGGCCACCATCTGCGACAGGGTGTGGAACAGCGCCTCGCTCTCCTGCGGGGTGAGCACGGCGGTGGGCTCGTCCAGGATCAGGATGCGTGCGCCGCGGTACAGGGCCTTGAGGATCTCGACCCGCTGGCGTTCGCCCACCGAGAGGCTGCCCACCCGCGCATCGGGCTGCACCGGCAGGCCGAAGCGGGCGGACACGGCGAGCAGCTTCTCGCGCGCGGCGCTGCGGCGCGAAAGCGGCTGCCACAGCGGCTCGCTGCCCAGCAGCACGTTGTCCAGCACGGTGAGGTTGTCGGCCAGCGTGAAGTGCTGGTGCACCATGCCGATGCCGGCGGCCAGTGCCGCGCGCGGCTGGCCCGGGGGCAGGGGCTGGCCAAAGACCTCGATGCGGCCCTCGTCGGCCACATAGTGGCCGAACAGGATGGACATCAGCGTGGACTTGCCCGCGCCGTTCTCGCCCAGCAGGGCCAGCACCTCGCCGCGCGCCAGCGTGAGGCCGATGCCGTCATTGGCCACCAGCTTGCCGAAGCGCTTGGTGATGCCAGTGAGGCGAAGAACGGTTTCGGACGAGTCCATGGACCGTGCTACTTCCACGCGGCCAGAAAGGCCTGCAACACCTTGGCCGAGTTGGCAGCCGCCAGGTGCATGAAGGTGTCCATTTCGTTGGCGCCGTCGCCGCCGCCTGCCAGGTCGCTCAGCGAGCGGAAGGCGATGTAGGGCACGCCGTTGCTGTGCGCCACCATGGCCGTGGCGGCGGTCTCCATGTCGAGCACATTGGCCTCGAAGGTCTTGAACGCGTATTCGCGGAAGGCTCTGTTGTCCACGAAGGCCTGGCCCGAGACGCCGTTGCCGCCCACGACCATGCGCGGGCGTTCCTTCAGGCAGTGGCTGGCGTGGCAGTGTGCCAGGGGCACGGTGGCCATGCTGTTGGCCACGGCCAGCATGCGCGGGTCGGCCTCGAACCAGAACTTCTTGGTGAGCGCCGGGATGGCGGCAGAGCGCACTTCCACCGGGCGCGGGTGCATCATGCCGAAGGCGGGCAGGGTGAGTTCGGCCTGCATCCAGCCGGGGGCGGTGTACTTGCCGGGCTGGTCTTCGCGCGCCATGAGCCACTCCATGTACTGGCCCCAGCGCGCGGGCACGGTCACGTCGCCGATGTGGAGGCCCGGGTTCACGCCGCCGGCAATGCCGGAGAAGACGATGTGGCTCACGTGGAAGCGGTCCAGCACCAGTTGCGTGTTCATGGCCGCATTCGTCATGCTGATGCCCGAGAGGAACACCACCACGGGCTTGCCCTGCAGCGTGCCGGTGGTGAATTCCACGCCGTTGATGCTGTGCTTGACCGGCTGCTGCACCTGGGGCAGCAGCACGGTGAGCTCGGGCGCAAAGGCCGAGATCACGGCGATGCGCGGCGTGCTGTCAAGGCGCGTGCCCTGGACTGCGGGGCTGGATGCGCAGCCAGCCAGGGCACCGGCCAGGGCCAGCGTGCCGAGCAGTTGGGCGATGCGACGGGGGAGCAATGCGGTGAAGGTCATGGGCAACAGGGTAAGCGATGGACAGTACCAATGAAAAGGGCCACCGCAGTGAAGTAGGTGGCCCCGAATGGCGCACGCAAGCGCCGTCTGCAGCTTACTTGGCCGTGGACTTGGGCTGGCTGTCGTCCACCTTCACGGTGAACTTGCCGGCCAGGATGTCGGCCTCCCTGGCCTTGACCTTGGCCACGATGTCGGCCGGTACCTTCTTCTCGAAGGTGCCCAGGGGCGCGAGCTCCGAGCCCTTGTGCTTCATCATCGAATACGGGCCGTAGTCCTCGGGCGTGAACTTGCCTTCCTTTACGAGCTTGAGCGCGCGGTCGATGCTGGGCTCCATGTTCCACAGGGCCGATGCGACCACCGTGTCGGGGTACTTGTCCTGGGTGTTGATCACGTTGCCGATGGCCAGCTTGCCCTTTTCCTTGGCGGCATCGCTCACGCCGAAGCGCTCGGCGTACAGCACGTCGGCGCCCTTGTCGATCATGGCGAAGGTGGCTTCCTTGGCCTTCGGTGGGTCGAACCAGCTGTTGATGAAGCTCACGGTGAACTCCACCTTGGGGTTCACTTCCTTGGCACCGGCCATGAAGGCGTGCATCAGGCGGTTCACCTCGGGGATGGGGAAGCCGCCCACCATGCCGATCTTGTTGCTCTTGGTCATGCCGCCGGCCACCATGCCCGACAGGTAGGCCGGCTCCTGGATGTAGTTGTCGAACACGCTGAAGTTGGGCGCCTGCGGCTTGCCCGAGGAGCCGAGCAGGAACGAGGTCTTGGGGAAGTCCTTGGCCACCTTGCGGGCGGCGGCTTCCACCGCGAAGGCTTCGCCCACGATGAGCTGGTTGCCGCCGGTGGCGTACTCGCGCATCACGCGCTCGTAGTCGGCGTTGGTCACGTTCTCGCTGGACTTGTACTCGATCTCGCCGCGCGCCTCGGCTGCCTTGAGGGCCTTGTGGATGCGGCTGACCCACTGCTGCTCGTAGGGCACCGTGTAGATCGCCGCCACCTTGGTCTTGGCCTGCGCCATCGCGGCGCCGGGCGCCAGGCCGATCATGGCCGACAGTGCCAGGGAGGTGGAGAACAGATGGCCGGTGAAGATGCGGCGTGAGGTCATGGAGTGGGTCCTTCTTCGGATGGAGGATGGGCGATCGAATCTAGGCGTTGTCTCAAGCAATTAGCACGCCAATGGACGGCTGGTGTCGCGTGCCAGCGGATGCCCTGCGGTGATGCAGCCGCAGGCGTCGCCAGGGAGTCTGCCAGAAGAAAGTCACCAGATGGTAAGAATTCGCACCGGCATGGGGCAAAAAAATGCCGCTGCAGGGGATCGCATCCCCGCAGCGGCCATCTGCCCCGTGCTTGTGGGGCGCGGCTTATTTGGTGCCGAAGATCCGGTCGCCGGCATCACCCAGGCCCGGCAGGATGTAGCCATGGTCGTTGAGCTCGCGGTCGATGGCGGCGGTGAAGATCGGCACGTCCGGGTGCGCCTTCTGCAGCGTGGCCACACCCTCGGGCGCGGCCAGCAGGCAGACGAACTTGATGGAACGCGGGTTGAGCTTCTTGAGCCGGTCCACGCAGGCGGCGGCCGAGTTGCCGGTGGCCAGCATAGGGTCGACCACGATGATGTCGCGCTCGTCCATCTCGGACGGCATCTTGAAGTAGTACTCCACCGGCTGCAGCGTGGCCGGGTCGCGGTACAGGCCGATGTGGCCCACGCGCGCGCCAGGCACCACATTGAGCATGCCGTCGAGAAAACCGTTGCCCGCGCGCAGGATGGAGACCAGCACCAGCTTCTTGCCGTCGATCACCTGGCTGGTCATGGTCTCCAGCGGGGTCTCGATCTCGATGTCCTGCAGCGGCATGTCGCGCGTGACCTCGTAGGCCATGAGCGTGCTCAGCTCGCCCAGCAGGCGGCGAAAGCTGTTGGTGCTGGCGTCCTTCCTGCGCATCAGCGTGAGCTTGTGCTGGACGAGGGGGTGCTTGATAACGGTGACGTTGGTGGTAGCGGGGCTCATGGCGCGGCCTTTGTTATGTGGCGGTGAATGTGAATGGCGGTGACGGTATTTTGACGTCCCTTTGAGCCTGCGGGCGTGGAAACTGGCAAGGCCACATGCCAGAGACCCCGTGGAGCCGGCTTTGCCGGGCCACTGGAGGCGCCCCCTGAGGGGGAGGCGACGCAGTCGCTTCGGGGGGAGTCAATCCGCCAGAAAGCGCGCGTACCTTGCCATGTCCACGTTGCCCCCGCTGATGAGGATGCCGACCTTTGCGCCGTGCACGTCCACGCTGCCGTGGCGTGCACCGGCAAAGGCCAGGGCGCCCGTGGGTTCCACCACCAGCTTCATGCGCTCGGCAAAGAAGCGCATGGCCTCGACCAGTTGCTCGTCGGTGGCGGTGACGATGTCTTCCGCCAGGCGCTGGATGATGGGGAAGGGGATCTGCCCGAGCGATCGGGCCTGTGCGCCGTCGGCAATCGTGTGCGGCGTGGGGATCTGCACCAGCTGTCCGCTGCGCAGCGATTGCTGGCCGTCGTTGCCGGCCTCGGGCTCCACGCCGACCACGCGGCAGCTCGGCGCCAGGGCCTCGGCGGCCAGCAGGCTGCCGGCGAGCAGGCCGCCGCCGCCCACGCAGACGAAGAGGTAGTCCAGGTCGGGTACCTCCTCCAGGAATTCCTTGGCGGCCGTGCCCTCGCCGGCGATCACGTGGGGGTGGTCGAAGGGCGGCACCAGTGTCATGCCGCGCTCCTGGGCCAGCCTTTGGCTGATGGCCTCGCGGTCCTCGGTGTAGCGGTCGTAGGTGACGACCTGGGCGCCGTACTCGCGCG
Organism: Acidovorax sp. GW821-FHT09B03; assembly: GCF_059418305.1. Taxonomy (NCBI): domain Bacteria; kingdom Pseudomonadati; phylum Pseudomonadota; class Betaproteobacteria; order Burkholderiales; family Comamonadaceae; genus Acidovorax; species Acidovorax sp. GW821-FHT09B03. Next base: position 83,152 of record NZ_JBWKPP010000009.1, read on the forward strand.
TGGCGGCCATCTTGGTCGTGGGCGCGTCCTCGGGCATCACGATCAGGGCCGGCATGTCCAGCAGCCGGGCCGACAGCGCGATCGCCTGCGCGTGGTTGCCGGCCGAGAAGGCCAGTACGCCGCGTTCGCGCTGTTCGTCGCTGAACTGCGAGAGGGTGTTGTAGGCCCCTCGGAACTTGAACGAACCCGTGCGCTGCTGGTTTTCGCACTTGAAGAACACCTGGGTGCCCAGCAGCGCGTCGGCCATGTTCGAGCGCAGCACGTGCGTGCGGTGGGCCACGCCAGCGAGCCGCTGTGCGGCAGAAACAACATCCGCGTAGGTGGGCGGGGCAAGGCTGGCGTTGCTCATAGTGGAATCTTTCAGGGATGAATGGGCTCAACTATTCCACCCATCATAAAACTGCCTGACTATTGGCCACAGGGGGCGCGCAAGGCCCAAAAACAGGGCGTGCACCGCTATGAATATTGATGCCTGTGCCCCTGGGGCATGGATATACTGCCCTTTTTCCCGACTTTCCCCAAGAGCCCACCATGTCCATTTCCCGCCGCATTGCCACCCTGGGCCTCGGCCTGGCCGCCTCGTTCGGTGTCTCCCTGGCTGCCCACGCGCAGGCCCGCGAGCTCACCGTGGCCTCCAGCGCGACCTATGCACCGTTCGCGTTCGAGAACAAGGACAAGCAGATCGTCGGCTTCGACATCGACATCATCAACGCCATCGCCAAGCACCAGAACCTCAAGATCAAGGTCGTGAACACGCCCTGGAGCGGTATCTTCGCGGCACTGAACAATGGCGACGTGGACCTGGTGATCTCGGGCGTGACCATCAACGACAAGCGCCGCCAGAGCTACGACTTCTCGGCCCCGTACTTTGCGGCCCACCAGCTCATCGCCGTGCCCAAGAACAGCACCGTGACCTCCCTCAAGGACCTGGCGGGCAAGAAGATCGCCGTGGTGAACGCCTCCACGGCCGACGACGTGGCCTCGCGCGAATTCGGCAAGACCAGTGCCAACATCCGCCGCTTCGAGAGCACGCCGCTCATCATCTCCGAGCTGGCCGGCGGCGGCGTGGATGCCGCCATCGGCGACAACGGCGTGATCGCCTACCGCGTGAGCCAGAATGCAGCGCTCAAGACGGTGGAAGACCCTTCCTTCCCCGAAGAAGGTTTCGGCATCGTCGTCAAGAAGGGCGACAAGGCCCTGCAGGACAAGCTGAACGCCGGCCTGGCTGCGGTGCGTGCCGATGGCAGCTATGGCGAGATCTACAAGAAGTGGTTCGCAAAAGAGTACAAGGCCCGCTGAGGCCGGTTCTGGCTTGAGTCACTTGCAGCGGCCGCCAGCGGCCGCTTTTTTGTTTTCTGAAGGGTGGCCGCGTGTGCGGCCGTGAAAGAGGGGAGACGACGCATGGAACAACCCGAATTGTGGTTTGGCTGGTTCCGGCCAGACATCCTGGTGGAATACCGCGAGCTGTTCTTCAAGGGCGCGTGGATGACCCTGTGCATGACGGTGGTCTGCGTGCTGATGGGCGGCACCTGGGGCCTGGTGCTGGCCCTGGCGCGGCTGGCGCAGGCGCGCCATGCGCCGTGGAACTGGGTGTGCCGCTTTCTGCTGCGCTGGCCGTCCACGGTGTACGTGAGCTTTTTCCGCGGCACGCCGCTGTTCGTGCAGATTTTGCTCATGCACTTCGCGGTGATGCCGCTGTTCATCCACCCGGTATCGGGCCTGCTGGTGGACGGCGACCTGGCGCGAACGCTCAAGCAGGAGCATGGCGCGCTGATCTCGGGCATCGCTGCGCTCACGCTGAACTCTGCCGCGTACATCTCGGAGGTGTTCCGCGCGGGCATCCAGTCGATTTCGCGCGGCCAGTCCGACGCCGGGCGCTCGCTGGGACTCACCCCCCTGCAGGTGCTGCGCTACGTGGTGCTGCCCCAGGCCTTCAGGCGCATGCTGCCACCGCTGGGCAACAACATGATCGCGCTGCTCAAGGACACCTCGCTGGTCTCGGCCATCGGCCTGGCCGAGATGGCCTACGCCGCGCGCACCGTGGCGGGCGCCTATGCGCGCTACTGGGAGCCGTACCTGGCCATCTCGCTGGCCTACTGGTGCATGACGCTGGCCCTGACCACCCTGCTGCGCCGGCTGGAGCACCACATGGCGCGCAGCGACCGGGGTTAGCCCAACTCCGAGAAACGCTGCAGCGGGGTGAGGGCAGGGAAGTCCCCCGCGCGCTTTTGCTTCATCGCCGTGACCGACTCCTGCACGTGGCGGTTGCTCCAGATCGCGCCCTGCAGCCAGCCCATCTGGCGCAGGCTGTCTTCCACCGAGTGGTCACGCGCATAGTTCACGGCCTGCTTGGTGCCCCAGATGGCCACGGGGGGCTTGCTGGCGATCTCGCGGGCGCATTCCAGCGCGGCGGTCAGCATGGCCTCCTGCGTGTCGAAGACCTCGTTGACCAGGCCGTAACCCAGCGCTTTCTGGGCGGGCATGCGCCGGCCGGTGTAGGCCAGTTCTTTGACCACGCCCAGCGGCACCAGCTTGGGCAGGCGCTGCAGGGTGCCCACGTCGGCCACCATGCCGATGTTGATTTCCTGGATGCAGAAGAACGCGTCGGCCGTGGCGTAGCGGATGCAGGCCGCCGTCACCATGTCCACTGCACCGCCGATGCAGCCGCCGTGGATGGCCATGATCACCGGGATGCGCAGCTCCTCCAGCCGGGTGAAGGTGTGCTGCATGTCGGTCAGCAGGTCGAAGATGGCGGCGCGCCCCTCGGGGCTCTGGTCGTCCATGGTGATGGCACCGCCGAAGGTCTCCAGCGCCATGCCTGCGCTGAAGTGCTTGCCGGTGCTGCTGATGACCAGGGCCCGCGCCGCGCCCGCCTGGTGCAGGTGCACCAGCACCGCGTCCAGCTCGCGCCAGAACGTCGGGTGCATGGTGTTCATGGCCTCGGGCCGGTTCATCACCAGGTGGGCCACATGGCCGGTGGTGGTCAGGGAAAAGCAGGTGAGGGTGGGAGCAGTGTTCATGGGCGAACACTGTAGGCCGCACGCCCGCGCCGCCATCGTCGCGTGGGTGACTATGCGCGGGTTTTGCCCGAGCCCGCCCCGTGGCAGGTGGGGCAGGGCGGTGGCTCAGCCGTCGGTGGTTTCCGTGGCGTCGGCAATCTCGGGCACGGGCAGGCGGCTGGCCAGGATCTTGTCGATGGTCTTGCCGTCCATGTCCACCACCTCGAGCTTCCAGCCTTCCCATTCCACGGTGTCGGTCACCTTGGGCAGGCGACCGGTCAGCAGCATGATCATGCCGCTCAGGGTGTGGTAGCGGCCGCGCTCTTCCTCGGGCACGGCATCCAGGTTCAGCCGGTCCTTGAGTTCGGGCACGGGGATGTGGCCGTCCAGCAGCCAACTGCCGTCCTCGCGCTGCAGCGCCCACGAGGTCTCGGGGTCGCGCGGCTGGAATTCGCCGGTGATCGCCTCGATCAGGTCCTGCAGCGTGACGATGCCCTGCACCTCGCCGTACTCGTCGATCACGAAGGCCATGTGCACGTCCGACAGGCGGAAGTTGTCGAGCAGCTCCATGCCGGTGATGGTCTCGGGCACGTACAGCGCCGTCTGCAGCGGCTGGTCGGAGAGGCTGTGCGCCTTGTCGCGGATGGTGCGCGAGAGCCACTGGCGCGCGTTGAGCACACCGCGGATGTTGTCCATGCCGCCGCGCACCACCGGGAAGCGGGCGTGGTCCGATTCCTCGATGCGCTTGAGGTTCTCCTCGAACGTGAGGTCCAGGTCCAGGCAGACCACGTCGCCGCGCGGCACCATCAGCGAGCCGATCTGCCGGTCGTCCAGGCGGAACACGTTGCGCACCATGGTGTGCTCGTGCGATTCGATCACGCCGGCGGTCGTGCCTTCGACCAGCATGGCGTGGATCTCTTCCTCGGTCACCGGGCTGCCGCTGGTCTCCTTCACGCCCAACAGGCGCAGCAGCGTGCGCGTGGAGGTGGACAGCAGGATGACGAAGGGCTTGGTCGCCACCGCCAGGAAGTTGATGGGGCGCGAGACCAGGCGTGCAAAGGTTTCGGGGTGCGACTGGCCGATGCGCTTGGGCACGAGTTCGCCCACGACGATGGAGAAGTAGGTGATCAGCACCACCACCAGGCCCGTGGCGGCGTAACCACCATAGGGGGCGGGCACGCCCAGCGCGGCCAGCCACGCGGCCAGGGGAGCCGCCAGGGCGGCTTCGCCGACGATACCGTTGAGCACGCCGATCGACGTGATGCCGATCTGGATGGTGGAGAGAAAGCGGGTGGGGTCTTCGCCCAGCTTCACGGCGGCGGCGGCGCCGCTATCGCCCTCATCAATCAGCTTTTGCAGCCGTGCCCTGCGTGCAGTGACCAGAGCGATCTCTGACATGGCGAACAGCCCGTTCAAAAGGATGAGGGCGAACAGTATTGCGATTTCCATAGACAGGGGACACATGGTCCCCTTGAAGTTCAGAAGCTGTCCATTGTAGGGGTGTGGTTATTGCCGTGGTCCCAAACGGCTATTGGGGCCGCACTTCTCGTCAGTTGCCGGTCAGAACCAGCGGGCCTTCAGTCGCCCCCGCCACCACCGCAACCCCCGCCCCCGCAACTGCCCCCATCGCTCCCGCCATCGCTGGAACTGTCACTGCTGCTGCTGGAGTGGTCGGCCCCGCCGAAGTCACTCGAGCTGCCGCTGTGGCTGCCGTCGGCAAAGCTGGTGCCGCAGTAGGTGCCGCTGCCATCGCCGCCCGCAGCGTTCTTGGCCAGGATGCTGCTGCAGTCCGGCACGTAGGTGAAGCCGCCGGCAATCGCCATCTTGGCGTCCAGTGCAAACAGCAGGGGCAGCCGGCTCGGGGCCTTGGGGTTGATGGCCTCGTCCTTGCAGGCCCAGAACCAGGCGCGGCGCAGGCCGTCGTTGTTCCTGGCCTTGGCGCCCAGGGCTTCGGCAGGTGTGTGGTGCAGGAAGAAGCCCAGCGCGTTGTGGCACCAGGTCTTGTAGGCCTGGGTGTGCAGGATGAATTCGTGCCACAGCGCATCCACCGCCTTCGACGGCATGGCCACGAACTGCTTGCGGCTGCGCATGCAGGCCATGAAGAACTGGCGCAGCCCGCGCTCCACGAGCTCGCAGTCCTTCTGGGACAGGTGCGGGTAGGTTTCGCGCAGCTTGCGCTTGAGGTAGGCGGGCAGGCGCGCCTCGCGGATATAGCGCTCGCGCACTGTGCGTGTCCATTGCACCACGATGGCGGTGACCACCACCGTGCACACCAGGTAGGCGGCCCAGCGCCAGTTGGGCCGCAGCAGCCCCGCAAAGGCCGCCACGCCGGCCAGCACCCACACTGCAATCGCCAGTTGCACCACGTTGCCGCCGTAGCGCACCAGCAGCCTGTCGATCTTGCCCATCGGTTTCCCCCTTTGTTGTATGTCTGTTTTCCGGGGTTGTACCTCTTTTTCGAGGCTATGGGATGGCTTTTATCGATCCGTTGCCAGGTTTCACCCGCTTGAATCTGGCGTGGCCCAGGCCAGTGCCCCCGCGCAAGGGTCGCCCCGCCGCGCAGGCGGCGTATCCAGCGCTTGCGCTGGGGGCGTCCCCCTTCAAGGGGGAAGGCGCGAAGCGACTCAGGGGGTTACCTTTTCCTTCCACCGAAGACGCTGCCCAGCACGCCGCGCAGGATTTCCTTGCCCAGCGTGGTGCCCATGGTGCGCACGGCGGACTTGGCCATGGTCTGCGCCAGCCCATCGCGCTTGCCGCCGCGCGGGCCGGTGGAGCCAAAGAGCACGTCGTTGAGGCCACCGAGCAGGCCGCCGCCTTCCTCGGCAGGTGCCGCCACGGCGCCGCCCTTGCCGGCAGGGGCCTGGGCGGTGCCTGCATCGGCCGTGCGGCCCTTGAGCTTTTCGTAGGCCGATTCGCGGTCCACCACCTTTTCGTACACGCCCGCCACCAGCGAGCCGGCCATCAGCGCCTGGCGCTGCTGCGGCGTGATGGGGCCGAGCTGGCTGCCCGGCGGCAGCACGAACACACGCTCCGTCACGCTGGGTCGGCCCTTGGCGTCGAGAAAACTGATCAGCGCCTCGCCCACGGCCAGCTCGGTGATGGCGGTCTCGATATCCAGGCCCGGCTTTTGCCGCATGGTCGTGGCCGTGGCCTTCACGGCCTTCTGGTCACGCGGGGTGAAGGCGCGCAGCGCATGCTGCACGCGGTTGCCCAGCTGGGCGAGCACGCTGTCGGGGATGTCCAGCGGGTTCTGCGTCACGAAATACACGCCCACGCCCTTGGAGCGCACCAGGCGCACCACCAGCTCGATGCGCTCGACCAGCACCTTGGGCGCCTCGTTGAACAACAGGTGGGCCTCGTCGAAGAAGAACACCAGCTTGGGCTGCTCGGGGTCGCCGATCTCGGGCAACTGCTCGAACAGCTCGGACAGCATCCACAAGAGGAAAGTCGCGTACAGGCGCGGCGAATTCATGAGCTTGTCGGCCGCCAGGATGTTGATTACGCCGTGGCCGTCCACCGTCTGCATGAAGTCCTGGATGTCGAGCATGGGCTCGCCGAAGAACTGCGTGCCGCCCTGCTGCTCGATCTGCAGCAGCCCGCGCTGGATGGCGCCCACGCTGGCGGCGCTGACATTGCCGTACTCGGTCGTGAATTCCTTGCTGTTGTCACCCACATACTGCAGCATGGCGCGCAGGTCCTTGAGGTCCAGCAGCAGCATGCCGTTGTCGTCGGCGATCTTGAATACCAGGTTGAGCACACCCAATTGCGTCTCGTTGAGGTTGAGCATGCGCCCCAGCAGCAGCGGCCCCATGTCCGACACCGTGGCGCGCACCGGGTGGCCCTGCTCGCCGAACACGTCCCACAGCGTCGTCGGGCAGGCCAGCGGGGCGGGCAGCTCCAGGCCGCGCTCCTTGAGCGTGGCGGCCAGCTTGTCACCGATCTTGCCGGGCTGGCTGGCGCCCGTGAGGTCGCCCTTGACGTCGGCCATGAACACCGGCACGCCGATGCGCGAGAAGTTTTCGGCCAGGGTCTGCAGCGTCACCGTCTTGCCGGTGCCGGTGGCCCCGGTGATCAGCCCGTGGCGGTTGGCCAGCCCCGGGAGCAGGTGGCATTCGGTGGTGTCGTGCTTGGCTATCAGAAGTGGTTCGGCCATTTCGGGTTTCCTCGGGGATGCTGGGTTCGGCAAAAGTAAAATCGCGTGCAGTAGATTAAATCAAGACCAAAGGACTTACCGTGGCAGGACACAGTAAATGGGCGAATATCCAGCACCGCAAGGGGCGGCAGGATGAAAAACGCGGCAAGATCTGGACCCGCATCATTCGCGAAATCACCGTGGCGGCCCGTGCGGGCGGCGGGGACCTGTCTGCCAACCCCCGCCTGCGCCTGGCGGTGGACAAGGCCAAGGCGGCCAACATGCCGGCCGACCGCATCAAGTACAACATCGACAAGGCCACGGGCAATGCCGAGGGCCTGACCTACGAGGAAATTCGCTACGAAGGCTACGGCATCGGTGGCGTGGCCATCATGATCGACACCATGACCGACAACCGGGTGCGCACGGTCGCCGAAGTGCGCCATGCCTTCAGCAAGCACGGCGGCAGCATGGGCACCGAGGGGTCGGTTGTGTTCCAGTTCAAGCACTGCGGCCAGTTGATCTTTGCGCCGGGTACCGACGAGGACAAGGTCATGGAAGTGGCGCTGGAGGCTGGCGCCGAGGATGTGCTGACCGATGAGGACGGTGCCATCGAGGTGCTGACCGCACCGGCCGACTTCGAGGCCGTGAAGAACGCCCTGGAGGCCGCCGGCCTGGCGCCGGAGGTGTCCGAAGTCACCATGCGCGCCGAAAACACCATCGAGCTGGAGGGTGACGACGCTGTGCGGATGCAAAAATTGCTCGATATCCTGGAAGACCTGGACGATGCCCAGGAGATCTACCACAACGCTGCGCTCTGAGACGCTGCCACGATTGAATTCACAACATTGTCTCTGTAACGGTGCTTTGCACCCCCTGGAGACAGGTTCTAATAGGCCAGTATGAAGGTTCTTGTAATTGGTGGCGGCGGCCGTGAACACGCAATGGCCTGGAAACTGAGCCAGTCTCCCAAGGTCACGAAGGTGTATGTGGCGCCCGGCAACGGGGGCACGGCCTTGAACTCCAAGCTGGAGAACGTGGCCATCACCGACGTGCGCGAACTGCGCATCTGGGCGCAGGCCGAGAAGATCGCCCTGGCCGTCGTGGGCCCCGAGGCCCCGCTGGCCGCTGGCGTGGTCGATGAATTCCGCGCGCACGGCCTGCGCGTGTTCGGCCCCACGCAGGCGGCCGCGCAGCTCGAAAGCTCCAAGGCCTTCTCCAAGGCCTTTATGCGCCGCCACGGCATCCCCACGGCGGACTACGACACCTTCACCGACCCGGTGGCAGCCCACGCCTTCGTGGACCGCCTGGGCGCGCCCATCGTGATCAAGGCCGACGGCCTGGCAGCCGGCAAGGGCGTGGTCGTGGCCATGACGCTGAAAGAGGCGCACGATGCCGTCGATTTCATGCTGGTGGACAACAAGTACGGCGTGACCCACAACGAAGGCGGTGCCCGGGTGGTGATCGAGGCCTTCCTCGAAGGCGAGGAAGCCTCCTTCATCGTGCTGTGCGATGGCAAGAACGTGCTGGCCCTGGCCACCAGCCAGGACCACAAGCGCCTCAAGGACGGCGACGAAGGCCCCAACACCGGTGGCATGGGCGCCTATTCGCCCGCGCCCGTGGTCACGGCCGACGTGCATGCCCGCGCCATGCGCGAGATCATCCTGCCGACCATCCGCGGCATGGAAAAGGACGGCATTCCCTACACCGGCTTCCTGTACGCGGGCCTGATGATCGACGCCAAGGGCCAGCCCAAGACGCTCGAGTTCAACTGCCGCATGGGCGACCCCGAGACCCAGCCCATCCTGATGCGCCTGAAAAGCGACCTGGCCGACGTGCTGGGCGCCGGCGTGGACGGCAAGCTCGACCAGATCGAGCTGCAGTGGGACCGCCGCACCGCGCTGGGCGTGGTGATGGCTGCCCACGGCTACCCCGAGAACCCGCGCAAGGGCGACGTGATCACCGGCCTGCCGGCCGATGCGGACGATGCCGTGGCCTTCCATGCGGGCACGGCCCTCAAGGATGGTGTGGTCAGCGTGACGGGTGGCCGCGTGCTGTGCGTGACGGTGCTGGCCGACAGCGTCAAGCAGGCGCAGCAGCGCGCCTACGATGTGGCGCGGGGCATCCAGTTCGACGGCGCCCAGTACCGCCGCGACATCGGCTTTCGCGCCGTCAAGGCCTAAGAAGGTGTGAACGAACCCGCCATGCCCGCTCATGCCGCCAAAACACGCGCGCTCGTCGTTGCAAATGCTCGCCATAGCCCGAGCTATGGCTGTGCTTTGCGCCTAGATCGCACGCGTTTTGGCGGCCTGCTCGGACACGCCGGGTCCCTTCACACCTTCTGAGCGCACACCCATGCATATGACTGCCGGATCTGGGTTGATGCCCACGGATCTCCCTCTGAATGCCGCCGACACGGTGGCGCGGGTGCGCAGCTACCTGCAGGGACTGCAGTTGCGCATCACCGATGCGCTGGAGGCGGTGGAAGGCGAGGGCGGGGCCCGCTTCCTGGCCGATGCCTGGCGCAAGGAGCCCGGCGAGACCCTGCAGGGCGATGGCGTGACGCGCATCCTCGAGGGCGGCCGCGTGTTCGAGCGCGCAGGCTGCGGTTTCTCGCATGTGCGCGGGCCGCTGCTGCCGCCATCGGCCACCCAGCACCGGCCCGAGCTGGCGGGTGCGCCGTTCGAGGCCATGGGCGTGTCGCTGGTGTTCCACCCGCGCAATCCCTATGTGCCCACGGTACACATGAACGTGCGCATGATCGCCGCAGGCCACCCCGGGCAGCACCCGACCTGCTGGTTCGGCGGGGGCATGGACCTCACGCCGTACTACGGCTTCGAGGAGGATGCGGTGCATTTTCACCGCAGCTGCCGCGATGCGCTCGCGCCCTTTGGCGATGACAAATACCCGCGCTTCAAGCAGTGGTGCGATGAATACTTCTTTCTCAAGCACCGCAATGAGCAGCGCGGCGTGGGTGGCGTGTTCTTCGACGACTTCTCCGAGTTGGGCTTCGAGCAGAGCCTGGCCATGACGCAGTCGGTGGGCGATGCCTTCCTGTCCGCCTACCTGCCCATCGTCGAGAAGCGCCAGGGCATGCCCCATGGCGAGCGCGAGCGCGACTTTCAGCTCTACCGCCGCGGCCGCTATGTCGAGTTCAACCTGGTGTGGGACCGGGGCACGCATTTCGGCCTGCAATCGGGAGGGCGCACCGAGTCCATCCTGCTGTCCATGCCGCCGCTGGTGTCCTGGTCCTACCAGCGCCAGGAGGGCGCCGGTTCGCCTGAAGCAGCGCTGGCCGAGCGCTTCCTGGTGCGGCGCGACTGGCTTGCGGATACCGTCTGAAACGGCCGCTGTTCGCAAAAAGCTATAATTTCAATAGCTGCCCGCGCTTTTGGCGCCAGCAGCGAAGGGTTCCAACACCCTTTACCGCCTGAGCGCCACCGCGCAACACCCGAGGCCCAGCCCACTGGCTGCACGCCCGGTTGCGCGCTATATTGATTCCATTCCTCATAAATCACCGCCTGATGACCACATCCACCAAATCGGAAACCGCCGCCAAGAAAGACGTCACCAAACTCCAGCGCGCCATCGTCGATGGCCTGGAAGACGTCAAGGCGCAAGACATCCAGGTCTTCAACACCGAGCATCTCTCGCCGCTGTTTGAACGGGTCATCGTGGCATCGGGTACTTCCAACCGCCAGACCAAGGCGCTGGCCGCCAGCGTGCGCGACGCGGTGAAGGAAGCCGGGTTTTCCAAGCCCCGCATCGAAGGCGAAGACAACGGTGAGTGGATCATCGTGGACTGCGGTGCGGCCGTGGCCCACATCATGCAGCCCGCCATCCGCCAGTACTACCGCCTGGAAGAACTCTGGGGCGAGGTGCCCGTGCGCATGAAGCTGGGTGCGGCCAAGCCGGCATCCTCGGCAGCCACCGAGCTGGCCGAGAAGAAGTCGGCGCAGAAGGCTGCGAAGTCCGATGCCAAATCGGCCGCCAAGAGTGGTACCTCGGCCCGCCCCGCGGCCAAGAAGGCGGCAGCACCTGCCAAGTCGTCTGCCCGCCCCGCCGCCAAGTCTGCGGCCAAGCCGGCAGCCAAGGCCCCCGCAAAGGCACCGAGCCGCGCCCCGGCGAAGACCGGCACGGCCTCCAAGGCCGCACCGGCCAAGTCCGCCGTGAAGACCAGCCCTGCAGCCAAGAAGCCCGCCGCCACCAAGGCCCCGGTCAAGACCATCGTGGTCAAGCCATCCGTGCCGCGCAGCAAGGCCAATGCCGAGGCCGCCAAACCCGCTTCGCGCGGTGGTGCGCGGCCAGCCGCCAAGGCCCCCGCCAAAAGGGCACCGGGCCGCAAGTGAGTCGATGCAGGCGGGTTCCGGCCCGTCTCCCGCAATCTCCTGGCGCCTGAATTGCCATGAAACTGCTGATCGTGGCCGTGGGCCAGCGTGTGCCCGACTGGGCGCAGACCGCCTACGACGACTATGCCAAGCGCTTCCCGTTTGAGATCAAGGTCGAGCTCAAGGCGGTGAAGACCGAGCCGCGCGGCTCCAAGACGCTGGAGACGCTGTACGCCGCCGAGCGTGAGCGCATCGAGGCCGCCATCCCCCGCGGCACCCGCGTGGTGGCCCTCGACGAGCGCGGCACCAACCTCACCACCAAGGCACTGGCCGAGCGGCTCAAGGGCTGGCAATTGGGCGGGGACGACGTGGCCCTGGTCATCGGCGGGCCCGACGGGCTCGACCCGGCCTTTCGCCAGGCGGCGCACGAGCGCATCCGCCTGTCCGACCTGACCCTGCCGCACGCCATGGTGCGGGTGCTGCTCATCGAGCAGCTGTACCGCGCCTGGTCGGTGAACGCCGGCCATCCGTACCACCGCGAGTAGCGGCCCGGCGTGATTTGCTGCGCGCCTGCGCTGCAAAGGAGGTAGGCGGGGCCGGATCGATCACTCTTTCTTGGTTATCCTTGATCCCACCATGCCGGACTTCATCTACCTCGCCTCCCAAAGCCCCCGCCGCCGCCAATTGCTCGACCAGCTCGGCGTGCGCCATGAACTGCTGGTACCCAATGTGGACGGCGACATGGGCGAGGACGCCGAGGCCATCGAGGAAGTGCGCCCCGGCGAGGTGCCGACGGCCTATGTGCAGCGCGTGACCGGCCTCAAGCTCGACGCCGCCATGGCGCGCCGCGCACGCCGGGGCCTGCCCGAGGCGCCCATCCTGTGCTCCGACACCACGGTGGCCCTGGGCCGCGCCATCTACGGCAAGCCCGATGATGCCGCGCACGCCGCGCGCATGCTGGCCGAGCTGGCGGGCCGCACGCACCGCGTGCTCACGGCCGTGGCGCTGCAGATGGGCACGCGCCGCGTGGCGGCGCTGTCGGTGTCGCGCGTGACCTTCGCGGCGCTCACGCCGCAACAGGTCGATGACTACGTGGCCACCGGCGAGCCGCTGGGCAAGGCCGGTGCCTATGGCGTGCAGGGCCGCGCGGCGGCCTTCATTCCCCAACTGAGCGGCAGCTATTCGGGCATCATGGGGCTGCCCATGTACGAAACGGCGCAGCTGCTGCGCGCTGCCGGCTTCCCCGTCTGAAGAACCAACACAAAAACCGCTGACGACCATGCAACAAGACATCCTCATCAACTGGTCGCCGCAGGAGACACGCGTCGCCATCGTCGAGCACGGCGCCGTGCAGGAACTGCACATCGAGCGCACGCTGGAGCGCGGCCTGGTGGGCAACGTCTACCTGGGAAAGGTCTCACGCGTGCTGCCGGGCATGCAGTCGGCTTTCATCGACATCGGTCTGGAGCGTGCGGCCTTCCTGCACGTGGCCGACGTCTGGCAGCGCCAGCCCGACGGCGAGCCGCCCGCCTTCGCGCGCAAGGGCGAGCCGCAGGTGCCCATCGAAAAGCAGGTGTTCGAAGGCCAGTCGCTCATGGTGCAGGTCATCAAGGACCCCATCGGCACCAAGGGTGCGCGCCTGTCCACGCAGATCAGCATCGCCGGACGCCTGCTGGTGTTTCTGCCGCAGGACGACCATGTCGGCGTGTCGCAGAAGATCCCCTCGGCCGAGCGCGATGCGCTGCGCGCGCGCCTGCAGGCCCTGGTGGGCGACAAGTCCACGGGCGGTGGCGGCGGCTTCATCCTGCGCACCAATGGCGAGGATTCAACCGACGCCGAGCTGGCCGAGGACATCGCCTACCTGCGCAAGACCTGGGCACGCATCAAGGAGGCATCGCTCAAGCTGCCGCCCATGTCGCTGCTGCACCAGGACCTGGACCTGCTGCAGCGCGTGCTGCGCGACCTGGTGGGCGACCACACGCAGACCATCCGCCTCGATTCGCTGGAGCAGTTCCAGCGCCTGCGCGCCTTCGGGCAGGAATTCATGCCGGCCGCGGCGCCCAAGCTGCAGCACTACAAGGGCGAGCGCCCCATCTTCGACCTCTACTCCATCGACGAGGAAGTCGCCAAGGCCCTGGGCCGGCGCGTGGACCTGAAATCGGGCGGCTACCTGATCGTGGACCAGACCGAGGCGCTCACCACCATCGATGTGAACACCGGCGGCTACGTGGGGGCGCGCAATTTCGACGACACCATCTTCAAGACCAACCTGGAGGCCGCCCAGGCCATCGCCCGCCAGCTGCGCCTGCGCAACCTGGGCGGCATCATCATCGTGGACTTCATCGACATGGTGCAGGGCGGCCACCAGGAGGCCGTGCTCTCCGAATTCAAGAAGCAGCTGGCGCGCGACCGCGTGAAGACCATGGCCGGCGGCTTCTCGCAGCTGGGCCTGGTGGAGATGACGCGCAAGCGCACGCGCGAATCCCTGGCCCACATGCTGTGCGAGCCCTGCGAGGCCTGCCAGGGCAAGGGCAGCGTGAAGACCGCGCGCAGCGTCTGCTACGACATCCTGCGCGAGATCCTGCGCGAGGCACGCCAGTTCAACCCGCGCGAGTTCCGTGTGGTCGCCTCGGCACGCGTGGTGGAGCTGTTCCTCGACGAGGAAAGCCAGCACCTGGCGGGCCTGTCGGACTTCATCCGCAAGCCGATCTCGCTGCAGTCCGAAAGCGCGATGGGGCAGGAGCAGTACGACATCGTGCTGCTGTGAGGATGCACGCTGGCGCCAGTGCAGGGCGGCATTCGTTCTCGCCTCTTGACCTCGGGCCGGCTTGCCTGCTTGTGCAGGCATGCTGGCAGGTCTGCCGCCGGTAGTGGCCTTCCCCTGCCTTCAAGGAGATGGCGATGTCTGTCTGCATTCACCCGGAGTACCGCCCATGGCACTGATCGAACAACGCCTCGCGCAACTCGGGCTTTGCCTGCCGGCGCAGATCCAGCCTCCGCCGGGCGTCAGCTTGCCGTTCGCCTTCGTGCAGATTCAGGGGACGCGGGTGCTGTTCTCCGGCCATGGGCCGTTGAACGACGATGGTTCGATTGCCGAGCCGCTGGGCAAGCTGGGTCAGGATTTGACCGTCGAGCAGGGTTATGAGCAGGCGCGCAGGGTGGCGCTGTCGGTCCTGGGAAGCCTGAAGAGGGCGCTCGGCGACCTGGACCGGATCTCGGCCTGGACTCGCGTCTTCGGCATGGTGAACTGCACGCCCGACTTTGCGGCCCAGCCCGCGGTCATCAACGGTTTTTCGCACCTCATCCTGGAGCTGTATGGCGACGATCGCGGCATGCACACGCGCAGTGCGGTGGGCATGGCGGCGCTGCCGTTCAACATCCCGGTGGAGATCGAAGGGGAAGTGGCGCTCTACGGCTGAGGCCGGCCCTCTCGGCGCGGCCTGTGCGGGTGGTCTGGCCGACGTGCAGTGAATTAGGATGCGCTATCTGCCGCATCCCCTATGACCGAGCGCCTCTTTCTTCGCCTCGATGGCGACACCGTGCACGGGCCGGAAAGCACCGTGCCTGCCGATACGCTGCGCGCCTTTTCGGTGGGCGCGCGCCTGGCGCCCCATGTCTGCCAGATCCTGCGGTACCGCGAAACCTTTGCCGAGGGTGCCGGGGTGGCCGAGCGCGTGCTGCCCGATGGGGCCGTGCGCCTAGTGGTCCATCTGGAGGATGGCACGCCAGCAGGCCCGGCGGGTGAGTCCCAGGGCAGCGTGGCCATCGGTGCCGCCACGGCACCCGTGCTGCTGCGTTGGCGCGGTGGCAGCCGCATGCACAGCATCTCGATCGCGCTGCACCCCGGCGCCGCATCGGCCTTGCTCGGGTTGCCGGCCGGGGAACTGCAGGGCATGGCGGTGCCGCTGGAGGCGCTGTGGGGCAGGGACTTTGCCGAATTGCGCGAGCGCATGGCCGAGCAGCCGGACGATGAGGCACGGGTGGCCGTGCTGCAGGCCGCGCTGGCGCAACGCCTTGCGCGCGGCACCATGCCTGCAAACCCCTGCGCTGCGCAGGCCGCCGCCTTGCTGACGGCATCGGCAGGCCGGATGCACCCCTGGGAGGTGGCCCGTGCCGTGGGGGTGGGCGAGCGGCGCCTGCAGCAGATCTTCCGTGCCGAGGTGGGCATGTCGCCCAAGGCCTGGGGTCGGCTTGCGCGCCTGCATGCCTGCCTGCGCGCGCTGCGCGGCGGTCCCTCTGCGCCGCCGTGGGCCGCTCTGGCAGCCGATGGCGGTTTCTACGACCAGGCGCACCTGGCCAACGAGTTCCGCGTGCTCTGCGGGCTCTCGCCCACCGAGTTCCTGCAGCGCGGCGTTTCGCTTTCTTCCAAGACATAGACCGCTGCCGTCGGTACCGTGGCATCCATCGAAAGAAAAGGAGAACGCACCGCATGAACCCGACACACAACTCCCTGAGGGGAAAAGTCGCCCTCGTGGCGGGAGCCACCCGGGGTGCCGGTCGTGGCATTGCAGTGCAACTCGGCGCGGCAGGGGCCACGGTCTACGTGACCGGCCGCTCATCGGGCGCGCAGCGCTCCGAGATGGACCGGCCCGAGACCATCGAGGAGACCGCGGCGCTCGTGGACCAGGCCGGTGGCCAGGGCATTGCGGTGCGGGTGGACCACCTGGTGCAGGATGAGGTGCGCGCCCTGGTGGCACGCATCGAACGCGAGCAGGGCGCATTGCACCTGCTGGTAAACGACATCTTCGGCGCCACGCACGTCGAATGGAGCAAGACCGTGTGGGAGTCCGACCTGGACTATGGCCTGCGCACCCTGCGCCTGGCGGTGGACACGCATGCCATCACCAGCCATTTCGCGCTTCCGCTGCTGCTGAAGTCACCCGGCGGGCTGGTGGTGGAGGTCAATGACGGCACGGCCGAATACAACGGCACGCGCTACCGCAACTCCTTTTTCTACGACATCGCCAAGGCCGCGGTGCTGCGCATGGGCTTTGCGCTTGGGCACGAGCTCGCGCCGCACGGCGCCACCGCCGTGTCGCTGTCGCCTGGCTGGCTGCGCTCGGAGGCCATGCTGGAGGCCTTTGGCGTCACCGAGGCCACCTGGCGCGATGCGATCACCCGGGTGCCGGGCTTTGCGGTGGCCGAAAGCCCTGCTTATGTGGGCCGCGCCGTGGTGGCCCTGGCGCAGGACCCCGCGGTGGCGCGCTGGAATGGGCAGTCCTTGTCCAGCGGGCAGCTGGCGCGGGTCTATGGCTTCACGGACCTCGATGGCAGCCAGCCCGATGCCTGGGGCCACATGCTGGCCGAGGAGCGGGCGGGCAAGCCGGTGGATGTGGCGGGCTACCGATGACGGCTCGCAGGCCGCCCACAGGTCACAGCTTGCGCAGCCGCTCCAATGCAGCGCGCAGGGTGTCGTCCTTCTTGGCGAAGCAGAAACGCACCACGCGCTGGTCGAAGCCGTCGCCGTAGAAGGCCGACAGCGGAATCGCGGCCACGCCGATCTCGCGCGTGAGCCACTGGCAGAAGTCCGATTCATTGAGATCGCTCACGGCCGAGATGTCCACGCACTGGAAGTAGCTGCCCGTGCTGGGCAAGAGCTTCAGGCGCGAGCCGGCCAGGCCTTCGCGGAACAGGTCGCGCTTGGCCTGGTAGAAGGCGGGCAGCTGCAGGTAGGGGGCGGGGTCCTTGAGGTAGGTGGCCAGGCCGTACTGCACGGGGGTGTTCACCGTGAACACGTTGAACTGGTGCACCTTGCGGAACTCGGCCGTCAGCGCGGCGGGCGCGGCCACCGTGCCCACCTTCCAGCCCGTGACGTGGAAGGTCTTGCCGAAGCTCGAGACGATGAAGGCGCGCGCCGCAAGGCCCGCAAAGCGCGCAGCACTCTGGTGCTGGCCGCCGTCGAACACCATGTGCTCGTAGACCTCGTCGCTGATCAGCAGGATGTCGGTGGGGGCGAGCAGGTCCTGCAAGGCCTGCATGTCCTCGGCGCTCCAGACGGTGGCGCTGGGGTTGTGCGGGGTGTTGATAAGGATGGCACGCGTGCGTGGCGTGATGGCGGCGCTGATCTTGCCGAAGTCGGGCCGGAACGTGCCGGGCGTGAGCGGCACGCGCACCGCGCGGCCGCCGGCCAGCTCGATGTTGGGCACGTAGCTGTCGTAGCAGGGGTCGAGCACGATGACTTCATCGCCCGGGTGCACGATGGCCAGGATGGCGGTGATGATGGCCTGCGTGGCGCCCGCGGTGATGGTGATCTCGCTCGCCGGGTCGTAGCGGCGGCCATGCAGGGCCTCGATCTTGGCCGACACGGCCTCGCGCAGTGCGGGCACGCCGGTCATGGGCGGGTACTGGTTGTGGCCGGCCTGCATGGCGGCGGTGACGGCATCGACCAGCGCCGGGTCGCAGGCGAAGTCCGGAAAACCCTGGCCCAGGTTCACTGCGTTGTGCTCGGCGGCCAGCGCCGACATCACGGTGAAGATGGTGGTGCCCACCTGGGGCAGCTTGCTGGCAAGGGCAGGGGTGCGTGCGGTGTCGGTCGCGAGGGTCATTGGAAGGAATGAAAAGAGAAGAAAAACAGGGAATGGAGGGGGTAAGGAAACAGGACCTACGTGGCCCCTTTGCGGAAGATCACCACGTCGATGTCGCTCGGCGCGCCCCAGCGTACCAGCGGGTAGGCCGCCACGATGGACAGCCAGATCAACGGTGCCAGCCAGCGCAGGCCCGACTTCACATAGGCAATGCGTGCGTACAGGCCGCCCAGGTGGATGCTTGCCAGGTGGGCCGAGTCGACCAGGGTGAGGCCGTGCCGTGCACTCAACTGGGTGAGGTTGCGGGCATGGAAGTAGTGCAGGTGCGGCGAGGGCATGTCTTTTTGCCAGAGCCGGTCGAAGAAGGCACCCGCGCCGAAGCGGTGCAGCAGTTTGCTGGTGCGGTAGAAGATGCCGCGGCTGGAAGGCAGGTTCAGCACCAGCAGGCCCCCTGGGGCCAGCCGTGCCATGCACTGGGCCAGCAGGGTGTCGGAATGCGGAATGTGCTCGAACACGTCGTTGAAGACGATCACCTCGAACTGCTCGCCCTCGGCGAGCACATCGGGAAAGAAGCCCTCGCGCACCAGCGCACCGGTACGCTGCGCCTGCTCGCAGACGGCACGGTCCGGCTCCAGGCCCAGGGCGCTGAATCCCCGGCCTGCTGCGGCCTTCACGAACCAGCCATGGGCCGCACCCACGTCCAGCAAGCGGCTACCCGCAGGGGCGACGTGCTGGCCGATGCGGTCCAGCAGTTGGCGGAAGTTGAGCTCGCGCAGGCTCTTGAGGCCGGTGTCGCGCCGGGCTTCATCGACCTTCTGGTGCGATGCGGCCTGGTTGATCGCTGGCGCGAGCTGCGCGGACTCGTAGCCGCACAGGGCGCACACCTGGTGCCATTTCTCGAGTCCGGCGCGCAGAGCCTGGCCACAGCAGACACAAGGCGGTGCTGCCGAAGAAATAGCATCCATGGTGCCTCACCATCAGAGTTCGTAGTCGTTCACATGGCCACTCATCGCGCGGGCAATCAACTCGCGGCTCAGGCGGTCGCTCAGCAGTTCTGCGAATTTGTACACGAAATTGCGCAGGTAGGCTCCGCGCTTGAAGGCCACGCGCGCCACGCTCTGGCCGAACAGGTGGCCCACGGGGCGCACCACCAGGTCGCCCACGGGGTCGTCGCGCATGGCCATCTCGGCCACGATGCCGATGCCCAGGCCCAGGCGCACATAGGTCTTGATCACGTCCGAGTCGATGGCCTCGAGCGCGATGCGCGGCTGCAGACGGCGCGCGGCAAAGGCGTGGTCGATCTTGCCGCGGCCGGTGAACGAGGGGTGGTAGGTGATGAGCGCCTCGTGCGCGATGTCATCGAGGCCAATGCGTTCCTTTTGCGCCAGCGGGTGGCCGGGCGGCAGCACCAGCACGTGCTCCCACTCGTAGCAGGGCAGGGTGACGAGCTCGGGGTAGTCGGCCAGGGACTCGGTGGCCATGCCGATCTCGGCCACCTCGTCGATTACCATGCGCGCCACCTGGTCGGGTGTGGCCTGGTGCAGGCTGATGTTGACCTTGGGGTAGGCCTCGCGCAGGCGTGCCACGGGCACGGGCAGCACATAGCGGGCCTGGGTGTGGGTGGTGGCGATGCTCAGCGTGCCGTTGTCCTGGGCGCTGAACTGTTCGCCGATGCGCTTGAGGTTGCCCACCTCGCGCATGATGACCTCGATGCTCTTGAGCACATGCTGGCCGGGCTCGGTGATGCGCTTGAGGCGCTTGCCGTGGCGCGCGAAGATGTCAACGCCCAGCTCTTCTTCCAGCTCGATGATGGCCTTGGAGACGCCCGGCTGCGAGGTGTGCAGTGCCTTGGCGGCTTCGGTCAGGTTCAGGCCGCGCCGCGCGGCCTCCTGGACAAAGCGGAATTGGTGCAGATTCATATCTGATATCGCCTAAAGAATTGCATCATTATGCTGCAAGCATCTAAGAGATATGCGGCGAGGTTGCAAAAACTCAGCTCGGAGGCGGCTCGCAGGCGATTTCCGCCATGAGTGCGGTCATGCGCGGATCCTCGCCAATGGCCGTCTGCACGTTGAACTGCACGCCCGTGTGGGCGGTGCGCAATTGCTGCACCAGCACGGGCAAGTCCTCGCGCGCATGCTTGCCGGTGCCCAGGAACATGGGCACCACGGTGACCTGCCGGGCACCCTGGGCTACCAGTTGCGCCACGGCCTCGGGCAGGGCGGGGGCGCACAGCTCCAGGTAGGCGCAGGCCACGGGCCGCCCAGGGTGCTGCGCTGCGATGCGCGCAGCCACGGCCTCCATGGGCGCACGCCACAGGGGGTCACGCGAGCCGTGGGCGAACAGGACGATGGCGTGGTCGGTCATGTCCGAGGCTAGCGTCTGAGTACCAGCCAACTGAAGGCGCCCAGGGATAACAGTGAGTAGATCAACCCCGGCGCCGCCGCCGTGAGCCAGGGCGACCAGTTCTGCAGGTTGCCGGCGTAGCCGAACACGTTGTTGAGCAGGAAGAAGCTGATGCCGGCCATGACGCCGCCGAACACATAGCCGGCGATGCCGCCCGAGCGGAAATGCAGGTAGGCAAAGGGCAGGGCCAGCACCACCATCACCAGGCAGGACAGGGGGTAGAACACCTTGCGCCAGAACTCGATCTCGTAGCGCTGGGCCGACTGGCCGTTGCTGTCCAGGTGGCGGATGTACTGGAACAGGTCCACCGTGGCCATGCGGTCGGGCTTGAGCAGCGAGGCCGCCACCATGTCGGCGCTGATGCGGGTGGGCCATTGCAGTGCGGGCACGTCCAGCCGGTCCACTCGCGCCTGGTCTTCGCCGCGCTGCAAAAAGCTGCTGCGCTGCACGCCGGTGAGCTCCCAGGCACCGCCGTCGCCGAAGCGCCCCGATGCGGCGCGGATCTGCGAGGCGAGCAGGCCCTTGGCGTTGAATTCGAAGATGCGGATGTCAAGCATGCCGCCATCGGGCGTGAGGGCGCGCACATTGACTGCGTAGGAGTGGTCGTTCTGGCGTTCCTTGAGCCACGCGCCGGTGGCACCCGAGGTGAGGCGCCCCAGGTGGCGCACCTTGATGAGTTGCGCGGCCTTGTCGCTCAGGGGTGCGATGTAGTCGCCCACGGCAAAGGTCAGCACCACGAAGAACCCGCCCAGTGTGAGCAGGGTGCGCATGGCGCGCCAGGGCCCCATGCCGCTGGTGCGCATGATGGTGAATTCGGAGCTCTGCGCCAGGCGCGCCATCACGAAAATGGTGCCGATCAGCACCGTGATGGGCAGCAATTCGTACAGGTGGCTCGGGATGCTGAGCACCACGAACAGCATGGCGTGCGAGAGCTGGTAGCCCTGGGGTCCGGTGCGGCCCACCCAGCGCAGTTCATCGACCAGGTCGAAGAAGAAGAACAGGGCCAGGAAGCCGATGGTGACGTAAGCCACCGCGAAGAAGGCCTCGCGGTGGATCAGGCGGCGGATGGTTTTCATGTGGGGCTCCGGCGCTGCCACAGGCGGCGCAGGCTCCAGTTGTTGTGGCGTGCGGTCAGCACCAGCAGCGAGAAGGCCAGGGTGCCGCCGTGCAGCATGAGCATGAAGCTGCCAAGGCCCAGGCGCCCGGCGCCGACCCAGCTGGTGCCCAGGGTCATGAGGTTGTAGTAGACGATGAAGGCGAAGAGCGCGAACACCAGGCTGGTGCTGCGCCCGGCACGCGGGTTGACCGTGGCCACGGCCAGGCCCAGGACCACGAAGTTCAGCGCCGCCAGGGCCAGGCCGATGCGCCAGCCCAGCTCGGCCCGGTAGGCGGGCAGGGGCTGCATCAGCAGCTCATGGGTGGCACGGGTCTTGACCGACAGCTCCTCGGCGGAGCCGGCGGGGGCCGAGCCGATGCGGGTGGTGTATTCCTCGAACTCGCTGATCTTGAGGCCGGGCTTGTCGTGCTCGGTTTCCAGCCGCTGGCCCTGGACCAGCGTGGCGATGCGCTCGCCGTCCTTGGTTTCCAGCCGGGCGCTGCGCGCGGAGGTGACCGTTTCCTTCTTGGCCACGTTGGTGGCGATGAAGATGTTGTTGCCGGCCAGATTGTCGGGGCTGTCCTTGTCGATGAAGAACACCCGGCTGCCGTTGGCCGACTCCTGGAACTCACCGGGGGCGATGCGGTCGATGTCGCTGCGCTGCTCGTAACGGGTCTTGAGCTCCTGGATCTGGGTGTTGGCCCAGGGCCATACCAGCAGCGAGAGCACGGAGATCACCAGCATGGACGGCCAGGCAAAACGCAGCAGCGGGCGCAGCAGGCTGGTCAGGCCGCGACCGCTGGCGAACCAGATCACCATCTCGCTGTCGCGGTACATGCGCGAAAGCGTGCTGACCACGGCGACGAACAGGCTCAGCGTCAAAATGGTGGACAGCTGGCCCAGCACGGTGAAGCCCATGACCAGCATCACGTCGGACGGGCTCACGCTGCCGCGCGAGGCCTGGCCCAGCGTGCGGATGAGCATCATGGTCATCACCACGGTGACCAGCACCACCAGTGTGGCCCCGAAGCTGCGCGCCAGCTCCTTGCGGATGGATGAATCGAATAACATTGGCTCTGAGGAAAACACCGATTATGAACTTTGATCTGAAGACCCTTGAGTTGCCGGCAGCTGCTTTGGAAAAATGCGACCTGCTGGTCGTGTTGGTTCCGGAGGGCTTCAAGCCCGGGCGCGATGCCCTGTCCACGCTGGCGGCCCTGGCGCTCAAGCAAGGCGATTTTTCCGCCAAGCCCGGCAAGAGCCTGCCGCTGTACCAGGTGCCTGCCGTGGCAGCGCGCCGCGTGCTGCTGCTGGGCGTGGGCGATGGCGCGGCCCGTTCCGTGCGCCAGGCCCTGGGCGCTGCTGCGGGCGCGTTGAAGGCACCCCAGACCAAGCGCGTGGTGCTGTGCTTTGCCGGCAGCGCCCAGGCCGACGCGGTGTGCGCCGCGGTGCAGGCCGTGGCCGATGCCAGCTATGTCTACACCACGACCAAGCCCAAGGCCGAGGCGCGCAGCCTCTCCCGCCTGGTGGTGGGCGTGCCCGACCCCTCCGAGGTGCGCGTGGCCTTCTACCAGGGCGTGGCCCTCGTCGAAGGGGTGGAGTTTGCCCGCGAGTGGGGCAACCGCCCCGCCAACCATGCCACGCCCACCCTGCTGGCCAATGCCGCCAAGACGCTGGCCAAGCAGCCGCGCATCCAGTGCAAGGTGCATGGCCCGGCCGAGGTCGAACGCCTGGGCATGGGTTCCTTCATGGCCGTGGCCAAGGGGTCGGAAGAGCCGCTGCGCTTCATCGAGCTGCGCTACAGCGGCGGTGCCAAGGACCAGGCTCCCGTGGTGCTGGTCGGCAAGGGCATCACCTTCGATACCGGCGGCATCTCCATCAAACCTGCGGCCGAGATGGACGAGATGAAATTCGACATGTGCGGCGCCGCCAGCGTGCTGGGCGTGTTCCGTGCCCTGGGCGAGCTGCAGCCGGCCATCAACGTGGTGGGCCTGATCCCCGCCTGCGAGAACATGCCCGACGGCCGTGCCGTGAAGCCCGGCGATGTGGTGACCAGCATGAGCGGCCAGACCATCGAAGTGCTCAACACCGACGCCGAAGGCCGGCTGGTGCTGTGCGATGCGCTGACCTATGCCGCGCGCTTCAAGCCGGCGGCGGTGGTGGACATCGCCACGCTCACGGGTGCCTGCGTGATCGCACTGGGTGGTGTGCGCAGCGGCCTGTTCAGCAACAACGAAGGCCTGGCCCAGGCGCTGCAGGCGGCGGGTGAGGCGGCGCAGGACCCGTGCTGGCGCATGCCGCTGGACGACGACTATGCCGACGGCCTCAAGAGCAACTTTGCCGACATGGGCAACGTGGCAGGCCGCGCGGGCGGTGCCATCTCGGCCGCCAAGTTCCTGCAGAAGTTCGTGGGCGACATGCCCTGGGCGCATCTGGACATCGCCGGTACCGCCTGGAAGGGCGGGGCTGCCAAGGGCTCCACCGGCCGCCCGGTCGGCCTGCTGGTGCAGTACCTGCTGGACCGCGAGGCGCAAGCGACCGAGGCTCCCAAGCCCGCCGCCAAGCGTGCGCGCGCCAAGGCCGCCTGAGCCCCGATGACCGAGGTCGCCTTCCATTTCAACGCGCCGGACAAGGTGGCCTACGCCTGCCGGTTTGCGCGCAAGGTGCTGCGCAGCGATGCCCGCCTGGTGATCGCCGGTCCGGCCCATGTGCTGACTGCCCTGGACCGGCAGATGTGGAGCATGGCGCCGCAGGATTTCGTCGCCCACTGCACCGAAGCGGCCGACGAGGAGCTGCGCCTGGCTTCGCCGGTGCTGCTCACGTCCGATGTGCAGGGTGCTCCGCACCACGAGGTGCTGTTGAACCTGGGCGCCGAGGTGCCTGAAGGTTTCGGGCGCTTCGAAAAGCTGATCGAAGTGGTCAGCGCCCATGACGAGGAAGACCGGGGGCAGGCGCGCAACCGCTGGCGCCACTACGCTTCGCGCGGCTACGCCATCGTGCGCCACGATCTGGTGCTGAAAGGCGCTTGATGGCGACCACGCCGCCCCGTACGCCGCCCCGTTTCGTACCCACGCTCACTGAAGTGGTGCAGGCGCCGGGTGCCATGCCCGTGCCGCTGGTGGCCAAGCCGCCAGTGCCTTCGGCGGCGCCTGCGCGCCCGCTTACTGCAGCGGCCCCGGATGGCCCCGTTGCCAGCCGCGGCGCCGCGCCGCAGAGCGCTCCGGCGCGCCCGCCTGCCGCCGCCACTCCCGCAGCGTCTTCGCCGGTGGCGCAGGCGGCCGGCCGTGCACTGGAGGCCCTGGCATTGCGGCGCGCGCAGATTGCAGCGGCAGCAGTTGCCCCCCCGGCACCCGTGGTTGCTGCACCCGTGGTCGCTCCTGTCGCCACGCCGGCTCCCGCGCCTGCAGTACCTGCCGCTTCCGTGCCTGCCAGGCCTTTGGTCGCTGCGCCTGGGCCTGTTGCGGCACCGCTTGGCGTGCCCGCCGCGGCAGCTGCACCTGCCGTGCCGAATGTGGGGCAGCCGGCGGCCGCGCGTGCACTGCCAGAGGGCATGGAGGAGTACATGGTGCACCGGGTCATGCAGCGGGTGGACGTGGCACTGGACCAGCGCCTGCGCGATGCCATCGCCACTGTGGTGCAGGAGCAGACGCGTTCAGTGCTTCCGCGCCTGCGTGAAGAAATCGAATCCGTGGTTCGCCACGCGGTGTACGAGGCCGTGGCCGATGAGCTTGCCGGCGGCCAGCCCACGCCCACCAAGGGATGACAGGGTATTCCCCTGTGGTTTCTCCCACATTTAATCGTGTTCCCTAATGATCTGGCCCGTAAATTGCGATATGTTCGCCTGCGTTGAGACACAAGAACATTTCTCAGCGTTTATCTTTACTGGAGATTGATATGCAATTGAAGTTGAAACTGACCGTGGTTGCTGCTATCGCGGCTGCTGCTGGTGTGGCCTCTGCACAAGAGCAGGTGGTCAAGATCGGCCACGTGGCTCCGGTTTCCGGCGCCCAAGCCCACTACGGCAAGGACAACGAAAATGGCGCCCGCATGGCCATTGAAGAGCTGAACGCACAAGGCGTGACGATCGGCGGCAAGAAGATCAAGTTCGAGCTGCAGGCTGAAGACGACGCTGCGGATCCGAAGCAGGGCACGGCTGCTGCACAGAAGCTGTGCGACGCCAAGGTTGCTGGCGTGGTCGGTCACCTCAACTCCGGTACCACCATCCCCGCTTCCAAGGTCTACAACGACTGCGGCATCCCCCACGTGACCGGCGCGGCCACGAACCCCAACCTGACCAAGCCAGGCTACAAGACCACGTTCCGCATCATCGCCAACGACAACGCCCTGGGCGCTGGCCTGGCTGCCTACGCCGTGGACACGCTGAAGCTCAAGTCGGTCGCCATCATCGACGACCGTACCGCTTACGGCCAGGGCGTTGCCGACGTGTTCAAGAAGACCGCCTCCGCCAAGGGCATGAAGGTGGTGGATGAGCAGTTCACGACCGACAAGGCCACGGACTTCATGGCCATCCTGACCGCCATCAAGGCCAAGAACCCCGACGCCATCTTCTACGGCGGCATGGACCCCCAAGGTGGCCCGATGCTGCGCCAGATGGAACAGCTGGGCATGGGCAACGTGAAGTACTTCGGTGGTGACGGCATCTGCACGGCCGAAATCGCCAAGCTGGCTGCCGGCGCCAAGACCCTGGCCAACGTGATCTGCGCCGAAGGCGGCGCATCGCTGGCCAAGATGCCTGGCGGCACGGCCTGGAAGGCCAAGTACGACGCCAAGTACCCCAACCAGTTCCAGGTGTACAGCCCCTACACCTACGACGCCACGTTCCTGATCGTGGACGCCATGAAGCGCGCCAACTCGGTCGACCCCAAGGTCTACACCCCCGAGCTGCTCAAGTCCAGCTTCAAGGGCGTGACCTCGACGATCGCCTTCGAACCCAACGGCGAAATGAAGAACCCTGCCATCACCTTGTACAACTACAAGGAAGGCAAGAAGACCCCTCTGAACTAAGTTCTGGGTCTGCTTTCCGGGGACATCGCTTTCGGGTGGTGTCCCAGGATCAAAAAAGGCTTCCCTCGGGAAGCCTTTTTCGCTGGTGCCTCCGATGGCAGCCTGCGTTGGCTGGAGCAAGGTGCGTTAGCGGCGCACCTGCAGAGAACCTGGATTCACGATGTTGGTCGGCGTGCCCTTGATGAAGTTCACCACGTTGTCGAAGGCCGCACCAAAGTAGAGCTCGTAGCTGTCCTGCTCCACATAGCCGATGTGCGGCGTGCAGATGCAGTTCTCCAGGCGCAGCAGGGCATGGCCCTGCAGGATGGGCTCGCTCTCGAATACGTCCACGGCTGCCATGCCGGGGCGGCCCCGGTTCAAGGCGGCGATCAGGGCATCGGACTCGACCAGTTCGGCGCGCGAGGTGTTCACGAACAGCGAGGTGGGCTTCATGCACGACAGGTCTTCGAGCGAGATGATGCCGCGCGTCTCGTCGTTCAGGCGCAGGTGCACCGAGATCACGTCGCATTGCGAGAAGAACTCCTCGCGCGTGGTGGCGGCCTGGTAGCCATCGGTCAGGGCCTGGGCGCGCGATGCCTCGCGGCCCCAGACGCGCACGTTCATGCCGAAGGCGCGGCCATAGCCGGCCACGAGCTGGCCGATGCGGCCATAGCCCCAGATACCCAGCGTCTTGCCGCGCAGCACCGTGCCCAGCCCGAAATTGGGCGGCATGGACGCGGTCTTGAGGCCCGACTGCTGCCAAGCTCCATGCTTGAGGTTGGAGATGTACTGCGGCAGTCGGCGCGTGGCGGCCATCACCAGTGCCCAGGTGAGTTCGGCCGGTGCCACGGGTGAACCGACGCCCTCGGCCACGGCAATGCCGCGCTCGGTGCAGGCTGCCACGTCGATGTGGTTGCCGATCTTGCCGGTCTGGGCAATGAGCTTGAGGCGCGGCAGCTTTTCGACCAACTGGCGGGTGATCTGGGTGCGCTCGCGCACCAGCACGATGATGTCGGCGTCCTTGAGCCGTATCGACAGCTGGCCCAGGCCCTTGACGGTGTTGGTGTAGACCTTGGCGGTGTAAGCGTCGAGCCGGGTGGCGCAATGGAGCTTGCGCACTGCGTCCTGGTAGTCGTCGAGGATCACGATGTTCATCCCGACATTGTGCCTTGGCGGGCCGCAGTCTTTGTGCCCCAAGCCCCGTCGGGCGTACAGCATTTGCAACGCTGCGTGAATGCCACATGCCTCGACGGCCTGGGTGCATGCGCAATGCGGGTGCCCGCGGCCGTTGCGGCGGGCTCTGCGCAGTCGACGGCCGGGCGTTGCAGGCCATGGTGGCCGTGTCCCCGCGCCAGCCCGCAGGCCGCGTGCTCAGTGTTGCAGCAGCGCCTCGCGCGCGGCCATGCGGTCCAGCTCCGCGCAGACATCGGCCATGCGGCCCGAGATCACGAGGCGCCCGGCATCGGCGCCCGAGGCGGCCGTGCGCAGCACGCGCACCACGCGGCGTGCCTGGACATGGTTGCACAGGGGGTCGGCGCCGGGGGCAGGGTGCAGGCTGCGCGTGCCCGTGGCCGGCAGTGCGATCTCGTCGCGTGGCATGCGGGCCGTGGTAGGCCATGCGGGTGCCGCATGGGCGGGCACTGGCGCCTTGCAGGTGCGCAGCCGTGCCGCAGCGCTGTCGTGCCCGCCCTGCAGGGCGATGGGCTGCAGCCAGCGTGTCAGCGCATGCAGCGGGTGGGAGAAGGCCGAGAAGGTCAAAGAAGCAATTCCCATGTGAAGACTCCGAAGGTCGGTGGTGAACACAGGCAGGATTGCAAGGAACATGGCGCCGCCCAGGGCTGACCAGCGGCGGTGCCCGATACCCGGCACCCCGCCCGTCAAACGCCCGCCACCTGGGCAGCGCGACGGCAACTACATGAGCATGGTGTTGCGGATCAGGCCGACTGCCAGGCCTTCGATCTCGAAGGCCTCGCCGGGCTGCACGGTGATCACGGGGTAGTCCGGGTTCTCGGGCAGCAGCTCGATGCCGGTGGCCGTGCGGCGCAGGCGCTTGACGGTGACGTCGTCGCCCAGCCGGGCCACGATGATCTGGCCATTGCGCGCCTCGCGCGTGGACTGCACGGCCAGCAGGTCGCCGTCCATGATGCCGGCGTCGCGCATGGACATGCCGCGCACCTTGAGCAGGTAATCAGGCTTGTGCTGGAACAGGCTGTTTTCCACGCTGTAGGTCTGATCGACATGCTCCTGCGCGAGAATGGGCGAGCCTGCTGCGACCCGGCCGATCAGCGGCAGCATCAGCTGCGACAGGCCGGGAATGGGCAGGCTGAACTGGGTGCCGCGCGCTGCGTTGATGGAGCGCACTGTCTCGCCGCGCAGGCGGATGCCCCGCGAGGTGCCGCTGACCAGCTCGATCACGCCCTTGCGAGCCAGGGCCTGCAGGTGCTCTTCTGCCGCATTGGCGGACTTGAAGCCCAGCTCGGTCGCGATCTCGGCGCGGGTAGGGGGGGCGCCGGTGCGCGCAATGGCGGTCTGGATCAGGTCCAGAATCTGTTGCTGGCGGGCCGTGAGCTTGGGGTTGTCGAGCATGGTGGTTTCCAGTGTGTGCCGGTACAGTGGCAAATAACTGTTTTTTAATCCAGTAGCTGTATTTTTCACCAGTTTTTCGGAGTATGCAAGTGAGTGCGCAAAAAATTGTGGTTCTGGGTACGGGCGGCACCATTGCCGGCACCGCTTCGCAGGCGGGGGACAACATCGGCTACACGGCCGCGCAGGTGGGGGTGGGCGAGCTGCTGGCGGCCGTTCCAGGGCTCCAGGCGCTGGCCGGTGGTCCGCTGGTGGTCGAGCAGGTGGCCCAGATCGATAGCAAGGACATGGAGCATGGCGTGTGGCGGGCCCTGGCGCTGCGCTGCGCCGAGTGCCTGGCCGACCCCGCCGTGCGCGGCGTCGTCATCACCCATGGCACCGACACGATCGAAGAGACAGCCTGGTTCCTGCACTCCGTGCTGGATGCGACCAAGCCCGTGGTGCTGACCTGCGCCATGCGCCCCTCGACCGCGCTGGTGCCCGATGGCCCGCAGAACCTGCTCGACGCCGTGGCGGTGGCGGCCAGCGCCGGTGCGCAGGGCGTGGTGGTGGTGGCTGCCGGCGCCATCCATGGCGCGCAGCGCGTGCAGAAGGTGCACCCCTACCGGGTCGACCCGTTCAGCTCCGGTGATGCCGGGCCGCTGGGCTGGGTGGAAGAGGGCGCCGTGCGCCTGGTGCACGGCTGGCCCGCCGTCTCGCAAGGCAAGGGTCTTGCGGCCATGCAGAACCAGACCGCCGACGCACCCTGGCCCTGGGTGGAACTGGTGGTCAGCCATGCAGGCGCCAGCGGTCGTGCGGTGGACGCGCTGGTGCGCGATGGCGTCCAGGGTCTGGTCGTTGCCTGCACCGGCAACGGCACCCTGCACCACGCGCTGGAGGCCGCGTTGCTGCGGGCCCAGGCCGTGGGTGTGCGCGTGGTGCGCGCCACGCGCTGCCCCGAGGGGCAGTTGCTGCCAACGCCAGGCAATGCCCTCGTGGCCGCGCCCGGCCTGTCCCCCGTGAAGGCCCGCATCAGCCTGGTGCTCGATCTGCTGGGCTAAGAGGGCCTGAGCCAACCCACAACGCCAGGAAGCACCGCATGTTCACCGCCCTCCGATCCCATGTTTGGGCCTATCCGGCACTGGAGGTGGTGCACATCGTGGGCATTGCACTGCTGCTGGGCAACCTGGTGCTGCTGGAGCTGCGGGTGTTTGGCTGGGGTGCCGCGCTGCCGCCCCGGGACCTGGCGCGACTGAGCCTGTCGCTGGCACTGTGCGGCTTTGGCATGGCGGCCCTGTCGGGCCTGGTGATGTTTGCCACGCAGCCCCAGGAATTGCTCGCCAACCGGGCCTTCACCCTGAAGATGCTGTTGTTGATGCTTGCCGGCTGCAACGCGGCGTGGTTTCATGGGCGCGGTTCGCTCACGCGGCTCGATGGCCTGGCGCGGGCGCAGATGCTGCTGTCCACGCTGATCTGGCTGGCCATCGTGGCTTGCGGTCGCTGGATAGCGTACCTCTGACCTTCGAAAGGAGAATTTCCATGCCTTTGCAACGTCGCCAGATTCTCGCTGCGGCCAGTGTTCTTCCCCTGGCAGCCCATGCCCACCACGGCTGGAGCAGCTTCGATGCCGACCGACCCATCTACCTCGAAGGCACGGTGCGCAAGGTGCGCTGGCAGAACCCGCATGCCGAGCTGGAGCTGGAGCTGCCCGCCAACCTGGTGTTGCCGCCCAACCTGGCGCAGCGGGCCGTGCCAGCCCAGACGGCCCCGGTCGATGGCAAGGCCCTGCTGGCCCGTGCCGTTCTGCCTACGCGCAAGGACCGGATGTGGGAGATCGAGCTGGCGCCGCTGACCCGCATGCAGGCCTGGCAGGTGGCCGAGATCAAGCCGGGCGCGGCGGTGTCGCTGCTGGGCTTCACGCTGCGCGAGGAAAAGGGCGACCCGGTGCTGCGCGCTGAGTACCTGTTCGTCGATGGCAAGGCCTACGGCCTGCGCTCCAGTCCTGCCTGAGGCCAGAAGCGGCGCGCGCGTCGATTAGTGCACGTTTGGTTGCACAGCTTTTAGCCGCGCCATTGGTTCTGCGCGGGAGCGCAACTATCATCCGGCGCATCACTTTGCAGGAGTTGTCCCATGCGTTTCGTTTCCCTCTCTCTCGTGGCCGCAGCCGTGGCATTGGCAGCCCTGCCTGCGCAATCCCAGGACATGCCCAAGCGCAAGGCGGGGCTGTGGGAGATCAAGGCCACATCCAGCCCAGGCACGCCGCCCACCGTGATGCAGCAGTGCACGGATGAGGCCTTCGAGGCCCAGATGCAGAAGACGGCCCTGGAGCAGTCCAAGACCATGTGCAGCAAGAACGACATCAAGCGCAGTGGCAACACCATCACTGCAGATGCGGTCTGCAAGATCGGTTCGACCACGGTGACCTCGCAGTCGGTGAGCTCGGGCGACTATTCCAGCGCCTACAAGGTCGAGGTCAAAAGCACGTTCAACCCGCCGCTCATGGGCAAGGCCAGCGACAACACCGTGATGGAGGCCCGTTACCTCGGCCCCTGTGCCGCCGGCCAGAAGCCCGGCTCCATGACCATGCCCAACATGCCCATTCCTCCTGCCCCGAAGACCAAGTAAGCTGCGCGGCAGGCAGCGCCTCCAAGGCGTGCAGAAACAACAAAGCCGGGCATGCCCGGCTTTGTTGTTGGTGTGGCCGCAGCCGAAAAATCAGCTGGCCAGGGCCGCGAAGGCGCGCTGGGTGATGTCGTCCACGCTGCCCATGCCGCTGATGGCGCGGTACTGGGGGGCGGCTGCCGGTTCTGCCTTGGCCCACTGGCTGTAGTAATCCACCAGGGGGCGGGTCTGGTCGCTGTAGACCTGCAGGCGCTTCTTGACGGTTTCTTCCTTGTCGTCGTCGCGCTGGATCAGGTCTTCACCGGTCACGTCGTCCTTGCCTTCCACCTTGGGTGGGTTGAACTTGACGTGGTAGGTGCGGCCGCTGGCGGGGTGCGAGCGGCGGCCGCTCATGCGTTCGATGATGGCCTCGAAGGGCACATCGATCTCCAGCACGTAGTCAAGCTTCACGCCTGCGGCCTTCATCGCGTCGGCCTGGGGAATGGTGCGTGGGAAGCCATCGAACAGGAAGCCCTTGGCGCAGTCGGGCTGGGCAATGCGTTCCTTGACGAGGTTGATGATCAGGTCGTCGCTGACCAGGGCGCCCGACTTCATGATCGCATCGGCCTGCAAGCCCAGCGGCGTGCCGGCCTTCACGGCAGCGCGCAGCATGTCTCCGGTGGAGATCTGCGGAATGCCGTACTTCTGGCAGATGAACGTGGCTTGCGTGCCCTTTCCGGCGCCGGGCGCGCCCAACAGAATCAGTCTCATGAAGGTCCTCGAAGGTTAGAAATCGGCTGGCACTGCTGGCGGGGGCGGATCGCGCGCCGGCGCAGAGGTCACCGCCGTGGCAGCAAAAAAAGACCGCAGTGCTCCACGGATGGGCAGGGGCTGCGGGGTGGTGTGCTGCTACGTCAGTGCTCGCGCAGGCGCTTGTGGGGCCCGGGATGCAATGCTCTCGTTGCTTCGAGGATAGCATGTGACCGCCTTGCACTGGCTTACACGCGCGATATGACGTGCGTATAAATGCGTAGGATGGGGCACGGCTGCACCAGATCAGTGCGCTCAACCGCCTTGCAGCCCCTTTGGCGTCAGGCCAGCAGGGCGCGCACGCGCTCCAGGTCCTGCGGGGTGTCCACGCCGGGGCCGGGTGCCGTGTCCGTGACATGCACGGCAATGCGGTGGCCGTGCCACAGCGCACGCAACTGCTCCAGTGCTTCCATGACCTCGGTGGGCGCCTGGGGCAGCGTGGGAAAGGCGCGCAGAAAGCCTGCACGGTAGCTGTAGATGCCGATGTGGCGCAGCGGCGCGAAGCCTGCCGGCACCGCGCCCGTTGCGCTTTCCCACCAAGCCGTGCCCGCATGGTCGCGTGCCCACGGAATGGGGGCGCGGCTGAAGTAGTGCGCCAGGCCGCGGGCATCGAGCACCACCTTCACCACGTTCGGGTTTTCGTAGTCGGCCAGGGTGTGGATGGTGTGCGCAGCCGTGCCCATGCTGGCCTCCGGCCGCGCTGGCAACAGGGCCGCCACGGCGTCGATGAGGCTCGCGTCCATCAGCGGTTCGTCGCCCTGCACATTGACCACGATGTCGTCGCCCGCCAGGCCCAGTTGCTCGCAGGCCTCGGCCAGCCGGTCGCTGCCGCTGGCGTGGTCGGTGCGCGTCAGGATGGCGGGCACGCCATGCGCCTGGCAGGCCTGCAGCACGCGCGGGTCATCGGCTGCCACCACCACGCGTGCCGCGCCGCTCAGCGCCGCGCGCTGGGCCACGCGCACCACCATGGGCAGGCCGGCGATGTCGGCCAGGGGTTTGTCCGGCAGCCGGCTCGATGCCATGCGCGCCGGGATCACGACCGTGAAGGGTGCGGATGCGGGCACCACCGCGCTCATGCCTCGACTTCTTCGTCGGTCAGCGTGCGCGCCTCGTTTTCGAGCAGCACGGGGATGCCGTCGCGCACCGGGTAGGCCAGGCGCGCGCTGCGCGAGACCAGTTCCTGGTGCTCGCGGTCAAAGGTCAGCGGGCCCTTGGTGACGGGGCAGACCAGCAGTTCAAGCAGTTTGGGGTCCATGGCGGCAGCTTTCCGGCAAACGTTGGTTCAGTCAGTCAATCAATCACCCGATGGGCGGGCAGGGGGCGATGATAGCGAGGCGGCGCCCAGCAAAATAGCCAGCCGGGCGTCGAGGGCTGCGAAAAAGCCCGGGTCCACACGCACTTCCAGCGGTACGGCCAGCGCATCGGGGCGCAGGCTCCAGAGCTTCACGGCATCCTTGGCCGTGCACAGCAGTGGCAGTTGCGTGCCCGGTGCTGCCCCATCGCTCGGGTCGGTGAAGCCGGTGAAGTCGTGGTGGTCGGGCAGGGCGCTGGTGCGCGCCAGGGTCAGCCCCTGGGCCCGCAGCATGCCGAAGAAGTCTTCGGGCCGGGCAATCGCCGCCAGGGCATGCACGGGTTGGCCGCGCAGCGATGGCAGCGGCACGCTGCTGCCATCGGCGCGCACGGCATGGTTGGCCAGGCCGCGCTGCAATGCAAACGTGGGTGCTGTGCCGGCCGGGGGCGTCGCGGTGTCGGGATGCAGCACCCAGTCCACCTTGCGCGGCCAGGGCTCGCGCAGCGGCCCTGCGGGCAGCAGAAAGCCGTTGCCCACCCCCTGGTCGTTGAAGACGCAGACCTCCAGGTCGCGCTGCAGTGCCAGGTGCTGCAGGCCGTCGTCGCAGATGATCACGTCGATGCCTGGATGGCGGGCCAGCAGCGCCCGTGCCGCGCTGGTGCGCTGGCGGTCCACGAAGACCGGCACGCCGCAGTTGCGCGCGATCAGGGCGGGTTCGTCGCCGACCTCGTTGGCCGGGCTGTCGGCCAGCACCTCGCGGCAGTCGGTGGTGCTGCGGCCATAGCCGCGCGAGACGACCCCGGGCCTGAGTCCCCGGGCCTTGAGGTGCTCCACCAGGGCCATCACCACGGGGGTCTTGCCGGCGCCGCCGGCAATCACATTGCCCACCACGATGGTCGGGCGCCCGGGGTGTTCGGAGCGCAGCGTGCCATTGCGGTACAGGGCCCGGCGCAGCCGCACCAGGGCACCGTAGGGCAGGGAGACGGGCCACAGGGCCCAGGCAGCAAGGCCCCGGGATTGCCAGGCCCTTGCCAGACCGGCAGAAGAGGGCGGCTGCGGCCCTGGGGCAGCCATGTCCGCTAGCGGGCGCCGTTGCCTGCGCGCGCGCCAGCCGATGACTGGGTGGCAAAGGTGATCTGCGTCAGGCCCACGCGGCGCGCAGCCTCCATCACCGTCACCACGGCCTGGTGGGGCGACATCGCATCGGCGCTGATGATGACCACGCTGTCCTTGCCGATGGCGGTGGCGGCTTCGCGCAGGGCGCGGGCCACGGCATCGACGCTCTTGCCGTCCACGCCGGCCTTGTTCACCGCATAGCGGCCATCCGCCGCCACCGCGACCACGACTTCCTTGGGGTGGTCGCGCTGCTGCTCGGTGTCGGCCACGGGCAGGGTCAGCTGCAGCTCGGTGAACTTGCTGTAGGTGGTGGTCAGCATCAGGAAGATGAGGATCACCAGCAGCACGTCGATGAACGGGATCAGGTTGATCTCGGGTTCTTCCTTGGTGCGGGGGCGGAAGTTCATGGCCGCCCCGTCACTTCTTGTGGCGCAGGATGTGGCGCACGAACTGCTCGGATGCGAGTTCCAGGGTCAGCAGGTAGGCATCGACGCGGCCGCGGAAATAGCGCCAGAAGATCAGCGCCGGGATGGCCACGATCAGGCCGAAGGCCGTGTTGTACAGCGCGATCGAGATGCCGTGTGCCAGCCGGGCCGGGTTGCCCCCGCCCATGGCCTGACCCACGCCACCGCCGCCGGCCTGGGAGCCGAAGATCTCGATCATGCCGATGACGGTGCCCAAGAGGCCCAGCAGGGGCGCCGCCGAAGCGATGGTGGCCAGGGCGGCAAGGTACTTTTCGAGCCGGTGGGCCACGGAGCGGCCCGTGCCTTCCATGGCGGCGCGCAGGTCGGCCTCGCTGCACTGCGGGTTGCTGTTGAGCGTGCGCAGGCCACTGGCCAGCACCTCGCCCAGGGCCGAGTTCTGGGCCAGCTGATTCACCACGTCGGGCGTGGGCAGGCTTTTGGACGAAACGGTGATGGCTTCATCGAGCAGCTTGGGGGGGGCTACACGGGCCGTCTTGAGGGCCACGAAACGTTCGATGACCAGGGCCATTCCGAGGATGGAACACAGGATCAGCGGCCAGATCGGCCAGCCTGCGGCTTGTATGATGGACAGCAAATCTCTCTCCGCGCAGATGAGGGGCAATCGGTGATTATGGCCCAGCTTCTTGACAGCTTTCGGTCACAAACCGTTACCTTGGCGGACGCTCTTTTAGGCCGGCGCGTCACCCACAAAAACTGTGGATAACTTTGTGGGCAACCGGGCTGTCCAGGCCCGCAAAGTGGCTTGGCGCCGTGCTTGCAACAGATTGATGAAAAATTGCGCAGTGAAAAATCCTTATAAATCAATGACTTGCACGTGCACATGTGGCATTCGAGGCGAGAATGCTTCTCAGGCAATGCGGAGCGCTGCATCGCCGTTTCTGTGGAAGACTCGGCCTGTCAATGGGGCGCCAATGGCCGCCGTTGCTCATGTTTGAACGCGCAAACCCCATGGTGGCGCCGCGCGTATGGGAAGTTGGCGCGCTGTGCCGCGCCATTGCTGATGCGCTGGAGGCGCGCTTCAATCCTGTCGCGGTGCGCGGCGAGATCACGGGCTTCTCGCGCGCATCCAGCGGGCATTGCTATTTCTCGATCAAGGACCCCCAGGGCCAGCTGCGTTGCGCCATGTTCCGCCGCGCGGCCAGCCTGCTTGACTTTTCGCCGCGCGATGGTGAATTGGTGGAGGTGCGCGGCAAGCTCGGGGTGTACGAGGCCCGGGGCGACCTGCAGTTCATTGTGGAAAGCATGCAGCGCGCGGGGCAGGGCGCGCTGTTCGAGCAGTTCCTGCGCCTGAAGGCCCAGCTCGAGGCCGAAGGTCTGTTCGACACGGCGCGCAAGCGGCCACTGCCCGTGCAGCCGCGTGGCATTGGCCTCGTGACCTCGCTCGGGGCGGCTGCGCTGCACGACGTGGTGACGGCCTTGCGCCGCCGGGCGCCGCACATCCCCGTGGTGCTGGCCCCGGCGCAGGTCCAGGGCGCGGCGGCGCCGCAGTCCATTGTCTCGGCGCTGGCGCGGCTGTACCGGCTGGCGGAGCAGGGGCCTGCGGCCGGCCAGCCGCACATCGACACCATCCTGCTGGTGCGCGGTGGCGGCTCCATCGAGGACCTCTGGGCCTTCAACGACGAGCAGCTCGCCCGCACCATCGTGCAAAGCCCGGTGCCGCTGGTCAGCGGCGTGGGGCACGAGACCGATTTCACGATTGCCGACTTCTGCGCTGACCTGCGCGCTCCCACGCCCACCGCGGCCGCCGAGCTCGTGGCGCAGCCGCGCGAAGTCTGGCTGGGGGCCCTGGATCTGATCGAAGGCCGCATCGCCGATGGCATCCAGCGCCTGCTGGACGCCCGCCACCAGCGGCTGGACCAGGCCGCCGCGCGCCTGGGCCGCCCCTCGGGGCTGGTGGCGCGCGAACAACTGCAGATGGCCCGCACGGCCCAGCGCATGCGCCATGCCGTGCTGCTGCGCCTGCAGCGCATGGAGCAGGCCCAGCAGGCGGCCGCAGCCGCCTTGCCGGTGCAGGTGCAGCGCCGCATCGATGGCCTGCGCGAGCGGGTGGACCGCGCCGCGCTGCGCCTGGAACTGCTGGACCCGCGCCTGGTGCTGCAGCGCGGCTACGCCCTGCTGGCCGATGCGGAGGGCCGCGCCGTCACCAGCGTGCGCCAGGCCCGTCCGGGCGACGCCCTGCGCGCGACGCTGGCCGATGGGGCGGTGGACGTCACCGTGGCGGCCCAGCCCCGCCTGTTGTAGCCCATGGCGCTGTAGGATCAGCGCGCATCTCGGCATGGCGTTGCACGATTGCTTGCCAACTTCGCTGCAGAGGTCACACGATCTTCCTACAATGCCCGTTCGCCTGCAGGTTCGCCTGCCCGCTTCACGGCCGGCGAGTCCGCCACAATTCAAACCACCACGAGGAAACACCATGGAACATACCCTTCCCCCGCTGCCCTATGCCATCGACGCGCTGGCGCCCCATTACAGCCAGGAAACGCTGGAGTACCACCACGGCAAGCACCACAATGCCTACGTGGTGAACCTCAACAACCTGCAAAAGGGCACCGAGTTCGAGTCGCTGTCCCTGGAAGAAATCATCAAGAAGTCCAGCGGTGGCATCTACAACAACGCCGCCCAGATCTGGAACCACACCTTCTTCTGGAACTGCATGGCACCCGCCGGCGGCGGCGAGCCATCGGGCGCGCTGGCTGCGGCCATCAACGCAAAGTGGGGCAGCTACGCCGCCTTCAAGGAAGCCTTCGTCAAGAGCGCCGTGGGCAACTTCGGTTCGGGCTGGACCTGGCTGGTGAAGAAGGCCGACGGCAGCGTCGACATCGTGAACACCGGCGCCGCCGGCACGCCCCTGACCACGGCCGACAAGGCCCTGCTGACGGTGGACGTGTGGGAGCACGCCTACTACATCGACTACCGCAACCAGCGCCCCAAGTTCGTCGAGACCTTCCTGGACAAGCTGGTCAACTGGAAGTTCGCCGAAGCCAACTTCGCCTGATTGTCTGGGTGCAATCCTTGCGCGCGTTCAGCGGGCAGCAAAGAAAAACGGCCCTCGGGCCGTTTTTTCATGGGCGCAGGCAACTCACTTCTTCGCGAAGGGGGCGCCGCCGAGCCTGGAGCCGGCCTTGATGCCCTTCTTGGCAAACCAGCCCTGGTTCATCTCCAGCACGAAGCGCACGGGCTTCTTGGAGCAGTGCGAGTCCAGGGTCTGTGGCTTCATGTCCTCCAGGTTGACGATGGTGCCGTCGTCCGCGACGAAGGCTGCCGTCAGCGGCAGCAGCGTGTTCTTCATCCAGAAGCACTGCTGGCTGGGCTGCTCGAAGATGAACAGCATGCCCTCGTGCTGGGGCATCTCGGGCCGGTTCATCAGGCCGATCTGGCGCTCCAGTGGGGCCGCGGCCACCTGGGCATCGATGCGGTGCATGCCGGCGGTCAGTTCCACGCGCTGCAGGTTCAGTTGGGGGCCTTCCTGGGCCTGGGCGGCAGGCGCCAGGGCCGCGAGCGACACGGCGAGCAAGGCGGTCAGGTGGAGGCGGCGGTGCAAAGAGGAGAGGGGTGTGGCAAGGCTCGGGCTGGGCATGGACAGGGTTCTTTCGGTGGGAAAGACAAGAAGGGGGCGCCAGAAACAAAATCGCCCGCGGATGCGGGCGATTTTGAAGCAAACCGGAAAGGGTGGGGGTCAGAGTTCCGCACAGACCCCCAACACCATCAGGCGGCAGCCTTCTTGGGGTGCTTCTTGGTCTTCTTTTGCGCCACTTTCTTGGACTGCTTGTGGGCGGGTGCGGCCTTGGCCGCAGGGGCCGGGGCTGCTGCCGGAGCAGCGGCAGGGGCTGGGGCGGCAGCAGGGGCGGCTGGAGCCTGTGCGAAGGACGCACCGGCGGAGAACAGACCAGCCATCAGGACAGCGAGGAGTTTTTTCATATGTGCCATTTCCTAGACGAACTATCGGGTTGAGGGCTCCGCAAAATATTCACGAAGCTCCACCTGCAACGATAGCAGCCCGTACGCGGTTGACAGGGGTTTCCGGCATTTTTTTGTCTATAGAATCTTTGTGATCAGGTGCGCCCCGCCCGGCACGCTGCATTGTGTTTCAGATATCCAACGGAGACTCCCGCCCATGACCAGCTACCAGCACATCAAGGTGCCCGCCCAAGGCCAGAAAATCACGGTCAACGCCGACATGTCGCTGAACGTGCCGGACGAGCCCATCATTCCCTTCATCGAAGGCGATGGCACCGGCCTCGACATCACGCCGGTCATGATCAAGGTGGTCGATGCCGCGGTGGCCAAGGCCTATGGCGGCAAGAAGAAGATCCAGTGGATGGAGGTCTACGCCGGCGAAAAATCCACCAAGGTCTACGGCCCCGACGTGTGGCTGCCCGAGGAGACGCTGGCCGTACTGCGCGAGTACGTGGTGTCCATCAAGGGCCCGCTGACCACGCCCGTGGGCGGTGGCATCCGCTCGCTCAACGTGGCCCTGCGCCAGGAGCTCGACCTGTACGTCTGCCTGCGCCCCGTGCAGTACTTCAAGGGCGTGCCCTCGCCCCTGAAAGAGCCCGAAAAGACCAACATGGTCATCTTCCGCGAGAACTCGGAAGACATCTACGCCGGCATCGAGTTCGAGGCCGAGTCCGACAAGGCCAAGAAGCTCATCAAGTTCCTGCAGGACGAGATGGGCGTCAAGAAGATCCGCTTTCCCAACACCTCGGGCCTGGGCGTCAAGCCCGTCTCGCGCGAGGGCACCGAGCGCCTGGTGCGCAAGGCCATCCAGTACGCCATCGACAACGACAAGCCCAGCGTGACCATCGTGCACAAGGGCAACATCATGAAGTACACCGAAGGCGGCTTCCGCGACTGGGCCTACGCCCTGGCGCAAAAGGAATTTGGCGCCCAGTTGATCGACGGCGGCCCCTGGTGCAAGTTCAAGAACCCCAAGTCGGGCAAGGAAATCACCATCAAGGACAGCATCGCCGATGCCTTCCTGCAACAGATCTTGCTGCGCCCCGCCGAGTACTCGGTGGTGGCCACGCTCAACCTCAACGGCGACTACATCTCCGACGCGCTGGCTGCCCAGGTCGGCGGCATCGGCATCGCGCCGGGCGCCAACATGTCCGACTCGGTGGCCTGCTTCGAGGCCACCCACGGCACGGCGCCCAAGTACGCGGGCAAGGACTATGTGAACCCCGGCTCCGAAATCCTCTCGGCCGAGATGATGCTGCGCCACATGGGCTGGGTCGAGGCCGCCAACCTGATCATCAGCTCGCTGGAAAAGTCGATTGCGTCGAAGAAGGTGACGTATGACTTCGCGCGCCTGATGGATGGCGCCACGCAGGTGAGCTGCTCGGGCTTTGGCCAAGTGATGATCGACAACATGTGATTGCGTTTGCCCGGATTCCCTCGGCACCCGCAAAACAGGCCCGCTCCCATGGAGTCGGGCCTTTTTTCTGCCCGTTGAATTCCTGACAGTTGCATCCGCAGGGGCGAATGGGCGCTGCATATCGGGCCGGGCCCGAGCACGCCGGCGGCGTGCAGGCGGTTGCCGGGTGTTGGGCCGGTGGTCTGCGCCATTTGGGTGCTTTTTGACACCCGGTCACCGGTGATAGATTCAGGCGATCACCTGAGGAGATCTTGTCGTGCCGTTGCTGAACCTTGCCTGTGCCAATTGCTCCGCTCCGCTGGAGGTGGGGGCTGATCTGGAGCGCTTTACTTGCGCTTACTGCGGCATTGCGCAGATCGTGGAGCGTTCAGGCGGCGTGGTTTCCACCCGCAAGCTCGAGGTGGCGATCAGCGCTGTGCAGCGGGGGACTGACCGCACGGCTGCGGAGTTGGCTATGCCCAGACTGACGCGCGAGCTGGACGAAGTGCTGGCGCGGCGAGAGAAGGTGGTCCAGCGGCTCCAGCGCCAGTTGGAGCAGGCCGAGACCGATCGGCGCACCATTGCCCTCATTGCCGTGGTGTGCGTCTCCATTCTCTGGGCGGTCCTCTTGGGGCCGATGTTGGACACTGCCTGGCAGATTGCGTGCTTCTTTGGGGTGCTGATCGGCACCTTGGTGCTGGTCTACAAGAAATACAAGCTGCCGAAGTTCGACCTGGCGCGGGAGACAAAAAACCTGGATGAGCAGATCGACAAGATCGAAGCGCACATCAAGGCCAACCGGCGCATTCTGGACACGCTGCCGGCCTGAGCGTTTTCGCGGGCAACGCCGAAGTCGCCACCGAGGCGGCGGTTCACGTGTTGGGTGAACCGGTGGCTCTGGGTGCCAAACGGGGCTGCGTACCGTCCCGTGCGGTGAGGAGCCAGCCGTTGCAGCTCACTGCGCGCTGGCAGCGCCCAGCGTGGCCAGGGCCTCGGCGTCCAGCGTGAGCTGGCTGGCCTTCACCAGGTCCTGCAGCTGCGCCAGCGAGGTGGCGCTGGCGATCGGTGCGGTGATACCCGGCTGCACGATCTGCCAGGCCACCGCCACCTGGCCCGGCGTGGCGTTCAGGCGCGCGGCCACGGTGTCCAGCGCGGCCAGGATGCGCAGGCCGCGCTCGTTGAGGTACTTGGCCGTGGTGTTCTTGCCGCGGGCGCTCTTGGCGGCGTCGGCCTCGGTGCGGTACTTGCCGGTCAGAAAGCCCGCCGCCAGCGCATAGAAGTTGATCACGCCCACGTTGTGCTCCACGCACAGCGGCTGCAGATCCTTCTCGAACACGGCGCGGTCGTACAGGTTGAACAGCGGCTGCAGGCTCTCGTAGCGGGCCAGGCCCAGGTTGTCGCTGGTCTTGAGAGCCTCTGCCAGGCGCACCGCCGTGAAGTTGGAGGCGCCGATGGCGCGCACCTTGCCGGCCTTAATGAGGTCGCTGTAGGCGCCCAGCGTGTCGGCCAGCGGCACCGTGGCATCGTCTTCGTGCGACTGGTAGAGGTCGATGTGGTCGGTCTGCAGGCGCTTGAGCGAGGCGTCCACCGCCTGGCGGATGTATTCGGGGCGCAGGCCCACCTTGCCGTCGCCCATGTCCTTGCCGACCTTGGTGGCCAGCACGATGCGGTTGCGCTTGCCGTTCTGCCTTAGCCAGCGGCCGATCACGGCCTCGGACTCGCCGCCCGTGTGGCCCGGCACCCAGCGCGAATACACATCGGCTGTGTCGATGAAGTTGAAGCCCGCGTCCACCCAGGCGTCGAGCAGCCGGAACGAAGTGGCCTCGTCGGCTGTCCAGCCGAAGACATTGCCGCCAAAGCACAAGGGGGAGACTTGCAGGCCCGAGCGGCCCAGGGAACGGAGATTCATGGAGCGGGATTCCTTGGATGGGAAGGTTGAGCACTTGGCCAGCGGCATTGTTGCCGCTTTTGGCGAGTGCTGCAGGCGGACAGCGCCGTTGGCCTCGAGAGGCGGGTGGCATGCGGCCGGCCTGTGCGTGATGTTGTTCACGGCAGGGGCATCTGCCGTCCTGGCGGTCTATGGACTGCAGGGTCCTGCGAAGAGGACACTTCGCCCAGCCGCAGGGAACCCGTGCCCTGCAGGCCTTGGCTGGTACCCACGGGGATATCTGGCAAGCCCGGATCTGCAGAGCTCCTGGTCTACGCCTTCACTGGAGAAACCATGATGCGATCATCTATCAGGCGCTTTGCAGCGCTGGCACTCGGCGTATGGGTTGCCGCCACCGCCCAGGCGCAACTGTCGGTACGTCCTTCCAGCCGCGACGCGGCGCGGCAATGGCTTGAAAGTTCGTTCCCCTCCCTTTTTCCATCCGGCGCCGGGCAGGACGGAATGGCCGGGCCCTATGCCTACCGGTTCTACCCTTCAGTAGGCAATGCCTTTGCCTTCAGCGAAGGCCGGTTTCTCGTGGCCAGCCAGACCCAGACCGCAGGGCAGATCGTGGACCTGACGGCGGCCATGTGCCAGCTCAACGCCTCGCTGTGCGAGACCACGTCCGTGACTCCTCCCGGCACGGGCACCGGCGCCGCGTCGGACTGCTTCAACCCGGTGCTGCTGCAACAGGGCACGACCTACCGCTGGGACTGGCAGTCCAGCGACGGC
Source organism: Acidovorax sp. GW821-FHT09B03 (assembly GCF_059418305.1). Lineage (NCBI taxonomy): Bacteria > Pseudomonadati > Pseudomonadota > Betaproteobacteria > Burkholderiales > Comamonadaceae > Acidovorax > Acidovorax sp. GW821-FHT09B03. The sequence continues at coordinate 126,518 of NZ_JBWKPP010000009.1, forward strand.
GCCGTGCAGTTCAGCACCGAGGGCCGCATCAACGGCCCCGGCAGCTTTGCCGGGCAGTCGGGGCTGATCGAGACCGAGCGCACAGTCCTGGTGAGCAAGGCCGGAGTCACCTCGTTCAATGCCCGCGTATGGGAGTACGACAAGCTGGAAACCACACCGCAGGGGCCGGTGCTGTTGCGCTACGGCAGCACCGCCCGCGTGGAAGCGCCGATTGCCGGGATGAGGACCACCATGGTGCTCGACCCGGTCAACCGCGTGCGCGACTTTGCGCTGGCGCTCAACGAGAGCTACACGATCAACGAGGTACGGCACACCACCATGGAACTCCCCGGGCTGCCGACCCAGACCAGCACCCTGCGCGAAGCCCAGACCATCACCTACCGCGGCCAGGAAAGCGTGACCGTGCCCGCCGGCACCTACATGGCCTGCAAGTTCGAATGGACCAACGGCGCGCGTGTGTCGGCAGGGTGGACGGCCAAGGGCACCGGCCTGCCCCTGGTGATCACCGGCGACGATGGCGCAGGCAACCCCATCACGCTGTACATCAAGTCCAGCTCGCACATCAACGGTCACCCCATATAGCCGAGCGCGCCCAGCAGGGCGCCGGCGCCCAGCATCCACAGCAGGTGCAGGCGCGTCTTCCACACCAGCAGCATGGTCACCAAGGTCGCCAGCCACAGCGGCCAGGCGCTGGCCAGGCCACCGTGGGCCTGGGCCAGCACCCAGGTGGTGGCCAGCAGCAGGCCGATCACCACCGGCACCATGCCCTGCTTGAAGGCGCGCACGCCACGGCGCTCGCGGTTGCGGTGGCCCCAGCGCGTGGCCAGCCAGGTCAGCAGGCTGCTGGGCAGCATCACGCCCAGCATGCACAGCCCCATGCCCAGGGCGCCCAGGGCCCAGCCCAGCGGGCCGGCGCCGCCCGCGTTCAGCCCCACGTTCCAGCCCAGCAGCGCGATGAAGAGCACGTTGGGCCCGGGCGCGGCTTGGGCAATCGCTATGGAGGCGTTGAACTGCGGGTCGGCCAGCCAGGCCTGCTTGTCCACCAGGAAGCGGTGCATGTCGGGCGCGGTGGCGATGGCGCCGCCCACGGCCAGCAGCGACAGCGACATGTAGTACAGGAACAGCTGCAGCCAGTCGGCCCAGCCCATGTGGATGGTGGCGGCGCCGGTCATGGTGCGAGCTTTCGCCAGGTGAGCAGGCAGGCCGTGCCACCCAGCAGCGGCAGGGTCCACGCCAGCGGCCAGCGCAGCACGGCCATGGCCACCACGGTGAGCACCGTGATCACCGAGCACAAGGCCGGGCCGAGGGGGTGGGTGCGCAGCGTGGCCGAGAGCTTGAGCCCGGTGCCCGCGATCAGCCCGGCGGCCACTGCCCCCATGCCGCGCAATGCCCCGGCCACGGCCGGGTGGCTGGCGAACTGGGCATAGACCACGGCCAGCGTGAGCACCAGCATGAGCGGAAACAGCAGCATGCCGGCCAGTGCCGCCAGCGCGCCGCGCCAGCCGAAGTAGCGGTCGCCGATGGTGATGGAGAGGTTGACCACATTGGGGCCCGGCATGATCTGGGCCACGGCCCATTCCTCGACGAACTCCTCGTTGGTCATCCAGCGCTTGCGCTCCACCAGCTCGCGCTGGACCACGGCCAGCACGCCGCCAAAGCCCTGCAGCGCCAGCCAGGTGAAGGACCAGAAGAGGTCGGTGCAGTTGCGGGGAGCCGGGCGCGGCTCTGCCAGGAGGGGTGGGATGGGGGAGGGCGGTGTGGCTGGGGCCATGGGACGCGGGACAGACAGGGCAGGAGGCAGGAGACCGGGCGCCATCGCGGCGCCAGGCTGCGATGTTAAACGCCCGGACGGGGGATTGCCCTGCGGGGTATGCTGGCGCCCCTTGCATTTTCGCGACCCATTCCGACATGAAACTCCTCCGCTACGGCCCGCTCGGCGCAGAGCGCCCCGGCCTGCTGGACGCCCAGGGCGTGCTGCGCGACCTCTCCATGCTGCTGCCCGACCTGGGCCCGGCCCAGCTCAACCCGCGCACGCTGGCGGCCCTGGCCGCCATCGACGCCACCCGCCTGCCGGCCGTGGAAGGCACGCCGCGCCTGGGCTCCCCCGTGGGCGGGGTGGGCAAGATCGTCTGCGTGGGCCTGAACTACGCCGACCATGCGGCCGAGGCCGGCATGCAGGCGCCGGCCGAGCCGGTGCTGTTCATGAAGGCCGTCACCTCGCTGAGCGGCCCGAACGACGCGGTGCGCATTCCGCCCGGGTCGCAGAAGACCGACTGGGAGGTGGAGCTGGGCCTGGTCATCGGCTCGCGCGCCAGCCACGTCAGCGAGGGTGTTGCGCTGCAGCACGTCGCGGGCTATGTGCTGGCCAACGACGTGTCCGAGCGCGCCTACCAGATCGAGCGCGGTGGCCAGTGGGTCAAGGGCAAGAGCTACGACACGTTCGCCCCCATCGGCCCCTGGCTGGTGACGCCCGACGAGGTGGCCGACCCGCACGCGCTGGACCTGTGGCTCGAAGTCAACGGCCAGCGCGTGCAAAACGGCAACACGCGCAACTTCATCTTCGGCCTGCCCACGGTGATCTCCTACATCAGCCAGTTCATGACGCTGGAGCCCGGCGACATCGTGCTCACCGGCACGCCCGCCGGCGTGGGCCTGGGCCAGAAGCCCGCGCCCTGGTTCCTCAAGCCCGGTGACGTGGTGCGCCTGGGTGCCACGGGGCTGGGCGAGCAGCGGCAGGTCTGCACGGGCGGTTGATGGCCTTGGGGGAGTAGGGCGGGCACAACGCGCAGGGTCGATGCGCTTGCGGCCCGCAAAGCGGGGCGTGGATACTCACGGCTGTGTCCTCTGCCCCATCCCCCCATTCCTCGTCGGTGCTCACCCGGCTGCGCCAGCGCTTCGGCCGCAGCGCGCTGTATGCCGGGCTGTGCCTCATGCTCTGCGCGCTGGCGCTGTTCGAGGTGACCACCTGGCACAAGCTCGACGCCCTCGACAACCGGGTGGGGGACGCCTTGCTGCGCTGGCATGCGGACAGCCGCAAGCCGCCGGACGACATTGTCGTGCTCGACATCGACCAGGCGTCCCTGGTCAATCCGCAAATGCTCGACGTGGCCGGCAAGTGGGTGTGGCCGCGGGTCATCCATGCGGAAATGATCTCGGCGCTGGTGGCCCAGCAGCCGCGCGCCATCGTGCTCGACCTGATCCTGACCCAGCCGGACCGTTTCCGCCCCGAAAACGACGTGGAGCTGGCCAAGGCCCTGACGTTCGAGCATGCCTTCATCCCCATGGTGCTGGAAGAAAACACCGAACAGAAGGCCACGCTGAGGATGGCGCCGCCAGCCATGGGCATACGCCCGCTCGAGAACGCCGACCCTGAGGCGGCCTACGGCATCGAAGGCCCTCTTTCGCTGCCGGCCGAGGTCTGGCGAACGGGCTACATCAATTTCATCAAGGACCGCGACGGGATCGGTCGCCGCACCGAGGTGGGCCGGGAATCCCAGGGCTGGTGGCTACCGCACATCATCGGCCGGGTTGCCGATGATTTGCAGTTGCCCCAGCCGAGGAAGCCTGGGTTTCGGCTGAACTGGTATGGCTCCGATTTCACGCGCATCTCGTACGCCGATGCCTACCTGGCCACCCAATCGGGTGATCGCAAGCTGCCCTTCGACGCGCGCGGCAAGATCATCGTGATCGGCGCCACGGCCAGCGGCATCCTGGACTTCGTACCCACGCCAATGGACGCTACCACTCCGGGGCCACTGGTGCTGGCGACCGGGCTGGCCAATCTGCAGAACAATGAATGGCTGCGCGAGGCGCCGCCTTGGGTCAATCCGGCCCTGGTGCTGGTGCTCGTCTGTGGGTTGGCTCTGGCCTTCGTGGTGCGTGTATCGCCCACTTGGGTGGTCATGGGCTATGGGGTGCTTGCTGCGGCTGCCATCGGGGGCAGCGTCGTGGCCTTGCAGGAAGCCCAGGTTTACTGGATGCCCGTGTCGTCCCTGGTGCTGGGCGCCGTGGCGCTGCTGGCCTTCGGGCTGCTCTCCTCGCGGCTGGAGATGGGCCAGCGGCGCCATGTGCAGGCCATGTTCTCGCGCTTCGTGGACCCGCGCATCGTGCAGGATCTGTCTGAAACCGTGGCCCAGGCCGAGGTGTCCGCCAGCCGCGAGATCACGCTGCTGTTCTCGGACATCCGGGGCTTCACCAGCCTGTCGGAGCACCGCAAGCCCGAGGAGATCGTGAACATCCTCAACCGCTACTTCGAGATGCAGGTGGAGGTGATCTTTCGCTACCAGGGCACGCTCGACAAGTTCATCGGCGATGCGATCATGGCCTTCTGGGGGGCGCCCATCGCCCAGCCCAACCATGCCGTGCTGGCCGTGGAGGCGGCGCTCGGGATGGCCGACGCGCTGCAGCGCTTTGCCGACGACATGGCGCGCGAGGACCCCACGGCCAAATTCGACATCGGCATCGGTGTGCACACGGGCTCTGCCGTGGTGGGATTCCTGGGCACTTCGCGCCGGCTGGACTACACCGCAATCGGCGATGCCGTCAACCTGTGCAGCCGCATCGAAGGTTGCACAAAAGGGATAGCCCGGGTTTTGGTTTCCGAGTCGACGAGAGCACAATGTGGGGAAACATTTGTTTTCATTGACCGCGGCGATTTCGAGGTGAAAGGCCGCGACCAGGCGGTGCGGCTTTTCGAGCCGCAGCGCAGGTCCAGTGGAGGGGCGCCGGAATGATCTGGCGCATAGGTATCGTCATAGAGAGGAGAAGGAAAGTGAACACATCATTCGTGGGCCTGTTGAAGGGCCTGCTCATTGCGCTGCTGCTGGGGCTGGGCCTCGGCGCGCACGCCCAACAGCTGGAAGTCACCGTAGCCACCGAGCTGCGCGCGACGCCGGCACTGGACGGCAAGATCCTGGTCAGGCTGGCCAAGGGCAACAAGCTCGAGCAGACCGCTGCCCAAGAAGGCTGGGTCAAGGCGAAGTTTGCCCGCTACGAAGGCTGGGTGCGTCTCACGCACGTGAAGAGCCTGGAGGCTGCAGCTCCCGCTGCTGCGCCGGCCAGTTCGGGCACCAACCTGGCAGGCATGTTCTCTGCCCCCACACGCAGCTCCACATCGACCACGGGCACCCGAGGTTTCACGAAGGAAGATCTTGCCAAGGCGCAACCTGCCCCAGCTGAAATGGTGCAACTTGAGAAGTACGCTATCAACATGAATCAAGCGGAAACCTTTGCGCGCAGTGGCAAGGTCGTGGCGCAGAAGATTGATGCATACACCGGAGCAGAAAAATGAAAATCCAACGCTTGAAGGCCGCCGCGCTGGCGCTGGCCACGGTTGCGCTGCTGACCGGTTGTGAAACTATGCCCCAGGCTGGAGGTTCTGGAGGCTTAAATGTGCTTTCTTCCGCATTGGGCGGTGGTTCCGGCGGTGGTTCCCGTCTTGGAGGTGCGCTGGATGTGATTCAAGGTGTCTCCACCGCCTTCAAAGACTATTCTGCTGAAGAGCAGCGCGCCATGGGCCATGACTTCGCGTCGGTTCTGTTGGGCGCAGCTCCGCTGCTGAAAAACGACCCGGTGCAGCGCTATGTCAGCCAAGTTGGCTGGTGGGTCGCGGTGCAGGCTGAAAAGCCCAAGGACAAGGACGGCAAAGAAATTCAGTTTGCCTGGCGTTTTGGGGTCACCGAGTCCGAGGCTGTAAATGCCTATGCTACGCCTGGCGGCTTTGTTTTTATCACTGTAGGCCTGATGCGCCAGCTCAAGTCCGAAGCAGAGTTGGCCGGCGTGCTGGGGCACGAGATTGCCCACGTGACCCGGGGTCACTACCTGTCGGCGTTGAAGAAGGGCGGTTTTGCGCAGGCTGCCGGTGGCGTGATTCAGGCCAGATCAGGCAATTCCATGGTGAGTTCTGCAGTCGTCGGTTTGGCCAAGGACCTCTACAGCAAAGGTCTGGACCAGTCGGATGAGTTTGATGCTGACCGTCAGGGCGTTTTGTATGCAGCCCGTGCTGGCTACGCACCTATTGGTTTGCCGACGGTGTTGAACATGTATGCCGCTACAGGATCTAGTTCCAACACGGCCTATGAAATACTGTTTTCGACTCACCCGGCGCCCAAAGATCGTTTGGAAAAGTTGCAGCCTTTTATGACTTCCAAATTTTCCACCGTGGCTAGCGTTAGTAACGAAGCGCGCTACGAGTCTTTCAAGCGCCAACTTCCTGCGAGACGGTAATAACTTGGCGCTTCCATTCATTGAGGTGTCAATCCAGTAGTGCTAGGGACTGGTTTGCTGCTCTTGGAAGAGGCCCCTGCCGTGCATTGCAAGGCAGGGGTTTCTTGTTTCTTGCCGTACAGCGTGTTCAGCCCATCTTGCCCACAAACTTGTGCGCCGCATTGCGCCAGCCCGCCTGCTCTGGGTACTTGACCTGGAAGGCCTTGATGTCGGCCTGGCCCTCGTACTTCACCTTGAAGATCTTGAAGCTGGCCTGGCTGTCGTAGTCGACGAAGAGCCATTTGGCGTCGCCCTGGGCCTGTTGTTCGTACGGCGTTTCGTACCAGCACAGATCGGCCTGGCTCTCATAGGCCACTTCGCAGACGGTTGCATCGGCCTGGTTTTCGTACTTGGTGACCAGAATCTTCGCCATGGAGGTTCCTCTGTGCAGGCTGTGGTGTGGCAGCTTAAAAGTCGCGGAAGCGAGAGCGCTCCGTCCACCAAGGATTATCCAAAAAACCGTGAAATATTCCACGGACCCGCCATGCGTCACATCTGGATACTTTGTGGCCGTTTTTTTGTCTTTTTTGCGCCGCCCCGCACCTATTCGACCTGCGCCGTCTCCACATAGATCAGCTCGCACGAGTTGGCGCCGGAATCGCCGCGGGTGAGCGAACTGGTCCAGCGCCAGCCGCCCGGGTGCGTGACTTCCACCAGCTGGCCGGTGATGCGGACGAAACTGCCCTTGCGCGCTTTCTTGAGCGCCCGCTCCACGGCCGCGTTGGCAGGGATCAGGTGCATGTTGGCCGAGGATTCGATGATCTCCTGCAGCGGAATCGGTGGCTCGTTGGACCAGGAGTAGCGGTACCAGCGCCCGCCCTGCGTGATGTTCAGGGGCTCGTAGACGGGGGGCTCGGCCATGCGCCGCCAGCCCAGGGCCAGGTCCACGGGGGAGAGATCGGCTTCGCGGCCAAAGGAGTACTCCTCGCGCCCCAGCACCCGCGCCCGGATGGCGAATTGGGCGAGCGGCCTGACCTGGTATCCCTGCAGCGCAAAGGGGGCGGCGCTGGTGGCGGTCTGCTGCGGCACCTCGGCAAACACCTGCTGCGTGGCCGACTGGCCCTGCAGCTTCCTGTCCACCCGGCCCACGCGCAGCTTCTCGACGGCGAAAAAGCCGATGAACAGGATGATCGCCAGCAGGACAACGGTCTTGAGTCTCATGGAAGCTTCATGCGGCAGCGCAAAGCAAGGGGGCTGGGCGCTGGGGGTGGCGGAAATAAATGTAACGCGGGGCTGCGCATTTTGCGCGATCGGCTGACAGGGCGTGCCTGCCTGCCCCTGCACACTGCCCCCATCCCCCGCCACCAGAAAGCCCGCCGCCATGCCACCTCTCTCTTCCCCGACATCGCGCTCTTGGCCGGTGCTGCTCACGGGCACGGTGCTGGCAGCCAGTCTGGCCGCTTGCGGTGACACCGCCATCCTCTCGCCTGAGCAGGGCATGGGCAAGTCACCCACCTTGCCGGCGCCCCACCAATCGCTGATCCCCACGCTGCACATCGCCCCGGCCAAAGGCTGGCCCGAGGGCACCATGCCCAGCGCCAGCCTGCCGGGCCTGTCGGTCACACCGATGGCCACCGGGCTGGACCACCCGCGCTGGGTGCTGGTGCTGCCCAATGGCGACGTGCTGGTGGCCGAAAGCCAGGCGCCGCCCAAGGGCGAGGGCGCCCCTTCGGGCGGGGTGTTCGGCGCCGTCCGGGGCTGGGTCATGAAGACCGTGATGGGCAAGGCCGGCTCGGGAAAACGCCCCTCGGCCAACCGCATCACGCTGCTGCGCGACGCCGATGGCGACGGCAAAGCCGAAACCAGGAACGTATTCCTGCAAGACCTGAACTCGCCGTTCGGCATGGTCTTGGTGGGCAATGAACTCTATGTGGCGAATGCCGATGCGGTCGTGCGCTTTCCCTACGAACCCGGCCAGACCCGCATCACGGCGGCGGGCACCAAGCTGGTGGACCTGCCCGGCGGCCCCATCAACCACCACTGGACCAAGAACCTCATCGCCAGCGCCGACGGCAGCAAGCTCTACGTCACCGTGGGTTCCAACAGCAACGTCGGCGAGAACGGCATGCAGGCCGAAGAGGGCCGTGCCGCCATCTGGGAGGTGGACCGGGCCAGCGGCTCCCACCGCATCTTTGCCAGCGGCCTGCGCAACCCCAATGGCCTGGGCTGGGCGCCGGGCAGCGGCGCGCTATGGACGGTGGTCAACGAACGCGACGAGATCGGCAGCGACCTGGTGCCCGACTACCTCACCTCGGTGAAGGACGGCGCCTTCTACGGCTGGCCCTACAGCTACTACGGCCAGCATGTGGACGAACGCGTGAAGCCGCCGCGGCCCGACCTGGTGGCCAAGGCGGTGGCACCCGACTATGCCCTGGGCTCGCACGTCGCGCCGCTGGGCCTGGCGTTCGCGCAAGGGCCGGCCCTGGCGCCCCAACTGGCCAGTGGCGCCTTCGTGGGCGAGCATGGCTCTTGGAACCGCAAGCCGCGCAGTGGCTACAAGGTGGTGTTCGTGCCCTTTGCTGACGGCCAGCCTGCGGGCCTGCCCATCGACGTGCTTGCGGGCTTTGTCAGCCCGGACGGCGATGCCTATGGCCGCCCGGTGGGCGTGGCCATGGATGCGCGCGGCGGCCTGCTGGTGGCCGATGACGTGGGCAATGCCGTCTGGCGCGTGGGTGCTGTGCCGTCGAAGTAAGGCAACCGGCAACCCTGGCCGGGAGGGGCGGCCCTTGCCGGATGGTCACACCCAGTCGTCGCTGGCCGGTACCTCTGCCGGGAACATGTTGATGTACTGCACCAAGCGGGGTTGGGTGGCCCGATTCGGGCTGGGCCCGTGGGGCAGGGCCTGGTGCCAGATCACCAGATCGCCCGCTCCCGCACCGATGGGGCGGGCGCCAAGGGCGTTGAAGTCCTGGCGGCGCGGGTCGGCACCCGGCGGCAGGCTGGCCAGCCACGGACCCACCCGGCGGTGGAAGCCGGGCACCACGGTCAGGCCGCCCTGTTCCGGCAATGTGTCCGTGAGGTAGAGGATGCCCTGCGTGCAGAACGGTATCGGCTGCGCCAGGCTCACGTCCCAATGCATGCCCTGGGCGCTGTAGGTATGGCCTGGGCGCTCGGGCGGATTGAAGCCGCAGCGGTCCGTGCTGCGCCACAGGTCGGCCGTGCCCCACAGCTGGGCAAAGGCCTTGTGGATGCGCGGCGAACGGCGGTTCTTCTCGAAGGCCGGGTGCTGGAACAGCTGCACCATGACATTGCGCGGGGCGTTCGGGTACCAGGAGTCCACATCGCCCGGGGTGGCGCCCACGGCATCCCACACCACCTGCGCGGCAGCCGCGCTGTCATCGGCCGGCACGGCCTGCCGCAGGACCACGTAGCCATGTTCTTCCCAATGGGCCAGGTCGGCCGCGTCGAGCACGGGCGGCATGGAATCGATACGGCCATGCAGCTCCAGGATGGCGTCGGGTTGCGGGCCCCCATCGACCAATGCCTGGATGCGCGCCACGGTGGCGGCATCGGGGGCTCCCGCGGTGTGCACGATCCAGTCTTCGAAACCGGCGAAATCCGGTGCTTCGCGCAGCACGTGCTGCATGGCCTGCTCCAGCCCCAGGCCCATGGCGGCCAGAACGACCTGGGTGCGGTGCGCCTCCTGCATGCCTGTTCCCGCCTTGCCCTGGCGCGCCGCCATGAGGCTGGACCAGCAGCGCTTGAGGTAGGGCACCTGCAGGATGCCACGGTCATGGGGGGAGCAAAGGGGATCGGCGGAATGGGGTGCTGGGGACATGCAAGGCTCAAAGGCGGGTGGTGGTGCGGGCACTCCTTTGTAGCAGCCTGCGCATGTCCGGCCAAGCAATGCACCCAGACCGCTTACTGGGGCACGAACCCGCTTTGCGCGACCAGCGCCCCCAGGGCTTTGGACACCTGCGCCAGGCGCTGGGCCTGCTCGGCGGGTGTGCCTGCGGCCGGCGTCATGGCGCTGGCCTGCAGCTTGGCCACCACCTCGGGCAGGGCCAGCACCTGGTTCAAAGCCGTGTTGTAGCGCGCCACGGTCGCATCCTGGAGCCCCGCGGGGGCGTACAGGCCCAGGAAGTCGCTGGTTGCATCCAGGCTCGCAAGGCCCGCCTGCGCGAAGGAGGGCACGCCGGGCAGCAAGGGGGTGGCGCGGCTGACCGCCAGAATGCGCAGCTTGCCCGCCTTCTGGTGCTGCAGGAAGTCCGAGATGCCTGACACACCTGCCGAAATCTGCCCTGCCAGCAGGTCGGTCACCATGGGCGTGGCGCCGCGATAGGCCACGGGCACGATGTCGGCTTTGAGGTGGCGCGCCACTTCGCCAGCGATGAACTCCGGCGCGGACGCCGGCGCCGGCACGCCGATGCTGGCGTCGCTGCGGCGGCTGGCGAACCAGGTGCCCAGTTCCGCCAGATTGCTCGCCCCGGTCTTGGGGTGCACGGCCAGCGCCAGTTCGAAGTTGGCCACTGCGCCCAGGGGCCGGAAGTCGGTGGCGGGCGCAAATCCCGGCGCCTTCATGGTCAGCGGCACCATGGCCACCGTGTGCGTGTTGCTCAGGAAGACCACCGACCCGTCCGCAGGCGCCGCCTTGAGCGCCTGGGCCGCAATCTGACCACCCGCGCCGGGCTTGTTGTCCACCAGCACGGGCTGGCCCAGCTGCACGGCCAGCTTTTCGGCCACGATGCGTGCCGCCGTATCGGCCGGGCCACCGGGTGGGTAGCCCACCAGCATGCGGATGGGGCCGCTGTAGGTTTGCGCGGCGGCCGACAGGGGCAGTGCCAGCAGCGCCACCTGCAGGCAGCGGCGGCGGGACAGGGCGAGGGGGGCATCAGGGTGGAGCATGGCGTTGTTTCTCTCTCTGGCAAGGGGTGTTGTGTCGGATCAGGCGGCCTGGCGCTCGGTGAGCAAGGCGCGGCGCCGTTCCACGATGGGGTGCAAGCGGGCCCGGGCGGCTTGCACCAGGGGTGCGGGCGCCTTGTGCGGCGATCCGGTGTCGAAAGGCGGCTTGGGGTCGTACTCGGCAAACAGCTGGATGCCCTGGGCCACGTCGGCGCTGCTGGCCAGTGCAATGGCCTGCAGCGCGCAGTCGATGCCCGAGGTCATGCCGGCACCGGTGATGCGGTTGCGGTCTACCACCACGCGCTCGTCCACCGGCGTGGCGCCCACCAGGGAGAGCAGGGCGTGCGATCCCCAGTGGCAGGTGGCGCGGTAGCCCTGCAGCAGGCCGGCGGCACCCAGCACCAGCGGGCCGGTGCAGATGCCCACGATCCACTGCGCGCCCGCAGCCTGCTGCGCCAGGAAGGCCAGGGTTTCCTCGTCGCTGAGCAGGGCCTCGATGCCCGGCCCGCCGGGTACCACCAGCATGTCGAGTGGGCCGCAGCTGTCAAAGGATGCCGTGGGGCGGAATTCCCAGCCCAGCTCGGTGCGGATCGGGTTGGTGTGCTTCCACACCAGGTGCAATTGCGCGCCGGGTATTCGCACCAGCAGGTCGGCGGGCGCGACGTAGTCGATGGCGGTGATGTCCGGGAATACAAGCATGCCGATGTTCATGGTGTTGGCTTTCGTTGGTGTCGGGATGGCTCCACTGTAGGATCGGGTGGTTTGTCCGTCAGGACACAAGCACCACGATTTCTGCCAACCCGGATCGCGACTTCCATGGACAAACCCCTGCACCAGGTCTGGTTCCTCGTGTTCGACCAGTTCCAGCTGCTCGATGTGAGCGGGCCGCTGCAGGTGTTCGCCACGGCCAACGACGAGCTTCGGATGGCGGGCCGGCCGGCGCTGTACGAGACGGGCGTCTATGGGCTCGAAGGTGGCGCGACCCGCAGCTCCAGCGGGGTCGAGGTGCTTGCGCGGCCCTTGCCGAAGCGGCTGTCCCGAGCCGTGCAGACCCTGGTGGTGCCCGGGGGGCCCGGGGTGTTCCGGCCGGCGGCACCGTCGTGCGAAGCCGCCGACATGCCTGCGGCAGCCGCCCTGGCGCGGTGGATCCGGCTGGCGTCACCGCGCATCGAGCGGCTGGCGTCGGTGTGCACGGGCGCCTTCGTGCTGGCGCACACCGGCGTGCTCGATGGCGCCGGTGCGGTGACCCACTGGGCCGCCTGCGAGCACCTGTCGTCCCGATTTCCAGCCGTTGCGGTGCAGCCCGATGCCATTTATTTCCGCCAGGGGCGGGTGTGGACCTCGGCCGGGGTCACAGCCGGCATCGACATGGCGCTGGGCATGGTCGAGGCCGACGTGGGCCGCGACATCGTGATGGCCGTGGCCAAGAAACTGGTGGTGTTCTACAAGCGCCCGGGCGGGCAGTCGCAGTTCAGCAGCGCGCTGCTGGAGCAGACCGCAGGCGACGAGCGCATCTCACGGCTGCATGCCTGGATTGCCGAGCACCTGCGCTCCGACCTCAACGTGGCACGCATGGCCGACCAGATGGGCATGACCCTGCGCACCTTTGCGCGTTTTTACACCGCCCAGACCGGCACCACGCCGGCCCATGCGGTGGAGCGCATCCGCCTGGAGAAGGCCTGCCGCCTGATTGAAGCCCACCGGCACAGCAACAAGGCCATTGCCGTGCAGTGCGGCTTCAATTCGGAGGAAGTGATGCGGCGCATGTTCATGCGCCACCTGAATGTCTCGCCCAAGGGCTACCGCGAAAGGTTTGCGGCAGCGTGACGGCCCAGGTGACGCAGGCCAAAAAAATGCCGCCTCTAGGGGCGGCTTTTGAGGGGCTTACCTTGGAGAAAAGGGGAAGATTCCAGTTCGGCGGAGGGATCAGGCGAAGGTATTGAGCTGGGTGCCCAGCGTGCCCGAGGTGGCCAGTGGCGGTTGGGGCAGGGCCTGCAGCAGCGTGGCGGCGGAGTTGGCCTGGATGTCCAGCGCCTTCTTGAGCACCCGAATATTCAGGGCATCTGAATTTTCGCGGCTGGCCAGGGCCGTGGCGGTGCTGACGATGCTGTTGCTGAGTGCGACATCCATGGGGGTTCTCCGTTGCTTGCCGGATTTATCGACATTCTGCTCCCGAAATGCAGCGCGTTTGCGAACTGTTACATCCTGGGGCGGCAGCTCCTGTCATTCCAGCGCGGGTACGCCCAGGGGTTTGCAGGCGGCCAGGTCCGATTCGCTGATCTCGGGCAGATGCCGGGCCGCATTGCGCAGGGCGGTGCGCAGGCCTTCCTCCAGCACCGGGTGGTAGATGGGCATGCCCAGCAATTGGTGCACCGTGAGCTTTTGCTGAATGGCCAGGGCCAGCAGGTGTGCCAGGTGCTCGCCATCGGGGGCACACATCTCGGCCCCCAGCAGCCGGGCATTGCCCTTGTCGGCATACACGCACAGGCGCCCCTGGTTGCGCAGGGCGGCGCGGGCCCGGCCGTGGTGGTCGAAGTCTACGGCGCCCACCACGGTGTGGGCTGGGTCGAGCTTGTCGAACGGCGTGCCCACGACTGCGATGTTGGGGTCCGAGAACACGATGGACAGCGGGGTGCGGCGCACGAAGCGCGTGGGCTCGGCTGCCAGCGCGTTCATGCCGGCGATGTGGCCTTCGTCCGCGCCCTCGTGCAGCAGCGCCGCATCGTCGTTGGCATCGCCCGCCAGGAACACGCGCAGCTGGCCGATCTGCTGGGTCTGCCGGTCCACCCGGGGCCTGCCGCGTTCATCCAGCGGTTCGCCCAGGGTCTCCAGCCCCAGGTGCTCGATGTTGGGCGTTCGGCCCATGGCGGCGATCACCTGGTCCACCACCACGCGGTTGGCGCCGCTGCTGACCTCGATGCCGCCGGGTACTTCGCGCAACTCGGCCTTGGCATGGGTGTGCAGCACCATTTCCTTTTTCAGCAGGGCCGCCAGTTCAGCGTTCAGGGTCGGGTCGCTCAGGCCCCCCAGGGCATGGCCGGTGGTGAAGGCCGCCACCTCCAGTCCCAGGCGCGCCAGGGCCTGCGAGAGTTCCACGCCGATGGCGCCCATGCCGATCACGGCCACGCGCGGCCCCAGGGTGGGCTGCTCGAACAGGGTGTCGGTGGTCAGGATGCGGTCGCCAAAGGCCAGCCACTCCTCGGGCACCACTGGCCTGGAGCCGGTGGCGAGGATGATGCTGTCGGCATGGTAGTGGGTGCCGCCCACGTCCACGGTGTTCGCATCGAGCAGCACGGCGCGGCCCGAGAGGCTGGCGCCACCCAGGTCGTCCGTGGCCCGCATGGCGCCGGCCACGAAGTCGTCGCGCAGCGCCCGCACGCGCTGCAACACGGCAGGGATGTCGGCCCGCAGGTCGGCGCCGCCCCGGATGCCGAACTCCTCGAACGCATGGCGCCGGTGGAAGGCGTTGGCCGCCTCGATCAAGGTCTTGGAGGGCATGCAACCCACGCGGGCGCAGGTCGTGCCCCAGGGGCCCTCGTTGACGATCAGGTAGCGCTCCGTGCGCTTGCGCACCTCGCGCAGGGCGGCCAGGCCGGCCGTGCCCGCGCCGATGATGATGGTGTCGAGGGGCTGGCCCATGGATCGCGTCTCCCGTGGTTGCTTGGAGCCGCCAGTGTGCAGGGCATGGGGCCGCTCGCGTGTAGGCGGGTTGCCCAAGGTACACAGGTTCTCAGTCGGTATCCACCCAGCCCACGCGCCCCTGGCCCTGGTCGTTGATGCGCTGAACGAAGGCTTCGGCCTGGGCCTGGGGCAGCCGCAGTTGCAGGGTGACCAGGGTGCCGTGCTGCACATCGATCAGTTCGGCGCCTGCGGCCTCGATCTCCCGGCGCAGCAGGCCTTCCAGCGCGTACGGCACCATGCATTGCCGTGTGGCCATGCGCTGCAGGACGATCTTGGGGGCCGTGAGCAAGGCCTGGGCGATGGTGTCGGTGTAGGCGCGCACCAGCCCGCCCGCGCCCAGCTTCACCCCGCCGAAGTAGCGCACCACGGTGGCCTGCACCCCCTCCAGGTCCTGGTGGCGCAGCACGTCAAGCATGGGCCGGCCGGCGGTACCGCCTGGCTCGCCATCGTCCACCGCGGCCGATTGGCCGCCCGCCAGCAATGCCCAGCAGACATGCGCAGCGCCCGGGTGCTGCTTGCGCAGCGCGTCCACCACCGCTTGCGCACCGGCGCGATCGGCCATGGGCTGCACACAGCCGATGAAGCGGCTTTTCTTGATGACGAGCTCGCTGTGGGCGGGGGCTGCAAGGGTCTGTGGCATGGGGCGCCGAGCTTATCAGCGTCGCCCGCTCGCCAAGTTGTGGCGCAAATGCACCACCCGTGGCCCCACGCGGGTGGCAGTTATGTGACGCCTGTCACAGCCGCGCGCCCGCTGATCGGGCTTGGGCCTGTAAGTGTGCGTTCTGTCACAAGCGCAGACGCGGTGCGTTCCTACACTTGACCCCATAGCCGATAACTATTCTCGGCAGACAACAAGTAAACGACTCGCACCCAAGGACCCGCCATGTTCGCACTGCCATTGACCGCCTCCCTCCCCAGCACGCTGGCCAGCCACGTGTTCGGCCGCTTCGCCGCCTCGTCGGCAGCATCGTCCATGCCCCGCATGGCCATGCCATCGCCCAGCGTGGCCTCCAGCGCCGCGGCGACGGATTTCGAAGAGGAAGAAGAGTTCGACCTGGCCCAGCGCGTGCGCGAAGTGGGCGAGTGGTAAAAACTATCGGCGCCTGGCGCTCGGCGTAGCCGTGCCTCAGGCGTCCACGGGGCGTGCCATGAGCACGCTGGTGTAGTTGGTGAGCGGCCTCCAGTCGCACTCGCCGACCACCCGGTAGCCCCAGGATTCGTACATCGCAATCAATGCATGGGCCGGTTCGGCCGTGTCCAGTGCCAGGGTGGCGGCCCCGGCACTGCGCGCCCTGGCCAGCAGTTCCCCGTGCAGCAGTTTCCCCAGGCCCAGGCCCTTGAACCGGGGCGCCACGCAGAACTGCGTGATCGACCACACCGTGCTGTCGCGGTACAGCGCCACCTTGGACTCGGGTTGCGGGGCGCGCAAGGTCGCTGTCGCGGCATAGTCTCCATCGATCTCCACCACCAGCGCCTGGCCCGATGCCAGGCGTTTTGCCGTGTCTTGCTCGGTCTGGTGGGTGGCCCAGTAGCGCAGGCCCTTGGCAGCATGCGGGGCGTAAGCGGCGTGGATCAGGGCGGTGAGGCGCGCCAGGTCGTCGTGCGCCGCAAGCGGGCGGATGGTGGGTGGGGTGGGTGTGGAGTGGGTCATAGCTTGAGCGACCAGGTTTCTCCCACCAATTGTTGCCCGAAGTCCTCGTACGGCTCCGACTTGTCGAGCACAAAACCCCGTTTGGCATAGATGGAACGTGCGGTGGTGAGACAACTGTTGGTCCACAGCACCATTTTTTTGTAACTCTTGGCACGCGCAAAGGCGATGCATTCGTCCGTCAACCGCGCTCCCAGGCCCATGCCACGGGCCTTGGGTGAGAGGATCAGCATGCGCAGTTGGGCGGTGCTGGCGGATTTGCGCACCACGAAGATGGCGCCCACGCGCTCACCGTCGAGCTCGGCGATCCAGCATTTTTCCCATTCAGGCTGGAACTTGCGCACGAACTGCGCGGCGATATCGGCCACCAGGGCCTCGAAGCGCAGGTCCCAGCCGTATTCCCGCGCATAGATTTCGCCATGCTGCTGCACCACCCAGCCCATGTCGCCAGGCACCGGGTCGCGTAGCACGGCCACCCTGGCAGGCCCGCTGGTGGCGGCAGCGGGCTCCAGCAGCGCTTCGATGCGCTCCATGGCCTGCACCAGCTCTGCCTGGCGCGGGGCGGGCAGGGGGGCGAGCAGCGCGGCCGCTTCGTCGCGCGAGCGCTGCTGCAGCGGTGCAAAGGCGGCGTGCCCGGCAGGCGTCAACGTGAGCTCGCTCTGGCGCGCATCCCTGGCGCTCGGTGCCCGGCTGATCCAGCCCGTGCCTTCGAAGCGCCGCAGGATGCGGCTCAGGTAGCCGCCATCCAGCCCCAGCTCGCGCGCCAGTTCGCTGGCCACCAGGGCGTCGCGGTGGGCCAGTTCATAGAGCACGCGCACGTCGGTCAACGACAGCTCGCTGCCCAGGTAGGGGTCGAGCACGCCGATGCGGCGCGTGAAGAAGCGGTTGAAACGGCGCACGGCCTTGACGGCACCTGCCGGGGCTTCGGCGGTCGGGGTTTTCATGATTGATTGCCTTTGTCATGCAATTGATTGACTTTGGCAAGTATATATCTGCCAGGGCATGGCCGGACAATGGGTAGGACAAACCGATGCGGGGCGACAAAACGGGCTTGCCAACGTAAAATCGCGGGTTATCCATAACGGCCTCGCTCATTCGAGGTCTCGCACCCCCCACATGAACGCCCCCGTCGACGTCTCTTTTTTCGCGCGCGCAGCCAAGCCGCTGACCAGCTATCGCCCCTACTGGGCGAAGCGCTTCGGCACGGCCAAGTTCCTGCCGATGAGCCGCGCCGAGATGGAGCAACTGGGCTGGGACAGCTGCGACATCATCCTGGTCACGGGCGATGCCTATGTGGACCACCCGAGCTTCGGCATGGCCGTGATCGGCCGCACGCTGGAGGCCCAGGGCTTTCGCGTGGGCATCATCGCCCAGCCCGACTGGCAGAGCGCCGACCCCTTCAAGGCGCTGGGCAAGCCCAACCTGTTCTGGGGCGTGACCGCGGGCAACATGGATTCCATGATCAACCGCTACACGGCGGACCGCAAGATCCGCAGCGATGACGCCTACACCCCGGGCGACATCGGCGGCAAGCGCCCCGACCGTGCGGCCATCGTCTACAGCCAGCGCTGCCGCGAGGCGTACAAGGACGTGCCCATCATCCTGGGCGGCATCGAAGGCAGCCTGCGCCGCATCGCCCACTACGACTACTGGAGCGACAAGGTGCGCCGCTCGGTCGTGGTCGATGCCAAGTGCGACCTGCTGCTGTACGGCAATGCCGAGCGCGCCCTGGTCGAGGTGGCGCACCGCCTGGCCGCGCGCGAGCCCGTGGAGCAGATCACTGACGTGCGCGGCACGGCCTTCGTGCGCCGCTCCGACGACGAAACCGGCAAGGGCTGGTTCGAGATCGACTCCACCAGCGTGGACGAGCCGGGCCGGGTCGAGGCGCACATCAACCCCTACATGACCACCAGCGAGCAGGCCGCCGCCCAGGGCAGTACCTGTAGCAAGGAAGATGGGACCCTGGATGCCGAGGCCGGCGCAGCCGCTGCGGCCGAGCCCAACCCCGCCATCCGGCCCATGCTGTTCGTGGCCAACCCGGCGCTCAAGGCCAAGCTCAAGGTGCCGCCGCGCGATCGCAGCGTGATCCGTTTGCCGAGCTACGAGCAGGTCAAGAGCGACCCGGTGCTGTATGCCCACGCCAACCGCGTGCTGCACCTGGAGACCAACCCCGGCAATGCGCGTGCCCTGGTGCAGGCGCATGGCGAGGGCGTGACCGCCCGCGACGTGTGGATCAACCCGCCGCCCATCCCGCTGACCACGGCCGAGATGGACTATGTGTTTGACCTGACCTACGCCCGCGGCCCGCACCCGAGCTATGCCGACGAGAACGGCAGCCACGAAGGCGCGACCAAGATCCCGGCGTGGGAGATGATCCGCTTTTCGGTCAACATCATGCGCGGCTGCTTCGGCGGCTGCACCTTCTGCTCCATCACCGAGCACGAGGGGCGCATCATCCAGAGCCGCTCCGAGGATTCCATCATCCAGGAGATCGAGGACATCCGCGACAAGGTGAGCGGCTTCACCGGCACCATCTCGGACCTGGGCGGCCCCACGGCCAACATGTACCGCCTGGGCTGCAAGAGCCCGGAGATCGAAGCCGCCTGCCGCAAGCCGAGCTGCGTGTACCCGGGCATCTGCTCCAACCTGGGCACCAACCACGACCCGCTGATCAAGATCTACCGCCGCGGCCGCGCGCTCAAGGGCATCAAGAAGATCCTGATCGGCTCGGGCCTGCGCTACGACCTGGCCGTCAAGAGCCCCGAGTACGTCAAGGAACTGGTGCAGCACCATGTGGGTGGCTACCTCAAGATCGCGCCCGAACACACCGAGCAGGGCCCGCTCACGAAGATGATGAAGCCGGGCATCGGCAGCTATGACAAGTTCAAGCAGATGTTCGAGAAGTTCAGTGAAGAGGCGGGCAAGAAGCAGTTCCTGATCCCGTACTTCATTGCCGCGCACCCGGGCACCAGCGACGAGGACATGATGAACCTCGCCATCTGGCTCAAGAAGAACGGTTTCCGCGCCGACCAGGTGCAGACCTTCTACCCGAGCCCCATGGCCACGGCCACGGCCATGTACCACAGCAACAAGAACCCGCTGCGCAAGATCACGCGCGACAGCGAGGGCGTGGACATCGTGCGCGGCGAAAAGCGCCGCCGCCTGCACAAGGCCTTCCTGCGCTACCACGACCCGAACAACTGGCCGCTGCTGCGCGACGCGCTCAAGGCCATGGGCCGCGCCGACCTGATCGGCAATGGCAAGCACCACCTGATCCCGACCTTCCAGCCGCTCACGGATGGCGGCTACCAGAGCGCGCGGCGCAAGAACTCCACGCCCGGCGGTGCCAAGGCGGCCACTCCGGCGGCGGCATCCAAGTCCTCACAGGGCGTGGCGCTCAAGTCCACGCAGCCGCAAAAGGGCCGCATGCTCACCCAGCACACCGGCCTGCCACCGCGCGTGACTGGCTCGGCCAAGCCCTCGGCCGGCCGCAAGGGCCGCTGACACGGGCGCCCAGCCCGGCCCGCAATGCCGCAGGACCGCATCCTCTACGCCGACACCGCTGCGTGGCGGGTGGAGCGGGTGGTCAAGCCCGCGGGCGTGGCCCATGCCGGCGGCGCCGTCTACCAGGTGGCTACGCCGCGCTGGGTCTTCCCGGTGTGCGGCGTGTCCGAGTTCCATCTGGAGGGGCGGCAGGTGCTGCTCGACGGGCTGACCGTCATGGCCCTGCCCACCGGGCTGCCCTACCGTATCCATGAGTGGCAGCCCACGCCGCGCAGCCACATGGTGGTCAGCATGCAGCCGGGCGCCCCATCGGCCGGCAGCCCCGGCCATGCACTCGCCTGGATGCTGCCACCCCGGGCCCTCTGGCAGCTGCGCCTGCACTGGCGCGCACTGGCGCAGGGGCGAGAGCAGGTCGCCGAGCCTGTGCTCGGGCAGGGGGTGTTGTGCGACAGTGCTATGGCCCATGTGGCAGTGGCGCGTGCAAGGCGCTTCATGGCCACGCGCACCGCGTCTGCCGATGGCCTTCACTGGTCGCTGCACGACGTGGCCGATGCGGCGTGCAGCTCCTACTTCCACCTCGCGCGCCTGTTCCGTACCCATACCGGCCTGGGCCTGCACGCCTACCGCGAGCAACTGCGGCTGGCCGCGGCACTGCAGCGCCTGGAGGAGGGCGAGGCCGACCTGGCTGCGCTGGCGCACGACCTGGGCTACAGCAGCCAGAGCCACCTGGGGGCCGCGTTCCGCCGCGCCATCGGCGTGACGCCGGCACAGGCCCGGCAGGCACTGCGCACCTGACTGCAACTGACCTGGGCAGGATTCTGATAGCCGGGCCGGGGGTGCTGCGCCGAGACTGCGGGCATGCCTGCTTTCGCCCCCCCCTTTCGCCGCCTGTGTTCCTCCATTCCATCGCCCTGGGTCGGCTGGCTGGCCGCGTTGGCTGCCGCGCTCATCGGCAGCGGCTGGCAGATCGCCTCGCGCCATGGTGTCACCACCACGCTGGGGCCGGTCGAGCTGGCCGTGCTGCGCTATGCCGTACCGGCCCTGGTGCTGGCGCCGCTGTGGCTGCGGCGCAGCGGGTGGCCAGCCGGCCTGTCTCCCCAGCGCTGCGCGCTGCTGGTGTTTTGCGGTGGCCTGCCGTTTGGCCTGGTGGTGCTGGCCGGGGTGCGCTGGGCGCCGGCCGCGCACATGGGCATCTTCGTGGCGGGCAGCCTGCCGGTGTTCACCGCGCTGGGTGGCTGGCTGGTGGCCGGGGAGCGGCCTCCAACCCCGCGGCTGCTGGGTCTGGCGCTGATCGTGGCGGGCATGGCGGTCTTTGGCGCTGCCGGCTGGCGCACGGTGGAAGAGGCCTGGCGCGGCGACCTGCTGTTCCTGTTGGCGGCGCTGCTGTGGGCGGTGTACACCGTGGCGTTTCGCGGCAGCGGCCTCACGCCCTGGCAGGGCGCTGCCGTGGTGAACCTGGGCTCGGCCGTGCTGTTGCTGCCCGTGCTGCTGGTGATGGGCGCTCCGCGCCTGCTCTCGGCACCATGGACCGATGTGGCCTGGCAGGCGCTGGGGCAGGGCGTGGCGGCCGGGTTGCTGGGCCTGGTGGTCTACAGCGTAGCGATTGCGCGGCTGGGCGCGGCACGTGCGGCGCTGTCTGCGGCGCTGGTGCCGCTGCTCACGGCCGCGGGTGGGGCCTGGCTGTTGGGCGAGCCCGTCTCGGGCGCCTTGCTGGCCGCGGTGCTGCTGGTGGTGCCCGGCCTGGCGCTGGGCAGCGGGGCCCTGGTTCAACCCTTGCGCAGGCAATCGACCAGCGGGATGGGGCGCGAGAGCGCATAGCCCTGTGCATGGTCGACGCCGATGGCGCGCAGCGCGTCGACGATGTCCATCGACTCGGCAAACTCCGCGATGGTCTCCTTGCCCATGACATGACCGATGTGGTTGATCATCTCCACCATGGCCCGGTTGGTCGGGTCGTCCAGCAGGTCGCGCACGAAGCTGCCGTCGATCTTGAGGTAGTCCACCGGCAGGTGCTTGAGGTAGGTGAAGGAGGACATGCCCACGCCGAAGTCGTCGAGCGCGAAGCGGCAGCCCAGCTGCTGCAGGTCCTTCATGAGCCGCACCGCGCTGGGCAGGTGCGAGATGGCGCTGGTCTCGGTGATCTCGAAGCACAGCAGGTGCGGATCCACGCCCGACTGCTCGATTTCGGTGTGGATGTACCTGAGCAGGCTTTCGTCGCCCAGGCTGGTGCCCGAGAGGTTGATGGCGCAGGTGTGCACGGCCGGGCCGCCGCCCGCGGCCTGGTGCTGTGCCAGGCCGCGCAGTGTGTGCCGCACCACCCAGCGGTCGATGGCGGGCATCATGCCGTAGTGCTCGGCGGCGGGGATGAAGCATCCCGGGGCGATGAGCTCCTCGGTGTTTTCGGCCAGGCGCAGCAGCACTTCCAGGTGCAGCCCCGCTCCCGTCCCCTGCAGCGCGCTGATGGTCTGCGCGTGCAGCCGGAAGCGGTCGTGCTCCAGCGCCAGGCGCAGGCGCCGCACCCAGTCCATGTCGCCCTCGCGGCGGCTCATCTCGATGTCTTCCGTCTGGTAGATGAAGACCTGGTTGCGGCCGGCCTCCTTGGCGCGGTAGCAGGCCATGTCGGCCACGCGCATGGCTTCCTGGATGGTGCTGAGCGCCGGTATCAGCTGCACCATGCCGATGCTCAGGCCGGTGCCCAGCTGCCGACCTTCCCAGAGCACGCGCAGCTCGTGCCCCGCCTGGCGCAACTGCTCGGCAATGCGTGCCGAGGGGCCGGGCGGGCAGTCCCTGAGCAGGATGCCGAATTCGTCGCCGCCCAGCCGTGCCAGCGTATCGCCCTCGCGCAGGTGGCTTTGCAGCATGCGGCAGACCTCGCGCAGCATCTCGTCGCCCGCCTGGTGGCCGCAGGTGTCGTTGATGAGCTTGAACTGGTCCAGGTCCACGAAGAGCAGGGCGCCCTCGCGCCCCACCGCGCGCGGCTGGCCGAGCAGCACTTCCAGCCGGTGCTCGAACTCGCGCCGGTTCACCAGGCCGGTGAGCGCATCGTGGCTGGCCTGCCAGGACAGCTGTTCCACATAGTGCTGTTCGCGCGTCACGTCGTGCAGCACCAGCACCACCCCCTTGGGGCGGCCCAGGTGCTCGATCGGCGAGCCCATGAGCTTGATGGGGACCATGCTCTGGTCCGGGCGCACCACGGTCGGCGTGAAGCCATCGCGGTGCGTGGGGCCGCCGCGCAGCACCCGCTCCACCAACTGGTCGGCGCCCAGGGGGCCGGTGCCGTCATTGAGTTGCAGCACCTGGGCCAAAGGGTGGCCGGTAGCTTCCTGGGCCGGCAGGCCCACCAGGGCTTCGGCCGCGGGATTCAGGTACAGCACCTGGCCCTGCAGGTCGGTGGTCACGACGGCGTCGCCGATGGCGGCCAGCGTGATGCGCGCCTGTTCGCGCTCGGCGTCGAGCGCCAGTTCCGCGCGCTGGCGCTGCGCCAGCAGGCTGCGGGTGTGCCAGGTGGTCAGCAGGATGAGCACGGCGGCCATGCCCGCGTTGGCCCAGAGCAGCCATTGCACGATGCGCCGGGAGCTGTGCCCGAGCGAGGCGCTGAAGGCGCGGGCCGCCGGCGTCGCACCCGCGTTGATGGCGCGGATGCTGGCCTGCCAGTCCCGGCGCGTAGCGGCGTCCACCATGCCGCTGGTATGGCCGTGCTGGATCTCCTGCGACAGCTGCAGCAGGTTGTCGATATGGCGGTCTCCGACCCGCCAGTGCACCAGCGGCTGCTGCACGATCTCGTAGCGGTTGAACCAGCGCAGCAGCCAGACCAGGCTGTCGATGTCCTCGGGATGGTTCTCTCCGCGAGCG
The DNA here is from genome assembly GCF_059418305.1 of Acidovorax sp. GW821-FHT09B03. NCBI lineage: Bacteria > Pseudomonadati > Pseudomonadota > Betaproteobacteria > Burkholderiales > Comamonadaceae > Acidovorax > Acidovorax sp. GW821-FHT09B03. Next base: position 150,309 of record NZ_JBWKPP010000009.1, read on the forward strand.
AATCCCTCGTGCGCGGCGTTCAGGTCGATGGGGTCGGATTCGAGCAAGGCCAGCCGGGCCGCCTTGTCGCCCAAGGGCACGTCGATGGCCTTCCTGAATTGCACGTAGGCATCGGGGGAGCCCGTGGCGGCATAGCGGTCCAGGAAGTAGATGGCGTCCTTCTGGCCCTTGGTCCAGAGGCTCTCGCCAGCGACGAAGGCCCGCACGGCCGACAGCACGTACAGGCTGCCCGAGGCACATGCCGCCAGCAAAAGCACCATAAGCAGGAAGGGCCAGGTGATCCGCAGCGTGGAGCGCAGCGGTCCCTGGCCTGGTGGCTCGCGCGCGTCGCTCATGTACCGCTGCCGCCGCTGCGTCAAGGCCGTGCGGCCTGGCGCGCCTTGAGCGGGTTTCTGTGGCCGAACAACCCCATTCCGATTCCTCCCGTGCGGTGGGCCGCGTGGGCTCCCCTGGCCGACAGGCCGGTGGGCGAGCGTGCTGGCCTGCCTTGCAGAACCACTATATCGGTAACCAGGCGGCTTCGCAGCAAATCCTTGGCCGTGGCGGCCGGCATGAAAAACCCGCGTGCCTTGCGGAACGCGGGTTTCGTGGGGGGCACCCGATGCCGCGGGGCGGCTGGGGGGGGGCGTGCTCAGTTCGTCGCGGCGTGCGTGCCAACCACCACGGACTGGGTCTTTTCGTCTGGCACGGGCGGTGTCACCAGGTCTTCGATGATGAAGGTACGGTAGTAGAAGGCCGTGGCCGCACCCTGCGGTGTGATGGCGTCCACCACCGTGTCGGGCTCGTCCTTGCTGTCCATCTGGACCAGCAGGCCATGGTGGCCGGTGCTGGCCAGATCGGCGATGCGGCGCACCATGTCGCCTTCGGCGCCCACGGAGGGCAGGGGCGCATCGGCCGTGCCCAGCGTGCGCACGATGTCGGCCATGATGGCTTCGGGGCTGGCATAGGCCAGCTCGCCCTTGTGGCCGGCGGCCTCCAGCGCGGTGGCGGCCTGGCGCACGCAGTCCTCGTCGGGGAACAGGGCGAACACATGCCCGGTGGGGTAGAACACGCCGCCCATATTGGTCATGGTGGAGTCAAGAATCATTGGCTTCATGGCCGTCTCCTTTGGAGGGGTGGATACGCCTTCCATTGAAGTCGCTGGCCGCTGTGGCGCATGTAGTCCTAAGCGGTGTTTGCATGTCGTCTGCGGATGATTTTTCGCTGCGAGATCGACTGCGCAGCCCGATGCCGCTGCTACAGCCATGACATCATGGCGAAGGCCAGACTGTCCGGAGGGAGCATTGAAATGGCAGTGTGGCCCTGGGGTGGGTAAGGGATATTTAAATTTTGAAAATCTATGTATCAAATTTCTTCTTCGAAAATTCGCTTCTGGAAATCGCTGTGTACCACTGCATGGATGTTGATGGTATCTGTGATGTGTCACGCGTCACTTCCGATGTCGCCGCCAATGCCGTTGGATGTTTTTCTAAGAAATTCAAATACTATTGTTTTCAAAGGGCGCTTTGAAGGAATTCTTTACATAAGCGAATCTTTGAATGAAAAATTGACCAGTAGGCGTGGTTGGATAAATCCAAATGAACTGGTCATTGCTGCTGAATTGAAGGGTGAAAAGATCGGTCAGCCCTTCATGGTGGTTTCTTCAGTAAGACTCATGGCTGCCTCAGCGGGTCTACCGGAGTTTGAGGTTCGTGGAAACTGCAGGCATGAATATATCTATCTAGTGAGTAATATAGTTCTTCATGGGGTTGATGCGATGAGTGTTCATTATAAATCTCTTATGGGTAAGGATGTTGTGCTTTTCACGACTCGTCGTGCCCAGTATGGAAGGCATTCGATTGATTTTCCCGCTCCTTATTTTCTTCAGCCATCGGGAGAGAATTGGAGTGATGGAAAATTCCTTCCAATTGAATCTCTTGGAGAGGTGATCAATGCTGCAGTCAAGGAAAAATATATCGACTATTCCTCGAGCGCTTGCAACTAGTGTCTTTGGTCACAGGAATTTTTTCGCAAATAAAAGCACTTATCCTGCAGCTATCGTACCCAACCAATTACCCAGGCGGCCAGGATCGCGCAGTTCGCAATCACGGTGGCCCAGTACGCTGCCCGGAATGCGGCCTTGCTCGATTTGTGGCGCAGCATTTGCTGGGCGAGCCAGGCACCAGGCCAGCCTCCCAAAAGCGCCAGTCCATGCAGAGTGCTTTCGCTGGTGCGCCATTGGCCGCTTTTTGCAGCCTGCTTGTCGATGAAGTAGACGGCAAAGGTCAGCAGGTTGAGTGCTATTGCGCCGCCCAACAGCCAAAGGGGCAATCGGCCGTTCCAGGCACCAAAAGCCAGCAGTCCCGCCCAAACACCCATCAGCAGAAAGGCCAGGCCCTGAAATGCAGGCGTGCCACGCGGCTGATCGGCACGCGATGGCCGAACCTGCCGGGGCTTGGATGCAGACGGCCCTGGCGCCGAGCGAGTGGATGAGTGTGCTGCCGCTTGGGCGCCCGCTGGCTGCACCGCCATGGCCCGCGGCCCCTTGCCGCCCACATGGATCTCTTCGTAGACCACGGCCTGGCCCTCGCGCGGCGCGCCGCTGCCCCGAAAGTCGCGCACATGGAAGAAGACGTCTGCATCGGTGTCCGCGCTGCGGATGAAGCCAAAGGCGCGCTCGGCGTTCCAGCGCACCACTTTTCCCTGCTTTTGCATGTTTGCTTTTGCCTTCAGGCGAGTGTGTGCAGGGGGATGTCCTGCGCCTGCGCCAGCGCATCGAGCTGCGCACGGGTCTGCGTGCGCAGGAAACCGGCCACGCCCTCGTGCGTGGCGGGGGCGCGCAGCACCTGGGCGTCGCCCGTGGCGGGCAGGCCGGCCGCTGCGCACAGGCTGGCGGCAAAGTGGGGCTCGAGCGCGGCCACGGCCACGCGGCCGTCGGCGCAGGGGTAGATGCGGTAGCCGGCGTGGTTGCCGCCCACGTCGCCATCGGGCGTGGTCAGGCCCCAGTCGCGTGGCTGGGCCAGCCAGGCGGCGGCATCCGCCAGCGCGACCTCGATGCACACCCCGTTGCCGGTGTGGGCGCGCTCCAGCAGGGCCTGCAGCACGGCCTCGCTGGCCATCAGCGACCCGCCCATGTCGGCATACAGCGTGGGCGGCATCTCGGTGCCGGTGACCAGGCCGGCATCGGCCAGGTAGGTGAGGTCGTGGCCCGGCTCCTCGGCGCGCTCTGCGGCGGCGCCCACGATGCGCACCAGCGACAGGCGTGGGTATTTGACCTGCAGGGCTTCCCAACCCAGGCCGAGCTTGGCCAGGGCCGAGGGGCGAAACGAAGTGATCAGCACATCGGTGCGCGCCAGTTCCTCGTGCAGGGTGGCCTGGCCCTCGGCGGTCTTGAGGTGGGCGTGCAGCACGCGCACCCCTCGGTGCAGCGTGGCGTAGGCCGCCGGGCTGTAGATGCCCATGGGGTCGGCGCTGGGGTAGCCGGCTGCCGGTGGCGGCTCGAGCTTGGTGCATTCGGCGCCCATGCGCGCGCAGCGCATCAGGGCGGCGGGGCCGGGCAGGTTCAGGGCAAGGCTCAGGACGCGGGTGTTGCGCAGGGGTTGGGGCAGGGTGGTGCTCATGTCTCTTTGTAGGAATGGAAGGAAGGCGGTGCGCAGGGCATCCGATGGCCGGAACTTTGGCCAGCCCGGGTGCTCACTCCCTGCGTTATACAAAATTTGTTACCTTATCCTCCCGTCCATGCAACGCAGAACCTCTATGGCCGCCCTTGCCGGGCTGGCCACCTTTCCGGGAGTGATGACCGTGACCCCGCTCAGCAGTGCCGCCACCTTGCCCGTGTTGCAAGCCCTCAAGCCCTCGCCGCGCATGCCGGTGCTGTTTGTCGGCCATGGCAGCCCCATGAACGCCATCGAGGACAACACCTGGCGCCGCGCCTGGCAGGCGCTGGGCACGGAGCTGATGGCCCGCGCTGTGCAGCCCCAGCTCATCCTGTGCGTCTCGGCCCACTGGCTCACACGGGACGGCTGGCAGCTCACGGGCATGGCCAATCCCAAGACCATCCACGATTTTGGCGGCTTTCCGCAGGCACTGTTCGACCAACAGTACCCTGCGCCCGGCGCCCCCGCCGTGGCGCGCGGCCTGGCCAAGGAGCTGAAATCACCGGCCACGGGCACGGCGCTGGGGGTGGACGAGGGCGAATGGGGCCTGGACCACGGCACCTGGTCGGTGCTCAAGCCCATGTTCCCCAAGGCCCAGATCCCCGTGCTGCAGCTGAGCATGGACTACAGCCGCGCCCCGGCCGAGCACTACGCCCTGGGCAAGCAGCTGGCGGCCCTGCGCGAGCGTGGCGTGCTCATCGTGGGCAGCGGCAATGTGGTGCACAACCTGCGCGTCACGCGCCGGGGCACTGCCGCCAACGAAGCCTACGACTGGGCCAGCGAGTTCGATGGGGTGGTGCAGGACCAGATCAAGCAGGGCCAGCTCGCTGCGTTGCCCGACTTCCTGAAGCTCGGCGCCGTGGCCAAGCAGGCCCATCCCACGCATGAGCACTACCTGCCGCTGCTGTATGCGGCGGGGGCGGTGCAGTCGACTGAAATGCCGCGCTTCTTCAATACGGGTTTCCAGTCGGCGTCGATTTCCATGCGCTCGGTGCTATGGGGGTGAACTCGCGCTCGATGCGCAGCCAGGGCCAGCGCTGCTGGTAGCTCGCGGCCTTGGCATCGAACAGCGGCAGGTGCGGGCAGGCAGGGTTGGGCCGCAGGATGCCGGCATACAGCTCATCGAGCCCATACGGCGCGTGCAGCACCGGGCCTGACGGGGCGGGCTGCAGACCCACGCAGGTGCAGGGCACCAGAAAGCGACCAATCCCGTCGCGCGCCGAGGTGAGGGCGGTGTATGGGTGGCCGAACCAGTCCTCGTACCACAGGTGCACGCGCGCCTGGTTCTTGGCTTCCACGGTGATCGGCAGGTCAGCGAACAGGGCCGCAGCGCGCGCCTGCACGGTTGCTTCGGCGGCGGCCGACAGGTCGCCGGCATCGAAGTAGAACAGGTCGTAGTCCTTGATGCGCGCATCGGGCGCATGGTCGGAGTGCAGGTTCCACACCGTCTGGAACAGGCAGCCCGCGACCAGCCAGGCATCGGGCAGGCCCAGAAGCGGCAAACGCTCCAGAATGGCCGCGTTGTGCGGGTTCTGGAGCGCTTCGCTCACAAAGCGGCTCTGAAGATCAGAACTGGGGTTAAAAAGCGCATTCACTGCAATGCGTGTCGCCACTGTCCTTTGAACAAGCGCTGCCCATGCGAGGTAGCCGCGCAAGGGCCGCCCCGCCGCGCTGGCTGCGTCCCCCTTCCCGCCTCGCGTAGCGGGGCGAGAGAAAGGGGGAAGGCGCGTCAGCGACTCAGGGGGTTAAACCACTTTTGCGATGGATTGGCAGACGTAGTCGATGTTCTTGCTGTTCAGCGCAGCGACGCACATGCGGCCGGTGTCGGTGCCGTACACGCCGAACTCGTTGCGCAGGCGCACCATCTGGTCCTTGGAGAGGCCCGAGTAGCTGAACATGCCGATCTGGGTGGTGATGAAGGACATGTCCTGCTTCACGCCGGCGGCCTTCAGGCCGTCGACCAGCTTCTGGCGCATGGCCTTGATGCGCACGCGCATTTCGGCCAGTTCCTTCTCCCACAGGGCACGCAGCTCGGGGTTGCCCAGCACGGCGGCCACCACGGCGCCGCCGTGGATGGGTGGGTTGGAGTAGTTCGTGCGGATCACGATCTTCAGCTGGCTCAGCACGCGGCTGGCTTCTTCCTTGTTGGCGCACAGCACCGACAGGCCGCCCACGCGCTCGCCGTACAGGCTGAAGCTCTTGCTGAACGAGGTGGAGACGAAGAAGTTCAGGCCGGCAGCCACGAACTTGCCGATCACGGCGCCGTCTTCGGCGATGCCGTGGCCGAAGCCCTGGTAGGCCATGTCCAGGAAGGGCGTCAGGCCCTTGGCCTTGACGGCGGCGATCACCTGGTCCCACTGCGCGGCAGTGATGTCGTAGCCGGTGGGGTTGTGGCAGCAGGCGTGCAGCACGACGATGGTGCCGGCGGCAGCTGCGTTCAGGCTGGCCAGGAAGCCTTCGAAGTTCACGCCGCGCTTTTCGGCGTCGTAGTAGGCGTAGCTGTCGACCTCGAAGCCGGCGTTGGTGAACAGCGCGCGGTGGTTTTCCCAGCTCGGGTCGGAGATCAGCACCTTGGCATTGGGGCTGACCTTCTTAAGGAAGTCGGCGCCGATCTTCAGGCCGCCGGTGCCGCCGATGGCCTGCACGGTGGCCACGCGGCCGGAGGTCACGGGCTCGCTGTCCGCGCCGAAGACCAGGCCCTTGACCGCATTGTCATAGGCCACGATGCCGTCGATGGGCAGGTAACCGCGCGCCGTGGGGGCCGACATCATGGTCTTTTCGGCGGCTTGCACGCACTGCAGCAGGGGCAGCTTGCCGTTGTCGTCGAAATACACGCCCACACCCAGGTTGACCTTGTTGGGGTTGGTGTCGGCAGCAAATTGCTCGTTGAGGCCCAGGATGGGGTCGCGGGGTGCCATTTCGACGGCGGTGAACAGAGACATGAAAATCCTTGAAAGGTTGTCAGTAGCGAAGAATCCAGGCGTGGTGTAACGTGCCAGGTTCCGCCGATTTTAACGGCTAGCCCCCACCAACCGTTGACCTACCCCATGCTGGAAATATCAGAAGTCATACCGGATCAGCAAGACGGCGAATTCGTGCGCTTTCCCGATTCGCCGTTCGAGCTGTTCCAGCCGTACCCCCCCGCGGGCGACCAGCCCGAGGCCATCGACAAGCTGGTCGAGGGGCTGAACGACGGCGAGGCCTTCCAGACCCTGCTCGGGGTCACGGGCTCGGGCAAGACCTTCACCATGGCCAACGTGATCGCCCGCATGGGCCGCCCGGCCATCGTGTTCGCGCCCAACAAGACCCTGGCCGCGCAGCTGTACAGCGAATTCCGCGAGTTCTTCCCGAAGAACGCCGTGGAGTACTTCGTGAGCTACTACGACTACTACCAGCCCGAGGCCTACGTGCCCCAGCGCGACCTGTTCATCGAGAAGGACAGCGCGATCAACGAGCACATCGAGCAGATGCGCCTGTCGTGCACCAAGAGCCTGATGGAGCGCACCGACGTGGTGATCGTGGCCACCGTCTCGGCCATCTACGGCATCGGCGAGCCCGAGAGCTACCACCGCATGGTGATGACCCTGCGCACCGGCGACAAGCTGGGCCAGCGCGACGTGATCGCCCAGCTGATCCGCATGCAGTACCAGCGCAACGAGGCTGATTTCTCGCGCGGCAAGTTCCGCGTGCGCGGCGACACCATCGACGTGTTCCCGGCAGAGCACTCGGAACTGGCCATCCGCATCGAGCTGTTCGACGACGAGATCGAGAGCCTGCAGCTGTTCGATCCGCTCACGGGTCGCGTCAAGCAGAAGATCCCGCGCTTCACGGTCTACCCCAGCAGCCACTACGTGACGCCGCGCGACAAGGTGCTGGCGGCCGTGGAGACCATCAAGATCGAGCTGGCCGAGCGCCTCAAGCAGCTGCTGGACGATGGCAAGCTGGTGGAGGCCCAGCGCCTGGAGCAGCGCACGCGCTTCGACCTGGAGATGCTCAGCGAAGTAGGGCACTGCAAGGGCATCGAGAACTACACGCGCCACCTCTCGGGCGCCGCGCCGGGCGACCCGCCGAGCACGCTGACCGACTACATGCCCAAGAACGCGCTGATGTTCCTGGACGAGAGCCACCAGATGATCGGCCAGCTCAACGCCATGTACAGCGGCGACCGTTCGCGCAAGACCACGCTGGTGGAGTATGGTTTTCGGCTGCCCTCGGCACTGGACAACCGGCCGCTCAAGTTCGAGGAGTTCGAGCAGCGCATGCGCCAGGTGGTCTTCGTCTCGGCCACGCCGGCCGACTACGAAAAGCAGCACGCCGGCCAGGTGGTGGACCAGGTGGTGCGCCCCACGGGCCTGGTGGACCCGGTGGTGGAGGTGCGCCCCGCCACCCACCAGGTGGATGATGTGCTGCAGGAGATCCGCATCCGCGCCGAAAAGAACGAGCGCGTGCTCATCACCACGCTGACCAAGCGCATGGCCGAGCAGCTGACCGACTACCTCACGGACAACGGCGTCAAGGTGCGCTACCTGCACAGCGACGTGGACACGGTGGAGCGGGTGGAGATCATCCGCGACCTGCGCCTGGGCGCTTTCGACGTGCTGGTGGGCATCAACCTGCTGCGCGAGGGCCTGGACATTCCCGAGGTCTCGCTGGTGGCGATCCTCGATGCCGACAAGGAGGGCTTCCTGCGCGCCGAGCGCAGCCTGATCCAGACCATAGGCCGGGCGGCACGCAACATGAATGGCCACGCCATCCTCTATGCGGACCGCATCACCGATTCCATGAAAAAAGCCATGGGCGAGACGGAACGCCGCCGCGCAAAGCAGATCGCACACAACGAGGCACACGGAATCACGCCGCGCAGCATTGTCAAGAGGGTAAGAGACCTGATTGACGGCGTGTACAGCGAGAAAGCGGGCAAGGATGCCGAGCGGCTGGAGCAGGAAACGATGCAGCGCGCCAAGGTGGAGGACATGTCCGAGAAGGACGTGGCGCGCGAAATCAAGCGGCTCGAGAAGCTCATGCTGGAGCATGCGCGCAACCTCGAATTCGAGCAGGCGGCGCGTGTACGCGACCAGCTCACGCGGTTGAAGGACCAGGCCTTCGGCGCGCATGGCAATGATTCCGTGGCCTTGTAGAGAGCGGGGTGCGCCCCGACCTGCAGGGCAGGGCGTAGTAATGGGCGATTGGTGGGCAATGGGCTGTCCGTAAAAACGCGTATGGGGAAATAGTGACCCGCCAGTTTCTTATCCCGACTGATTCAATAGGGATTTGTGCTATACTCCTACAAACTACTCAAGAACAAAAGCCCACAAGATGAAGGGCTCTGCACCGGGAAAACCCGTGTGGAGTAAGGGGCGGAGACGGTGTCGTTGCGGGCCAACAGCCTGCAGTCGGCAGTTTCTACAACGAACAAGCCTTAGCACAAGGAGCTTGCGATGCGTCTCACTACCAAAGGCCGTTTTGCGGTCACCGCCATGATTGACCTGGCCCTGCGCCAGAACAACGGACCCGTCACCCTGGCTGCCATCAGCCAGCGCCAGCAGATTTCGCTGTCCTACCTGGAACAGCTGTTCGGCAAGCTGCGCCGCCACGAACTGGTGGAATCCACCCGTGGCCCCGGCGGCGGCTACACCCTGGCCCGCAAGGCGGGCGACATCACGGTGGCCGACATCATCGTATCCGTGGACGAACCCATTGACGCCACCCAGTGCGGCGGCAAGGAAAACTGCCTGGGCGAAGCCGGCCGTTGCATGACGCACGAGCTGTGGGCATCGCTGAACCAGCGCATGGTCGAGTTCCTCGACTCCGTCACGCTGCAAAAGCTGGTCGAAGAGCAACTGGCCAAGGGCGTGCAGATCGAGGACAAGCCGGTCGTGCGCCGCGCCATCTCGACGACCCCGGTGGTCAAGCCGATCCGTGTGAACGCCCCGAATTCGGTGTTCGCGCTCGGCAACGTTTTCGCCAAGTCCTGACCGCCAGATGCGCCGCGCCGGCCCTGGGGTCGGCACCGCCCTGAACGTCTCCTGTTTCTGTAACCAACTGTCCAACTGTTCTTCGTTCGTTGTTTGCAAGCAAGCCCAAGCCAGCAACCTCCTGAGCCAGCCACGCCATGACTCCACATTTCCCCATCTACCTCGACTACGGCGCTACCACCCCTGTGGACCCGCGCGTAGTGGACGCCATGATTCCCTGGTTGCGCGAGCATTTCGGCAACCCGGCATCGCGCAGCCACGCCTGGGGCTGGGAAGCGGAAGAGGCGGTGGAAAAGGCGCGTGTGCAGGTGGCCGACCTGATCCACGCCGATCCGCGCGAGATCGTCTGGACCAGTGGTGCCACGGAATCGATCAACCTGGCCCTGAAGGGTGCTGCCCAGTTCTACAAGGGCAAGGGCAAGCACCTGATCACGCTCAAGACCGAGCACAAGGCCGTGCTGGACACCATGCGCGAGCTGGAGCGCCAGGGCTTCGAAGCCACCTACCTCGACGTCAAGGAAGACGGCCTGGTGGACCTGGACGCGCTCAAGGCCGCCATCCGCCCCGATACGGTGCTGGTGAGCATCCTGTTCGTGAACAACGAGATCGGCGTGATCCAGGACATCCCGGCGATCGGCGCACTGTGCCGTGAAAAGGGCGTGCTGCTGCACGTGGATGCCGCGCAGGCCACCGGCCGCGTCGAGATCGACATGAACACCCTGCCCATCGACCTGATGAGCATGACCGCGCACAAGACCTATGGCCCCAAGGGCGTGGGTGCCCTGTACGTGCGCCGCAAGCCGCGCGTGCGCCTGGAAGCGCAGATGCACGGTGGCGGCCATGAGCGCGGCATGCGTTCGGGCACCTTGCCCACGCACCAGATCGTGGGCATGGGCGAGGCCTTCCGCATCGCCAAGGAAGAAATGGCCGAATCCAACGCCAAGGCCCATGCGCTGCAGCAGCGCTTGCTCAATGGCCTGAAGGACATCGAACAGGTGTTCATCAACGGCAGCATGGAACGCCGCGTGCCGCAGAACCTGAACATGAGCTTCAACTACGTCGAAGGCGAGTCGCTGATCATGGGCATCAAGGGCTTGGCCGTGTCGTCGGGCTCCGCCTGCACCTCGGCCAGCCTGGAGCCCAGCTATGTGTTGCGCGCCCTGGGCCGCAGCGACGAGCTGGCCCACAGCAGCCTGCGCATGACCATCGGCCGCTTCACGACCGAGGAAGAGATCGACTACGCGATCGCCACCATCCGCGAAAACGTCGCCCGACTGCGCGAGCTGAGCCCGCTGTGGGAGATGTACCAGGATGGCGTGGACATCAGCACCATCCAGTGGGCTGCGCACTGACCGGATTCATGGCATTTTGACGAATTGAAGAGGTAGACATCATGGCTTATTCAGACAAAGTGGTTGACCATTACGAGAACCCCCGCAACGTGGGCTCGTTCGACAAGGGTGACGAATCGGTGGGCACCGGCATGGTGGGCGCGCCGGCCTGCGGCGACGTGATGAAGCTGCAGATCAAGGTGAACCCCGAAACCGGTGTGATCGAAGACGCACGCTTCAAGACCTATGGCTGCGGCTCGGCCATCGCCTCGTCCTCGCTGGTGACCGAATGGGTCAAGGGCAAGACGCTGGACGAAGCGGCCGCCCTCAAGAACAGCGTGATCGCCGAAGAGCTGGCCCTGCCGCCCGTCAAGATCCACTGCTCCATCCTCGCGGAAGACGCCATCAAGGCCGCCGTGCTCGATTACAAGACCAAGCACGCTGCGGCTGTGACCGCCTGATCGACCATGGCCATCACGCTGACCGAAGCCGCTGCGCGGCACGTGACCCGCTACCTGTCCCGCCGGGGCAAGGGGCTGGGCGTGCGCCTGGGCGTCAAGACCACCGGCTGCTCGGGCCTGGCCTACAAGCTCGAGTACGTGGACGATACCGAGCCTGAGGACGTGGTGTTCGAGAACCACGGCGTGAAGGTGCTGATCGACCCCAAGAGCCTGGCTTACATCGACGGCACCGAGCTCGACTTCGTGCGCGAGGGCCTGAACGAAGGCTTCAGGTTCAACAACCCCAACGAGCGCGACCGCTGCGGTTGCGGCGAGAGCTTCCGCGTTTAAGAGGCAGAGAGTCTTTCCTCCATGCCCGTCCTGCACGCTAAAACGCCCTCACTCGTCGTTGCAAATGCTCGCCATAGCCCAGCTATGGCTGCGCTTTGCGCCTAGATTGAGGGTGTTTTGGCGTACCTTCCGGGCACGGCCGAAAAACTCTCTGCCTCTGATCGCTTGCAGGCCACGGTGCCTGCTGTACTGAGCGCCCAGCCAAACCGCCATCGCACCCCGTGCTGGCGGTTTTTTCTTGACCCTTTCCCCTCCATGAACCTGCAATCCGACGATTTCGAGCTGTTCGGCCTCGCGCAGCGCTTTGCGCAGGAGCGCAGCGCCATCGACGCGCGCTGGAAGGAGCTGCAGCGCGAAGCCCACCCCGACAAATTCGCCGCGCAGGGCGCCGCGGCCCAGCGCGTGGCCATGCAGTGGTCGGTGCGCATCAACGAGGCCTACCAGCGCCTGAAGGATCCGCTGCGGCGCGCGGCCTACCTGTGCGAGCTGCGCGGTGCGCCGATTCGCGCCGAGGACAACACGGCCATGCCGGCGGCCTTTCTGATGCAGCAGATGGAATGGCGCGAGTCGCTCGAGGACGCCCAGGGCGAGGCCGCCCTGCATGCCCTGGACGACGAGGTGCAGCAGGCGCGGCGCGCGGCCCTTGCGCGCTGTGGGCAGTTGCTGGACGAGGCGGGCGATGCCGCCGGTGCGGCGCGCGAGGTCAGAGCCCTCATGTTCATTGCGCGATTTGCCGACGATATCGAGCGCCGCCGGGATCAACTGGGACAATAGGGACTGCCCCCCTTTCCTGCGAGCCGCACGGCGTACCCGCAGACAACGTAGAACACGACGACAAGAACTATTCCATGGCGCTTTTGCAGATCTCCGAACCCGGCCAGTCCCCCGACCCGCACCAGCGGCGCATTGCCGTGGGCATCGACCTGGGCACCACGCACTCCCTGGTGGCGGCCGTGCGCAATGGCGTGGCCGAATGCCTGCCCGATGACCAGGGCAGGGTGCTGCTGCCCTCGGTGGTGCGCTACCTGGAGGCGGGTGGCCGCCAGATCGGGCACGATGCCGTGGCCGCGCAGGCACAGGACCCGCGCAACACCATTGCCTCGGTCAAGCGCTTCATGGGCCGGGGTCTGGCCGACGTGGCCGATGCCGGCAAGCTGCCCTACGACTTCGTGCCCCCGGCCGACAGCGCCCTGGGCATGGTGAGCCTGGCCACCGTGGGCGGGGTGAAATCGCCCGTGGAGGTGAGCGCCGAGATCCTGGCCACGCTGCGCTACCGCGCCGAGGACACCTTCAACGACGAGCTGTACGGTGCGGTGATCACCGTGCCCGCATACTTCGACGACGCCCAGCGCCAGGCCACCAAGGACGCGGCCCAACTGGCCGGCATCCACCTGCTGCGCCTGATCAACGAGCCCACGGCCGCTGCCATCGCCTACGGCCTGGACAATGCCAGCGAGGGCGTCTACGCCGTGTACGACCTGGGCGGTGGCACTTTCGACATCTCCATCCTGCGGCTCACGCAGGGTGTGTTCGAGGTCATCGCCACGGGCGGCGATTCGGCCCTGGGGGGGGACGACTACGATGCCGCCCTGGCCGACCAGGTGCTGCAGCAACTGGGCCGCACGGTCGAGACCCCATCGGACAAGGTCGCGGCCCGCATGGCGGCCCGCGCCTGCAAGGAGGCGCTGACGGCTGCCGAGCATGCCACCTTCTCGGCCCAGCTGGCTGGCGAGGCCGTGCAGCATGCCGTGGCGCGTGCGGACTTCGAGGCAGCCACGGCCCACCTCACCACGCGCTCCATGGCCGCCGTGCGCCGTGCGCTGCGCGATGCGCACCTCACGCGTGAGGAAGTGCAGGGCGTGGTCATGGTCGGCGGCTCCACCCGCATGCCGCAGGTGCAGAAGGCCGTGGCCGATTTCTTCGGCACCACGCCGCTGACCAACCTGAACCCCGACGAGGTGGTGGCCCTGGGTGCCTCCATCCAGGCCAACCAGCTGGCCGGCAACAACACCGCAGGCGATCTGCTGCTGCTCGACGTGATCCCGCTGTCGCTGGGCATCGAGACCATGGGCGGCCTGGTGGAGCGCATCGTGGCGCGCAACGAGACCATTCCCACCGCCAAGGCGCAGGACTTCACCACCTACAAGGACGGACAGACCGCCCTGGCGATCCATGTGCTGCAGGGCGAGCGCGACCTGGTGCAGGACTGCCGCAGCCTGGCGCGCTTCGAGCTGCGCGGCATTCCGCCGATGGCGGCCGGCGCAGCCCGCATCCGCGTGACCTTCACCGTCGATGCCGACGGCCTCTTGAGCGTGAGCGCGAAAGAGCAGGGCAGCGGCGTGGAGGCGCGCATCGACGTGAAGCCCTCCTATGGCCTGTCGGACGACGAGATCGCCCGCATGCTGCAGGACGGATTTGCCACCGCCGCGCAGGACATGCGCGCCCGCGCCGTGGTCGAGGCCCGTGTGGACGCCGACCGCATGCTGCTGGCCACGCAGAGCGCGCTCGACGCCGATGGCGACGTGCTCTCGGCCGGTGAGCGCGCCGGCATCGACGCCCTGATGCTGGCCTTGCGCGGCCAGCGCGAGTCCGACGATGCGGCCGTGATCGAGGCCGCCACCGAGGCCCTGGCCAAGGGCACCGAGGCCTTTGCCGCGCAGCGCATGAACCGCGGCATCCAGCAGGCCCTGGCCGGCAAGAACGTGCAGTCTCTCTGACCGACCGCCCCCTTACGACAAGAACGAACAACCGACGCCACCATGCCCGTCATCAAGATCCTGCCCCACCCGGAATACTGTCCTGCCGGCGCCGAAATCACCGCGCCCGCCGGCACCTCGATCTGCGAGGCCATGCTGGACAACCACATCGACATCGAGCACGCCTGCGACATGAGCTGTGCCTGCACCACCTGCCACGTCATCGTGCGCCAGGGCCTGTCCTCGCTCAATGAGGCCGAGGAGGAAGAGGAAGACCTGCTGGACCGCGCCTGGGGTCTGGAGCCACAATCGCGCCTGTCGTGCCAGGCCATCCTGGCGCAAACCGATGTGACCGTGGAAATCCCCAAGTACACGATCAACCACGCCAAGGAAAACCACTGAAATGACACGGCAGATCGTTCTCGATACCGAAACCACCGGCCTCTCCGCCGAAGGTGGCGACCGCATCATCGAACTCGGCTGCGTGGAGCTGCTCAACCGCAAGCTCACCGGCAACAACCTGCATTTCTATTTCAACCCGGGGCGTGACAGCCATGAGGACGCGCTCAAGGTCCACGGCATCAGCAACGAGTTCCTGCGCGACAAGCCCAAGTTCGCCGAGCTGGCGCCGGACATCCTCGAGTACCTGCAGGGCGCCGAGGTCATCATCCACAACGCGGCCTTCGACGTCGGCTTCCTGAACAAGGAGCTCGAACTCACGGGCCGCCCGGCGCTCAAGACCTATGTCGGCAGCGTGACCGACACCCTGGCCATGGCCAAGGAGATGTTCCCCGGCAAGCGCAACTCGCTGGACGCGCTGTGCGACCGCCTGGAAGTCGACAACTCCGGCCGCACGCTGCACGGCGCCTTGCTCGACGCCGAGCTGCTGGCCGATGTCTACATCAACATGACGCGCGGCCAGGATGCGCTCCTGGTCATCGACGATACGGACGACAGCGCTGGCGGCATCAGCGTCGCCGCCATCGACCTGAGTGCCCTGGTTCTGCCCGTGCTGCCCGCCAGCGAGCAGGAGGTCGCGTCGCACGCCGACGTGCTCACGCAGATCGACAAGGCAAGCAACGGCAAAACAATCTGGCGCAAATTCCAAACAGCCTGAAAAGTTGTGCCATAATCGAAGGCTGTCGCAGCGACAACGGGAGATTAGCTCAGGGGTAGAGCACTGCATTCACACTGCAGGGGTCGCAAGTTCGAAACTTGCATCTCCCACCACCCGCTCGCAGACAGACCACGGCAAAGTCCTTCGCACGAAGGATGGCGCTGCGGGAGATTAGCTCAGGGGTAGAGCACTGCATTCACACTGCAGGGGTCGCAAGTTCGAAACTTGCATCTCCCACCAATTCGAAACCCTTGCAGGCTTATGGCCTGCAAGGGTTTTTTCGTTGCAGCGCGTGCAACGCACGCTCCGTATTGGGCCTTTCAGTTGCTGGCCTTGCCGCAACCCGCTGAGCAGATACCGGCCGCCGTGAACTCCAGGGTCTTGCCGGACAGCGGCACCACCACCGGCACCCGCGATGCCTTGATGAAGGCTTCAGTCTTGCTGCCCGGGCGCACCACGCCGTCCACCGTGCCGACCTCGTTGACGTGCGACGCGATCACGGTGGCCGGCTTGACCAGTTCGTTGATCACGAAGGCGGCTTCCGCCGGGCCGGTGCTGAAGCCGTCGCCGATGTTCATCACCGCCAGTTTCGCCTTGTAGTAGTCGCGCACCACGCGCTCCTGGTCGGCGGTGATGCCCGTGTCGCCCGACAGGTAGGCCACCAGCCCGTTGCTGAAGGTCAGCACGTAGCCCGTCGCCAGGCCCACGTCACCGGCAATGCCGGCCGCCTTCATCGCATCGCCCAGTTGGCCGCCGATGTAATCCGGGTCCACGCCATTGCTGTGCACGGCCGTCACCGTGGCAATGCGCACGCCGCCGACCGTGACACTGCCGCCGAAGCGCGCCAGCATGGAGTTGGCCGGGTCGCCGCCATGGGCCTTGAGCTTGGCCGCGAAAAACGGCGGCATCTCGCTGCCCGTGACGATCTTGGACTTCTTGGCCAGGGCGATGTTCACCGCGCTGGAGTTGGGCAGGGCCGAGACCGACATGTCCGGGCTGGCGCAGGTCCCGGAGTTGGGCGCCTTGTTGTGCGCGTTGCCGACGTGGTCGCCGTGCATGTGGCTCACCAAGATGATGTCGATCTTGCCCAGGCGCGGGTCGCTGGCGCCGGCCACCGTGCGGCCGGGGTCGTACAACACGCGCGTGCCGTTGGGGTCTTCGAAGACCAGGGCCCGGTCCTGCGGGCACAGTTCACCGTCGATGCCGCCCAGCGGCGTCACCTTCACGTTCTGGGCCTGGGCCGACAAAGCGGCGACCAGGAAGAGGGCGGCGGCAGAGCACTTTAAGCGCATGGCATCTCCTTGTTCAACAGGCGGGGGCAGACAGGGGTTGGTCGTTGGTCAGCGCGGCGCTGTCGGGTTGGCGACGGCTGCGCCCTCGATGCCATGGCGCTTGAGCGCCGCGGCGACGAAGCCGCTGGCCTTCATGCGCTCGACGAAGGCATGCAGTGTGGAGTGCGCCAGCGGCGGGCGGCCCGCGGGCACGCCCATGGCCTGCTCGATCACCATGAAGCGTCCAGGCAGCAACCGCACGCCGGGCACGCGCTGCGCGTCGGCCTCGAGCTGCTGGCGCACGCCGGCCGCCACGTCGAGCTTGCGCGACAGGAATTCATCGACCACCTGGGGCGAGGTCGGGGCACGCACCAGCGTGGCCTGCTTGATCTCGCGGGTGAGGAACAGGTCGTAGGCGCTGCCCTTGCCGACGACCACCGTGGTTCCGGGCTGATCGACCTGCGCATTGGCGGTGAGTGGCGAATCGGCGCGCACCAGGTAGGCGCCCTCGATCACCACATAGGCTGCGGTGAACGACACGCCCGCGCCGCGCACCGGGTCGATGGCGAAGAAGCCGACGTCGGCCTGGCCGGCGCGCACCACCTCCACCGATTTGCCGGCCGCATCCACGGTCTTGAGCTCGACGGGCACGCCCAGTTGCCGCCCGAGTTCCTGCGCCAGGTCGACCGACACGCCCTTGAGCGCGCCCGTCGCCGCATCGCGCGAGGCGAGCACCGGGTTGCCGAGGTTGGTCGAGGCCCGCAGCACGCCTTCCGGTGCGAGGGCGCGGATGGCTTCGGCCGGGATGGATGGGGAGGAGGGCGACGCGGTGGGCGCCATGGCTGCACAGCCGCCCAGAAGAGCGGCGCACAGCAGCCGCACCAGGCCTGCACGGGGGGAAAGTCGGGCCAGAGGGCTGGGCAGAGACAAGGCGGTGCTCCTTGATGTGTTGGGTGGCAGAGGCTGGCGGGGCTGCATGTCCAGGGCCGAGGCATTGTGTCACCGGCCCCTGGAATGGCAAACAATGGATTTCCCTGAGTCAACTTAAATGGCAAAAGTGTTGACACTGTGGCTGGATGATGAAAACAATAGGCTCACTCAGTCCTGGAAATGCAATGCCCCATTTGCCTGCTTCCGCCGCCTTGTCGCGCTTTCGCGTCATCGATCTCACCCAGGTCCGGGCAGGGCCGACCGCCTGCCGGCAACTGGCCGACTGGGGCGCCGATGTGGTGCAGGTGCAGATGCCCGAGCACATGCGCGGCGACGACACCCTGGGCGGCCAGGATGGCTCCGACTACCAGTACACCCACCGCAACAAGCGCTCGATCACGCTCAACCTCAAGGAGGAGGAGGGCATCGCCACGCTCAAGCGCCTGATCGCCACTGCGGACGTGGTGGTGGAGAACTTCCGGCCGGACGTGAAGTACCGCCTGGGCATCGACTACGACAGCCTGGCCAAGGACCATCCCGGCCTCATCTATGCCAGCATCTCGGGTTTTGGCCAGACCGGGCCGCTGGCGCAGCGCCCGGGTTTCGACCAGATCGCGCAGGGCATGGGCGGCCTGATGTCGGTGACCGGCCTGCCCGGCGAAGGGCCGATCCGCGTGGGCATCCCAATCGCCGATCTGTGCGCCGGCATCTTTGCGGCCCAGGGCATCCTGGTGGCGCTGCTCGAACGCGGAGCGTCGGGCAAGGGGCAGTGGCTGCACACCTCGTTGCTCGAATCCATGGTCTACATGCTCGATTTCCAGACTTCCCGCTTTCTCATCGATGGCGAGGTGGCGACGCAGGCCGGCAATTTCCACCCGACCAGCATTCCCACCGGGGTCTACAAGGCCCGCGACGGCTACATGAACATCGCCGTCTTCGGCTCCAAGATCTGGGAGCGCTTTTGCAACATCCTCGGTGCGCCAGAGTGGATCGCGGACCCGCGCTACCACGACAAGCCCTCGCGCTCGGTCAACCGCGACACCCTCAACGCCGAGATCAACCTGCGCCTGGCCGCGCAGGATCGCGCACACTGGGTCGAGAAGTTCAATGAGGGCGGCGTGGCCTGCGGCCTGATCAGCGACATGCGTGAGGTCTTTGCCGAGCCGCAGATAGAGCACCTGGGCCTGGTCAAGGAGGTGGTGTCCGAGCGCCTGGGGCCGCAGCGGCTGGTGGGCCAGCCGGTGCAGCTCGAGCGCACACCGAGCACCATCGTGCGCGCGGCGCCGCGCCGTGGCCAGCACACCGAAGAGGTCCTGCAGGAGCTGGGCATCCCGGCCGGGCACATCGCCCAGATGAAGGAACAAGGAGTTTTCTGATGTCCGACCCCGTCTACGAATCTGGCACCGAGCGGGTGCTCTCCTGGCTCGACGGCAGTGCGCTGCACGTGCAGTTCAACAACCCGGCACGGCACAACGCCCTGTCCGTCGACATGTGGGAGGCCGTGCCGCGGCTGCTGAACGTGGCACGCGATGACGACCGCGTGCGCCTGGTGGTGTTCTCCGGTGCCGGCGAGAAGGCCTTCGTGTCCGGCGCGGACATTTCGCAGTTCGAGGACATGCGTGCCGCGCGCGAGGCCGTGGCGCGTTACGAGGCCATGGCCGAAGAGGCCCTCATGGCCATCCATGATTTTCCCAAGCCCACGCTGGCCAGCATCCGCGGCTACTGCATTGGCGGCGGCGTCAACGTGGCCATCAGCTGCGACATCCGCATCGCGGCCGACGATGCGGTGTTCTCCGTGCCGGCGGCCCGCCTGGGCCTGGGCTATCGCTACTCGGCCATGAAGAACCTGGTCGACCTGGTCGGCCCGGGCGTGGCCAAGGACCTGTTCTTCACCGCCCGCCGCATCGATGCAGCCGAGGCCAGGGCCGTCGGCCTCATCACCCGCACGGCCCCGGTCGAGGCGTTTCCCGCGCTGCTGGCCGAGTACGCCGAGCCCATCGGCGAAAACGCGCCGCTGACCATCGCCGCCGGCAAGGCCATCACGCGCGAGATCCTCAAGCCATCGACGGACATCGACCTGCCGCTGTGCACGTCGCTGATACAGGGATGCTTCCAGAGTGCCGACTACACCGAGGGCCGCACGGCCTTCATGGAAAAGCGCAAGCCGGTCTTCACCGGCCGTTGAACCCCATCGCAAGGAATCGACCCATGGACCAAAACCAGATGCAGTCTTACTGGATGCAGCAGAACGAGGACGCGTCGCTGCTGGAGCAGCGCAGCGTGCCGGTGCCCGTGCCGGGTACGCAGCAACTGCTGGTGCGCGTGCGCGCCGCATCGCTCAACCGCGGTGAATTCGTCGCCGGCCATGGGCTGCACGGCGTGCCGGGCAGCTGGAAAGCCATCGGCGGCGAATGTTCGGGGGAGGTGGTGGCTCTGGGGGATGGCACCACCGGCTTTGCCATCGGGGACCGCACCATGGGCCGGTGTGCGGGGGCCTTCGCGGAGTACGCGCTGATCGATGCCCCCGAGGCGATGCACGTGCCGGCCACCTTGTCGTGGGAAGAGGCGGCCAGCATCCCGCTGACCTTTCTGGTCTCCTACGACATGCTGGTGTTGCAGGGCGGGCTCGAGGCGGGCCAGTGGGTGCTGATCAACGGCGTGTCGTCCGGCGTGGGCGTTGCCTCGCTGCAGCTGGCCAAGGCGCTGGGCGCGCGGGTCATCGGCACCTCCGGCTCACGGGAGAAGCTCGGGTTGCTGGCTTCGCTGGGCCTGGACCTGGGAATTCCCACCCGGGCGCCGGACTTCTCGGGCCAGGTGCTCGAGGCGACCGCAGGCAAGGGCGTGCACCTGGCCATCAACACGGTGGGCGGGACCGTCTTCGCCGAGAGCATCCGCTGCCTGGCTTTCGAAGGCCGGCTGGCCACGGTGGGCTACGTGGACGGCGTGGTGCACGCCGACATCGACCTCGGCACCCTGCATGCCAGGCGCCTGACCGTCTTCGGCGTTTCCAACAAGCTGCGCAACAAGGCGCAGAAGTCGGCCGCCGTCCCCCGTTTCGTGGCCGAGGTGCTGCCCCTGTTCGCCAACGGCCGCATCCGGCCCCGGATCGACGAAGTGGTGGACTTTGCGCAACTGGCCCAGGCCAAGGCGCGCATGGAAGCAGGCGCGCATGCCGGGAAGATCGTTTTGCGCATGCCCACGTGAACGAACCCCAAAAAGTAGGAGACGGACGGATGAAAAAGACCCCTTTGCTGCTGGCGGTGGCCCTCGTGGCCTGCGCCACCGGTGCCTACGCCCAGTCCAGCGCGGCCAGCTACCCCGCCAAGCCGATCCGGCTGGTGGTGGGCTTTGCGCCCGGGGGCGCGGCCGACTACGTGGCCCGCGCCATGGGTGATGCCTTCTCCAAGGAGCTGGGCCAGCCCGTCGTGATCGACAACAAGCCGGGCAATGGTTCCAGTATCGCGGCGGATATCGTCGCCAAGTCGGCGCCCGACGGCTACACCCTGCTCATCGCCAGCCCCAGCAGCATCTCGGTCAATCCGGCACTCAACCCCAAGCTCACCTACACCGCCAAGGACCTGGCGCCGGTCACCCGGATCACCACCTCGCCCCTGGTGCTGGCGGTCAATCCGTCCACCGGCATCCAGTCGGTGCAGGACCTGATCAAGGCGGCGCAGAAGGACCCGGGCAAGCTCAACTATTCGACCTCGGGCAATGGCTCGGCACCGCACCTGGGCGCGGCGCTGTTCAGCCAGGTGACGAAGACCGAGATGACGCACGTGCCCTACCGCGGCGGCAGCCTGGCCATCCAGTCCGTCATGGCCGGCGACACCCAGGTCACGTTCGGCACCTCGCCGTCGGTGCTGCCCATGACCAGCAGCGGCAAGCTGCGTGCCCTGGCGGTCAGCACCCGGGAGCGCTCGCCGCTCGTGCCGCAGCTGCCGGGCATGCGCGAAGCCGGGCTGCCGGAGTACGACCTCGAGTTCTGGTATGGCATGTTCCTGCCGGCTAACACCCCGGCGCCCATCCTGCAGAAGGTGTTCGCGGCCACTGTGGCGGCCATGCAGAAGCCGTCGGTGAAGGCTGCGCTCGCGCGCGACGGCACCGACGTGTCCCTGTCCGGCTCGCCGGCGGATTTCGGCCGATTCCTCGACGAGGACGGCAAGTTCTGGGTCGGCCTCGTCAAGAGCGCCAATGTGAAGGTCGAATGAGCGCATGGCCCCGGCAACCGGCGCAGGTACGATCCACCCCCATGACGACATCCCCTTCGGTCCCCCGCGGCGCAGGCCTTTCGAACTCCATCGTGGAGCAGCTCAAGCAGCTGATCTACGCCGGAGAGTTCAAGCCGGGCGACCGCCTGAACGAGGCGGCGCTGGCCCTGCGCATGGGCACGAGCCGCGGCCCCATCCGCGAAGCCGTGCGGGTGCTGGCCGGCTTGGGCATCGTCACCGCGGTCCCGAACAAGGGCGTGTACGTGCGCCAGCTCACGCTGCGTGAGGCACTGGAGCTGTACGAACTGCGCGCCCTGGTGTTTGGCTACGCGGCCGAACGCGCCTGCGACCACATGACCGAAGAGCACCGCCAGCGCTGCGAGGCGCTGCTTGCGGGAATGGACCAGGCCTGCGAGGCGGGGGAGGGCACCGTCTACTACGAGCTCAACCTGCAGTTCCACGCGCTGATCATGCAGTTGTCGAACAACCGGCGCGCGCAGCAGGCCTATGACGACTATGTCAAGGAGCTGCACCTGGTGCGGCGGCGTTACTTCAATGCGCCGGGCAACATGCGGCGCTCCAACGTCGAGCACCGCGCGATCTTCGATGCCATCGCCGCCAACAACGCCGCGCGCGCCCGCGCCGCTGCGGAGCGCCATGTGCAGGCGGGACGGGTGCGCCTGATGGCGTTCTTCGAAGACAGCTGAGTAGCCAAGTACCTGGTGCGCCATGCGGCGTGCCATGGCCTCTGGTGGATAGCCAAGGTGCTGCCTGTTCGGGCACCTGGACGACGCACGGGCTGAGGGCACGGCCCCGGTGATGGCGGCCTGCCCTGCAAGGCCGCCACGCAGAAAGACCACAGGAGACAGACATGAGCATGCAACGACGACGCCTTCTGCAGGCGGTACCTGCCTTGATCGTCCCGGCCAGCCTGGGCTGGCAGGTAGCACGGGCGCAGGCCTATCCCGACAAGCCCATCCGCTACATCGTGCCGGTGGCCGCCGGTGGCGGTAGCGACCTGATCGGCCGCACCGTCACCGAGCGCTGGGGCCGTGTGCTCGGCCAGCAGTTCGTGGTGGAGAACGTGGGCGGTGGCGGTGGCGTCATCGCCTGCCAGAACACGGCCCGCGCGACCGCCGATGGCTATACGCTGATGCAGGGCTACGTGGCCACCCATGGCACCAGCCCGGCCACGCGCAAGCTGCCGTACGACCCGGTCAAAGACTTCACGGCCATCGGCATGATCGGTGCGACACCGAACGTGCTGATCGTGGATGCCAACCTGCCGGTGAAGGACTACAAGGGCTTCGTCGACTACCTCAAGGACAACCGCGGCAAGGTGAGCTACGGCTCGGCCGGGGCCGGCTCGCTCACCCACCTGACCATGGAGCTGCTGACCCAGCAGCTCGGCACGCCGCTGACCCACGTGCCCTACCGCGGTGTGGCGCCGGCCATCACCGATGTCATCGGCGGCCAGACGCAGGCCTGCTTCCCGGGCCTGGCCGCTGCGCTGCCGCACCTGCGCTCGGGCCGGGTGCGCGCCATCGCCGTCACCGGGCTGGCGCGTGCGCAGCAGATCAAGGACATACCCACCTTCGAGGAACTGGGTCTCAAGAACCTCGATGCCGTGCAGTGGTATGGCGTGGTCGGCCCTGCCGGCCTGCCCCCGGCCATCGTCGCCAGGCTCAACGAGACCCTGGGCGCCGTGCTGCGCGCTCCCGAGATGCTCGACAAGCTGGCCGGCGAGGCCGTGGAGCCGTCGCCCATGGCCGCGGCGGAGTTCACCGCCTACATCCGCAACGACGTGGCGCGCTGGACGGCCCTGGCCAGGGAACGCAAGATTTCGCTGGATGCGTGAGCGCTGCCGTCTGCGGCGGTGCTCCTTCAGCCGAACCGGTTTCGCCATTCCTTCCTCTTTCTTCAACCCGAGTTCCCATCCATGGCACGCAATACCCAGGTCCCAGCCGACCACAACGCCCCTCCCATCACCCGCATCCTGGCCGAGTACGTGGCGCAGCATCCCTCGCGCGGCTGGAGCGACGCGGTCGAGCACGAAGCGCACCGCACCTTCCTGAACTGGCTGGGCTGCGCCATCGGCGCGGCACGCCACGAGACGGCCGACAAGGCGCTGGCCGCCATCGCCGTGCTGCAGCCCGCACCCCAGGCCACGGTGGCCGGGCGCAGCGAGCGCGTGGACATCGCCAGCGCGGCGCTGGTCAACGGCATCACCTCGCACACCTTCGACTTCGACGACACACACCTCAAGACCATCATCCATCCGGCCGGCCCGGTGGCCTCGGCTGCGTTTGCGCTGGCCGAGCACACGGGAGCCAGCGGGCGCCAGCTGGTGGACGCCCTCGTGCTCGGCATCGACGTGGCCTGCCGAGTGGGCAATGCCATCTACCCCGACCACTACGACCGCGGCTGGCACATCACCGGCTCCACCGGCATGCTGGGGGCGGCTGCGGCCTGTGCCCGCCTGCTCGGGCTGGACGTGCGCCAGACCCAGATGGCGCTGGGCATCGCCGCGTCGCAGCCCGTGGGCCTGCGCGAACAGTTCGGCACCATGACCAAGCCATTCCACCCCGGCGCCGCCGCGCGCGCGGGCCTGGTGTCGGCGCTGCTGGCGCAGCAGGGCTTCACCGCCAGCGAGCGGGCGCTGGAGGCGCCGCGCGGCTTCGTGCAGGTGATCTCGCCCAAGGCCACCTGGTCGGAGATGACCGACGAGCTGGGGCAGCGCTTCGAAATCTCGTTCAACGCCTACAAGCCGTTTGCCTGCGGCATCGTGATCCACCCCAGCATCGATGCCTGCGTGCAGCTGCGCGAGCGGGGGGTGCCGGCGGCTGACGTCGAACGCATCGAGCTGCGCGTGCATTCACTGGTGCTGGAGCTCACCGGCAAGAAGGAGCCGGCCGACGGCCTGGCCGCCAAGTTCAGCGTGTACCACGGCTGTGCGGCAGGGCTGATCTTCGGCAAGGCCGGCGAGGGCGAGTACGACGATGCCATCGTCAACCGGGAGGACGTGGTCGCGCTGCGCCGCAAGGTGGTCGCCACGGTGGACGATTCCATCGACGAGGCCGCGGCGGACGTGACCGCCGTGCTCCGGGATGGCCAGCGCGTGCACGTGCGTGTGGACCACGCCATGGGCTCGCTGCAACGGCCCATGACCGATGGGGCATTGGAAGCCAAGTTCAACGACCTGGCTGCGCAGGTGATTGGCGCGCAGCGCTCGGTGCAACTGATCGCTTCGTGCTGGCAGCTCGGCCGGTTGGCGGACGTGCGCGGACTGGCGCAGGCGGCCCGGCCTGCATAGGCGCAGGCTCAGCCCGCGGCAAGCGGTGCGTTGCGCGCCATGTGCACCTGGTGCAGGGTGATCTTGCGTACCTCGGCCTGGCTGGTCTGGATGTGGGCGCGCAGCAGCATGGCGGCCTGATCGCCGCGGTGCGCACGGATGGCCTTGAGGATGGTGGCGTGTTCGTCGTACGTAGCGTCGATGCGCGCCTGCTGCGTGAAGTCGAGCCGGCGGATGATGCGGATGCGCTCGGTCACGTCGCGGTGCACGCGCGCCATCTCGGCATTGCCGGCGGCGCGCACCAGCGCGCAGTGGAAGGCTTCGTCCCAGGCGGCGACCTGCAGGGTGTCGGTGCTGCGCTGGTCGGGGGGCACCAGCCAGATGTTGTTGAGCTCGTCGAGCAGGCGGTGGTCGACCTGGATGGACTTGAGCGCGCCGGCACCCTCGTCGCACAGGCGGTGCACGGCCGTGGTCTCGAGCACCATGCGCAGGTCGTAGAGCTGCTCGAACTGGTCGAAGTCGAAGGGCAGCACGCGCCAGCCGCTGCGAAACAGCACCTCCACATAGCCTTCCTGCTGCAGACGCACCAAAGCCTGGCGCACGGGGGTGCGCGAAACGCCGAGGCGCTCGCAGATCTCGTTCTCGGTGAAGCGGTCGCCGGGCACCAGCTTGAACTCGCCCACGTCGCGCTTGAGCTGGGCGTACACATCGTCGGCACGCGAGCTGCGCACCGGTTTCGTCTGGGAAGGGGGGAGGGCGGGGCGGGGTGTCTGCACAAGGCGACTTTAGCAACTAAGGGGCTGGGGCTGCGTCGGCCAAGGCCGACAGCAGCGCGGCCGATGGAGCGGTCCAGCCGACGATGGCGCCCTGGGCGCGCAGCATCTCGATGGCGGCTGCCTTGAAGGGGGGGAAGTAGCTCTCGGTGCAGTCTTCCAGCAGCAGGCCATCATACCCGCGGTCATTGGCCTCGCGCATGCTGGTCTGCACGCAGACCTCGGTGGTCACCCCCATGAAGACCAGGTGGGTGATGCCGCGCGCCTGCAGGGTTGCGTGCAGCCCCGTGGCGTAGAACATGCCCTTGCCCGGCTTGTCGACCACGATCTCGCCGGCCACCGGGGCCAGCGCGGGAATGATCTGGTTGCCCGGCTCGCCCGCGACCAGGATGCGGCCCATGGGCCCCGCGTCGCCGATGCGCAGCTGCGGGTTGCCGCGCAGGCGCTTGGCGGGCGGGCAGTCGGACAGGTCGGGCCGGTGCGATTCGCGCGTATGCACCACCAGGCCGCCTGCGGCGCGCCAGGCCTGCAGCACGGCCTGGCAGGCCGGCACGATGGCCTCGAGCAGCGACACATCGTTGCCCAGGGTCTCGCCAAAACCGCCGGGCTCTATGAAGTCCCGCTGCATGTCGATGATGACCAGTGCGGTGTGCGCCAGCTCGAAGCGAAAGGCGAAGGGGTTGGCGTGGATGGTGCGCAGGCTCATGCGGAGGCTTCCTGGTGGGGTGTGTGGTCGTGCCCGCCGCCCATGTAGGCGCCCAGCACATGGCGCTCGGCGATGGCGGCCGGGGTTTCGTGGACGATGCGGCCCTCGCTCATGACCACGATGCGGTCGGCTAGCTCCAGCAGTTCGTCCAGGTCTTCGCTGATCAGCAGCACGGCCCCGCCGCGTTCGCGCACGCCCAGGATGCGAGCATGGATCTCGGCAACGGCCGCGAAGTCCAGCCCGAACACGGGGTTGGCGGCGATCAGCACGTTGATCTCGCCCGCCAGCTCGCGTGCCAGCACCGCACGCTGCACGTTGCCGCCCGACAGGCTGCGGATGGGCGCGCCCTCGCCCTGGGTCTTGACGCCGTAGCCCGCGATCCATTCGCGCGCGCGGCTGCGCCAGGCGGCAAAACGCAGCACGCCGCCGCGGCGCAGCGGCGGCTGGTCGAAGTCGCGCAGGGCCATGTTCTCGGCCACCGACAGGTCGCCCACGCACGCGTTGCGCAGCGGTTCCTCAGGCAGGCTGCGCACCTTGAGCTCGCGGTTCTGCGCGCGCGTGGCGGTGTAATCCCGGCCCAGCACCTGCACCCGGCCGGCCAGGCGCGGGCGCTGGCCCACCAGGGCCTCGACCAGTTCGCGCTGGCCGTTGCCCGACACGCCGGCCACGCCAAGCACCTCGCCCCGGCGCACCACGAGGTCCAGGCCCGGCAGGGCCAGCGTGCCGCGGTCGCCCGGGGCCTGCAGGCCCTGCACCTGCAGCGCGACCTCGCCCGGTGCGGCTTCGGTGTCGGCAGCCGGCGCCGGGCGGACGGCGATGGACGGGGCGTTGGCGGTCTCGCCCATCATGGCCTGGGCCAGGGCCTGTGGCCCGGTATCGGCCACGCGGCCATGGTGCACGGCCTGGCCCCGGCGCAGCACGGTCACCGCATCGGCATAGGCCATGACCTCGCGGAACTTGTGCGTGATGATGATGACGCTGCACTGCCCGCTCTGCGCAAAGGCGCGCACATGGCCCAGCACCTCGTCGGCCTCCTGCGGGGTCAGCACCGAGGTGGGCTCGTCCAGGATCAAGAGGCGCGGGCGCAGGTACAGCTGCTTGAGCAGTTCGAGCTTCTGCTTTTCGCCGGCTGCCAGCTCCGAGGGGCGGGCGTCCAGGTCCAGCTGGAAGGGCGTGGTGGCCAGAAAGGCCTGCAATTCGGCCCGCTTGGCGCGCCAGTCGATCACCGCCGGGGTCTGGCCGCCGGCCAGCAGCAGGTTCTCGGCCACCGTCATGCCCGGCGCCAGCGTGAAGTGCTGGTAGACCATGCCGATGCCCAGGCTGCGCGCGACGATGGGGTTGGCGATGGCCTGCTCGCGCCCGTCGATCAGGATGGCGCCTTCCTCGGCCCTTTGGTACCCCGCCACGCATTTGACCAGCGTGCTCTTGCCCGCCCCGTTCTCGCCGAGCAGGGCATGCACGCTGCCGGGCTCCACGCGCATGCTCACGCGGTCCATGGCGGTGAAGCTGCCGAAGCGCTTGGTCAGGTTCCAGGTCTCCAGCGCCAGGGCGCCGGTGCCGGCGGGCAGGGCGCCAATGGGGTGATCGGGCAAATGGTCGGACATCGCGTGATCCCTTGTGGGCTATTCCAGGGCCATCAACAGCTCGGCCGAAGTGGCGTGCGCCCCGAACACGCCGCCCTGCATGGTCACCATGTTCAGCGCGGCCTGGTGGTTGGCCGGGTCGGTGGCGGCCGTGCAGTCCGAGAGCAGCAGGCATTCGTAGCCCCGGTCGTTGGCTTCGCGCATGGTGGTGTGCACGCAGACGTCGGTGGTGATGCCGGCAAGGATCAGGTTCTGCACGCCCGCCAGCTGCAGCACCATGTCCAGGTCGGTGGCGTAGAACGAGCCCTTGCCGGGCTTGTCGATCACCACCTCGCCGGGCAGCGGCGCAAGTTCGGGGATCAGCTCCCAGCCCGGCTCGCCGCGCACCAGGATGCGCCCGCAGGGCCCGGCATCGCCGATGCCCAGGCCCTCCTTGCCGATCTGGCGCGAGCGCCAGCGCTTGTTGGCCGGCAGGTCGGCCAGGTCCGGCCGGTGGCCTTCGCGCGTGTGGATGATGCGAAAGCCCTGCGCGCGCATCGCCGGCAGCAGGCGCTGCAGCGGCGCGATGGGGGCGCGCGTGAGGGTGATGTCGTAGCCCATCACGTCCACATAGCCGCCGATGCCGCAGAAGTCGGTCTGCATGTCGATCACGAGCAGCGCGGTGTTGTCCGGGCGCAGGTCGCCGTTGTAGGGCCAGGCATAGGGGTTGGCCTGGACATGGCGGGTGGTGGCTGTGGTCACGTGAAAGGTCCTTCAAGACTGTTTGGTGGAAGACAATTCGCCCGGGCTACCGGTGGCCACGCTGCCGGGCTTGCAAGTCACGACCAGGATCAGAAGGGTCAGCACATAGGGCACGGTGTTGAACAGGTGGTAGCCCCAGCCCACGCCCACCGACTGCAGGGCCGGGCCGATGGCGCCCGCGCCGCCGAAGAGCAGGGCGGCGACCAGGCAGCGCAGGGGGCTCCAGCGCGCAAAGATCACCAGTGCCACGGCGATCAGGCCCTGGCCGCTGGAGATGCCCTCGTTCCAGCTGCCGGGGTAGAAGAGGGTCAGCGAGGCGCCGCCCAGCCCGGCGATGAAGCCGCCCGCCGCCGTGGCCGCGATGCGGATGCCCGGCACCGAATAGCCCAGGGCCCGCGTGGCGTTGGCCGAGTCGCCCGCCAGCCGCACCAGCAGGCCCCAGCGCGTGCGTGCAAAGGCCCACCACAGCAGCACGGCCAGCACCACGCCCAGCGGCAGCAGGGCATTGACCTGCAGGGCCGACTGCACCACGGGCGAGTCGCTCCAGCCGCCCAGCGCCAGCGCAGGGATCTGCGGGGCCTGCGGCTGGATCAGCGGCTTGCCCAGGTAGAAGGCCAGGCCCGTGCCCAGCAGCATCAGCGCGATGCCGGTGGCCACGTCGTTCACGCGCGGCAGCGAGCACAGCACGCCGTGCAGCGTGGCCAGCAGGGCGCCTGCCGTGGCACCGGCCAGCACGCCCAGCCAGGGCGAGCCCGTGAGGTAGGCGCCGCCGAAGGCCGCCATGGCCGAGAGCACCAGCACGCCCTCCAGCCCCAGGTTGATGCGGCCCGACTTTTCGGTGAGGCATTCGCCCAGGCTCACGAACAGGAAGGGCACACCCACGCGCAGGGCCCCGCCCACGATGGCGGCGACGAGGGCAATCCATTGGTCAGCGGTCATATGGCCTCCACGTGGGCAGTGGGTGCCGGGGTGCCGGTGTCCTCGGGCCGCTTGCGGCGCTGG
The DNA here is from genome assembly GCF_059418305.1 of Acidovorax sp. GW821-FHT09B03. Taxonomy (NCBI): domain Bacteria; kingdom Pseudomonadati; phylum Pseudomonadota; class Betaproteobacteria; order Burkholderiales; family Comamonadaceae; genus Acidovorax; species Acidovorax sp. GW821-FHT09B03. Next base: position 180,363 of record NZ_JBWKPP010000009.1, read on the forward strand.
GCCCACCAGGCCCGCCAATCCACGTCGCGAAGCGCCTCGCTGGCCAGGATCAGCACGAAGGCGATGCCCTGCAGCACCATCACCGAGGCGTCGGGCAGGCCCAGGCGCCGCTGCAGCAGGCTGCCCGCCGCGCCAAAGCCGCCGAACACGATGGCCACGGGGATGATGGCGATGGGGTTGTGCCGCGCGATGAAGGCCACGAGGATGCCTGCATAGCCATAGCCCGCGATCAGCGCCCCGTTGGCATTGGTGTGCACTGCCGCCACTTCCACTGCGCCGGCCAGCCCGGCCGCCGCCCCGCCCAGGGCGCAGGCCAGCAGCACCAGGCGCGTGGCCGGCAGGCCCACGAGCTGCGCCGCGCGCGGGTTGCCGCCCACCACGCGGACCGAGAAGCCCGAGGCCGTGAAATGCAGCCACAGGCCCAGGGCCACGCAGGCCAGCACGCCCAACACCAGGCCCCAGTGCACGTCCGAGCCGCCAATGCCGCCGATCAGCAGCCCGGGGCTGAGGCTGGGCGTGGCCGGCTTGTTCAGGCTGGCCGGGTCGCGCAACGCACCCTCCACGAAGTGCTTGAACAGGCCGATGGCCACGTAGGACAGCAGCAGGCTGCTGATGGTCTCGTTGATGCCGCGGTACTGGCGCAGCCAGCCCGCGAGCATGATCCAGAGTGCGCCGGCCACCGCCCCCGCCGCGCAGGCCAGCACCGTGCCTGCCGCGTTGGTGGGCAGGGTTACGGCCATGGGCAGGGCCGCGGCGGCCAGGCCGCCGAGCACCAGCGCGCCTTCGCCGCCGATCACCGTGAGGCCAGCGCGCGCGGGCAGCGCCACGCACAGGGCCGTGAGCATCAGCGGCGCGGCGCGCTGCAGGGTGTTCTGCCACGAGAACCAGTCGCCGAAGGCGCCCTTGAACAGCGTCGCCCACACGTCGAGCGGGTTCACGCCGGCAAAGCCGACGAAGCCGCCGAACAGCAGCAGCGCCAGCGCGATGGCGGCAACGGGCAGGAGAATGTCCTTGGCGGCCGGGTGCATGGCAGTCCCTTGCTTAGAAAGAGCCTTGGACGCCTTCGACCAGGTAGTCCATCTTTTCCAGTTCCAGGTCGGTCTGCTTGAACGACTTGCCGCTGGCGATGACCTCCTTGCCCTTGTTGGTCTTGAGCGGGCCCTTGAAGATGTCGAAGCCGCCCGCGACCATCTTGGCCTTGGTCTCGTCGGCCTGCTTCTTCGCCGCATCGCTCACGGCCGGGCCGTAGGCCGACATCTTCACGAAGCCTTCCTTCAGGCCCCCGCGCAGGAAGTTGGGGTGCGGCTTGCCCGTGCGCGCCGCCTCGATGATGGTGGTGTAGGCCGTGAGCCAGTTCCACTCGGCGCCCGTCAGGTAGGCCTGGGGCGCCAGCTTGGCCTGGCTGGCGTGGTAGCCGCAGACCATCTTGCCGCGCTTGGCGGCGGTCTCGACGATGACCTTGGGCCCGTCTACGTGCATGGTGAACACGTCGCAGCCCTGGTCGGCCAGGCTGTTGGTGGCCTCGGCCTCCTTGACGGCCATGGACCATTCGCCCGTGAAGATCACGCTGCAGGTGATGCCCGGCTTGACCGAGCGCGCGCCCAGCGTGAAGGCGTTGATGTTGCGCAGCACCTGCGGAATGGGCTTGGCCGCGATGAAGGCGATCCTGCCGCTCTTGCTCATGTGGCCGGCAATGACGCCATTGAGGAACTGGCACTCGTCGATGTAGCCGAAGAAGCTGCCCGCGTTCTTGGGGTGCTTGCCCTCGGTCCACATGCCGCCGCAGTGCGAAAAGCGCACGTCGGGGTACTTGGCGGCCAAGGCCAGCAGGTGTGGGTCGAAGTAGCCGAACGAGGTCGGGAACAGCAGCTTGGCACCGTCCTGCGCGATCATGCCGGTCATGGTCTTCTGCACGGCGGCGGTCTCGGGCACGTTCTCCTCTTCGACCACCTTCACGCCGGGCATCTTCTTGAGCTCGGCCGCGGCCTGGGCATGGGCCTGGTTGTAGCCGTAGTCGTCGCGTGGGCCCACGTAGATCACGCCCACGGTGAGCGGAGCCTGCGCGTTGGCCTGCTGGGCCCAGCCGCCCAGAGTGCCTGCAACGCCCAGCGCCGCGAGGGATTGGAGGGCGCCGCGGCGGTTCGGGTGGGCAAGGCGGGACATGGGTTTCTCGGGTTTCATGGCGGTCCTTTCGGCGAGGTGGGTTGCAGGGGGAAAGAGGAGCGGGGTCAGTCCAGCAGGCTCACGTGGGCGGCCACCACGCGCCAGCCGGCTGGCGTGCGCAGCCAGGTCTGGCTCTGGCGGCCGGTGCGGGCGCTGCCCTCGCGCTGGAACTCCACGTTGGCCGTGGCGAAGTCACTGCCATACGTGGTGATCTCGGTGCGCAGCAGGCGCCGCTGCAGGCCCTGGGGCGGGCGTGCGGCGCGAAACGCCTGGATCTGCGCGTAGCCGTACAGGTTTTCGGTGGCGCCATAGCGCAGGGTGTGGGGGCTGTCCCAGAACAGCTCGTCGAGCACGTCGACCTGGTTGTTCACCAGCGCATCTTCGTAGCGGGCGAACACGGCCTGCACTTCGGCAAGCACGTCGGGCTGGTTGATGGGGTAGGGCATGGTGCGGGCTTTCAGAGGGATGCGACCGGTGCCTGGCAGATGCCTGCAGCCTCCAGCACGGCGGCGGCGCGCAGCGCCAGGTCTTCGCGCCAGGGCGCGGCGATGAGCTGCACGCCGATGGGCAAGGTCGGGTGGGCGCCCCACACGGGCACGGAGCACACGGGCAGGCCGATGCACGAGATCGGCTGGGTCAGCAGGCCCATGTTGGGGCGCAGCGGCAGGCGGCGCCCGTTGAGGTCGAAGCACTCGGTGCCGATGGGCGTGGCCGCGCAGGGCGTGGCAGGGGCCAGCAGCAGGTCGTAGCGCGAGAGCACCTGGGCGGCGGCATGGGCGTAGCGGCTGCGCACGCGCTGGGCCCGTGCCACCCAGGCCGCCGGGATCAGTGCACCGGCCAGGAAGCGGTCGCGCGACAGCGGTTCGAAGTCGGCCGCCCGCGTGCGCAGGTTATCCAGATGCAGGGCCCCGGCCTCGGCATTGGTGATGAGGAAGGCCGCGGCACGGCCGGCCTCCACCAGCGGCAGTTCCACCGGCTCGGCCTCGGCGCCCAGCGCCTGTGCCACCCGCGCCACGGCGGCGCGCGCCTCGGGCAGGGCATTGTCGGCAAAGTAACCCCCGAGCACGCCGATGCGCAGGCCGGCCGTGCCCTGGCCCAGGGTGGCGGCTACCGGCTCCACGGGCCGCTGCGCGCAGCCGGCATCGGTGTGCGCACCGGGTGCCTCCGGCCCCTGCAGGGCGTCGTAGGCCAGCGCCAGGTCGCGCACGCTGCGCGCCATGGGGCCCAGGTGGTCCAGGCTGGAGATGAAGGGAAAGCTGCCCGTGCGCGGCAGGCGCCCGAAGCTGGGCTTGAGGCCGAACACCCCGCACAGCGAGGCCGGCACGCGGATGGAGCCATTGGTGTCCGAGCCCAGGGTGATCGGCACCTGGCCCGCGGCCACGGCGGCGCCCGAACCGCCCGAGGAGCCGCCTGCGATGCGTGCCAGGTCGTGCGGGTTGTGGCAGGCGCCCTCGTGGCTGTTCTCGGTGGTGAAGCCGTAGGCGTACTCGTCCATGTTGAGCGCACCGACCAGGATGGCGCCCGCAGCCTCCAGCCGCTGCACCAGCAGGCCATCGGCCGTGGCGGGTGCGGAGCTGCGCTCGATCTTCGAGCCCGCCAGGGTGGCGATGCCTTCCACATCGAACAGGTTCTTCACCGCAAAGGGCACGCCCAGCAGGGGCAGGGCGGCCTGCGTGCCATCGGCCAGGCCGGCGTCGATGCGCGCGGCGCGTGCCAGGGCGCGGGTGCCCAGCACCTCGGTGAAGGCGTTCACGCGGGCGTCGGTCTGCGCGATGCGCGCCAGGCAGGCCGCCACCAGCGCCGTGGCCGTCACGTCGCGCGCTGCCACGGCCTGGGCCATGCCGGCGGCGTCCTGCTGCCACCAGGGGGCTGTCATGTGCGGCCCTCCAGCGGTGCCACGGGCACGAAGGCCATGGCGGGTTCGTCCGTGGCGTCCAGAGGCACGGCGTTGACCGTATCGGCAAAGCCGCTGGCCAGCGCCAGGTAGCCGAGCACGGCCGTGCGGTGTTCGGGCGCGATGGGCAGGCCGATGGCTGCCGAGGCCGCGTCCAGGTAGCGTTCGAGCTCGGCGGCGTTCATCGGCGCACCTCGCGCTGGAAGATCTCCAGGCTGAGCTTCTTCATCGCCACGAAGCTCGGCTCGCTCAGCGTGGCCAGGGTGCGCGGGCGCGCGTCCTCGTAGCGCAGGATCTCGGCCACCTTGGTCGGGCGCTTGGTCAAGAGCAGCACCTCGTCGGCCAGGTAGACGGCTTCTTCGAGGTCGTGCGAGACCAGCAGCATGGTGGTGCCGGTCTGCATGAACACCTCCTGCAGCTTCTCGCGGATGAACAGCGTCATCTCGAAGTCCAGCGCCGAGAAGGGTTCGTCGAGGAACAGCACCTCGGGGTTGGGCGCCAGCGCCCGCATGATGGACGCCGTCTGCTGCTGCCCGCCCGAGAGCTCGTAGGGGTAGCGGTTGAGGTCAAACTTCACGTCGAACGAGGCCACCAGCTCGGCCATGCGGCGGTCCACCTCGGCCTTGCTCTTGCCTTCGAGCTGGAGCGGGTAGGCAATGTTGTCGATGGTGCGCATCCACGGGAACATCGCCTCGCGGTAGTTCTGGAAGACGTAGCCGATCTTGGTGTCCTTGAGGCTTTTGCCGTCGAACAGGATCTCGCCGCGGTCGATGGGCACCAGGCCTGCGATCATGTTGATCAACGTGCTCTTGCCGCAGCCGTTGGGCCCGAAGACGGAGACGATCTTGTGCTTGGGGATGTCGAGGTCGAAGTCCTCGTACAGCGGCCAGCCCGCGAAGTACTTGGTCAGCCCGCGGATGGTGATGTGCGTGCCGGCCGGGCCGGGGGTGAAGGCGCGGCGGGGCACGTCGGCGTACACGGCGCCGTTGACGACGGCGTTCATCGGCCGCTCCAGTGCACGATCTTGCGCTCGGCGACGAGGAACAGAATGTTCAGGGCATAGCCCAGCGCGCCGGCAGCCAGGATGGCGGCGTACATGCTCTTGACGTTGAGCACCTGCTGCGCATCGATGATGCGGTGGCCCAGGCCGTTGTCCGAGCCAATGAACATCTCGGCCACGATGACGATGACCAGTGCCATCGACACCGCCGAGCGCAGGCCGACGAAGGTAGGCTGCAGGCTTTCCCAGACCAGCACGTCCTTGAAGATCTGCCAGCGCGAGGCGCCCATGACGCGCGCCGCCATCACGCGCTGCTTGCGGGCGTTGATGACACCGTAGGCGCTGTTGAAGATCACGATCAAAAAGGCGCCGAATGCGGCGATGGCGACCTTGTTCACGTCCGAAACGCCGAAGATCAACAGGAACAGCGGGATCAGGGCCGATGAGGGCGTGGAGCGGAAGAAGTCGATCAGGAACTCCACGCTGCGGTAAGCACGCTCGTTGCTGCCCAGCAGCACGCCCAGGGGCACACCGACCACGGCGGCGATCAAAAAGGCCTGCACCGTGCGCCAAACGGTCACGGCAAAGTCCAGCAGCAGCGGCCCGCCGGCCAGGCCGGTGACCAGGGTGAGCACGGTGGTTCCTGGCGGGGGCAGCAATATGGGCTTGATGAAGCCCAGGCGCACCACCAGGTCCCAGACGATGAACAGGGCCAGCGGCCCGGCAAAGGGCAGGAACTTGTCCCAGGCGGGTTTCCTGGGCGCGGCGGAAGCCGCCTTGCCCGCGGGTGGCGACCAGGCGCCGGCGGTGGTGGACGTGTTGTCGGCCATGGCGCGTCCTGCCCTCAGGCCTTGTAGATCAGGCTGTCGACCACGACCTTCTTCTCGAAGATGCCTTTTTCGGTGAACAGGTCGTAGAACTTCTGGAAGTGCGCCAGGTCGCTGGGCTTGAACTCGTTGTAGAGCATGTACGAGGCCAGCGGCACCTCGGCCGTGAGCGGGCCCTCGATGGCGGTGTAGCCCTTCATGAACTGGCGTGCCTCCTCGGGCTTGCTGCGCACCAGCTCGATGCCACGGGCATAGGCGGCGATGAACTTCTTGGCGGCCTCGGGGTTCTTCTTGATGAATTCGCTGGTCAGGCTGGCTGCGCCACCGTGCCAGGGGGCCATGGCGTCGCCCAGGATGTACCTGGCCACCACGCCCGACTCGATCACCCGCGTGGTGCCGTTCATGCGCCCGATGGTGCCCGTGGGTTCGAGCGTGTAACAGGCATCGACCTGGCCGGCCACGATGGCGGCGATGTGCTGGCCGATGGGCAGCTCGGTCACCGTGACGCCGCTGGCGCCGGCGCGCTCCAGCATGGTCTTGCACAGGGTCATGTTCTGGATGCCGGGGCCCGACGCGACCTTCTTGCCCTTGAGGTCGGCCATGGTCTTGATGGCACTGTCCTTGCCGGTGATGAACTGGTCGAGCACGAACTTGGCGTTGCTCGGGTTGGTGGCGAAGATCTTGAACAGGCCGGGCTGGGCGATCTCGCCGATGGCCAGGTTGGCCGAACCCGTGCCGTTGGAGCTGCCGTCGGACCGGCCCGAGAGCATGGCCTCCATCACCTGCTGGGCGCCCGCGAACTTGAGAGGCTCCACGTCCAGCCCGGCCTCCTTGAAATAGCCTTTTTCCACCGCCGCGAAGAAAGGCAGGCCGGCCGCCACGGGCCAGAAACCGATGCGGATCTTGGGGCCGGCCTGGGCGCGCACCAGTGCGGGCGCGGCCAGTGCGCCCAGGGTGGCGGCCGAGGCCTGCAGGATGCGGCGGCGCGAGCTGCCGTTGGAAAGGGGGGAACTGTGGGATGTCATGGAAGGCTCCTGCAGCAGGGTTGGAAGGTGGAGAGGGAATGGGGGGCGTCAGCCGTCGGCCTTGAGCGACGCGATGTACGCCCGCCAGCCGCCGAAGTGGCTGATGTCGCGTGCACCGGCCAGGGCCAGCGGCTCGCAGATGAAGCCCTGCACGCTGCTGCCATCGGCCAGGGACAGGGTGCCTATGCCCAGTGGCTGCGGGATCAGCGCGACGAAGCTGCCGTAGTGCGCGGCGGGCATGCGCCAGACCTCGACCGCGATGCGCGTGCCCTGGCCGGGCGTCACGCGCAGCAGGCCGGGCTTGGGCGGCACGGTGCCGGGCAGGGCGTAGAGCTGGTAGTCGGGTGCGGTCTCGGTGGCGCGCTCCAGCGTGGCGCCGCGCTCGGTGAGCTGGCCGTTGAGCGGCATGCCGCTCAGGTGCGCGCCCACCACGGCGACCCGCACCGTGGCAGGCGCCTGCAGCCCGGCAATGGGCTGGGGCGCGGGCAGGGGCGTGCTGCCGGCGGCCTGGGGCAGGCCCGTGGCATGGTGGTAGCGCTGGCCCAGCTCGGCCAGTTGCAGGTCGCTGCCGCAGGGGCCGATCAGGGTGATGCCAAAGGGCAGGCCGTCGGCGCGCAGGCTGCTGGGCACCGAGATGGCGGCATAGTCCAGCAGGTTGACGAAGTTGGTGTAGGCCCCGAGGTTGCGGTTGAGCACCACCGGGTCGGCCTGCATCGCGGCAATGGTGTAGTGCGTGGGCGCCGTGGGCACCAGCAGCACATCGATGGCCTCGGCCCCTTGCCACATGGGTGCGACCTGCTGGCCCAGCGCGCGCAGGCGGGTCTGGGCATCGCACAGGTCGGCCGCGCTGTAGCCGCGCCCGCTGGCCAGGATGCTGCGCACCGGCTCCACCACCTCGTCGGCATGCGCATCGAAGAAGCTGCGCACGGCGGCGTAGCGCTCGGCCACCAGGGCGCTTTCGTAGAGCAGGGCGGCGGCCTGGGCCAGCGGTGCGTAGTGGATGGAGACCGGCGTGCCGCCCAGGGCCTTCAGCCGGGCAACGGCTTCGGCGAAGGCCGCCTCGGCCGCGGCATCGCCGAAGAACTCCAGCACGTCGGGCACGCCGAAGCGAAAGCCCGCGGGCAGCGGCTGGCGGGCCAGCGTGAGCTGGCGGCCATAGGGGTCCTGTGCGTCGTAGCCCTGGGCCACCTGCAGCACGCGGGCCGCCAGGTCCACCGTGCGCGCGAAGATCGAGACGCAGTCGGCGCTCTGCGCCGCGGGCACCACGCCGCGTGCGCTGACCAGGCCCTTGGTCGGCTTGATGCCGACGATGTTGTTCAGCCCGGCCGGCACGCGACCCGAACCTGCGGTGTCGGTGCCCAGCGCGAAGTCGACCTGCTCCGTGGCCACCACATAGGCCGAACCCGAGCTGGAGCCGCCCGACACATAGGCCGGGTCCAGCGCATTGGGCACGGCACCGTGCGGCGAGCGCGTGCCGTTGAGCCCGCAGGCGAACTGGTCCAGGTTGGTCTTGCCCACCAGCGTGGCGCCCGCATCGAGCAGGCGCTGCACCACCGCCGCATGGGCCGTGGCGGTGTAGGCGAAGGCGGGGCATGCGGCCGACGTGGGGTGGCCCGCCACGTCGATGTTGTCCTTGACCGCAAAAGTGAGGCCGCTGAGCGGCCCGCCCGGCGTGCCGGCGATGGGCGGCCTGCAGCGCAGGATCCAGGCCTGCGGCGCCAGCACGGGCAGGCCTTCCGCTGCGGCAGGAAGTTCGGCGACCAGGGGGCTTATTGTTTGCACCATTTTGAAGAATTCAATCTTGGATACAAGATGAGATGCAAGCGCTGTGCCAGGACGGCGGGTAGCGCCAAGTGCGCGGTGGTTTGCACATCCGGGCAGGGGGAAGAGGGCGCCTGTCTTCCTGTGTGCGGGGTTGCTGGCCGTGGTCATGGGCGCACTGGCCGGGCTGGCGGGGTGTGGCGCCAGCGAAGGGCCATCGAGACGGGTCCTGCTGCCGTCTGGTGCACGGATTGGGTCTCGGGTGGTGCGGGACGCGCTAAAGTGGTGAGCCCTGCTGGTGTCCCTGGAGCGCATGGAGGACGCCGGCGTGAAACCCTTTCCCTGCCCGTGTCCGCATGATCTCCTTCCACAACCCCCTGCACCACCGGCATGCGCCGGTCCACGAGTTCTACCGCGGCGAGCGCGTCCCCTGCTTCGAGAAGCCGGTGCGCGCCCAGTATGTCGAGGACGCCTTGCGCGAACGCGGCCACGGCCTCTTGGTGCCCGATGTGGACAGCAGCCCCGTGCTGGCCCAGATCCACGCGCCGCGCTACCTGGCCTTTCTGCAGACGGCCTGGCAGCAATGGCTGGCGCTGGACGCCGCCAACGCCTCGGTGCAGCCCTTTCCCTCGGTCTGGCCGGTGCGCAGCCTGCGCAGCGACGTGGAGCCGGACAACTTCGTCGCCAAGCTGGGCCTGTACTCCATGGACAACGGCACGCCCATGGCCGAAGGCACCTGGGAGGCCGCGAAGGCCGGTGCCGACGCTGCGGCCAGCGCGGCGGCCCGTGTGGCGCAGGGGGCGCGCGCAGCCTTTTGCTGCACGCGCCCGCCGGGCCACCATGCCGGCCCCGATTTCATGGGCGGCTACTGCTTCATCAACAACGCGGCGGTGGCCGCGCAATGGCTGCGCAACCACGGGTCCGCTCGCGTGGCGCTGCTCGACGTGGACTACCACCACGGCAACGGCACGCAGAGCATCTTCTACGACCGCGCCGATGTGCTGTTCATCAGCATGCATGGCGATCCGCGCACCGAATACCCGTTCTACCTGGGCCATGCCGACGAAACCGGCGAAGGCGCCGGGGCAGGCTTCAACCTCAACCTGCCGCTGCCCGCGGGCACCAGTGCCGACGAATGGTTCGCCGCACTGGAGCAGGCCTGCGTGCGGATTGCGCAGTACCAGGCAGATACGCTGGTGGTCTCGCTCGGGCTCGATGCCTTCGAGGACGACCCGATCTCCAAGTTTGCCCTCAAGACCTCGGACTTCACGCGCCTGGGCGAACGCCTGGCAGCGCTGGGCCTGCCCACGGTGTTCGTGCTCGAAGGCGGCTATGCGGCGGCCGAACTGGGCCACAACGCCGTGAACGTGCTCGACGGCTTCGACCACGCAGCGGCGCGATGAGCGAAGCCGTCGACTGCGTGGTAGTGGGCGCCGGCGTGGTCGGTCTGGCCGTGGCCCGGGCCCTGGCGCTGCAGGGGCGCGAGGTGGTGATGCTGGAGGCGGCCGATGCCATCGGCACCGGCACCAGTTCGCGCAACAGCGAGGTCATCCACGCCGGTCTGTACTACGCCACGGGGTCCCTCAAGGCCCGGCTGTGCGTGCAGGGGCGCGAGATGCTGTATGCCTACTGCGCAGAGCGCGGCGTGCCGCACCAGCGCTGTGGCAAGCTCATCGTGGCTACGTCCCCCGACCAGATCCCTGCGCTGCAGGGCATCGCGGCACGTGCCCTGGCCAATGGCGTCACCGACCTGCAGTGGCTGGACGCCGCGGCCGCGCAGGCGCTGGAGCCCGCGCTGCAGTGCGTGGCGGCCCTGCATTCGCCCAGCACCGGCATTGTCGACAGCCATGCGCTGATGCTGGCGCTGCAAGGCGACCTGGAGCATGCGGGCGGCCTGGTGGCGCTCAACTCGCCGCTGGCCCAGGCACGCTGCACGGCCCAAGGCATCCACCTGCAGGCCGCCGATGGCACCGAACTGCTGGCGCGCACGGTGGTCAATGCGGCGGGCCTGGCCGCGCCCGACCTGGCGCGCCGCTTCGGGGGCCTGGACGCCCGCCACGTGCCCACGCCTTACTACGCCAAGGGCAGCTATTTCACGCTGGCCGGGCGCGCGCCGTTCAGCCGCCTCATCTACCCCGCACCCGAGGCCGCGGGCCTGGGCGTGCACCTGACCCTGGACCTGGGTGGCCAGGCCCGCTTCGGCCCCGACGTGCAATGGGTGGACGACCCTGCCGACCTGCAGGTGGACCCGGCCCGCGGCGATGCCTTCTACGCCGAGGTGCGCAAGTACTGGCCGGGACTGCGCGATAGGGCGCTGGACCCGGGCTATGCCGGCATGCGCCCCAAGATCAGTGCACCGGGCGAGGCGGCGGCCGACTTCGTGGTCCAGGGGCCTGCGGAGCATGGCGTGCCAGGGCTGGTGAACCTGTTCGGCATCGAGTCGCCGGGGCTCACGAGCGCACTGGCGATCGGTGCGCACGTGGCTGCAATGGCTGCCTGATCCGTGTCAACTCCCTGCCAACGGTAAGCCATTGCGTCCAAGTCCTACATGGTTTTTGGCGATGTGTCCGCTAAGATGACAACGAACGCTGCATGAGTGGGAGCCACAGGCAACCCATGGGGTGTGTTCTTTTCAATTTCTAATCAGAAAGGTTTGCTGTATGAGCGTTTCCGAATCCCTCTCCACGACCCAGGCCGATCTGGAAAAACTCGTGTCCGACCTGCGCGGCCTGCTGGCCAGCAAGGACCTCGATTCCGTGCCCGACATCAAGATCCTGCGCCAGAAGCTGGACGATGGCCTGCATTCGGCCCGCGAGGCCGCCGTGCGTGCTGCCCAGGACGCCGCCCGCCAGGCCAAGGATGCTGCCCTGGCCGCCGACCGCTATGCCCATGACGAACCCTGGCGTGTGGCCGGTGCTGCGCTGGCCGTGGGCGCCCTGGTCGGCTTTCTGCTGGCCCGCCGCTGAAGCGGCTGTGCATTGAACCGCTGGCCCCGCCGCTTGCTTTTATCCCGTAGAACCCAAGGACACTGATGAACTGGCTTGCTCTTCTGGGCCTGGATGCGCTGGTGGCGCGCTGGCGCGCAAATGTCATAGAAGGGGCCATTGCCGCCGAAGACCGGATGGACCTGGCCCGCCTGGAATGGCAGGACCAGAAGCAGCGCCTGCAGCAATTGCTGGTGCTGACCATCCTGCTCGGCGGGCTCACGGTGGTGGCACTCATCATGCTGTCCATGGCGGTGCTGGTGCATTTCTGGGATACCGAACACCGGGTGCTCGTGGGCTGGCTGGTGGCGGGGGCCTGGTTGCTGGGCTGGGGCGGCACGCTGCTGGGTCTGGTTTCCGTGGCCAAGCGGGCCAGCAACGGCTTTGCCCTGACCCGCAAGGAACTCGCCCAGGACTGGCGCGATATCAAGGAGCGCCTGTGATGGCTGCCGACAACCAAGCCCTTGTTCCCGAACCCACGGCCGAGCAGCAGCGCGTGCTCGACCGCATTGCCATGCAGCGCGAGCGCATCCGCGCGCGGCGCGTGGCCCGAGCCCAGTCGATGGCGCTGGCCCAGTCTGCACAGCAGGCCTCCTCGGACGAGCCGTTTGCGCTGCGGGCTGCGGCCTTTGCCAAGCAGCACCCGGTCGCGGTCGCAGCCCTGGCGGGTGTGGCCCTGGTCGCAGGGCCGCGCCGCCTGGTCCGCTGGGTGGGGCTGGCGATGCCGCTCATCACCCGGCTTCGGCCCTTCCTGGCGCGCGGGGGCTGACGGCCGCGGGCCGCACGGCCTGCACATGCAGCGCGCCGGTGGTCCGGCTGCCCACTGCCAGCGGGGCCCGCAGTTCCTTGGCCAGGGTGTTGCCAGGTTCGTAGACGTCCATGGCGACCATTGCCTGGCCACCGTCCGCGGGATCCTGGCTGACCGTGATCTTGGAGAACTGCCGCAGGGCGTCCGACGCGAAGCGTGCGGTGGACACCATGGCCACATCCGCATCGCTGCCCGGCGCGCGCACCGGCTGGTCGAAGGTGAAATCCGACTGCTGGGCGTTGGCGAAGGGCAGGCTGGCGTTCCACGCCGAACACACCAGATTGAGCGCCGTCACGGATTTGCCCTGGCTGCTGAGTTCGATCTCGACCAGGGCGCTCAGATGGTAGTCGCCGGCCACGAAGATGAGTCCCTCGATCTCGTTCCGGACAATGAACCGGACCAGCCTGCGCCAACTGGCCGGGTAGCCCAGCCAGTTGTCGGCCGCGACGCAGGTCGTCGGCTCGGCGACGAAGCGGTTTTCCGGCATGGCGAACACGCTGCCGCTGCACAGCAGCTTGGGCCCCTTGGGGTGCGCCTGCAGCCAGCCTTCGATGGCGCACATCTGTTCTTCGCCCATGATGGTCACGTCCCTCCAGTTGCGCAGGGTGCGTGAGGTGCGCTCGGTGCGCGTATCGGCGGCGAAGGCGGGAATACCACCCACCTCGAATGCGTGCCACAGGCCGTGCTCCACCTTCCATCCCTGCGGGCCCATGGACGGCCTGGACAGCCTGGGTCGCTCCGGGCGGTGAAAGCGCGACTGGTAGGCCGTGGCCGCCAGGAAGCCGTGGAAGAAGCGCTGCCCGCGCAAGGAATCTGCGGCGGCATGGTCCGCACCATCGAGGTTGTCGTCGAACTCATGGTCGTCCACCACCAGCCAGACCGGAAGGCGTGAAAACAGCTGCCGCGTGGCGGTGCTGCCCCAGCTCTCGCGGTAGCGCTGGGCACCGCGTTCATCGCGTTCCGTGGTTTCTGCGATGTTGGCCGTGGCATCGGCGTAGATCTGGTCTCCCAGCAGCAGCAAGGCCTGCACCGGCGCGGTGGCATGGGTGACATGCTGCTCCATGTCGCCGGCCAGCGCGTCGATCGCGCGGCGCTCGAAGGCCATGCCGGGCCAGCGGCAGGAACTGGCGAGGAAGCTGGTGCTGGTACGCGCCTGGCCCTCCGTGGTCCAGTGCTGCCACCAGGGCAGTGCCGCCAGATCGAGAACGACGGGCTGCGATGCGTTCGGAGCAGGGATCGGCGCCGCTGCGCCGGGCTGGCGGTCAGGTTGTACCGCCCGGGCCGTGCCGGATTCCTGGGGAAGGCAGCGCAGCGTCAGGCTGATCGGCGGCAGGCCTGCGAACCGCAGGCTGTCGCTTTCCTCGAGCACACAGGTCCAGTAGTAGCCCTGGCCGGTGGCCGGCGCGGCCGGCGCGGTGCTTTCCTCCAGCACGCCGGGAAACGCCGTCACGCGGGCGGCATGGCACACTTCGCCACCGATCCGGACCTCGGGCGGCATCGGCGTGCTGGTGGTGTCGAAGTACTGCTCCACCCAGATCACGAGCCGGCGCTGGCGCGTGGCTCCCTGCCCGTGCCACTCGGCCTGCAGCATGGGGCCGGTCAACGGACGGATGGGCGCGATGAAGTCGCGGTCGGCCAGGTCGGTGTCGCTGGACTGGCCGTCCGGGCACGGCAGGTCGGGATCGATGTGGCAGCCATCGGAGATGTCCTCGAATGCGGCCGGATTCCCGAAAAAGCGGGTGAGGTGGGGATAGATGTCCCGGTGGGCATTCTTTCCGAACAGGAAGTCCATGTGCCCGTAGCCTTCACGGATGAAGGTGCGCACCACGCGCCCGGGACGGTGCGCGAAGACCCGGCGCAGCCGGTTCCAGGTACGCGCCGCTCCGCGCGGATCGAACACCTGGTTGTCCAGGCCGTGCACGAACAGCGTGGGAAAGTGCCAGTTCCGAAGGAAGTTGTCCTCCAGGAGGTAGGTGTTCTCGCCCTCGCGGTTGGTGAGCCGCTCGCGCAGCACGATGAAGTACAGCTGGCGGAACACCTCGACGCCGGCCACGCCCACGAGTTCGCCGAGCCGCTCGTGCGTGCGCGGATCCAGGTTGCCATGCACCCATTCGCGTCCGTAGAAGGCGGTCATCCGGTTGCAGATGGCGCAGCCTGCGCCCGGCGATTCGCGGTGCGCTTCGTGCAGGCTGCGTTCCTCGTCCGACCAGGCCAGGGTCGCGGCGAAGCGGTCCAGCAGTTCGTCGGCAGGGCCGGGGTTGGCCGGGGGCAGGGGGTCGATGCGCTCGTCTCCCGTCAGCAGGTTGCGGTAGAGCGCGGCCAGCGCCCCCGAGAACCGATTGGACACGGACGGCACCACCCAGGGGTGCACGGCATGGATGATGGCCGCGCGCACCTTGGTGGTGTCAAAGCGCGCCTGCAGCGCCGCCATCGCGAAGGCGCCCGCGCCCACGCAGTGCGCAAAGACGTCGATGGCCTGGTTGCCGGCCTGCGCATGGACGCGGTCGATGGCGGCCGGGATGTCGTTGTGCGCAATGTCGTCCATGGTGTGCGCATCGCGCGCGTAGCCCAGGCGGTTGGACATGCGGTTGTCCAGCAGCCAGACGGTGTAGCCCTCGCGCAGGAAGTGGCCGGCCATGTTGGTGTCCACGGTGTCCGTCGCATACACGCCGCTGCCGTGGGCCAGCCCATGGATGAACAGGACATGGCGCGCGCTGCGGGGTGGGCGGTAGACCGTCAGCTGGAGATCGATCTGTTCCTGCGCGCCATGGCGGCGTGCCGCCTTCAGCACCTCGGTCTCTGGCCAGACTTCGATTCCCTGCGCGGTTTTCATGGGCGGATGCGCTGGCAGGGCCGGGCGCTGGTACTTGCCGTAGTCCAGGCCGCGCAGCGACCAGAAGTGCGTCTGCATCACCGCGCGCAGCCACACGGAGGCGAACGATGCCAGCGCGACGATGGAGGCCGGCGTGCTCGATGCCTCGCGGATCTGCAGCCGCAGCCGGCTCACGAGATCCGCGAGATCGACCCGCAGCGCAATCTTCCAGGGCGCGCTGTCCTTGTGCCGCAGTTCGAGGTCGAGCATCGTGAGCGCTTCCCACAGCGTGCGTGTGCCATGCCGGTAGGCCAGCAGCTTGCGGCCCGTGACGGCGATCTCCAGGGCTTCACCTGCGGTGCTGGCATGCGGGGTCAGGGTGAAGCGGTAGTCGAGCGTGCGATAGTGGGTATGCAGCCAGCCCGCGCGGATGAAGGCCATGATCTTCTTGCGCCAGTCGGCGGTGAAGTACTGGCGGATTCCGCCGGGCCTGCGCTTCAGGTAAGTGCCGAACGCCAGCAGCCAACGCCAGACCCTGCACGCGAAGCCGGCCTGGTCGAGTGCGAGCAGGGACACCTGGCCCGGGCCGCGCAGCAAAGGCTCGCCCTTCAAGGCCTCGGAGTGGATCGACGGCCAGCCGGGAAGGGGGTTGGCGTAGATCGCCATCGAGGCATCCCAGCGGGTCGACGGGTTGACCAGCCATTGCTGCAGGTCCACCGCGACCTCGACGGCTGCGATGAACGCGCGCGGCTGCATCGCGGCCCCGGGCGGCAGCGCGGGGTCGTGCCGGGACAGGAGCTGCCGGGCCCAGTCGGGAAAGTGGCCCTGTTCGGTACCGCCCAGCAGGTGCTCGTGGATGCGAAACACCGCCACCCCATCGGAGCCGGCACGCGTGGCCTGCGCCACACGTGGCTGCGGCCTGGGAACGGGCTTCGCCGCCACGGGCGCTGCGCTGCCCAGGTCCGGCAGGGCCAGTTCGCTGGCGATGTCCCTGGCCGCGAGCATGGACAGGGCGGAAATCGTGACGAAGGGATTGACGCCCAGGGCGCGTGGAACGATGGCTCCGTCCAGCACGTGCAGGCCCGCATGCACCTCGCGCCCCGGGCCTTGGAAGACCGCGCCGCGCCAGTCGACCACCCCCTGCGCACCGTCGTCGCCCATGGGGCAGCCGCCCAGCGGGTGCACGGTGACCGATTTTTCGCGCTGGCCGCCCGCGATGATGTCGGAAAAGCCATCGGGTGCCGGGTGCCACAGGGGATTGGGCAGGTAGTCGCCACCATCGAAACCGCCGGCCGCATGCGCCTGGTGGAGTGCGCGGTGCACGGCCTGGTAGTACGCGGCACGCCCTGCGGTCGCGGTCTTGCCGTGGCTCGGCCAGCGCACGTCAAGTTCCAGGGCCTCTGGGTCCACGGGACTGGTGCCGGAGGGCGGGCGCAGCGAGATCCTGCCGTTCGACGCGTCCTGGCCCATGGCCAGTAGCAACTGCGTGTGCCGCGCCGCAACGGGGGGCAGGGCCAGGGGGTCGTCGGTGCCGGGAAACCGTGCATCGGCATCGCCCACATAGCGGTGCAGGGTCGCCAGCGTGTGGCCCAGGGTATTCGTGGCCTGGGCGAGCGCGGAGGGGATGGCGCCGTCCTGGACCAGGATCTCCTGCGGCACACCGTCCACCTCCAGGGGCACGCGCAGCGTGGCGCAGATCGTCGGGCCGACATCACGGCTCGGTGCGGTGCTGCCGGCTTCGGGGGCCGAGACGGCGTTGACGCTCTGGCGCTGGCGCCAGCCCATCGCCACCACGTCGCCGTTGGTGGAAAAGGCGGAGCCGAGCGTTCCGGAGTGCGGCAGCCCGGTGGATCGCAGCAGCAGCTCGGTACTGCCCAGGCTGCCTGCGCTGACGATGACGGTGTGCGCGTCGATGGTGAACTCGGCGGGCGCCGTGTTGCGGCCGCCCGTGGCACACCGGAAATGCACGCGCCAGCGCAGGCCGCGCCCGTTGGCGCTGTGTGCGGATGCCGCGAGGGGCTCTACCCGCAGGGCATGGCCGCCGACGAAAAAGCGCGCGCCACGGCTGTGCGCCGCCGGGATGAGGTTCGTGGCCAGCGATCCCTTGGCACCGATGTTGCAGCCGGTGAAACAGTTGCCGCAGCGCACGCAGGCCTCCATCTCCACCCCGTGGGCGTTGGTCCTCTTCGTGCTCGAGATGGTGAGGTCGACCGGCTGGGCGCCGCCCGCCTGCAGCGCGCCGGCCAGGCGCGACAGCGCCTGGAACTTGGGCAGCTCCGCTGCGCGTTCCAGGGGGGCCGCCTCCAGCGCCGAGACGACTTCGTCCAGGGCCTGCACCAGGGCCCCGTGGCGTGCGCCGCCGGGCCGGTACACACCGGGCCACCGTGCGTGGCCAAAGGCGCTGGCCGCCGGCTTGAAGGCCACGCCGGCGTTGACCAGGGAGCCGCCGCCCAGGCCGCTGCCGGTGAGCACCGCCACGTCGTCGAAGTTCTGCACCTGGAGCAGCGCCTGTGCGTTGCCCAGGGATTTTCCACTGGCACTGCGCTGCATCCGCAGGTGGCCGGGCAGGTGGCCGATATCCTCGGGGAAGTCGCCGAGCGCGTATTCCTTGCCGCGTTCGACGACCCAGGTTTCCACGCCTGGGCCGGCCAGTTCGCGCGCTGCGAAACTCCCCCCATAGCCGGAGCCCACAATGAGTACATCGCAGCTGGGAGCGGGGTGGACCTGCAGCATCGCTTCGATTGGTTCTGACCAGCGAGAATGGGTCGCCATGGGGCCTTTCCGTAGGGCTTGTTTTTGAGTAACAATTGTTTACATGCATTTTCTACCGCCCTTTCCCGTCGATGCCAATCACCCATTGGATGTAGCGATGGCGCGCGAGTCCCTGCGCTTGCGTGCGCAGCAGTCGGTCAGCGCGCGCACCATGGTGGTCGTGGCGGCCATCGTGGCGGCGATCTGCTTTGGCTTTTCCACGCCGGCCTGGCGCGTGCTGGCGTGGATGCTTCCCGTGGTGCTCATGGCCCAGATCAATGCGGTGCTCAGTGCCCGCGCACTGGCCATGCTCGAGACGGCGGACGCTGCTGCGCTGGCCGAGCAGCAGACCGATCACTGGTGGATCACTGTGGCCAACCAGGCCCTGATGGGGACGACCGTCTGGTGGATCGGCTACGGCACCAGCGGGGGCATCGCGACGTTTGCCACCGTGCTGCAGCTCATCTACCTGGGTGGGGCGCTGGTGAATGCGTCAACGCACCCGGCGACCTTCATCGCCGGGGCGTGGATCAACCTGGCCTTCGCCGCCGTGTTCTGGCTCACCCAGGGCGGCACGAATGGTCTGCCGCTGGCCCTGGCCCTGTTTGGCGTGGGGCTGGTGGTCGCGGTCTCGTCGCGGCAGACGGCGCAGGCCTTCCGGGATTCGCTGCAGATCCGCTTCGAGAATGCGGACCTGCTGCGCCGGCTGGGGGAAGAGAAGCAGGTGGCCGAAGAGGCGAACGCCGCCAAGTCGCGGTTCCTGGCCGCTGCCAGCCATGACCTGCGCCAGCCCCTGCATGCCCTGCTGGTCTTCTCCTCCCTGCTGCACCGCCATGAAACGCCCCAGACTGCGCAACTGATCGCCCACATCCGTGATGCGGCAGGCTCGCTGGACAAGCTGTTCTCGGGGCTGCTCGATCTCTCCAAGCTCGAAACCGGCAGCATCGTGCCGCAGATGCAGGCCCTGAACATCGCCGCCATGGTGAAGGACCTGGCACGCGAGTTCGAGCCGAGGTGCGCTGCCAAAGGGGTGTCCATCGTGGCCGAGGGCGACGATGAGGCGTGGGTGCTGAGTGACGCCTTTCTGCTGGAGCGCATCTTGCGCAACCTGGTGGACAACGCGGTGAAGTACACCAACGACGGTGGCGTCATGGTCTCCGTGCTCGCGAAGGAAAGCGTGGTGGAGCTGCAGGTCCGCGATACCGGCATCGGCATTGCGCTCGACTCGCAGGCCCGCGTGTTCGAGGAGTACTTCCAGGTCGGCAATCCCTCGCGCGACCCGGGGCAGGGCAGTGGCCTGGGCCTGGCCATCGTGCGCCGGCTGGCGACCCTGCTCGGGCTGGAAATGGGCATGCAGTCGAATCCCGGCCAGGGAACGACCTTCATGCTCACCTTGCCCCAGGCGCCCATCTTCGAGAGCACGGGCGCGGGCGCCCTCTCGGCACCGGCCCAGCCGGTGGTGTTGGGCATGGCGGTGGATGTCTGGCTCGTCGAGGACCATGCCCTGGTGCGGATGGCGACCACGCAGGCGCTTGAGTCCTGGGGCTGCAAGGTCACGCAGTGGGACGGCATGCCGCCCGATTCCGCGATCGACGCGGCGGCGGCACCTCCGCATGCGCTGGTCGCCGACTACCGGCTTTCTGGCGATGCCACCGGCCTGGATGTGGCGCAGCGCCTGCGCACCCGCTGGCCCGCGCTGCCGGTGGCGATCATCACGGGCGACCCCGGCATCGACGTCCACGAGGTCGCACGCCTGGGCAATATCGCGATGTGGCAAAAGCCGGTGCTGCCTTCGCTGCTGATCAACTGGCTGGCAGAGATCGGCGAGCCGGTGGCCGACCGCCGTGCTCCGGCCCTGGGGCCTCTGGCCGACAGGCCCGGGACCGTCAGTCCGTCATGAAGCGGGCCCGGCACGGGCCCATGCCCCGCGTAACAAGCGGGAGCATTTCAGTTATCCGTGGCGCTGCGCGCCACCCCCCATCGCGTCACGCGATGCGCACACCTTGCCGTGCGCAGACGTAGACCGCTTCGGTGCGGCTCTGGACGTTCAGCTGGCGGAAGATGACGCTCAGGTGCGACTTCACGGTCTGGTCGCTGATGTTGAGCTCGCGCGCAATCACCTTGTTGGGCAAGCCGCGCAGGATCGCCGCCAGCACATCGCCCTGGCGCTGGGTCAGTTCGGGAAACGCCTGGGTGAGGTCGCTGGGCAGGTGTTTGTCCGTGGGCGCCGCCGTCCTCCCGGGCCCGGAGAGCAGGGTGGCAGGCAGGTAGATGCCGCCCGAGGCAATGGTGTTGAGGGCCTGCAGCAGTATTTCCGGCTCGGAGTCCTTGGCAATGAAGCCGACCGCACCGTTGTCGATCGCCGTGCGCACCAGGGCCGCGCTTTTCTCGCCCGACAGCACGATCTGGCGTGCCTGGGGCACCAGTTCACGGATGGCCACCATGGCATCGGCGCCGGAAAGGCCTTCCATGTGCCAGTCCAGCAGTACGACATCTGCGGGCTGCGCCCGCAGTTTTTCGAGCCCCTCCTCGCAGCTGCCCGCGATCTGGGTGTCTATTCCGAAACCGAGCTCGGCGAGCAGCAGGCGCAGTCCCTCTCGAAACAGGGAGTGATCGTCAATGACAAGAACATTCATGGATGGAAATGCGGGGCATCACCGTGATGCCACAAAGGCCACATGCACGGTCAAAATGGATTGGATTGCCATCGGATGACACATTTGGTATCGCGCCGACTATGCCATGGTCTTGGCGTCCGTGCTGTGGGATACCCCAGTTTTTTACCACTTGGTGGAATTGCTGGCGTGCAGAGCCTGCCCCGGTGCCTCAGCGCAGGGCCTTGATGGCCTGCGCCGCCCGGGTCACGAGCGCCGGGCCTTCGTAGATCAGCCCGGTGTAGATCTGCACCACGTCCGCGCCCGCGCGGATCTTGCTCACTGCATCGTCGGCGCTCATCACGCCCCCCACGCCGATGATGGGGAATTGGCCGCCCAGCGCGGCGCGCAGCTGGCGGATCACGTTGTTGCTGGCTTCGAGCACCGGTGCGCCGCTCAGGCCACCGGTTTCCTCCGCGTGGCGCAGGCCCTTGACCGCATCGCGGCCGATGGTGGTGTTGGTGGCGATCACGCCGTCCATGCCGTGGCGCTGCAAAGTGGCGGCGATCACGGACACCTGCTCTTCGCTGAGGTCGGGCGCGATCTTCACGAAGATGGGCGTGCGCTTGCCGGCCTGTTTTGCCAGCACCTCGCGGCGCTCGGCAATGGCGCCCAGCAGTCCGTCCAGCGCCTCGTCGCTTTGCAGCGCACGCAGGTTCTGGGTGTTGGGCGAGCTGATGTTCACCGTCACGTAGTCGGCATGGGGGTACACGCCATCCAGGCAGGCCAGGTAGTCGCTGGTGGCATTCTCGATGGGCGTGCTGGCATTCTTGCCGATGTTCAGGCCCAGCAGCATGCGCGGGCCGCGGCCTTTCTGCTCGCGAAAGCGCGACTGCTGCACATTGCGCAAGAAGGCGTCCAGCCCTTCGTTGTTGAAGCCCAGGCGGTTGATCAGGGCGCGCTTCTCGGGCAGGCGGAACATGCGCGGCTTGGGGTTGCCGGGCTGGGCCTTGGGTGTCACGGTGCCCACTTCCACGAAACCGAAGCCCATGGCGCCCAGGGCGTCGATCACGCGGGCGTTCTTGTCCAGCCCGGCGGCCATGCCCACGCGGTTGGGAAATGTGAGGCCTGCCAGCTCGATGGGGTCGTCCACCCGGGTGTTGCACCAGGCCCATTGCAGCGGCGTGCGTTGCCCGCGCGCCAGCATGTCCATGGTGAGTTCATGCGCGGCTTCGGCATCCATGCCGAAGAGGAAAGGGCGGGTGAGGGCGTAGGGGATCAGAGACATGGGGGGATGACAGGGGATAATTGCGCAACAACCTCCGATTTTCCCTCATGACGACCTCCATCCCCCTGACCCAAGACGAACTCAAGGCCCTCGTAGGCCAGGCTGCCCTGCAATACGTGGTGCCTGGCGAGATAGTGGGGGTGGGCACGGGCTCCACCGTCAACAAGTTCATCGACGCGCTGGCCAGCATGAAGGACAGCATCAAGGGCGCCGTGTCGAGCTCGGTGGCCAGCACCGAACGCCTGAAGGCCCTGGGCATTCCCGTGTTCGACGCGAACGAGGTCGAAGCCCTGTCGGTCTACATCGACGGCGCCGACGAAATCGACGGCCAGGGCCACATGGTCAAGGGCGGCGGCGCAGCGCTCACGCGCGAGAAGATCGTGGCCGCACTGGCCGGCCGCTTCGTCTGCATCGCCGACGAATCCAAGCTGGTGCCGGCCCTGGGCAAGTTCCCCCTGCCCGTGGAAGTGATTCCGATGGCGGCCCAGAACATTGCACGCCGCTTTGCGGCCCTGGGCGGCAAGGCATCCATCCGCCAGAAGGACGGGCAGCCCCTGGTCACCGACAACGGCCAGCACATCCTTGACGTCACCGGCCTGTCCATCACTGACCCGCTGGCCTTCGAGTCTGACGTCAACCAGTGGCCTGGTGTGGTCACGGTGGGGGTGTTTGCGCACCAGAAGGCCTCGGTCTGCCTGTTGGGCACCGCCCAGGGTGTGAAGACGCTGAGCTACTGATTGCTTGCGCACGCCCCCTCGTCGGGGCTTTGCCAGCAAAAAAGACAATGGGCCGCAGTCGCGGCCCATTGTCTTTTGGAGGATGGGGCTGGCCGGATGCCTGCTCGAAGGCTCAGAACCGGATGCCTGCCGGGTTGGTGGTCGACGGGCCTTCGGTGGACGGTGCCGGGCGCGCGCGCGGCGAAGCCGTAGTGGCCGCCGCATCCGAGGCGGGCGCTGCGGCAGCAGGGGCCGCGGCGACCAATGGCGTAGCGGGCGGGCGCCGATAGCTGGCCGTCAATTGCGACGCCTTGGGATAGCCGGCCGCATCCAGGTATTGCGTCCACTCCGTGTCAGAAAAACCGACCATGCGCTGGGTTCCGATGGTGCCGAAGGGCAAGGAGGTGTCTCCGCTGAGCTTGCGCAGTGCATCAAGGTCTTCGTTGGTGGTCACGCTGCGCTCGGTGAAGGGCACGCCCCGGTTCACCAGCAGGCTGCGTGCGCTGACACAGGGCGCGCAGTCGCTGCCGGTGTACAGCGTGACGGGAAAGCGCTGGGCAATGCGCGACAGTTCCAGTGGCAGGCCGGTCGTGCTGCCCACGGCACCCGTTGCCGGGTTGGTGGTGGTGGCCGTGGCCTTGCTCGCATTTTCCGGTGCCCGGTCCGAGAAGGTGACCTTGCCGTCGGGCCCGACGATGCGGTACACCGTTTGCGCCTGGGCTCCCGCGCAGGCAAGAAGGACCAGCACCGGGGCCAGCATGGGCAGGGACAGCAGGTTCTTGCGCATCGTCTTTCTCCTCGGATCCGTGTGTTGTGGGGAAACTCAGGCTGCGGCCGGTTCGGCCATGCCCTGGTGGCGCATCAGGGCGTCCAGGCGCGGCTCTCGGCCCCGGAAGGCCTTGAACGACTCCATCGCCGGGCGGCTGCCGCCGGCTTCCAGGATGGCCTCGCGGTAGCGGCGGCCGGTCTCGGCGCTCGGCTGGCCATCGCTGCCCACCGTTTCTTCAAAAGCGGCATAGGCGTCGGCGCTCAGCACCTCGGCCCACTTGTAGCTGTAGTAGCCCGCAGCATAACCGCCCGCGAAGATGTGGCTGAAGGTGTGCGCCGTGCGGCTGAAAGCCGGTGGCTGCAGTACCGCCACCTCGGCACGCACCTGGGCCAGCAGGGGCATGATGTCCCGGGCCGGGTCGTGCTCGGTGTGCAGCAGCATGTCGAACAGCGAGAACTCGATCTGGCGCAGCGTCTGCATGCCGCTCTGGAAGTTCTTGGCCGCGATCATCTTGTCGAACAGCGCGCGCGGCAGCGGCTCGCCGGTGTCCACATGGGCCGTCATGTGCTTGAGCACGTCCCACTCCCAGCAGAAGTTCTCCATGAACTGGCTGGGCAGCTCCACCGCATCCCACTCCACGCCGCCGATGCCCGAGACGTCACGCTCGTTCACCTGGGTCAGCATGTGGTGCAGGCCGTGGCCGAATTCGTGGAACAGGGTGATCACGTCATCGTGCGTGAGCAGTGGCGGCTTGCCGTCCACGCCACTGGCGAAATTGCACACCAGGTGCGCCACAGGGGTCTGCAGCACGCCGGTGTCGGGGCGCAGCCAGCGGGTGCGCACGTCGTCCATCCAGGCACCGCCACGCTTGCCGGTGCGCGCTGGCTGGTCCAGGTAGAACTGGCCGACGAGTGTGTTGCCGCGCTCGATGCGGTAGAACTCCACGGCCGGGTTCCAGACCGGGGCGCTGTCGCGGCGGATCGCCACCTCGAACAGCGTCTCGATGATCTTGAACAGGCCGGCGAGCACCTTGGGCGCCGTGAAGTACTGCTTGACCTCCTGCTCGCTGAAGGCGTAGCGCGCCTCCTTGAGCTTTTCGGCCACATAGGGCCAGTCCCAGGCCTGGGGGTTGGCCAGGCCGAGGCTGGTCGAGGCAAAGGCGCGCAGGTCGGCCACGTCCTTCTCGGCGTAGGGCCGGGCACGGTGCGCCAGGTCGCGCAGGAAGCTGACCACTTCGGCAGGCGATTCGGCCATCTTGGCCACCACCGAGACCTCGCCAAAGTTGGCGTAGCCCAGCAGCTGTGCCTCTTCCTTGCGCAGGGCCAGGATCTCGCTGATCAGCGCCGTGTTGTCGTACTTGCGGGCGTCGCCCTCGGCCTGGTCCGAGGCGCGGGTCACGTAGGCGCGGTAGATCTTCTCGCGCAGGGCGCTGTGGTGGGCGAACTGCATCACCGGCAGGTAGCACGGCATCTTCAGCGTGAGCTTGTAGCCATCCTTGCCATCGGCCTGGGCGGCATCGCGCGCGGCCTGCAGCACGTCGGCCGGCACGCCATCGACCTCGGCTTCGGTGGCGTAGTAGGCAAAGGCGTCCGTGGCATCGAGCGCGTTCTCGCTGAACTTCTGGCTCAGCTCGGCCTGGCGCTCCTGGATTTCAGCGAAGCGCTCCTTGGCGGCGCCCACCAGCTCTGCACCGCTGAGCACGAAGTTGCGCACGGCATTCTTGTGCGCCTGGCGCTGCTCGCCGGTGAGGGCGGCGGGGTCGATGGCCTTGTACTTGGCGTACAGGCGCTCGTCGGCGCCCAGGCGGGTCCAGAACTCGGTCACGCGGGGCAGGGCGGCGTTATAGGCGGCGCGCAGCTCGGGTGTGTCGGCCACGCTGTTGAGGTGGCTCACCGCGCCCCAGGCTGTGCCCAGTTGCTCGGTGGCCACGTCCAGCACCTGGGCAATGGCGTCCCAGCGGGCGGGAAAGTCGGGGGCGGTCACCTTTTCCAGCGCCACGTTGGCACGCTCAAGGAGCACATCGACCGCAGGCGCGACGTCCTCGGGGGTGATGCGGTCAAACTGGGGAAGGCCGGAGAATTCGAGAAGGGCGTTGCTCATGCGGTGTAGATGGCGCCTCGGGGCGTAGGTTCAAGGATTTTTCACCGGGCTGCCGCGGTGCGCTCGGCGGCCTCGATGGTGTTCACCAGCAGCATGGTAATGGTCATCGGGCCAACCCCGCCAGGGACGGGGGTGATCCAGCCGGCCACTTCCTTGACGCCCTCGAAGTCCACGTCGCCGCAGAGCTTGCCTTCGGCGTTGCGGTTGATGCCCACGTCGATCACGATGGCACCGGGCTTGACCATGTCGGCCGTGAGCGTGTTGGCGCGGCCCACGGCCGCCACCACCACGTCGGCCTGGCGCGTGTGGTAGCCCAGGTCGGGCGTGCCGCTGTGCGTCACGGTCACGGTGGCATTGGCCTGCAGCAGCAAGAGGGCCATGGGCTTGCCCACGGTGTTGCTGCGCCCGATCACCACGGCATGCTTGCCCTTGAGCGACTGGCCGGTGGACTCGATCAGCTTCATGCTGCCGTAGGGCGTGCAGGGGCGAAAGCCCTCCAGGCCGGCCATCAGCTCGCCGGCCGACAGCACCGAGTAGCCGTCCACGTCCTTGGCGGTGGAGATGGCCTCGATCACCTTGTGCGGGTCGATGTGCTTGGGCAGGGGCATCTGCACCAGGATGCCGTGCACCGTCGGGTCGGCGTTCAGCGCGGCGATGCGGGCCAGCAGGTCGGCCTCGCTCAGAGTGGCCTCGTACTTCTCGAAGACCGAGCGCACGCCGCTGTCCTCGCAGGCCTTGACCTTGTTGCGCACATAGACGGCGGAGGCCGGGTCTTCACCCACCAATATCACGGCCAAGCCGGGCTGGTGGCCGCGCGCGGTGAGGGCGGCGGCGCGCTGGGCGACTTCGCTGCGCAGTTGGCGGGAGAGGGCGGTGCCGTCGATGAGTTGGGCTGTCATGGCTGGAATACGGATCGAAAAGGGCGCCGGGGGGCGCCCTGGTGGGTGACTGGTGTGGGCTCAGCCCTTGGGGGCATTCTGGCCGAGGGCGATTTTCAGCAAATCGGCCACGGTATTGGCGTTGAGCTTTTCCATGATGTTGGCGCGGTGCGCCTCCACCGTCTTGATGCTGATCCCGAGGTCGTCGGCGATCTGCTTGTTCAGGCGGCCGGCGACGATGCGCTCGAGCACCTGCGCCTCGCGGCTGGTGAGCTTGGAAAGCAGGGCATCGCGGCTGGCGGCCTGCTGGTAGCCGGCGAAGGCCTCGCGGGCATGGTCCAGCATGCGCTCGACCAGGCCGACCAGCTCTTCTTCGTCAAAAGGCTTCTGGATGAAGTCGAGCGCACCCTTCTTCATGGTGTTCACGGCCATGGGCACGTCGCCGTGGCCGGTAATGAACACGATGGGCAGGGGCGACTTGCGCTCGATCAGACGGTCCTGCAGCTCCAGCCCGGTCATGCCGCCCATGCGGATGTCCACGATCAGGCAGGCCACTTCGCGCGGGTCGTAGCGCGACAGAAAGGTCTCGGCCGAATCAAAGCAGCGCACCCGGTAGTCCTTGCCTTCCAGCAGCCACTGCAGGGAGTCTCGGACGGCTTCGTCGTCGTCCACGACGTATACGGTGCCTTTTTTCGGAATCAAGCTCATGCAATTGTCCTTGGAGTATGTGCGTTTGCTACAGAATTTGTAGTGTCATCGGCAGGCTTGGCAAGCGGCAACCAGAAGGAGAACCTGCAGCCCGTGACCTCGGAACCATTGTAGATGTTCTCTGCATGCATCCGGCCCTGGTGCGACTCGACGATGCTGCGGCACAGATTGAGGCCCATGCCCATGCCTTCCTGCTTGGTGGAGAAGAAGGCTTCGAACAGCCGCTCCAGCACCTCGGGCGCCAGGCCCTTGCCGGTGTCCAGCACCGAAAACTCGACCACGCCGCGGTCCTCGATGGTCTTGGGGACCACGCGCAGCTCCACGCTGCGGCCGGCGGTGGGGCGGTTGGCCTGCTGGATGGCCTCGGCGCCGTTCTTCATCAGGTTCACCAGCACCTGCTCGATCAGGATGGTGTCGGCCATCACGGGCGGCAGGCGCGCAGCGATGTACAGCGTGAGGCGCACATGGTGGCGGCGCAGCTCGATGTCGGCCAGCTCCACGGCCTCGGTCACCATGGAGTGCACGTCGGCCAGGGCACGGTTGGGCTCGCTCTTCTTCACGAAGGAGCGGATGCGCTGGATGATCTGCCCGGCGCGCTGCGCCTGGTGGGCCGTCTTCTGCAGGGCCGTGAGCAGGGCCTCCTCGGTCAGCTGCCCGCTCTGGATGCGCGAGACCATGCCGCTGCAGTAGTTGTTGATGGCGGTGAGCGGCTGGTTGAGCTCGTGCGCCACGCTGGATGCCATCTCGCCCATGGTGATCAGCCGGCTCACCGACTGGGCGCGTTCGGCCTGGCGCGAGGCCTGCTCTTCGGCCTGGCGGCGCGGCGTGATGTCGGTGGCGATCACCATCTGTGCCAGGCGGCCGTCCACCCAGTTCAGGTAGCGTGAGCGCACTTCCAGCCACTTGCCCAGGTCGGGCAGGTAGATCTCGGCGTTTTCGGTGCGGGCGCTGGTCAGCGTATCGGTGGGCAGGCCCATCAGCCCGTCCTCGTCGTCCACCCCCGTCGACGTGCTGCTCGCCACGGGCACCACGCCGGCCTGGGCCACCAGTTGCAGGTGGCCGCCGGTCTGCGAGCCGAACCACTGGCGGTACAGCTTGTTGGCAAACAGCAGCTCCTCGCTGCCCAGCGGCGCCACGGACACCGAGGCATCGAGCGATTCGAGCACGATGGTGAAGCGCTCGTGCGATGCCGACAGCTGCTCGCGCACCCGGTTGGGTTCGGTGATGTCGGTCATCGACGTCATCCAGCCCGTCTGGTGGCCATGGGCGTCGATCAGCGGCGACACGTACAGCCGCGCATCGAACAGCGTGCCGCTCTTGCGCCGCACCCGCACCTGGAAGCCACCGACGATGGTCTTGCCGCTGAGTTCATCGCGCAGCTTGGCGTGCAGCGCCTCGTGGTCCGAGTCGGGCCAGTAGGGGAAGGGTGCCTTCAGGCCCACCAGCTCGGCCTCGCTCCAGCCCGTCATCTGGCAAAACGCGGCATTCACGTAGGTGATGCGGCCTTCCATGTCCAGGGCGCGCATGCCGGTGAGGATGGAGTTCTCCATCGCGCGGCGGAAATTGGTCTCGGCCACCAGGGCCTGCTGGGCCTGCATGCGCCGGCGCGTGTGGCGCCAGGTGGCGATCAGCATCCAGGCCGTCATGGCCGACAGCGTGCCCACCAGCCAGAACAGGCCGCTGCCCACCACGCCCAGCGAGGTGCGGTAGGCCTGGGCGCGCAGCACCAGGCCGTTGCCCACGGGGGAGACGGGCACCTCGTACTCGTTGGCGCGCGGGCTCCAGGGAAGGAACTGCGTGGCCGGGTTGCGCGGGCCCAGGGGCGTACCCGCCAGCACCTGGCTCTTGCCATCGAGCATGGTCACGGCATAGCGTGCCAGCACCTCGGTCGGCGTGCCATAGCGCAGCAGGCTGTCGATGGAGTACTCGCCCAGCACCACGCCGCTGAACTTGCCCTGGTTGTTCAGCGGCACCTGCAGTTGCAGCAGCGGCGTCACATCGCCCTGGGCGGCCGGTGGCTGGGCGTAGACGGGCTGCTGCAGGTCGCGCGCCAGGCCGTAGGTGTCGGCCGTGTCGCCGGCCTTGAGCACCTCGCCGGCAATGCGCAGCTCGCTGCTGGCCAGCGTGGGCGCGGCATGGCTGGCACGGATGCGGCGGCGCTCGTCGATCCAGGTGATGGCCTGCAGCTCGGGGTACTGGCTGATCAGCGTCTCGGCCCGGCTCACGAACTCGGAGCGCTCCAGCTCCTGGTTGGACAGGTCGCGCGCAATGCGCATGAGCTGCTCCTGCCGCTCCAGCAGGCGCAGGCGCACGCGCTGCTGGGCATATTCCACATCGCGGCGCAGGGCTTCCTGCTCGCGCTCGGCCTCTTCGGCGCGCAGGTACCAGAAGGCCGCCACGATCGCCGCCAGGAACATCAGCACCGCCGCCAGGGGCGCGAGCGCGGCGAACCGGTCCTGCCGGGTGGGCGAGAGGCTGCGCCACCACTTGCGCCACCAGCGCGCAGGGGCCGCGATGGGGGAGACCGTGGGGGAGGGCGCTGGGTCGGTGGGATGCATGTCCCTCAAGTGTAGAGGAGGTGCACACCTGGTTACGGACAGCGGGGACAAACCTGTCCACGATCCCTTTTGCGGCGGCTTGTCAGGCTGGCGTAGGCCTTTTGCGAACGCTCGTTCTTGTGCAGTTGCAGCAAAATCTCATAATGCGATATCGATGGGCACCATTTGAAATTGGCGAAAAGTTGTGAGAAACTAGGGGCAGTGTTCTAAATTGCTGCCACACCCATAGGAGACAAAGCATGTCAGCTCAGCCCGACCCTCAGGCCGCTTTCGGCCTCGGTACCGACGTCGATCAGCAGGAAACCCGTGAATGGATGGATGCGCTGTCCGCCGTGATCGACAAGGAGGGCCCCGAGCGCGCCCACTTCCTGCTGGAACAACTGCTGGAGCACGCGCGCCAGAGCAGCATCGACATGCCGTTCTCGGCCAACACCGGCTACGTGAACACCATCGAAGCCGACCAGGAAGCCCACTGTCCCGGCAACATCGCGATTGAAAAGCGCCTGCGCGCCTACATGCGCTGGAACGCCATGGCCATGGTCGTGCGCGCCAACCGCCTGAACCCCGCCGACGGCGGCGACCTGGGCGGCCACATCGGCTCGTTCGCATCGGTGGCCAGCATGTTCGGCGCGGGCTTCAACCACTTCTGGCATGCCGCCAGCGAAGACCACGGCGGCGACCTGCTGTACATCCAGGGCCACAGCTCGCCCGGCATCTACGCCCGCGCCTACCTCGAAGGCCGGCTGACCGAAGAGCAGCTCGACAGCTTCCGCCAGGAAGTGGACGGCAAGGGCCTCTCGAGCTACCCGCACCCCAAGCTGATGCCCGAGTTCTGGCAGTTCCCCACGGTGTCCATGGGCCTGGGCCCGCTGATGGCCATCTACCAGGCGCGCTTTCTCAAGTACCTGCACGCCCGGGGCATCGCCAACACCGAAAACCGCAAGGTCTGGGTGTTCTGTGGCGACGGCGAGATGGACGAACCCGAATCGCTGGGCGCCATCGGCCTGGCCGCGCGCGAAAACCTCGACAACCTGGTCTTCGTGATCAACTGCAACCTGCAGCGCCTGGACGGCCCGGTGCGTGGCAACGGCAAGATCGTGCAGGAGCTCGAAAGCGAGTTCCGCGGCAGCGGCTGGAACGTCATCAAGCTCCTGTGGGGCAATGGCTGGGACACCCTGCTGGCGCGCGACAAGACCGGCAAGCTCAAGCAGCTGATGATGGAGACGCTGGACGGCGACTACCAGGCCATGAAGGCCAACGACGGTGCCTTCGTGCGCAAGAACTTCTTCGGCCGCTACCCCGAGACGCTCAAGCTCGTCGAGCACATGACCGACGACGAGATCTTCGAGCTGCGCCGCGGTGGCCACGAGCCCGCCAAGGTGTATGCCGCCTTTCACGCCGCCAACGCGCACAAGAACCAGCCCACCGTGCTGCTGGTCAAGACCGTCAAGGGCTATGGCATGGGCAAGGCCGGTGAAGGCAAGAACACCGTGCACCAGACCAAGA
The DNA here is from genome assembly GCF_059418305.1 of Acidovorax sp. GW821-FHT09B03. Taxonomy (NCBI): domain Bacteria; kingdom Pseudomonadati; phylum Pseudomonadota; class Betaproteobacteria; order Burkholderiales; family Comamonadaceae; genus Acidovorax; species Acidovorax sp. GW821-FHT09B03. Next base: position 211,505 of record NZ_JBWKPP010000009.1, read on the forward strand.
AGCTCTCGGACGAGGACATCAAGTACATCCGCGACCGCTTCAGCATCCCGATCCCGGACAGCCAACTGGCCGACATCCCCTACTACAAGCCGGCCGACGACACGCCGGAAATGCAGTACCTGCAAGAGCGCCGCAAGGCCCTGGGCGGCTACCTGCCCAAGCGCCTGCCCAAGGCCGAAGAGAGCTTCACCGTGCCCTCGCTCGATACCTTCAAGGCCGTGCTCGAACCCACGGCCGAAGGCCGCGAGATCTCCACCACCCAGGCCTACGTGCGCTTCATCACGCAGCTGCTGCGCGACCAGGCCCTGGGCCCGCGCGTCGTGCCCATCCTGGTGGACGAGGCACGTACCTTCGGCATGGAAGGCCTGTTCCGCCAGATCGGCATCTACAACCCCAAGGGCCAGCTGTACACCCCGGTCGACCGCGACCAGGTGATGTACTACCGTGAAGACAAGGCCGGCCAGATCCTGCAGGAAGGCATCAACGAAGCCGGCGGCATGGCCAGCTGGATCGCTGCCGCCACCAGCTACAGCACGAACAACCGGATCATGATCCCGTTCTACGTGTACTACTCGATGTTCGGCTTCCAGCGCATCGGCGACCTGGCCTGGGCGGCGGGCGACATGCAGGCCCGCGGCTTCCTGCTGGGCGGCACCTCGGGCCGCACCACGCTCAACGGCGAAGGCCTGCAGCACGAAGACGGCCACAGCCACATTCTGGCCGGCACCATCCCCAACTGCGTGAGCTACGACCCGACCTTCGCCCACGAAGTCGGCGTGATCATGCACCATGGCTTGAAGCGCATGGTCGAGCGCCAGGAAAACGTCTTCTACTACATCACGCTGCTCAACGAGAACTACCCCATGCCCGGCCTGCAGCCCGGCACGGAAGAGCAAATCCTCAAGGGCATGTACCTGTGCAAGCAGGCACCCGCCCTGGCCGCCGATGCGCCCACGGTGCAACTGCTGGGCAGCGGCACCATCCTGCGCGAATCCTTCTTCGCCCAGGAGCTGCTGGAAAAGGACTGGGGCGTGGCCGCCAGCATCTGGAGTTGCCCGAGCTTCAACGAACTGGCCCGCGATGGCCAGGACGTGGAGCGCTGGAACCTGCTGCACCCGACCGAAACGCCACGCGTCTCGTTCGTCGCAGAGCAGCTGGGCAAGACCACGGGCCCCGTGGTCGCCTCCACCGACTACATGAAGAACTACGCGGACCAGATCCGCTCGTTCATCCCGGCCGGCCGCACCTACAAGGTGCTGGGCACCGACGGCTTCGGCCGCAGCGACTTCCGCAGCAAGCTGCGTGAGCACTTCGAGATCAACCGCCACTACATTGTCGTGGCGGCCCTCAAGGCGCTGTCCGAAGAAGGCAAGGTGCCTGCGGCCAAGGTGGCCGAGGCCATCGCCAAGTACAACATCCAGGCCGACAAGGTCAACCCGCTCTACGCATAAATCGCACCGGAGACAACAATGGCATTGGTAGACATTCAGGTTCCGGACATCGGTGACTTCGACGAAGTCGGCGTGATCGAGCTGCTGGTCAAGCCCGGCGACACGGTCAAGGCCGAGCAGTCGCTGATCACGGTGGAATCCGACAAGGCGTCGATGGAGATCCCCTCGAGCCACGCAGGCGTGGTCAAGGAGATCAAGATCGCCGTGGGCGACAAGGTCAAGCAGGGGTCCGTCATCGTCGTGCTGGAAGCCGCCGACGCGGCTGCTCCCGCAGCGGCAGCCCCGGCCGCGGCACCCGCTCCGGCGGCTGCGGCGCCCCAGGCCGCAGTACCTGCGCCTGCACGCGCTGCAGCCCCGGCCGCGGCATCCGGCCCGGTGGAAGTGCGCGTACCCGACATCGGCGACTTCAAGGACGTGGCCGTCATCGAGATGCTGGTCAAGGTGGGTGACACCATCAAGGTTGAGCAGTCCCTGTTTACCGTGGAGTCCGACAAGGCCTCCATGGAGATCCCTTCGCCCGCCGCAGGCGTGGTCAAGGAACTCAAGGTCAAGATCGGCGACACCGTGAACATCGGTGACCTGGTGGCGATTCTCGAGGGCGCGGCCGCGCCCGCAGCATCTGCGCCAGCACCTGCTCCGGCCCCCGCAGCCCAGCCAGCTGCAGCAGCACCTGCGCCGGCCCAGGCCGCCGCAGCGCCAGCCTCCGCAGCCGCCACCGCTGCAGTACCCGCCCACCAACCCGGCACCCCCACCGCAGGCCTGCCCCACGCATCGCCCTCGGTGCGCAAGTTCGCCCGCGAACTGGGCGTGCCGCTCGAAGAAGTCAAGGGCACCGGCCCCAAGGGCCGCATCAGCCAGGACGACGTACAGGCCTTCACCAAGCAGGTCATGAGCGGCGCCACCCAGACCAAGGCCCAGGCTGCCAAGGCGCCTGCGGGCGGTGGTGGTGGCGGCGCAGGCCTGGACCTGCTGCCTTGGCCCAAGGTCGACTTCAGCAAGTTCGGCACCGTCGAGCGCAAGGACCTGTCGCGCATCAAGAAGATCAGCGGCGCCAACCTGCACCGCAACTGGGTGATGATCCCCCACGTCACCAACAACGACGAGGCCGACATCACCGAGCTCGAAGCCTTCCGCGTCTCCACCAACAAGGAGAACGAGAAGAGCGGCGTCAAGGTGACCATGCTGGCCTTCGTGATCAAGGCCGTGGTGGCTGCACTCAAGAAGTTCCCGGAGTTCAACACCAGCCTGGACGGCGACACCCTGGTCTACAAGCAGTACTACAACATCGGTTTTGCGGCGGACACGCCCAACGGCCTGGTGGTGCCCGTGCTCAAGGACGCCGACAAGAAGGGCATCATCCAAATCAGCAATGAAATGGGTGAGCTGGCCAAGAAGGCCCGCGACGGCAAGCTCGGCTCGGCCGACATGCAGGGCGGCTGCATGTCGATCAGCTCGCTGGGCGGCATCGGCGGCACGCACTTCACGCCCATCATCAATGCGCCCGAAGTGGCCATCCTGGGCCTGTCCAAGGGCCAGACCAAGCCCGTGTGGGACGGCAAGCAGTTCGTGCCGCGCCTGGTGCTGCCGCTGTCGCTGTCGTACGACCACCGCGTGATCGACGGTGCCAGCGCTGCGCGCTTCAACGCCTATCTGGGCCAGGTGCTGGCGGATTACCGCCGCATCCTGCTGTAACGAGGAGACCCTGGTATGGCAATCATTGATATCAAGGTTCCGGACATCGGCGACTTCGACGAAGTCGGCGTCATCGAAGTGCTGGTCAAGCCCGGCGACACCATCAAGGCCGAGCAGAGCCTGATCACCGTGGAGTCCGACAAGGCCTCCATGGAGATCCCCTCCAGCCACGCTGGCGTGGTCAAGGAGCTCAAGGTCAAGATCGGTGACAAGGTCGCCCAGGGCGCCGTGGTGCTGACGCTGGAGGCGGCGGACGCAGGTGCCGCGGCTCCCGCACCTGCGGCAGCGCCCGCGGCAGCCGCACCGGTCGCTGCGGCAACCCCCGCTGCACCCGCGCCCCAGGCATCGAGCTTCGGCGGCAGCGCCGACCTCGAATGCGACGTGCTGGTGCTAGGCGCCGGCCCCGGCGGCTACAGCGCCGCCTTCCGCGCAGCCGACCTGGGCCTCAAGGTCGTACTGGTCGAGCGCTACGCCACCCTGGGCGGCGTGTGCCTGAACGTGGGCTGCATTCCCTCCAAGGCGCTGCTGCACGTGGCGGCCGTGATGGACGAAGTCAGCCACATGGCCGACCTGGGCGTGAGCTTCGGTGAGCCTACGCTCGACATCGACAAGCTGCGCGGCCACAAGGAAAAGGTCATCGGCAAGCTGACTGGCGGCCTGGCCGCCATGGCCAAGATGCGCAAGGTCACCACCGTGCGGGGCCTCGGCCAATTCGTCGGTGCCAACCACCTCGAGGTGGAAGAGACCAGCGGCGCCACCGGCCAGGAGAAGACGGGCACCAAGAAGGTCATCGCCTTCAAGAACGCCATCATCGCCGCTGGCAGCCAGGCCGTACGCCTGCCCTTCATGCCCGACGATCCGCGCGTGGTGGACTCCACCGGCGCCCTGGACCTGAAGGCCGTGCCCAAGCGCATGCTCATCCTGGGCGGCGGCATCATCGGCCTGGAAATGGGCACCGTCTACAGCACCCTGGGCGCGCGCCTGGACGTGGTGGAAATGCTGGACGGCCTGATGCAGGGCGCCGACCGCGACCTCGTCAAGGTCTGGCAGAAGATGAACGCCAAGCGCTTCGACAACATCATGCTCAAGACCAAGACGGTGGGGGCCAAGGCCACGCCCGAAGGCATCGAGGTGACGTTTGCTGCCGCGGAAGAGGGCGGCACGGCTCCGGCGCCCCAGGTCTATGACCTGGTGCTGCAGGCCGTGGGCCGCACCCCCAACGGCAAGAAGATCGCCGCCGAGAAGGCTGGCGTGGCCGTCACCGACCGTGGCTTCATCAACGTCGACATCCAGATGCGCACCAATGTGCCGCACATCTTCGCCATCGGCGACATCGTGGGCCAGCCCATGCTGGCGCACAAGGCGGTGCACGAAGCGCATGTGGCGGCCGAAGTCATCGCTGGCGAGATCCAGGGCAACAAGGAACTGGCCAGCGCCGCCTTCAACGCCCGCGTGATCCCCTCGGTGGCCTACACCGACCCCGAAGTGGCCTGGGTGGGCCTGACCGAAGACCAGGCCAAGGCCCAGGGCATCAAGGTCAAGAAGGGCCTGTTCCCCTGGACGGCCTCGGGCCGGGCGATTGCCAACGGCCGCGACGAGGGCTACACCAAGCTCCTGTTCGACGACAGCCCCGAGGCCCATGGCCACGGCAAGATCGTGGGCGGCGGCATCGTGGGCACCCACGCCGGCGACATGATCGGCGAGATCGCGCTGGCCATCGAGATGGGCGCGGACGCGGTGGACATCGGCAAGACCATCCACCCGCACCCCACGCTGGGCGAGAGCATCGGCATGGCGGCGGAGATCGCGCACGGCAGCTGCACGGATGTGCCGCCGCAGAAGAAGTAAGTAGGCAGACGGGCCGCTTCACTCCAGCAAAAAGCCGCGCATGCCTTCGGGCACGTGCGGCTTTTTTTTGTGCCCGGCCACGTACCGATCCACCAGGACATCGGCGTGCGCGGCTGCCACCCGGCCTCTACCAACCGTTGTGCGAGTGCATCGGGTCCCGGGCAGGCGGGGTTTTCCGGTAGCCGCCCGGCGCGCCATTGCGCACAATCCGCTGATCCCGTTACATTTTCGGGCGCCTGCCGCTTTCATGAGCACCATCGTTCAGATCTTCGACCGCATCACGGCCACCGACGTGCCCACCGCGTTGGCCGCGTGCCAGCGCGACCAGCGCGCCACGCCCCGGGTGGTGGCCATGTTCGACCAGTTCTTGCGCGAGGTGCAGTGCTACTACCCGCTGGCCGCTGGTGCCAACGGGGTGGAGCAGCCCCTGATCTGGGCCGAGGGCCTGCCGTTCGGGCCGTTGGACCACTGGCCGTTGAACCTGGGCCTGCACCTGCAGGCGCTGGACGCCACGGTGCTCTCCACCCTGGGCCATGTGGCAGCCGACGCCGGGCTGCAGCTGTTCGAGCCGCAGGGCGGGGCGCTGTACCGGCTGGACCGCCAGGTGGTCTACGAGGACGGCACGGTCGAGCCCTTTGCCGAACGCGCCCTGCGCGTGGAGCCGCCCAAGGTGCATGCCGCGCCCGGCAGCTTTGCCCCGGCGCGGGTGCCGCACAGCCTGGACGTGCTGTGCGGTGCACTGCTGGAGCGGCTCGCGCCCCTGGGTTTCGAAGTCCACCCCCATCCGGTGAACTCACGCGCGCGCCTCGTGCAGCGCAGTTATGGCCCTACGGTGCAGGCGTTTTTCATACAGGTGCAGCCCGAGCATGACCGGCAGTACATCCATTGCTCCGTGAACTGGTGGCTGCCCGGCGTGCGCGAGGCCTGGCTGGCGCGCCTGGACGAACTGGGCGGGCCCGAACTGCGCGGCCGCATCAAGACCTTCATCCCCGACTACGAGCGGACCCTGAACGATTTTCAGCAGATCCCCTGGCACCGCAACCCGCGCCTGGGCCAGAACGACCTGCGCAGCGCGCACGACCTGGCCGAGTTTGCCAAGGCCCTGGCCTTCTGGGCCGCCGAGCGCGCCATCCTCTGGCAGGACGCGCCCAAGGACATGGCGGCCCTGGGCAAGCTGCTGCTTTCGGTCGACCAGGTCAGCCGCGTGCTCAAGGACGGCGAGAGCGGCGTGCACGGCCTGTTCTATCTGCAGGAGCAGATGGCCCTTCTGGTACTGGCCTTGCACTGCAGGACGCCGCTGCGCGATGTCTGGGTCGAAACCCTGCGCCACCGCCAGCGCGTGACGCAGCACGTGCAGTGGAAGCCCGTCAGCGGCAACGATGGCAATGCCTTGTTCGACGCCATTCTCCACAGCCTGGTCGAGCGGCCTGCCGCACTGGGCGCCTGATCCATCCCCTACCGACATGACTTCCGACAACGACATCGAAACCCGTGTCCAGGCGATCGTGCAGGCCTACCTGGCCGATGCCTCTCCCGCCGCCTGGCACGTCTTTGCTGCGCGCTCCAACTACGACGGCAATCTGCAGGCATTGCAGTGGCTGGTGGACCAGCCCACGCTGGACCGGGGTACGGCGCTGCTCATCTACTGGTACCTGGGCGCCGGCTGGCATGTGCAGTTCACCTCGGCAGAACAGGCCTTGAGCCCAGAGACCTTCTTGCTATTGCGCCTGATCGAGGAGCGCTACGCAGCGGGCTTCTACAACACGGGCCATATCTGGTTCGACCCGCACACCTCCGAAGGCGGCCGGCCCGACGACTACCCCAAGGTGCCGGTGGTGCGGCCCGTGCCCGCCATCATGCTGAAGCCGGTGAACGGCAGCGAGTTCGTTGAGCTGGACCCGGAGGGCTTTGACGACGGGCTGCCGATGGCTGTGGCAGTGGCGATCTACGCGCTGTTCGAGGACAGCGACAGCTGAGCTTTCCGGCGGGTCAGCGGGCCGTCGTACCGTCGGGCGCCTCGGTGTCTGCACTGTGCGAGCCCAGTCCCGCGCCCATGGCCATGCCTCCCATGCCGGCCCCACCACCGCCACTGCCACCTGCGCTGCGCCCGCCACCGCCCTCGGTACTGCCGGCTGCCCGCTTTCCGGCGGCACCGCCTCCACCGCCGCTGCTGGGGCGCAATGGGCCCTGGTTGGGAATGGCCACCGCGCTGGGGATGGGCTCCAGGTCCAGTGCCGAGCGAATGAAGTGGCGCAGCGACACCACCAGTTGCGCAGTCTCGATGCTGCGCCCGGCCACCATGTCCTGGGCGGCCTTGGCGGCCAGTTCCACCTGTTCCTCGGTGCCGAGCAGGATCACGTCGGACAGCGCGGCCTCGACCGCATCGCGCACGCGGCGCTGGCGTTCGGTGCTGGTGAGGGCGAGGGAAGGCAGGGCTGGCTCCCCATTTTCGGCGGCATCGGCTTGCGGCGTTTCTCCAGCCATGGCCATCTGCACGGCGCTGTCATGCACCTGGTGGCGCCTCAGGTCGCGCATGTGCGTGGGATGCACCTGCAACTGCCCGGTGAATGAGCCACCCAGCGTCTTGTACGCGGCAATCAGGGTCTTGAGGCGTTCGTTGATCTGCCGGTTCTCGCGCTCGCGCCGCTTCTGGATGGTCTGCATGAACACCAGGCGCGTACCCACCATGACCAGGGTGGCCACCAGCAGGCCCATCAGGGTGGTGAGCAGGGTGGACCAGGAGCTAAAGTCGAGCAGGTTGCGCATGGGAGCTGGCAGCGTGGGGCGGGGGAGCACTGATGATAGGCATGGTGCCTGGATGCCGGTGTAGGCCTGCGGCCCAACCAGTCGGTCTGTCAGGTAGCATGCCCCTCCCATCCCCCACAACCGGTGACCGAATCCACGGGCACGACCGCATGAACACCAGCCGCCCACCAGAGGCCGACACGCCAACCGCCCCGGCTCCCGGCATCTGCCCCTGCTGCGGGCTGGCGCACGACGGCCTGTCGGTTTCCATCCCGGTCTCGCGGCCGACACTGACGGACAAGGTGCCGCCCGCGGAGTGGGCCGAGCGGGTCTGGTCCAACGGCGAGATGTGCGTGATCGACGACGAGCGCTTCTACCTGTACGGGTCGGTGCTGCTCTCCATCCATGGCCACCCGGACGAGTTTGCCTGGGGCGCCTGGGCCGAAGTGAGCGAGGAGCAGTTCATGGCCTACCAGGAACTGCGTGCCGAGGAGGGGCGGGAGGCGCACGCGCCGTTGGCGGCGCTGCTGGGTACCGACATCCCGTTCTACCCGGTGACCCTCGGCCTGCCGCTGATGGTGCATGTCCAGCCGCAGGGGCTGCGGCCGAATTTTGTGCTGGATGCCGGGCCGCATCCGCTGGTGCAGGACCAGGCCGGGGGCGTTAGCCCCGAGCGCGTCGAGTCCATCAAGGCCTGGTTCGCCTCGATCAAGGCTGGGTGACCACGCTGGGCTTGCCCGCCAGCGGGGTGGACGGGGGCAGGGCCCTGGCCGCCGCTGGCGCGGGGCGCTTGCTGATCAGCAGCACCCCCGCCAGCACCAGCCCCGCGCCGGCCATCTGCCACCAGGACAGCGGCTCGTTGAGCAGCCAGCAGCCGAAGAAGATGGTCAGCATGGGCCCCAGGTTGCCGATCAGCGCGGTGCGGGCGGCGCCGATGCGGCGGATAGCGGCAGACGTCATGAACACCGGCAGCACGGTGGAGAAGATCGCCATGCCCAGTGCATGCAGGTACACCGGCGCGGGTTGCGCCAGCGCCGCGACCGGCTGGGTCGCGACAAAATGCGCCAGCGTGGCCACGGTGGACACCAGCATGGCCAGTGCGGTGAAGCGCGCCGCGCCCAGGGTGCGGATGGCCGATTCGCTGCCCGCCTGGTAGAAGGCGTACGACACGGCCGAGCCGAAGACGAAGCCTGCGCCGATGAGCACGGCCCGGGTATCGCCGGCCACGTGCAGGTCGTGCGCAAAGGCCAGGCCGATGCCGGCATAGGACAGCAGCAGCGAGCCGATCTCGCGCCGCGATGCGCGCTTGCCCATGAAGAGCACGCCGATCACGATGGTGAGCGTGGGGTACAGGAACAGGATCAGCCGCTCCAGGCTGGCCGTGATGTACTGCAGGCCGATGAAGTCGAGGATGCTCGCGCCGTAGTAGCCCAGGAGGCCCAGGGCCGCGACCAGCGCCCAGTCGCGCCGGGTCAGCGGCGCCAGGCTGCGGCTGGCGCGCCAGCCGACCCAGGCGAACACCGGCAGCGAGAACGCCATGCGCAGCGCCAGCAGGGTGACCGAATCGACCGGCGTGGCCTGGGGCACGGCATAGGCCAGCTTGACGAAAATGGCCTTGAACGAGAAGCCGAGGGCGGCGAGAACGGCCAGGGCCAGACCGATGCGTTCGGCGGGCCAGTGTTTCCAGGAGGACATGGGAGGGTGGGGTTCAATTGCATGCGTCTGCCACGAACGGTATGCGTGCATGCGATAGGGAAAAGAAGAATCGATGGGTCCATGTTGCTCTGTTGTGTTGCAGGGCACAATTGCTATTCCCGCAAGCATTCGTTCGTCCATAACGAACGCGATGGACCCGCTGCATGAACTACGACCTGACCGACCTGCGCCTGTTCGTCGCCATTGCCGAAGAGCGCAACCTTACGCGCGGGGCCGCGCGCGCCTGCCTGGCGCCGTCATCGGCCAGCCACCGGCTGCGCCGGCTGGAGGATGCGCTCCACACCACCTTGTTCGAGCGGCAGACCCGCGGCGTGCAGCTCACGCGCGCGGGCGAAGCGCTGCTGCGCAATGCGCGCCAGGTGCTGGCCAGCCTGGAGCAGATGCATGCCAACCTGTCGCCCTTTGCCACGGGCATCCGCGGCCATGTGAGCCTGTGGGCCAACACCCATGCCACGCACACCTTTCTGCCCGATGACCTGGCCGGCTTCCTGAAGCAGCACCCCCAGGTCAGCGTGACGCTGGAGGAGCGCACCAGCGCCGAGATCGTGGTCGCCGTGGCCAGCGGTGAGATCGAGGTCGGTGTGCTCGCCGACAGCGGCAACAGCGCGGGCGTGGAGCTGGCGCCCTACCGGCAGGACCGGCTGGTGCTGATCGTGCCCAGGGGGCATGCGCTGTCGGGGCGTGCGCAGGTCGGCTTTGCCGAGGTGCTTGACCACGCTTTTGTCATGCTGCATGCGGGCTCGGCCATCCATACCTTCACGATGAACGCGGCGGCCGCCCTGGGGCGGCACCTGGATGTGCGCATCCAGGTGCGCAGCTTCGAGGCAGTTTGCCGCATGGTGGGGGCGGGCGTGGGCATCGGCCTGGTGCCGCGCAGCGCGGTCCAGCTGGCAGGCCTGGCGGACCCGCCGGTGGTCGTGGCGATGGACGAGCCCTGGGCCCAGCGCGACCTGCAGATCTGCGTGCGCAAGGGCGTGGCGCTCTCGGGTTTTGCCTCGGCACTGGTGGAGCACCTGCGGCGCAGCGGCACCAGCCCTCAAGAGGGTGGGCTGTCAGCCGGCAACCGGCCCTCGGGGAGGCCGTAGGGGCTGGCCTTGGGAGGTTTGATGGGTAGCCACAGGGTGAAGCGTGTTCCAGTCGGCCCGGAGGCCCACGCCACCGTGCCGCCGATGGCCTGGGCGCGGCGCTGCAGGTTGCGCAGGCCCCGGCCGGCAGACTCTGCATGGGCCTTGTCCACATCGAAGCCCTGTCCGTTGTCCTCGATGGCCACCTCGACGACTTCCCCCACCTGACCGGTGCTGAAGCGGATTTGGGTCGCCCGCGTATGGTGCAGGATGTTGGCCACGGTCTCCTGCACGATGCGCAGAATGTGCAGCGCGCTGGAGGGGTCCAGCCATTCAAGCACCGGCACGTCCTGCACCTCCCAGCGCAAGGCGATGCCCGCACTCTCGATGCGCGGCCCCATCCGAAAGCGCAGCGTGGCCAGCAGCAGCAGCAGGTCGGCATCCACCGGCTCCATCGAGTCGATGGCCAGCTTCAGGTCGTCCATGCAATCGGCCAGCACCCGGGCCATCTGCTCGTCGGTCAGCGTGCCGCCCTGGACCGAGCGGATGGCGCTGGTGAGCGAGGAGCCCAGGCCATCGTGCATGTCCTGCATCAGGCGCTGGCGTTCCTGGCTCAGCGTCTGCGCGTGCTCTGCCGTGCGCAGCGCCTGGTAGCTGCGCTCCAGTTCGGCCTCGCGCGCCGCGAGCCGTTCGGCCAGGCCTGCGTTGACCCGCTTCACCTCGGTGATGGCCCGCACGTAACGGCGCAGCATGATGAACATGAAGACGGCCAAGTACAGGACCGCGGCGTAGGGCGTGAGGTAGAACCATTCCAGGTCCAGCAGTTGCTGGGCCTTGAACCAGTCGTAGATGCCCAGACCCACCGCCACGGCGACGCTGCTGCTCAGCAGCAGGCCGTCCATCGACCGGCTGCGCCAGGAATGCCACAGCCCCCCGGCCACCACGGCGACCGCCAGCGAGATCTGCAGCATCTGCAGCCCCGGGCGCAGCAGCACCAGGGCGGGCAGCGGCAGGCCGAGCGGCAGCGTCAGCAGGGTGAACACGGCCGTCAGCGCCAGCAGCGCGCCGGTCAGCCGTGGCAAGGTGCGCCCATGCAGCAACTGCAGGAACGCGTGCAGGATCACGATCTGCCAGGCCAGCGCGTTCAGCGTGATCCAGCCGAACCAGGTGTCGCTCACCGGCAGCCGCTCCAGCCCGGTATGGAAATGCCAGCGCCGCACCACCTGCAGCAGCGAGAAGCCGGCCAGCAGCAGGTACAGGGGGTCCTGGCGGCGCCACAGCCACACGCCGAAGCAGAACAGCGCCACGGCAAGAAAGGCCGAACTGCTCATGAAGGGCAGCTGGAATTCCAGCCACTCGCGCACGGTGTAGTGTGACAGCAGGGCATTGGTGTCGCCCACATAGAACGACGAGAGCCCGCCGCCCGCGCCCTGCAGGCTGTCCAGGCGGATGAGGATCTCGCGCGGCGCAGCCGCCAGCGGTGTCTGGTTCAACGGCAGCAGCAGGCCCGGGTGGCGGAACAGGTTCCAGCTTGGGCTGCCCAGCGACCGGTGGATCAACCGGCCGTCCGCGTACACCGCAATCTGGCCAGCGGTCTGCCAGCGCTTGAGGTAGAAGTGGGCCGTGCCGCCGGGCGGTGCAATGTCCGGCACCTGCACACGGAACCAGCGGGTCGATACGCGTGGCGTACCGCCAGCCGGGATGATCTGGCGCTCGAAGACAAAGGGCAGCGCGACCTCGCGCCAGTCCGCGCCCAGGGCTTGCCAATCGGTGTGCTCCTGCAGCGGCGCCGGCGGACCCGGCAGCTCCAGCTCCTGCGCGGCGGTGAAATGCACGACCGGCTGCGGTTGCGCCTGCACACCACCCATGCCCAATACCACCGCCAGCAGGCAGGCCAGCACCCATCGCAGCCGGCAGACAGTGGCTAGGAGCCTGTCGGACTTGGAAATCGTCGGCTGCAAATCGGCCGCAGCGGTCCATTTTTCACCGTTTTTTTGCCCCATAGCCTGGCTATGGGGCTGCAAATCCGGCAAAAACTGTCCTCGCTGAGGCCTATTTTCGCTTTCGACGCTCCAAGTCCGACAGACTCCTAGAAATCGCATGGCGGCATTGTGCATGCTGCGCGCCACCGCGCATGCGGGGCTTCAGTCGGCCAGCACGAGCTCCACGCCCGTGGCCCGCAAGGCCTTCTGGACCTGGGCGGGCGCCGCAGCCGGCACCACTAGGGCGCTCAGCTCCTTGAGTTGCGCGATGCCGAAGGGCGAGGCCGCGCCGAGCTTGTCGGTGGATGCCAGCACCACGGTTTCGGCCGCGCGCTGGTGCAGGGCGCGCTTGACGGCGGCCTCCTCGAAATCGCCGGTGGTGAGCCCGGCCTGGGCGTGCACGCCGGTCACGCCCATCAGGAACAGGTCGGCACGCAGCCGCCCGGCGGCCTCCACCACGCTGGCGCCCACGTTCACCATCGAATGCCGGTACAGGCGCCCGCCCAGACTCAGCACCTCGATGTGCACATGCCCGGCGAGCGCCGTGGCCACGGCAGGGCTGTGGGTCACCACCGTGGCGTGCAGGTCGAGCTGCAGGTGCTGCACCACCTGCAGCGAGGTGGTGCCGCCATCGAGGATGACCACCTGGCCGGGCCGCACCAGCGCGGCCCCGGCGCGGCCCAGCAGGCGCTTTTCGCCGGGCGCCAGCTCCTGGCGCACCTGCAGGTCGCCCACGGCGGCCGAGGCGGGCAGGGCGCCGCCGTGCACCCGCTGCAGCTTGCCTTCGCCTGCGAGCTCGCGCAGGTCGCGCCGCACCGTGTCTTCGGACACGCCCCACTCATCGCTGAGCGCCTTGGCCACGACCTGGCCCTGCTGTGCGAGGCGCTGGAGGATGAGCTGTTTGCGTTGGGTGGTGAGCATGGGCGGGTTGGTTGCATGAAATTCAATGAAAATGCATGATACTGCACGATTGAACTGTGGAGAACCCCATGCCCGACACCACGGCGGCCGACCGCCCTCTGCTGGTACTCATTGCCGGCCCCTACCTTTCCGGCACCGATGGCGACCCCGAGCGCATTGCCGCCAACCGGGCGCGGCTGGAAGCGGCCGCTTTGCCCATCTACCAGCGCGGCCACCTGCCCATGCTGGGCGAATGGCTGGCCCTGCCCATCATCCATGCGGCCGGCGGTCGCACGCACGGGGACGCGGTGTTCCATGCCTACCAGTATCCCGTGGCTGCCCGCCTGCTGGCGCGCTGCGATGCGGTGCTGCGCCTGCCCGGCGCCTCGCGCGGCGCCGACATGGACGTGGTCCGCGCGCAGGCCCTGGGCCTGCCGGTCTACCACCACATCGAGGAGCTGCCCGTGCGCAGGGCCGCTGAAGAAGAGGCGGTGGCGCCATGAAGCGCCCCGAAGCGGCGCCCTTGCCGGGCGATGCCGCCGATGTCCGGCTGCTGGGTGCCGACCTGCTGTCCGACAGCTGGTACACCCTGCGCCAGATCCACTTCGAGCTGCGCCGCCGCGACGGCCACTGGCAGCGGCTGAGCCGCGAAGCCTATGACCGGGGCAATGGGGCGGTGCTGCTGCTGTGGGACCCGCTGCGCCGCACCGTGGTGCTGACCCGGCAGTTCCGCCTGCCGGCCTTTCTGAATGGCTCCCCCGATGGCCAGTTGATCGAGGCCTGCGCCGGCCTGCTCGATGGCGATGGGCCCGAGGCCTGCATACGCCGCGAGGCCGAGGAAGAAACCGGCTACCGCATCCGCGCGCCGCGCAAGCTGTTCGAGGCCTACATGAGCCCGGGTTCGGTGACCGAGAAGCTGCACTTCTTCATCGCCGAGTACGCCCCCGGCGACCGGGTGCGCGCGGGCGGCGGCGTGGTGGAAGAGGGCGAGGACATCGAGGTCATCGAGATGCCCCTGGACGAGGCGCTGGCGGCCATCGCCTCGGGCCGCATCCAGGACGGCAAGACCATCATGCTGCTGCAGCATGCGGCGCTGGCTAGCGTGAACACCCCCTGAGTCGCTTCGCGCCTCCGTGCGTCCGCCAGAGGCGGTCGCTCTTCAGGCACGTCCAAGCCTGCGCAGGCAGGCTTGGAGCCGCGGCCCTCAGCCCCTCTCTCATATTGCTGCGCAATCTGGGAGGGGGACGCCCCCAGCGCAAGCGCTGTATACGCCGCCTTCGCGGCGGGGCGGCCCTTGCGCGGGGGCACTGGCTTCGGCCGCGCCAGTTTCATGCACTGCTGCCAGCACAGCGCAGTTGTTGCCTGAAGCCGTGTCGGCCAGGTTTACGGCCGCACTAGCCGCAGCGGCTCGCCGATGCGTTCGCGCTCCACGTCCGCACGGTGAAACGGCAGGGTGTGCCAGGCCTTGCCGGAGAACTGGCGCATCTGGTCGTTCGCATGCGGCGAATCGGGGTTGGTCGACTGGCCATAGGTCAGGATGGCCTGGGCCACGGGCCCGCGCGCGTCGAAAGTCACGGTCTGCACATAGCTCGTGCCGTAGTCGATGCGCAGGCCTGCGGTGTTGATCGGTGCGGGCTCCTGGCGGCCCAGGTTGTTGAGCACGCCCTCGAACTCCTCGCCGCCGTGCAGACCGATGGCCTCCTCGGTGATGGCCGGGCGCTGCACGCTGCCCAGCGTGGCGTCCAGGGCAAAGCCGCTGCTGCGGATGGTGGTGACCGCCTTGTCCAGCGCCTCCCATACCTTGGCGGCCACGGCGGCATCGTCCATCTTCAATCCGGCAGGGGTGGTGACGGGCTGGGCCGGGTCGAACGGAATGCGGAACACGCCAGGGATGTTGCGCGCATTGCGCCAGAACTCGCGGAACACATGGGCGCCGCGGGCGTCCAGGTCGTTGCGCAGGTTCCAGCCGCGCAGGGCGGCGCAGGCGTCGCGCGATGCGGCGCTGGGCGCCTGGCCGCAGGCGGCCAGCAGGTCCGGCACGGTGACCGAGGCCATGAAATTGCGGTTCTGGAACAGCTGCTGCTGGATGCCCTGCAGCGTCACCTTGCCCCGGCCCAGCATCTCGGGGATCTCGGCGAGGCCGGCGCGGGTGCGTGGGCGGGTCAGGCTGGCGTCGCCCACCAGGGGCGAGATGGCGCCGAACCTTTGGGCGGGGTGGGTGTAGAAGAAGCTGTCGTTGCTGTTGTGCACCCAGTCGTTGCGAAAGGCCACCGGCATGCGGGCCATGGGGATCAGGCCCGGCACGGGCGAAGCGCTGTCGCGGCGCCAGGCGCAGTCGCTGCGCGCGCCGTCCAGCACCACCAGGCCGGCGCTGCTAAGCAAGGCCGCGGCGGGCTTGCCCGGGGCGCAGCGCTCCAGGTCGGCGGCGTCCAGGTCAGGCACCACGCTCACGTCGGCATACATCACGCGGCCCTGGCGGTCGGTCGCCAGCGTGTTCACCCAGGGCAGGCCCAGCGAGGCATGGGCCCGGTGCAGGTCGTCCACCCGGGTGGCGCGGGCGAAGGCCAGCGCGGCATCCATCATGCGGGTGTTGCCCGTGTTGGCGTCGCGCAGGGCGTAGGCGGTCTTGCCGGTCCAGGCCAGGCCGGCACGCGGCACCACCACCAGGGGGCCCCAGCGGCTGGACCACACGGTCTGCTCGCGCGCCTGCAGCGTGCCATCGGGGTTGCGCACCTGGGCCTTCACCTGGCGCGCGACCATCTTCTCGGGTTGGCCATCCACCAGGTAGCTGGTCGGGTCGCCCGGCACCAGGGCCAGCTCGTACAGCGTGAAGCGCTTGCCGGTGGAGACGGTGTGCGACCAGGCCACGTCCTTGTTGAAACCGATCGATACCATGGGGTAGGTGCCTATGCCCACGCCCATCACGTCCATGTGGCCCGGGATGGTCAGGTGCATCTCGTAGAAGCGGTTGGGCCCGCTCCAGGGGAAATGCGGGTTGCCCAGCAACATGCCGCTGCCATTGGCCGTGACCTCCTTGCCGAAGGCCCAGGCATTGGAGCCCAGGGGCGAGTCGAGCAGGCCCACATCGCGCAGGGCCTGCGCTGCGTCGGCCAGGTCCACGGCGGGCGCCGATACCTGTGCGGCCTGGGGCGAGGGGGGCTGCGCGCCCAGCATGCCATCGGCCAGCGCGGCAATGCCGGCCTGCACGGCCACGACCTCGGCCATGCGCCGGTATTCCACCAGCGTCATCGGCTGCACCCAGGGCTGGCCCTGGCAGGCCTTGGGCAGGCGGGCCACGTTGTCGGCCAGGAAGCGGTTGTACCCCGCCACATAGCCACGCGCCATGGACTGTGCCTGCGCACTGGTGGCCGCCCAGCTGCGTGCCAGGAGGGCGTCGTCCATGTGTGCGGCCATGAACAGGTCGATCTGCTCGTTGGGCAGGTAGCGGCGGCCCAGCAGGCCGGTGGTCTTGCCGCCGAAAGTGGCGCCGCGCTGCCCGCGTGCGGTGACGAGCTGGTCGGCCGTCATGCAGACGTTGTCCTGCGCGTACGCATAGGCCACGCCATAGGCCAGTGATTCAGGGTCGTGCGCGGTGATGTGGGGAATCCCGTAGGTCGTGCGCTCAATGGTCACGCTGCGGTCGCCGCTGCCGGGCGTGCTGGCGCAGGCGCTCAGCAGCAGGGCGACGGCGCCGGTCGCGGCCGTGGTGCAAAAGGCCGTGGTACGGCTCCGTGTCGGTGTCATGGTAGGTGTCTCCGGTTCTGTGTGTTGTCTTGGCGTTGGGGATCGCAGGGCCATGCTACGTCTCGGTAACATTTGGACATGGTGGTGAAATGGACACGAATGGTTGCAAAATGGCCGCCATGCCGCCTAACCTGTCACCGCCATTTGCCTGTGTGAACGTGGGCATCCTCTGGGGCCAGGACAGCATCACCAGCACGGCGGCGGCCGTGGTGGACATCCTGCGCGCCATGAACATGCTGGCCGCCATGCGTGCGGCAGATGCGCCGCCGCCGCTGCGCTGGCACTGGCTGGAACTGCCCGGCGAGGCGGGGCTCCATGCCCCGCCCATTCCGGGCACGGATGGGCTGCAGGGACCTCTGCACGTGGTGGTGGTACCTGGCTGGCTGGTGCCCACGGGTCCGCAGTTGCGCGACATCTGCGACCGGCATGCCGCGCACTTCGGGCCGCTGCTGCGCTCCCACGTCGCGGGCGGCGGGCTGGTGGCAGCGCTGTTCAACGGCTCGGCCCTGCTGGCCGATTGCGGGCTGCTGGCGGGGCGCAAGGTTGCGGTACCCTGGGTGTTCGCGCCGTCCATCTTCATGCAGGCCGGCGACACCGGGCAGGGCGCAGCCATCGGCGCCAACTGGCAGCGCCACCAGGGCTGGCAGCGCGATGGCGCCCTGTGGACCACGGCTTCGCTGCAGGAGACCATTGCCGCCATGCTCGATCTGCTGGCCTGCACGCCCCTGGCCGAGCTGGCCCAGGCTGCATCGCCGGTGCTGCGCTTCGACCCGGAGCGCCAACTGACCGCACCCGCGGGGATGGAGACGCCCACCGGTCGCCCGCTGGTTTCCGGCGCGCTGGAGCAGGCCCGCCGCTGGCTGCAGGCACACCGCAGCGAACCCTACAGCCTGCAGGCCGCGGCGCGCGCGGCGTCCATCAGCCCGCGCACGCTGCTGCGCTGGTTTGCGCAGGAGCATGGGCAGACCCCGCAGGACTACCTGCACGGCCTGCGCGTGGCGCAGGCCCAGGCGCTGCTGCAGACCACCTACCTCACCGTGGAGGACGTGGCCCAGCAATGCGGCTACAGCGATACCGGCAGTTTCCGCAAGGTTTTCGTGCGCCTGTGCGGTGTGACGCCGGGGGCCTGGCGCCAGCGCTTTCGGCTGCGCACCACGCGCAAGCAGTGGCAGGGGCCCGGTGGGCCGCCTGTGGCGAAAGGCCGCTGAGAATCGCGGTCAGGGCCTGGTATCCAGCAGCGCCATGATGCGGTCCCAGTGGGGTGCATCCACCGGCGTGATCGACAGGCGGCTTCCTTTTTGCAGCACGCGCAGCTCGGCCAGCTCGGGGTGCTGGCGCAGCTCGGGCAGGCCGAGCAGGCGCGTCTTGCGCAGCGCCTGCACGTCGAGCAGCAGCCAGCGCGGCGCGTCGGGCGGCGACTTGGGGTCGTGGTAGGGCGAAGCGGGGTCGAACTGCGTGGGGTCGGCCCGCGTGCCCGAGGCCACGCGCGCAATGCCGACGATGCCGGGCTCGGCGCAGCTCGAGTGGTAGAACAGCACGCCGTCGCCTACCTGCATGCCATCGCGCATGAAGTTGCGCGCCTGGTAGTTGCGCACGCCGGTCCAGGGCACGGTGGCGCCAGGTGCGGCCAGGGCATCGTCGATGGAGCATTCCTCGGGCTCGGACTTCATGAGCCAGTGGCGGGGGGTGGCGCTGGATGGGGATGTCATGGCACCATTCTGGCAAAGAGAC
The DNA here is from genome assembly GCF_059418305.1 of Acidovorax sp. GW821-FHT09B03. Taxonomy (NCBI): domain Bacteria; kingdom Pseudomonadati; phylum Pseudomonadota; class Betaproteobacteria; order Burkholderiales; family Comamonadaceae; genus Acidovorax; species Acidovorax sp. GW821-FHT09B03. The sequence continues at coordinate 230,378 of NZ_JBWKPP010000009.1, forward strand.
TGTTCGACCGCAAAACATGCGAGGGGAAAACGCGCTGCTGTCCATATGGGCGCGGCGCTACAAGCCATGGCTGAGCAATCCGACACCAAGAGCAAGAAAGGCAACGGTCCCGGCCCCTGGGTGCTGGTGCTGTTCGGCATGCCGTTTGCGGCCGTGGGCCTGGGCCTGTTGCTGCTGAGCGTGCTGCCCACCCTGTACGACTGGACCACCATGCAGGGCTGGCAGCCCGTGCAGGCCACGCTGGTGTCGGCCGAGACGGTGGCCAGCCGCGGCAGCAAGTCCACCACCTACAGCGTCAAGGCCGAGTACCGCTACCGCGTGGCGGGCCAGGAATACACCGGGCGCCGCGTGGCCATCGGCTCGGGCAGCGACAACGTGGGCGAGTTCCAGCAGGAGCTGGGCGCCCGGCTCGAAGCCGCGCAGCGCAGCGGCACGCCGGTGGAGGCCTGGGTGAACCCGGGCGACCCCACCGAGGCCGTGCTGGACCGCAGCCTGCGGCCGGGCATGCTGGCCTTCAAGCTGGTGTTTGCGCTGGTGTTTGGCGGAGCCGGCTTGGGCATCATCATTTTCGCCCTGCGTATCCGGTTCGCGCTGAGTCCGGGCGCACCGACAGCGGGGCCGGCCTGGGAGGCGCGCCCCTGGGAATCGCGCGCCGCCTGGAAGGACAACCGCATCCGGTCGCACCGGCGCCTCGGGGCATGGGTGGCCTGGACCATGGCGGTGCTGTGGAACCTGGTGGCGATCCCCATGGCCTTCACCGTGGTGCCGCGTGCGCTGGCCCGGGGCAACCACCTGGCAGCGGGCACCCTGGTGCTGGTTGCGCTGGTCGGCCTGGTGCTGCTGGCCTGGGCCGCCCGCAGTGCCTTCCATGCCCGGCGCTATGGCGATACCCGGCTGGAGCTGGACCCGTTTCCCGGCTCCATCGGCGGGCACTTCGGCGCCACCCTGGCGGTGCCCGTGGCCTACAGTTCGGGGCTGCGTTTTCTGGCCACCCTGCAGTGCGTGGAGCACACGCGCACCCGTTCGGGCGGCAAGACCAGCTACGAAAGCCGCACGCTTTGGCAGGTGCGCGGCCTGGCGCAGGTGGAGGCACAGGGCGAAGGCGTGCGGTTGGCAGTGCGCTTCGACGTGCCGGCGCACCTGCCCGCATCGGAAGACCCGGGCAGCGACTACCACCGCTGGGAGCTGCAGGTCCAAAGCGTGCCAGGCAGCTCGGGGGACAACCTCGCGCCGGGCTTTGCGCGCAGCTTCGATGTACCGGTGTACCTCACGAACCAGAAGTCGGTCTGGCTGCGCCACGACGCGGCCGAGCACCCGCAGCTGGCCGAGGTGGCCCAGGCCGGCGATGACGCGAACCTGTCCGACATGGAGCAGGTGCCTGGCGGGGTGCGGCTGTACTTTCCCTACGGCCGGCGCTGGAAGACCATGCTGGCGCTGCTCGTGTTCGGCGCCATCTTCGCGGGCGCGGGCACGCTGCTGTGGAACAACGAGGCGCCGCTGCCGTTCACCCTGATCTTCGGCGGCATCGGCTGGCTGGTGGTGCTGGGCGCCCTGTACGGCCTGGGCAACAGCCTCACGGTGCACCTGGACCGCCAGGGCATCCGCTCCGAGCGGCGCCTGCTGGGCCTGGTGCGCTGGCAGAGCACGGCTTCGGCGAGCGAGGTCACCCGCCTGGAGCTCAAGGAAAGTTACTCCACCACCACGGGGGGCCACAAGGAGACCTACTACCGCCTGCAGGCTGCGCTGGCCAGCGGCAAGACCATCACCGTGGCCGACAGCCTGCGCGGCAAGGCTGCGGCGCAGCAACTGCTGGCATCCCTGTGCCGGCAGACCGGCTACACCAAGGGCTCTCTTCCCGGTTGAGTTATCCGGCCTTGCGGAAGGTGAGGTTGATGCGCAGAGCACCCGTCAGCGGGTGCTCCGCCTCGGCCAGCGGCATCACGCCGTGGTAGCGCAGCCGCGCCCGTCCGCCCCAGACCACCACATCGCCATGGACCAGGGGAATGCGCTGCGCCTTGTCGGCCCGCGCATCGCCGCCGAACAGGAACACGGCAGGGATGCCCAGCGAGACCGAGACGATGGGGTGGTCGTGGCTGCGCTCGTCCTTGTCCTGGTGCAGCGACAGGCGGGCACCGGGCGCGTAGCGGTTGATCAGGCAGGCATCGGGCACGAAATGGGCAAAGCCCGCGGCATCGGCCGCATCGCGCGCCAGGGTGGCGAACACGGTCGGCAGCGGGGGCCAGGGCCGGCCGCTGAGCGGGTCGGCCCGGCCATAGCGGTAGCCGCTGCGGTCGGAGATCCAGCCCAGCGGGCCGCTGTTGGTCATGGCCACCGACATGCGCTGGCCGCCCGGGGTTTCCAGGTGCCGGAAGGGCGCATGCCCGGCGATGCCGTCGACCGCCTGCAGCAGCGCCGGTGCCACATCGAGCGCAAAGCCACGCAGCAGAACCGCCCCGGGGGCCAGGGCCTGCCGCGTGCCGGCCTGCTGCTGGAGCAGCGCGGCTTCCTCCTCATGGCCAAACAGGTTCAGGCTCATGTCGCGTCGTGGAAGATGATGCCCGCCGTGTGCCGCATGCCTGAGCGCAACCGGCTCACGCCATGGCGCATGTTCACGCGGTAGGGGCCGCGCGTGCCGTTGACCGGGCGGTGGTGCACGGCAAAAACGACTGCATCGCCCTGGCGCAGGGGCACGACTTCGGCGCGCGACTGCATGCGCGGGCGCTGCTCGGTCAGCACGAACTCACCGCCCGTGAAGTCGCGCCCGGGCTCCGACAGCAAGATCGCCACCTGCAGCGGAAACACATGCTCGCCATACAGGTCCTGGTGCAGGCAGTTGTAGTCGCCCGCCTGGTACTGCAGCAAGAGCGGCGTGGGCCGCACCTGGCCGGCCGCATGGCAGCGGTCGATGAACTCGGCGTGCGTGGCCGGATAGCGGGTGGGGATGTCCATCACCGCATTCCAGTGGTTGGCCAGTGGGCACAGGTGCGGGTACAGCGCCTCGCGCAGACCGGCCACCAGGGGCGGCAGCGGGTAGGCAAAGTACTGGTACTCGCCCTGGCCGAAGCCGTGGCGCGCCATCACCACGCGGCTGCGAAAGCGGCTGCCGTCCGGGTACAGGCCCGCGAGCGCCTGGCATTCCCCGGGGCTGAGCAGGGCCGGGAGAATGGCAGCGCCCTGGGCGTTCAGGCCGTCCGTGACTTCGGCCCAGCCGATGGCGCTGGCGCGGGCGGCCCAGTCCGTGGCGTGTTCGGGGAGGCGGGCATTCATGCGGGCTGGCCCTTGGTCTGGCGCTGCTCGCGATCCAGCAGGGCCTGCTTGCGCTCCACGCCCCAGCGGTAGCCCGACAGAGCGCCGTCGTTGCGCACCACCCGATGGCAGGGGATGGCCACGGCCAGGGCATTGGCCGCGCAGGCCTGTGCCACGGCGCGGGCCGCCGTGGGGGAGCCGATGCGCTGGGCGATCTCGGCATAGCTGGCTGTTGCGCCGGCGGGGATGGCCTGCAGCGCCTGCCACACACGCTGCTGGAAGGCCGTGCCCTGCACGTCGAGCGGCAGGTCCAGGCCCAGGCCAGGGGCTTCCACGAAGGCCACGACCCGCGCCACCAGCGCATCGAAGCTGCGGTCGTCGCCCACCAGGTGGGCCTGGGGAAAGCGGTCCTGCAGATCCTGCGCCAGCAACTGGGCGTCGTCCCCCAGCAAAATGGCGCACACACCGCGCCCGCTCTGCGCCACGAGGAGGGCGCCCAGCGAGCACTGCGCGATTGCGAAGCGGATGGTGACCTGCCTGCCACCCGCCTGGTAGCGCGTGGGCGTCATGCCCAGCACGCCGTCGGCCTCTTCGTAGAAACGGCTGGTGGCGTTGTAGCCCGCGTTGAAGATGGCATCGGTCACGCTGCCGGCCTGGGGCGCGGCCAGTTCGCTGCGCACGCGCTGCGCGCGCTGTGCGGCGCCATAGGCCTTGGGCGTGAGGCCCGTGGCCTGCTTGAAGATGCGGTGGAAGTGGTGGGCGCTCAGGCCCACGCGGGCGGCCAGCGCATCCAGCGTGGGCGGCGCCTCGGCCGCCTCGATGATGCGGCAGGCCTCGGTGACCAGGGCCGCGTGGTGCGCTACGGGCGATGCCTGGGTCGGCTTGCAGCGCTTGCAGGGGCGAAAGCCGGCGCGTTCGGCATCGGCGGTGCTGTCGTGGAAGCGCACGTTCTCGGGCAGCGCCGGCCGGGCGGCGCAGCTCGGGCGGCAGTAGACGCCGGTGGTCTGCACCGAGTAGTAGAAGCGGCCGTCGGCCGCAGCGTCGCGCGAGCGCACCGCCGGCCAGCGCGGGTCGGCCAGGGTGGCCGCGGCCTGGGCGGCCTTGGCGCTGGCCTTGGGCGGGTGGCTGGTGGGCATGCTGCGGTGGGCGAATGCGGTGGTGGTGGTGTTCATGGGGGCCTCGCAAAGGTGTTGGAGATGGCCCCACTGTAAAAATGGACCGCCTTGCACGCACCCCGAAGCTTGCTTTTGAATTCTGCACCGTTGGCAGTCGCCCCGGTGCCGTCAGGGATCAGGCACGAACGGCAGCGCTCTGCGAAGCCCCGTCCCGCCCCAGCGTTTGGCGTTCTCGCCCGGTATTGCCAGCGGGTTGTTCTGCGGCTCCGACAGCGGGGCCAGCAGGGCCTGCAGGTCGGCCTCGCTGAACTTGACGGCGCCTTCCCCGTCATGCCCCAGCACGCCCTGGGCCAGCGCGGCCTTGCGCGCCTGCAGTTCCAGCATGCGCTCCTCGATGCTGCCTTCCACCACCAGCTTGTAAACGAAGACCGGCTGGTCCTGGCCGATCCGGTGGGCGCGGGCCGTGGCCTGCTCCTCCACGGCCGGGTTCCACCAGGGGTCCACATGGACCACCGTGTCGGCGGCCGTGAGGTTCAGGCCGACGCCGCCGGCCTTGAGGCTCACCAGCAGGATGGGCGGGCTGGCCTCGTCCTGCGCCTGAAAGCGCTGCACCACCGCGCCGCGCTGGCCCGGTGGCGTCTGGCCGGTGAGGGCCAGGAAGGGCAGCTCCAGCGCCTGCAATTGCTCCGCCACCAGTTCGAGCATCTCCGTGAACTGCGAAAACACCAGCACGCGCCGGCCTTCGGCCACCAGGGCCGGCAGCATGTCGGCCAGCAGTTCGAGCTTGGCGCGCTCCATGCTGGCCGCCATCTTGCTGCCCTTGACCAGGCGCGGGTCGCAGCACACCTGGCGCAGCTTGAGCAGGGCGTCGAGGATGCTGATCTGCGCGCCGTCGAAGCTCTCGCGCTCCAGCACCCGGCGCACCTGCTTGTCGACCGTGGTGCGCACGGCCTCGTACAGCTCGCGCTGCCTGCCCTGCAGCTGCACGTGCTGGATCACCTCGGTGCGCGGGGGCAGTTCGGTGGCCACGTCCTGCTTGCGCCGGCGCAGGATGAAGGGGCGCACGCGCTGCGAGAGCAACTGGGCGCGCAGGGTCTCGCCGTTCTCTTCGATAGGCTTGCGCCAGCGCGCATTGAAGCTGCGCACGTCGCCCAGAAAGCCGGGCATCAGGAAGTCGAACTGCGCCCAGAGCTCGCCCAGGTGGTTTTCCAGCGGCGTGCCGGTCAGGCACAGCAGGTGCGGGGCCTGCAGGCGGCGCAGGGCGCGCGCGCTGCGGCTGCCGGCGTTCTTGACCATCTGCGCCTCGTCCAGGATCAGCAGATGGAAGGCCTGCCCCGCCAGCGCCTCCACGTCGCGCCAGAGCAGGGGGTAGGTGGTCAGCACCAGGTCGTGGTCGGCGATCTTGGCAAACGCCTTGCCCCGGTCCGGCCCGTGCAGGGCCAGCAGGCGCAGGCCTGGGGCCATGCGCCGGGCCTCGGCCTGCCAGTTGAAAAGCAGCGAGGTGGGCAGCACCACCAGGGCCGGCCGCGTGAGGCGGCCGGCCTCCTTTTCCACCAGGACATGGGCCAGGGCCTGCGCGGTCTTCCCGAGGCCCATGTCGTCGGCCAGGATGCCGCCCAGGCCTTGCGCGCGCAGGTACTGCAGCCAGGCCAGGCCTTCGAGCTGGTAGGGGCGCAGCTGCACCTGCAGGCCCGCGGGCGCGGCGACCGGCTCGGGCGTGCCGATGGCCTTGAGGCGTTTGGCCAGTTGGGACAGTCCGATATCGCCCTGCAGCTGCCAGTCGTTGGCACTGCCCACGCGGTGGGCCTGCACCAGGCCGGCGCGCAGGGCTTCGAGCCGGCGCAGTTCCCAGGCGCCCAGGCGCAGCGGGTCGCCGTCCTGGCGCTGGTTGCGCTCGGGGTCGGTGATCAGGTCCACCATGGCCCCCACGATGGCCTTGAGCGGGCCGGCAGGCGCATCGATTCGCCGCCCACCGGGTGCGCGCAGCGAGATGGTCTCCAGGTCGTCGATGCGCGCCATGCGCCGCGCGATGAGCCAGCGCGCATCGCGCTTGAGCAGGTCGGCCAGCATGGGCGCCAGGTCCAGCGTCTCGCCGTCGATCTCGATGCCCAGGCTCAGCAGCCAGGCGCCTTCGCGCGCGGGCAACTGCAGCTTTTGCACCGGGCGTTCGCGCGGGCCCACGGGGCCGGCCACTTCCTTGCCCAGTACCTCGCCGGTGTCGGGGGCGATGAGGAGCTTCCAGCGTTGCACGGGCACGCTCTCGTGTGCAAAGCCGGGCCGCACCACCACGCTCCAGCCCTGGGCCGCAAGGCGTGGCACCTGTTCGGCCCAGAAGTCGCCGAAGAAGGCCTCCTGCGCCAGCGTCCACACCGGGCCCAGGCTGGCGCCGGCATCGCGGTTGCGCCACTGCAGGGTGCGCGCGTCCAGGGGCTGCAGGCCCAGCTCCCAGACCAGGTCCATGGCGTCGGATTCGGCCGCCAGGTCGCGCTGCATGCGCACCACGGGGCCGCCGGTGTCGTACAGGTCCACGAGCGGTGCCGGGCGCGAGTTGAGGATGGAGGTGGGCGCCGGCGCCTGCCAAGCGATGGCGGCCTGTCGCGCGTCTTCGAGGCGGTAGGTCCAGTCGATCTGCACCAGCGTCACGCTGTCGCCGCGCGGGCCCATCTTGCCCTGGGGCTTGAGGCCCAGCAGCCCCTCGCCCCGGCCCAGGGTCATGAGGGTGATGCGCGGCTGGAAGTGGCCGGCGGCAATGCCTGGGGGCAAGGCCGGGCGCTGCGGGGATTGGGGGGCTTCATTGCCATCGCCCCGCATCAGCCCCATCACGCGCGCGGCCTCGGCGTCCGTCAGCGGGGGCAGGGCCTTGAGCGCATCGGCCCCGGCCTGGCGGCGCAGGGCGGCCACCCAGGCGGCGATCACCGCCTGGCGGTCGGAGCGCGGTAGGTTCGGTTCTGCGGGGGAGGGAAAGGGGTCATCGGAACGTGTCACTGGGCGGTGATTGTGCCCGTACTATCCAACTCAATTACCCGAGCACAGGCACGGCGTAGTGCATGACGGACGCGTCCGAGCCACCCTGGTAGCCTGGCCCATAGATTTCCAGGTCCGCACCGCCGCTGTGGCGCTGTTCGGCACCTGCCAGCCAGTTGGCGTAGATGTAGTTGACGGTGTGGTTCACGTTCTCCGGCGCGCCCCGGTGCTCGAACGTGGCGTAGCGCGCGGCCGGCACTTCGAAGTGCACCATGCCTTCGGGCAAGGCGCCGGCGTGCGAGACCTCGATGGCGGCGTGGTACAGCAGCAGGTCGCTGGTGCTCGCGGTCTGGCTCACCACGCCGTAGCAGACACCGGGCACCCGGTGGGGGATTTCTGCCAGCCGGGGCATGAAGCCCGCCCACAGCGGGGGCAGCTTCTGGCCCAGGTTGTCCTTGTCGGAGTCGGCTCCGTAGAAATGGGTGGCCAGCCCCACCAAGTGCAAGGGCGGGCGCTCCTGGATGTCCGGGGTGAGTGACAGGTTGCGGTCCAGCTGGCGCAGGTAGTCCTCGTCGAACTGGACCTTCTTGACGAAGAGGCTTCGCCTGCCGAACTTGCGGTACTGGTTGGGCGTGAGCTCGAAGCAGGCCTTGAACGCCCGGGTGAAGCTCTCCTGCGTGTCGTAGCCGGCCGCCAGGGCAATGTCCAGGATGCCCAGGCGTGTGTGGAGCAACTGGTCCAGCGCCTTGGCAAAGCGCCGCGACCGGATGTAGGTCTTCAAGGTCTCGTTGGTCAGGGCCTTGAAGATGCGCTGGAAGTGCCACTGGCTCAGCCCGGCGGCCTGCGCCACGTCCGACAGGGCGATGTCGGTATCGAGATGCGCCTCGATGAAGTCGATGCCGCGCTGGATGCGGTGCAGGTAGAACATGCCGGGCTTCTTCCTTCAAGGGGTGTCGTAGAAGCCGGTCATCGCCAGCAGCTTGCCCTGATCGTTGAACTGGCCAAAGCTTACCCCCTCGCCGAGCACCGCGCCATCGGCGCCCAACATCTTCCACTGGGCCATGCAGTGCTGGTGGTGGCTCGCAAAGCGCTCGGTCACGAAGTAGGCGCCCGGCAACTGTTGGTGAAAGCCCTGCATGGTCTCTCCGAGCGCCTCCCAGCCGGACGCAACCCCCAGCGGGTCGGTGTAGGTGCATTGTTCGTCCAGGCTGGCGGCGAACAGGGCCTGCTTTTCAGCGGGTGTGGGCGCCTTCCATGAGGCGACGTAGGTTTCCCAGGTGGTTTGCATTGCGTGGTCCATGGGGGTGCTCCTTGGGTTGAGATAGAAGCCACCGATGGTGCCCATCGCCGCAGGCGGGTTTTGATATTTTGTGCTTATCTCATGGGCCTACTTCACGCCTTGCGCTGTGGGCTGCGGGGTCGTCACCCGCGGCCGATTGCCTTGCAGGTTCATCGCGGCCGCGGCCAGAAGGATGGCCGCGGCCCCGAGCCACTGCGCGGGCTGCAGCCGGTGGCCGAAGGCCACGAAGTCCACCGCGATGGCGACTATTGGGTAGATGAAGGACAGCGCGCCCTGCAGGTAGGTGGGCAGCTTCTGCACTGCGCCGTAGAGCAGGATGTACATCAGCCCGGTGTGCACCACGCCCACCGTGACCAGCAGCATCCAGGTACGCGCGTCGCGGGGCAGCTCGCCGAAATGGGCGAACGGGGCCAGCATGAGCACCCCCACACAGACCTGCACCAGCGCAATCAGGTGCGGTGGCGTGCCCGTGAGCCGCTTGGCGATGACCGAGGCCACGGCCCAGAAGAAGGCCGCGCCCAGCGCCATGGCGATGCCCAGCGCATAGTGGCTGCCCGCGAAGCTGGCGCCCGGCCGGGCCTGCACGATGAGCAGCATGCCGCCAAAGGCCAGGGCCAGCCAGCCGAGCTTGGCGAGGGTGATGCGCTCGCCAAAGAGCAGGGCGCCGAAAGCCACCAGCATGAAGGGCTGGGTGTTGTAGACCGCCGTGGCGATGGAGATCGAGGCATGCGCGTACGCGCCGAACAGCAGCAGCCAGTTGGTGACAATGGCCACGCCGCCGAGCGCGGCCCAGCCCGCCTGGCGCCAGGTGAGCACCCCGCGCAGCAGGCCCATGGCGGCGCACACCAGCGCCAGCGTGGCCGCGCCGAAGGCGCAGCGCCAGAACACCACGTCCAGCGCCGCCAGCCCCGATTGCACGACGAACCAGCCTATCGTGCCCGAAATGGCCATGGCGCCGCCCATTTCGAGCGTGCCCTGCGTCTTTTTGTCCATCACCGTTCCACCTTGTATTCCGATGCACCGAGTGTAGAAAAATGGCGCTGCCAGGTGAATGGTCAAAAAAAGTCGATTGCTCAGATAGTCCTCATAATCCAAGGCATGGCTTGAATCCGGAGTAATTTTCCATGGACCTGGTCGATCAATCCATTCTGTCGGTGCTGCATGCGGATGCGCGTACCTCGCTCAAGCTGCTGGCCGAGCGCGTGGGCCTGTCGGCGCCCAGCGTGTCCGAGCGGCTGCGCCGGCTGGAAGAGCGCGGCGTGATCCGCGCCTTCACCCTGGACATCGAGCCGCGCGCCCTGGGCTACCAGCTGCAGGCCATCGTGCGCATCAAGCCGCTGCCGGGCCAACTGGCCGCGGTGGAGCAGTTGATACGCGACACGCCCGAGTTCTGTGAGTGCGACAAGGTGACGGGCGACGATTGCTTCATCGCCCGGGTCTATGTGCGTTCCATCGAGCAGCTCGACGGCGTGCTCGACCGCATCGCCGACAAGGCCCAGACCAGCACGGCCATCGTCAAGGCGCAGACCATCAGGCGACGGCCGCCGCCGTTCACACCCGGTTGAGCGTCAGCGGCCCAGCACCTTCGCAAAGAGTTCGTTGCGAAAGTGGATGCCCAGGCGCGCGAAGGCGCGGTTGCGGTAGGTCTTGACGGTGGGCACGCCCAGGCCCAGGTCGGCCGCGATGCCCTCGTGCGTCATGCCCTGCAGAACGCGGGCGCAGACGTCGAGCTCTCGGTCCGTCAGGTCGTGCTGCAGGCGCAGCAGCCGCTCACGCAGAGCCGCCAGGCCCTGGGGCAGGGCGACCAGGGCAGGCAGAACGGCATGGTCCGTGTCCTCGTCCTGCGCCAGCGGCACCATGGTCTGCGGGCGCGCCAGCGAGATGTGCTTGCGCGCCAGGGCCAGCAGCACGGGCGCCACGCTCTCGAAGCCACTGATCTGGCCATCGCGAAACGGCGGCTGGTGCTGGTGGCGGTAGAAGTTGACCGCGAACACCGAGCCATCGCTCTCGTAGTCGACCACCGAGACGCGCTCGGCCACGCCATGCGCCTCGTAGACGCGGGCGCGGTGCTCGCCCTCGACTTCGGTGGCCGTCACATGGCACAGCCGGGTCAGTGGTTCGGCGGGGGCGTCCTCGAACGGCCGGCCCCAGGTGCGGTCGCGGCGGTAGGGCCCCGAGAGGTAGGCCCACCAGCAGTCCTGCGTGGTGTCGGGCACGCCGCGGCTGGCCGACATGAACAGGGTGGGCTTGCAGCGATGCCCGGTGCGGTACACCGACCACGAAGCCGCGGGCAGCACGGGGGCCAGGTCGTCGAGCAGGCCAGCGGCGAAGCCGGCCTCGCCCAGGCGCTGCACCATGCCGGCCAGGGCCTGGCCAGCGGGGCCGGTGGCGGCATGCCTGCCCGTGGCGGGCGGCTCGGAGGGGAGCCATTGCCTCATGGTCGGGTGCCTTGCAGGTGCGTGGAGATCGGTGTCATCGGGTTGTCATCCTCAGGGATGACAGGCGGTGGGCACAACCGGATTTACGCTAGGTTCATAACTAGTGTGCTGTCCCGCTGATACGTGAGCAAAGTCGATGCAACTTTTCGAGGATCGAATCAGCGGTGGCGGTCCACT
>NZ_JBWKPP010000010.1:0-221910 GCF_059418305.1 Acidovorax sp. GW821-FHT09B03
TCGATGACCGAGATGATGTCGGCGATCTTGCTGCTGCTGGCGTTGATGCCTTTCATGGTCTCCACCACTTCGGCCACCACGTCACCGCCCTGTACGGCCACGGTCGAGGCGCTCAGGGCCAGCTGGTTGGCCTGGCGCGCGTTGTCGGCGTTCTGGCGCACGGTGGAGCCCAGTTCTTCCATCGAGGCCGCCGTCTCTTCCAGGGCCGAGGCCTGCTGCTCGGTGCGTGCCGACAGGTCGTTGTTGCCCGAGGCGATCTGCGCGCTTGCCGACGCCACGCTCTCGGCGTTGCCGCGCACCCCGGTGACCACACGGGCCAGGTTGGAGCGCATGTCCTCCAGGGCCGACAGCAGCTGGCCCATTTCATCGTTGCCATGGGCCGGCATGGCTGCCGTGAGGTCGCCTTCGGCAATGGCACGTGCAGCGCTCACGGCCTGGCCCGCGGGGCGCGTGACCGAACGCGTGATCGACACTCCCAGCACGATGGCGAGCGCCACGCAGGCGGCCAGCGTGCCCAGCACCCAGACGCGCGCCGCCTGGAAAACCGACGCCACCTCGGCCTGCTCCTTGTCGGCCTGCGCCGAGTTGATCTTCTGCAACTGGCCCAGGGTTTCGGCGGCAGCCACGAAGGCGGTTTCGGACTCACCGGCAAACAGCCCGGACAAGGCATCGGCGCTCAAGGCCAGGGTGTCGTTGGTGCTGAAGTCCACCGCCTTGGCGACATCCACCAGGTTGGCCTGGAGCTTGTAGTAAGCGGCCTTGCGCGTGCGAAAGGCCTGGAAGGCCTCGCGCTCCTCGCCCGCGCTGACCAGCGGTTCGTACTGCCCTTCCACGCGCTCCAGGTCCTTGGCGCGCGCGGTCATCTGCTCGGCAAAGGCCTGGACTTCGGCCGTGCTGCGGGCGGTGATCATGCCGGCTTCGGAGCGCCGCATGCGGTTCATCAGCACCCTGAGCTCGCCCGTGTAGCCCACGCTGGGCAGCAGGTTGCTCGCGATCTCCTGTGCGTTGTGGTGGATGCGTGACAGCTGGAACAGCGAGACCGCTCCCAGGAGACCCGTGAGCAGCACCAGGGCAAAGAACCCGATCCCCAGCTTGAGCCCGATACGCACGTCGGAAATCTTCATATCACCCCTTGGCCACGGCCATTCGTGCCAGGGCGTGCGCAGGATTGCGCACCGACACCTTGGCTTTGCCCAGTCTAGCAACCGCAGGGGCACTGCACAGTGCGGGGTTTCCATGAAAAAAAGCATGCAGCCCGCGAGGGCATGCATGCTTTCTGGTCAGCGGGCCACCGCAGGGGCAGCCGGCCCGGGCGCTCAGGCCGCGTTGTTCTTGGCCTTGAAGTTGGCGATGCCGTCCATGATTTCCTTCTTGGCGGCGTCCAGGCCTTCCCAGCCCAGCACCTTGACCCACTTGCCGGCTTCCAGGTCCTTGTAGTGCTCGAAGAAGTGGCTGATGGCCTTCAGGCGCATCGGGTTCACGTCTTCCACCTTCTGCCAGTGGGTGTAGATGGGCAGCACCTTGTCGGTGGGCACGGCCAGCACCTTGCCGTCCACGCCGGCTTCGTCTTCCATCATCAGGATGCCGATGGGGCGGCAGGGCACGACCACGCCGGGGAACAGCGGGTAGGGGGTGATCACCAGCACGTCCACCGGGTCGCCGTCGCCCGACAGCGTCTGCGGCACGTAGCCGTAGTTGGTGGGGTAGTGCATGGCCGTGGTCATGAAGCGGTCCACGAAGATCGCGCCCGATTCCTTGTCCACTTCGTACTTGATCGGGTCGGCGTTCATCGGGATCTCGATGACGACGTTGAAGGAGTCGGGGGCGTTCTTGCCAGGAGGTACGTGGTTCAGGGACATGTCTGTGGATAGTGGTTTGAAACGATAACCCGCGAGCCCGGTTCAGGACCCATGGCGTCGGGATTAACCCTGATTTTAGGCGCATGCCCCTTTCTGCCCGCTTGCAAACCGGCGTTTGCCTGTAAATTGGGCCTGTTGGCCAATCGACTCCTTGAGAACCTGCTCTCGATTTTGAGCAGGTTCCTCCCCCAGGAGCACGAGGAAGCAACGCAGCGGAAGCACCACCGACCTGCGTTGTGTTTCCTTCCGTGCAACTGAAAAAACCAAGGAGAAATGAATGGCTGACAACTCAGCGCTGACGTCCCCTCTGATACTGGCAGTGGTTTGCGGATTGATTGCGGTGGCCTACGGCATCTGGGCCCGTGGGTGGATTCTTGCCAAGGATGCGGGCAACGCGCGCATGCAGGAGATTGCCGGCGCCATCCAGGCCGGTGCAGCGGCCTACCTGGCACGCCAGTACAAGACCATTGCCCTCGTCGGCGTGGTGCTGGCCATTCTCATCGGTGCCTTTCTGGACCTGAGCTCCGCGCTCGGCTTCGTCCTGGGCGCATTTCTCTCGGGCGCCTGCGGCTTCATCGGCATGAATGTCTCGGTGCGCGCCAACGTGCGCACCGCACAGGCCGCCACGCAGGGCATCGGCCCGGCACTCGACGTGGCGTTTCGCGGCGGCGCCATCACCGGCATGCTGGTCGTGGGCCTGGGCCTGCTGGGGGTCACGGGCTTTTACTGGGCGCTGTCGCGGGGCATCACCTCGGGCCCCATGCTGGCCGAGGCGCTCAACCCGCTGATCGGCTTTGCCTTCGGCTCCTCGCTGATCTCGATCTTCGCGCGCCTGGGCGGCGGCATCTTCACCAAGGGCGCCGACGTGGGCGCCGACCTGGTGGGCAAGGTGGAGGCCGGCATCCCCGAGGACGACCCGCGCAACCCGGCCGTGATCGCCGACAACGTGGGCGACAACGTGGGCGACTGCGCCGGCATGGCGGCCGACCTGTTCGAGACCTACGCCGTGACGCTGATTGCCACCATGGTGCTGGGCGCGCTGATGGTGGTGGCCGCGCCGGTCAACGCCGCGGTGTACCCGCTGGCGCTGGGTGCCGTGTCCATCGTGGCATCGATCATCGGCTGCTTCTTCGTGAAGGCCTCGCCGGGCATGAAGAACGTGATGCCCGCCCTGTACAAGGGCCTGGCGATCGCGGGCATTCTGTCGCTGATCGCGTTCTACTTCGTCACGGTGTGGATCATGCCGGACAACGCCATCCGCGCCAGCGGCAGCCAGATGCGCCTGTTCGGGGCCTGCGCCACGGGGCTGGTGCTCACGGCCGCGCTGGTCTGGATCACCGAGTTCTACACCGGCACGCAGTACTCGCCCGTGCAGCACATCGCGCAGGCCTCCACCACGGGCCACGGCACCAACATCATCGCTGGCCTGGGCGTGTCGATGCGCTCCACCGCCTGGCCGGTGCTCTTCGTCTGCCTGGCCATCCTGGCGTCCTACCAGCTCGCAGGGCTCTACGGCATCGCCGTGGCGGCCACGTCCATGCTGAGCATGGCGGGCATCGTGGTGGCCCTGGACGCCTACGGCCCCATCACCGACAACGCCGGCGGCATTGCCGAGATGGCCGAGCTGCCCAGCAGCGTGCGCGACGTCACCGACCCGCTGGATGCCGTGGGCAACACCACCAAGGCCGTGACCAAGGGCTATGCCATCGGCTCGGCAGGCCTGGCCGCCCTGGTGCTGTTCGCCGACTACACCCACAAGCTGGAGACCTATGGCAAGGCCATCTCGTTCGACCTGTCGGACCCGCTGGTCATCGTCGGCCTGTTCATCGGCGGGCTGATCCCCTACCTGTTCGGCGCCATGGCCATGGAGGCCGTGGGGCGTGCGGCCGGCGCCGTGGTGGTGGAGGTGCGCCGCCAGTTCAGCACCATTCCCGGCATCATGGACGGCACGGGCAAGCCCGAGTACGGCAAGGCCGTGGACATGTTGACCACCGCCGCCATCAAGGAGATGGTGATCCCCAGCCTGCTGCCCGTGGTGGTGCCCATCGTGGTCGGCCTGGTCCTGGGGCCCAAGGCGCTGGGCGGCCTGCTCATGGGCACCATCGTCACCGGCCTGTTCGTCGCCATCTCCATGTGCACGGGCGGCGGCGCCTGGGACAATGCCAAGAAGTACATCGAGGACGGCCACCACGGCGGCAAGGGCAGCGAGGCGCACAAGGCCGCCGTGACCGGCGACACCGTGGGCGACCCCTACAAGGACACGGCCGGCCCGGCCATCAACCCGCTGATCAAGATCATCAACATCGTGGCGCTGCTGATCGTGCCGCTGGTGGTGCGATTCCATGGGAGCTGATACGCTGCGGTAGCAGCCAGTACGGCCACGGGCCCGCTTCGGCGGGCCTTTTTCATTTTCACACCCCAGTCGCCCTCCTTTGCCATGCCCATCACCGTGCAATCTCTGGACCATGTGGTCCTGACCGTCGCCAGCATCCCGGCCACCATCGCCTTCTACGAGCGCGTGCTGGGCATGCAGGCACGGGAGTTCAAGCCGGGGCGCCATGCCCTGCACTTCGGCAGCCAGAAGATCAACCTGCACGAGGTGGGCACGGTGGTGGACCCGAACGTGCGCCATGCCACCGCGGGCTCGGGCGACCTGTGCTTTCTCACGCGCACGCCGCTCGATGAGGTGCTCGTGCACCTGGCCGCGCAGAGCGTGGCCGTGGTGCAGGGGCCGGTGGGCGCCACGGGAGCGCAGCACCGCCTGCGCTCGGTGTACCTCTACGACCCGGACGAGAACCTGATCGAGATCGCCAACGAAGTCTGATTCAGAACTCCGCCGAGATCGCCGCACGCAGCAGCATCGCGGCCGGCTCCACCAGCTCCTGCAGGTCGTTGGCGCGCCCCTGCTCGATGGACTGCAACACCATCTCGTTGATGCCGCCCACCACCGCCATGGCCATCATGGGCTGGAGCGGCGCCTTGCGCAGGCGTTCGCCCGGGCGGTTGTTCACCACGTCGAGCATCAGGTCGGCCAGTTGCTGGTTGGCGCGGCGGCGCGCCGCCAGCCCTGGCGCCCCCAGTCCCAGCATCTCCACGAAAAGCGTGCGCAGCAGCACGGGGTTGCGCTCAAGCACGCCGAAGTAGGCCCCCATGGCCTGCTCCACCTGCGCCTGCCAGTCACTCGCCGGGTCGATGGCGTTGCGCAGCACGGTGATGGCGTTGCCGCTGGCGACCTCGTACAGCGCGATCAGGCACTCGGCCTTGTCGCCGAAGTTCTCGTAGAAGGTGCGGCGCGAGACGCTGGCCTCGCGCACGATGTCGGCGATGGTCGTTTCCGCATAGCCGCGCGCGGCCACGGCGCGCGCCATGCCCTCCAGCAGGCGGGAGCGGTGCACGGTGGCGGGAGACGGGCTGGCAGCGGTCGTGGCTTCGGTCATGGCGGCAGGCAATTCCAGGAAAGATCCAGAAGGTACTTGACAGTACCACACTCCGGGCGCATCATATGCATTGGTACCACGCAGTACCAAAACCTGTCCACCGATTGGAGCCTGCCATGACCGAACTTGTCGTCCGCCGCCTGCTCATTGACCTGGAAGCGCCTTTCGCGCGCCACTGGTGCGGTGGCGACGCGTTTCGCACAGCGCTCTTCAATGCGCTGTCCATGAGCTTCCCCGTGGGCGAGCAGTTCTTCATCGACGCGGTGCGCAATGGCCACAAGGCCTTGCCCGCCGATCGGCAGGCCCGGCATGCCGATGAGGTGCGCGGCTTCATCGGGCAGGAGGCCACGCACCGGCGCATCCATGCGCTGTTCAATGGCCACCTCGACACGCAGGGCCTGGTCAATACCTGGGCCCCGCGCGCGGCCGCGCGCATGAAGCTCTTCGAAGGCGCCGACCCGCGCCATCCCCTGGCGGTGACCGCGGCCAACGAGCATTTCACGGCCCTGCTGGCCGAGTGGCTGCTGGGCCATCCCGAGGTCCTGGCGGGCGCCGATCCGCGCCTGGCCACGATGTGGCAATGGCATTGCGCCGAAGAGGCCGAGCACAAGAGCACCGCCTTCGACATCTACCAGGCCCTGGGCGGCGACCATGCCTGGCGCATCACCTGGTTCCGGCGCATCACCCTGGTGTTCCTGGGCGACGTGCTGCGCCAGACCGTGGGCAACCTGCGCCGCGACGGCACGCTGTGGCGCTGGCGCACCTGGGCCAGCGCGGCACGCACCCTGTTCGGCCAGGGCGGCCTGGTGCGCGAGAGCTGGCGCCCCTGGCGCGCGTACCTGCGCAGCGACTTTCACCCCAGCCAGCAAGGCAGCGACCTCTCCGAGCGCTGGCTGGCCGACCACCGTGCTGCCTATATCCCCGTAGGCGCGCGCTAACCCCTCCCACCATGACCCAGAGCCCCTCCCACCGGCCGCATGCGGCGGCCGGCCAGCCCCGCCCTTGCCTGCGCACTTCCCCACTGCGGGCCGCCGCCCTGCTGGCCGCGCTCACCATGCAGCTGCCTGCACAGGCCGAACCCATGGCCTTCCACACGGCGCTGGAGCAGCTCGCGGCCCGCTCCGACCAGCTCGCCGCATCGCGCAGCGCGGTCGAAAGCGCCCAGCTGCGCCGCCAGGCCCTGGCACGCCTGGGCGGCCCGGTGGTCTCGCTCAGCGGTGCCGCGTACGCCTACAACGCCAACCTGGACCTCGACCTCAACCCCGTGAACCAGGCCCTGCCCGGCGTGCTGCAGCAGCTGCCGCCGCAGCTGGCGGGCTCGCTGGCCCAGTTGCCGCACCTGCCGGCCAGCTACACCTTGAACCGCCACAAGACGGACACCAGCACCTCGGTCTCGGGCATCTGGCCGATCTACATGGGCGGCGCGAGTGATGCCGCGCGCGGCCTGGTGGAGGCACAGGCCGCCGAGGTGCAGGCCGATGCCGACAAGACCGGCCACGAGGTCACCACGGTGCTGGTGCAGCGCTACTTCGGCGCCCAGCTGGCCGAGCAGGCGGCGAGGCTGCGCGAATCGGCGCTGGCCACGATCGAGCAGCACGATGCCGCCGCGCAGAAGATGCTGGAGGCCGGCGTGATTGCCCGCGTGGAGCGCCTGCAGGCCCGCGCCGCACTGGAGGAAGCGCGCCGCAACGCGCGCAAGGCCCGCGACGATGCCGATCTGGCGGCCACGGCCCTGACCCGCACGGTGAAGGCCAGCGAGCGCGTGACGCCCACCAGCCCGCTGTTCGTGCTCGGCCAGCCGGTGGAGCCCCTGCCCCACTTCGTCGATGCCGCCCTGCAGCGCCACCCGGGCCTGGCCAAGGTAGCCGCCAAGAAGGGCCAGGCCGAGCAGCTGCATGCGGCGCAGGAGGCCCTGCGCAAGCCCCAGGTGTTCGCCTTCGGCCAGCGCCAGCTCAAGACCGGCAGGGACGCGGACTGGGTGGCCGGCATCGGCGTGCGCTTCACGCTGTGGGACTCCATCGACCGCGACGCGCTGGCCGCATCGTCCTCGCGCCAGATCGAGCAGGCCGAGCGCAGCGGCGCCCAGGCGCAGAACGACATCGCCCTGCTGGTGGAAAAGCGCTGGCAGGCGCTGGAGCAGGCGCGGCGCGCCTACTTTGCCCTCCAGCCGGGGCTGGAAGTGGCCGACGAGGTGCTGCGCCTGCGCACCTCGGGCCTGCGCGCGGGCACCAGCACCACGCTGGACCTGATCGACGCCCAGGTCAACCAGGCCAAGGCGCAGACCGAACGCGCCCAGGCCGCCCACGACTACGTGAAGGCCCTGGCCGAGCTGCTTGAAAGCTGCGGCCTTTCCGATGAATTTGGCAAATACATGGCACGTGCCGATGTGAAGGTGGAATGAACATGAGCGATACCAGCAACAAGAACAACAACGGCAAGGGCAGCAAGAAGGCGGCCGTACTGGGCGCCGTGGCCCTGGTGGCCGCGGGCGGTTTCGTCGGCTTCGGCCTGTGGAAGGCCTCCCAGCCGGCCCCCGAGGTGTTCCAGGGCCAGATGGAGGCGCGCGAGGCCGACATCGCCCCCAAGGTCACGGCGCGCATCGCGCAGATCCTGGTCAAGGAAGGCGACCAGATCGCCGTGGGCGCCCCGCTGATCCGCATGGACAGCCCCGAGGTGCAGGCCAAGCTGGCGCAGGCCACCGCCGCGCAGGAAGCGGCCCAGGCCGTGGCCGACAAGGCCCAGCACGGCGCGCGCCCGCAGGAGGTGGAGATGGCGCGCCTCGCATGGCAGCGCGCCGTGACGGCGGCCGACCTGGCCGAATCCTCCTACCGCCGCGTGGATGGCCTGGCCCGCGAGGGCCTGGTGGCCGCGCAAAAACGCGACGAGGCCGAAGCCAACCACAAGGCCGCACGCGACCAGGCCCTGGCCGCCAAGGCCCAGTACGAGCTGGCGCGCGCCGGTGCCCGGCCCGAGGACCGGTCTGCCGCCAGCGCCCAGGCGCGCCAGGTGGCCGGCGTGGTCGCCGAGGTCAAGGCCGCCCAGGCCGAGACGGAGCTCAAGAGCCCTGTGGCCGGCGAGGTGGCCAAGGTGCTGGCACGCAGTGGCGAGCTCTCGCCCCAGGGCGTGGCCGTGGTCACGGTGGTGGACCTGGCCGACCAGTGGGTGGTGCTGAACGTGCGCGAGGACCGCCTGCAGCGCTTTGCCATCGGCAGCGAGTTCGAGGCCACGCTGCCGGCACTCGGTACCGCCGGCAAGCCCGTACGCTTCAAGGTCTACCACACGGCCGCCCTGCCCGACTTCGCCACCTGGCGCGCCACGCGCGCCGGCCAGGGCTTCGACGTGCGCACCTTCGAAGTGCGTGCCCGCCCGGCCTCCCCCATCGAAGGCGCCCGCCCCGGCATGACGGTGCTGGTGCAATGAGCCGGCACGCAACGCCCTGCCCCTTGACCACGCCATGAATCCCCTGGTCCACAGCTTTCGCCGCGAGGCGCGGCGCCTGCTTGCCAGCCCCTGGGACCTGGCCATGGTCAGCTGGGTGCCGTTGCTGGCGGTGCTGCTCATGGGCTGGATCTTCTCGGCCGGCATTCCCCGCCACCTGCCCGTGGGCGTGCTGGACGACGACCACTCGGCGCTTTCGCGCCAGGTGGTGCGCATGCTCGACGCCACGCCCGGCCTGCAGGTGGTGCAGCACTACGCCAACACGGCCGAGGCCGAACGCGCCCTGCGCTACGTGGAGGTCTACGCCGTGGTCACGCTGCCGCGCGACTTCGCGCGCACCGTGAAGGAGGGCCGCACGGCCCAGGTCACCCTGCTGCACAACGCGCAGTTGGGCACGCACTCAGGCGTGCTGCAGCGCGACGTGCGCGCCGTGGTGGGCACGCTGTCGGCCGGCATCGAGATGGCGGCGCGCAACAAGCGCGGCGAGCCGGCGCAGGCCGTGCGCGTGAGCATGGAGCCCATCCACACGCAGTTGCTGGCGCTGTTCAACGTGTCCACCAACTACGAACAGTTCCTGGGCGCGGCGCTGATTCCGGCGCTGCTGCACATCCTGGCCATGACGGCCGGCGCCTGGACCGTGGGCCGCGAACTGCGCGACCGCACGCTGGGCGAATGGCTGGGTGCGAACGGCGGCCTGCTGCGCACCGGTGGGGCCCTGGTCGGCAAGCTCGCCCTGCCCTGGGCATCCCTCACGCTGGTGGCCCTGCTGGCGCTGGTGGGCATCACCTGGGGCCGGGGCTGGCACCCGCCGGGCAACCTGGCCTGGGTGGCGGTCGGGCTGGCGCTGCTGATGGCCGTGTCGGTGGCCGCCGGAGCGGCACTGGCGGGCGCCACGCGCTCGCTGCGCACCGCCCTGTCGGGCGCGGGCTTCTTCGCGGCACCGGCGTTCGCGTTCAGCGGCGTGGGCTTTCCACTGGCGGGCATGCCGGCCAGCGCACGCGCCTGGGCCGAGGCCATGCCCTACACCCACTACATCCGCCTGCAGATCGAGCAGCTGCAGATGGGCGCTCCGCTGCGCACCAGCGTCTCCACCGTGGTGGCGCTGATGGCGGCCACGGCCGTGCTGCTGCTGGTGTGCACGCTGGCCTTGCAGCTGGCACGGCGCAAACCCGAGAGTTGGGGAGGACGGTGATGGACGCACGACACAACCCGTCGGCAGAGCCGGCGAGCCTGTGGAGCGCCTGGCTGCAGGCCCTGGCCACCATCGGCCGCGACAAGGGCGTGCTGCTGCTGCTCGTGGCGGCGCCGGTGCTCTACGGCTTCTTCTACCCCTGGTTCTATGCCGACGAGGTGCTGACCCGCGTGCCCGTAGCCGTGGTGGACATGGACCGCAGCAGCCTGTCGCGCCAGATCACGCGCTTTGCCGAGGCCGACCCGCGCATCGAAGTGCGCCTGGTGACTGCCAGCGAACGCGAGGCGCAGGAGGCGCTGTGGCGCGGCGAGGTGGAGGGCTACGCGCTGATCCCCCCCAACCTCAAGCGCAGCGTGGTGCGGGGCGAGGAAGCCCTGGTCCGCGTGGAGGGCAACGGCGCCTACGCACTGCTCAACAAGGCCGTGCAGTACGGCTTTGCCGAAGCCGTGGGCACCGTGTCGGCCGGCATCGAGATGCGCAAGCTGCAGGCCGCGGGCCAGAGCGCACAGCAGGCTGCCGCCAGCCGCAACCCGGTGCAGCTGCAGATGGTGGCGCTGTTCAACCCCACGGAAGGCTACGGCAGCTTCGTCGTGCCCGCCGTGGCGCTCCTGATCCTGCAGCAGACACTGCTGATGGGCGCAGCCATGCTCACCGGCACCTGGGTGGAGGCGGGGCGCCACCGGGCGCGCGCCCGCACCTGGCTGGGCCGGCTGCTGGCACTGTGCACCCTGGGCTGGGTGAGCGGCCTGTTCTATTTCGGCTGGATCTTCCTGCTGCACGACTACCCGCGCGGCGGCAACCCGCTCGGTGCGCTGGCGCTGCTGGCCTGCTATGTTCCTGCCATTGCGGCCCTGGGCGCGCTGATCGGCCTGTGGGTGGGCAACCGCGAGCGCGCGCTGCAGGTGCTGCTGTTCACCACCTTGCCGATCGCCTTCGTGGCCGGCTTCTCGTGGCCCGTGGAAGCGTTGCCCGAGCCGCTGCAATGGGCGCGCTGGCTGCTGCCCAGCACCTCGGGTGTGCAGGCCTCGCTGCGCCTGAACCAGCTGGGTGCGCCCCTCGCGGCAGCCTTGCCCCAGCTGTGCGCGCTGGTGGCGCTGTGCGCTGCAGGCACGGTGGCGCTGCTGGCCTGGACCCGGCCAGGGCCTGGCCGACCTGGCTGAGGAACCTGGAACCTGCTCAAGGTCTTCTTGAGCAGATTCTTGGGCACCTGGGCAGCAAGCCCGCGTACCATCACAGGCATTCCGGTATTCCCAGAGAAGATGGCCTTGACACATTCCGCACTGCCTGACCCTGCCCCTCTCGGCGGCAACGCCCCGCACTACCAGCGCATCGTCCAGGGTGTGCTGGCCGATTCCAGGCAGCTGATGGAGCGCGTCGCCGAGGCGACGCGCATGTCTTTGCAGCTGCGCCAGGACCAGGCCCGCACGCCGGGCGAGCACCAGGGCATGCTCGAAGCGCAGCAGCAGCTCATGCGACTCACCTCCGTGATGGGCGAGCGCTACCCCGGCGCGCTGCGCAAGGCACTCGCACAGCAGACCACGGCGCTCGGGGAGGAGAAACCCTCGCGCTCCCTGTTCTCCATCCATTTCGACCAGCTCGAACTGATGGACGAGTCGCAGATCACCGAAAGCATCGAGCGCGCCCGCGCCACCCAGGTGCTGGCGTCTGCCGTCGAGGGACCGCTGGCCGACCTCGATGCCCTGGTGTGCGCAGCCCAGGGGCTGCCCAGGGTGCAGCCCGAGCACAACCCCCTGCGCCCCGAAGTCTTCCTGCAGGCACTGCAGGCCGTGGTGTCGCAGATGCAGGCCACCGCCCAGGTGCGGCACGACTGGATGGCACACATGGCCAAGGCGCTGGGCACCGAGCTACGCAAGCTCTACCTGGCGCAGATCGATCTGCTCAAGCAAGGCGGGGTGCAGCCCGTGGGCTACGCCATGCGCCAAGCCGACGGCGAGTATGTGTACGTCGCGCCGGGTGGCGACGGAGCATCCCCCGGGTTCGGGGCGGAAACGGACCTGCCCGTGCCGGCAGGCTCCGGCGACCCGCTGCTGACGCTTGACCGGCTGCGCCGCCTGCTGCTCGGCGAGTTCAGCGAGAAACACGCGCCGGCGCAGGCCCCGGCGGCCGCGCCGGACGATGAGCCCTTCGCCGAACGTTTTGCACGCGAGTTCGAGAGCCCGGCCGAGCTTCCGCAGATCGACCCGCCCGCCACGGATTTCGCCATGACCGTGCCCGCCGCCTTCGAGGCGCTGCAGGAGATGAACCAGGTCGGCCAGATGATGGAGCGCCTGGGTGGCCAGCGCGCCCAGCCGGGCGACGGTTCGGGCCAGCGGCGCGCCGCGGGGCTGGGCGACGCCCTGGGCATGGAGGTGGTTGCGCTGATGGTGGACAACATCGCGCGCGACAGCCGGCTGCTGTGGCCCGTGCAGCAGTTCGTGCGCGCCCTGGAGCCTGCCCTGATGCAGCTGGCGCTGGCCGACCCCCGGTTCTTCAGCAACAAGGAGCACCCCGCGCGCCGCCTGCTGCAGGACATCACCGACCACGCCATGGCCTTCAACGGGCCCGAGGCACCGGGCTTCAAGCGCTTCATGCGCTCCCTCATGGACATTGCCGGCCCGCTGGCCACGGCCACCATCGAAGGGGCCGACGATTTCGAGCAGGTCCGCCAGCAGCTGCATGCGCAATGGGCAGACAGCGAGCAGGCGCGCGAACAGGAGCGCCAGCGCGCCATCGAGGCGCTGCAACACGCCGAGCAGCGCCACGTGCTGGCGGCCAGGTTGTCCGGCGAGATCCGGTTGCTGCCGCAGTTCGAGCAGATTCCCGGCGAAATTGCCCATTTCCTGCTCGGCCCCTGGGCCCAGGTCATGGCCCAGGCGCGCCTCATCGACCAGACAGGCAGCGCCGACCCGGGCCGCTACCAGGAGCTGGTGGGCGCCCTGGTCTGGAGCGCGCAGCCCGAGCTGACCCGCATGAACACCGGTGAGCTCGCGCGCCTGATCCCCCAGCTGCTGCCCCGGCTGCGCGAGGGGCTCGCCTTGATCGACTACCCAGCTGACAGGACCGAAGCCGTCTTCGAGCAGCTGATGCAGTTGCACCAGCAGGCCTTCCAGGGCGGGCCCAAGCCTGACGCAATGTCCCATGCTCCAGCGCCGCCGGGCACCGAGTCTGCGGAACCACCGGACCTGCTCCTGGATGAAGAGCCATGGGTCGCGCCATCGGAAGCCCAGGATTCCGGCTTCATGGACGACTTGCAGCCCTCTGTGCCAGGGGACCTGGAGCCCCTGCCGGCCCCCACCCCGGCGGATGCGCCCGCCAGGCCCACGCTGGCCGTCGGCAGCTGGGTCAACCTGCTGGTGGCGGGCCAGTGGGAACGCACCCAGCTGTCCTGGGTCGGCTCGCAGGGCACCTTCTTCCTCTTCACCAACGCGTCCGGCCGCACCCAGTCGATGACCCTGCGGCTGCTCGACCGGTGCATCCAGCAGGGCAACCTGCAGGTACTCAGCCAGCAGCCCGTGGTGGATGTGGCCCTGGACGCCGTGGCACAGACGGCCATGCGCAACAGCGTGGAAAGCAGGTCATGAGCCCGGGGCCTTCTGCCCCTGCCTGCGCAGCACCAGCATGCCGAACAGCGGCGCCATGATGTACATGCTGACCGAGTAGATGGCGGCCGGCAGCGCGAGCTGGAAGTTGTTCAGCACCGACAGCGCGATGAAGATCGCCAGCGTGGAGTTGTGGATGCCGATCTCGAAGCCGATGGCCGTGGCCATGGACTTGTCCATGCCCACCGCGCGCGGCAGGAAGTAGCCCGCGCCCAGGCTCAGGGCGTTGAACAGCAGCACGGCGGGGCCGATGTCGGCAAACGAGGCCGACAGGGCCGCCCATTCCTTCACGATGGCGATCAGTGCAAAGGCCGCCAGGACCACGGCACTGAAGAGCTTCATGGGCTTTTCCATGCGCGCGCTGAAGGCCGGCGCGCGCCGGTGCACCCACATGCCCACGACCACCGGGATGAGCACGATCACGATCACCTCCAGCACCTTGCCGAACTGCAGCGGCACCACCTGGCCCGTCTTGGCGAAGGTGGCGATGGCCCAGTTGGTGATGAGTGGCAGGCTCACGATGGACAGCAGCGTGTTGATGGCCGTGAGCGAGATGTTCATCGCCACGTTGCCGCCGAACAGGTGGCTGAACAGGTTGGCCGACACGCCGCCCGGCGAGGCCGCCAGCAGCATCAGCCCCACGGCATACAGCGGCGGCACGCCCAGCAGCACGATCAGTCCGTAGCAGACCGCTGGCAGCACCAGCACCTGCAGCACCAGGGCCAGCACCACGGCGCGCGGGTACTGCAGCAGGCGCTTGAAGTCCGCCACGGTGAGCGACAGGCCCAGGCCGAACATGACGAGGCCCAGCGCAATGAACAGCAGCGTGGGCAGGATGGAAATGAAACTCATGGTGCGCTCACGCGGCCAGACGGGCCGCGCTCCTGTGGCAAAGCCCACGGCACCGCCATGCGGTGCCGTGGGCCAGATTCAATGAACGGGGAGAGAGGGGGAGACGCGCCAGGTCAGGCCGTGGCAGCCGGCCCCGTGCGCAGGCGCACCGGGCCGCTGCGCTGCTCGATAGCGTGCTGCACTTCCTTGCGCAGGCCCATCAGAAAGCCCAGTTCCGCCACCACGAAGAGCGGGCCGACGATCAGGCCCGCCAGGTCGTCCACGAAGGCCGGCTTGCGGCCCTCGTAGTAGTGGCCCACGAACTGGATGATCCAACCCACGGCGAACAGGCCCACGCCCGTGGCCAGCCACAGCGTGGTGCCCTGCAGCGCCAGCCACTGGCCGCCGGCCAGCATGGCGGCCAGCAAGGTGGCCATCACCAGGCCGAAGCGCGTATCGAGCCGGAAGTAGAAGACACTGGCCGCGAGGGCCGCCACCAGGGCCGGCCCCACCGGCACCCCGCCCGGCAGCCAGGTGGGACGCGAGAGCAGGATCACCACGGCGAACATGATCATCGGCACGCCCACGAAGTGGGTGTGGATGTTGCGCGGGTCGCGGTGGTAGTCGGCGTACTGGGACAGCTGGTCGATCAGGGTTTTCATGGGTGTCTCCTGGTATTGTTTTGAGCAGCATCCATACTCGCCCGATGCCCCGCCACAGTCTGTCGGAAAGCCGACACAACGCCCTGCCCGACCGCCCTCTCCTTCCTGCATGACCGAACCCGCCGCCTACCTTCCCGTGCTCCAGACCGGCCGCTGGTTCGCCCACCTGCCCCCCGATTTTGCCCAGCCCCTGCTGGCCATGGCCCACCTGCGCCAGTTGGCGCCGGGGGAGGTGCTCTTCCTGCGCGGCGATGCGCCCTGCGGCCTGTACGCCGTGGTGCGCGGCGCTATCAACATCTCGGGCACGGGCGGGCGGGCCGACGAGGCACGCGCGGCCATGCTCACGCGGCTGGAGCCGCCGCACTGGTTCGGCGAGATCTCGGTCTTCGACAACTCGGCGCGCACGCACGATGCGCACGCGGCCGAGGCCAGCACCCTGCTGCAGATACCGCACGAGCCGCTGCAGGCCTGGCTCACCGCCCACCCGCAGCACTGGCATGCGCTGGCCCTGCTGCTCACCGACAAGCTGCGCACGGCCTTCGTGGCCATCGAGGAACTGGCCCTGCTGCCTGCCGGCCAGCGCCTGGCGCGACGCCTGGTGATGATGGCAGAGGGCTATGGCCAGTGGACGGCCGAAGGCCAGTCGCGCCGGGTGATCGGGATTTCGCAGGAGCAGTTGTCGCTGATGCTGGCCATTTCGCGCCAGACCACCAACCAGATCCTCAAGGACCTTGAGGCCCGGGCCCTGGTGCGCGTGCACCGTGGCGAGGTGGAGATCCTGGACCTGGCGGCCCTGCGCGCGACTTGCTATTGAAACGATAGCTATCGACGCATACGGGTTATCACCCAGCGGCAATTGCGCCACAAATACTAAGAACACGTTGTATTTCCGGGCAAAATGGCACCATGCAACTGAACTACATCGCCAACGCCTCCGTACCGTCTTCGTCGGGCCGTACGCTGCCCGTGATCGACCCGTCCGACGGCCAACCCTTCGACGAGATCCAGCGCAGCAACGCCGACGACATCGACGCGGCGGTGCATGCGGCGCGCCAGTGCTACAACGCCGTGTGGCAGCGCATGGCGCCCGCCGAGCGCGGCCGCCTGCTGCAGCGCCTGTCGGCCAAGGTGCTCGAGCATGCCGACGAGCTGACCGCGCTGGAGCAGCGCGACTGCGGCAAGCCCACCAAGCAGGCGCGGGCCGACACGCTGGCGCTGGCGCGTTACTTCGAGTTCTATGCCGGTGCCTGCGACAAGCTGCATGGCGAGACCCTGCCCTACCTGGACGGTTACAGCGTGCTCACCTGGCGCGAGCCGCATGGCGTGACGGGCCACGTGATCCCCTGGAACTACCCGATGCAGATCTTCGGCCGCAGCGTGGGCGGCGCCCTGGCCGCCGGCAACGTCTGCGTGGTCAAGCCAGCCGAGGACGCCTGCCTGTCGCTGATCCGCGTGGCGCAGCTCGCGGCCGAGGTGGGCTTCCCGTCGGGGGCCCTGAACATCGTCACCGGCTATGGGCATGAGGTGGGCGACGCGCTCGCGCGCCACCCCGGCATCGACCACATCAGCTTCACCGGCAGCCCCAAGATCGGCACGCTGATCCAGCAGGTGGCGGCCGAGCGCCACTGCCCCGTGACGCTGGAGCTCGGTGGCAAGAGCCCGCAGATCATCTTCGCCGATGCCGACCTGGATGCCGCCGTGCCCGTGGTGATCAACGCCATCGTGCAGAACGCGGGCCAGACCTGCAGCGCCGGCTCGCGCGTGCTGATCGACTCGCTGATCTACGAATCCCTGCTCGAACGCCTGGGCAAGGCCTTCGAGGCCCTGCGCGTGGGCCCGGCGGCGATGGACCTCGATGTGGGCCCGCTGATCCGCCAGACCCAGCAGCAGCGCGTGTGGGACTTCCTGTCCGACGCACAGGTGGCCGGCATCCCCATGGTG
Organism: Acidovorax sp. GW821-FHT09B03; assembly: GCF_059418305.1. Taxonomy (NCBI): domain Bacteria; kingdom Pseudomonadati; phylum Pseudomonadota; class Betaproteobacteria; order Burkholderiales; family Comamonadaceae; genus Acidovorax; species Acidovorax sp. GW821-FHT09B03. The sequence goes on from NZ_JBWKPP010000010.1 coordinate 16,960, forward strand.
GCCCAGGGCGTGGTGGTGGACGAATCGCCCGAGGGCGGCTTCTACCAGGCCCCCACCCTGCTGCGCGACGTGCCGGTGCAGCACCGCCTGGCGCAGGAAGAAGTCTTCGGCCCCGTGCTCTCGGCCATGGCCTTCCAGGACGAGGACCATGCGGTGGAGCTGGCCAATGCCACGCAGTTCGGCCTGGTGGCCGGCATCTGGACGCGCGACGGCTCGCGCCAGTTCCGCATGGCCAAGCGCGTGCACAGCGGCCAGGTGTTCATCAACAACTACGGTGCCGGTGGTGGCGTGGAGCTGCCCTTCGGCGGCGTGAAGTCCAGCGGCTACGGCCGCGAAAAAGGCTTCGAGGCACTGTACGGTTTCACCACGCTCAAGACGGTCGCCATCAAGCACGGCTGATGCGCCAGGTGTCCCTCGCCCGCCGCGGGACACCGAGATTCAGAATCATTTTTCCATGCCCCTGAGCCCCCCCGCCCCTCGCACCGCCCGGCATGTCCGGCGCGTGACCTACCAGGGCTTCGAGCGCGACGACGGCCTGTGGGACATCGAAGGCGAGCTGCACGACAGCAAGGCCTACGATGCGCCCGTGCACCGTGGTCAAGGCATGCGCCGCGCGGGCGAGCCCATCCACCACATGCTGCTGCGCGTCACGGTGGACCGCCAGCTCGTGGTGCAGGCCATCGACGTGGCGATGGACGCCCACCCGCTCAAGGACTGCCCGCTGGCCCAGGCCGCGCTGCAGCAGATGGTGGGCTGCAGCATGACCCGTGGCTGGCGCCAGGCCATCCAGAAACACCTGGGCGGCGTGGCCAGTTGCACCCACCTGCGCGAGCTGCTGTTCAACCTGGCCACGGCCGCCTTCCAGTCCGTCACCGCCGTGTTCGCGCCGCCCGCCAATGGCGACCCGCCGCGCCACCTGGGCCAGTGCACGGGCTGGGCGTTCGACGGCAACGGCGTGAAGGAACATTTCCCGCAGTTCTACGGCCGTGTGCCCATCGCGCTCGGCAAGCCCGAGACGGCGGCACCGCCCGCCGAGCGCTGACCACGGCCGCCCCACCCTTACTTTTTACCGCCCCCCATTTTCCAAAGACAGGGAGACACTCCATGCGTGCACAGAACAAGTCCGTCATCGTCACCGGCGCCGGCAACGGCATTGGCGAGGGCATCGCCAAGCGCCTGGCGGCCGAGGGCGCCAAAGTCATCGTCAACGACATCAACGAAGCCGGCGGCCAGCGCGTGGTGGCCGAGATCACCGCCGCCGGCGGCACGGCCGCCTTCTTCAAGGCCGACGTGACGAATTCGGCCCAGGTCAAGGCCCTGGTCGACGAAGCCGTGCGCCTGTACGGCCAGCTCGACGTGATGGTCAACAACGCCGGCTGGACGCACCGCAACCGCCCCATGCTGGAGGTGAACGAGGAAGAGTTCGACAAGGTCTATGCCATCAACATGAAGAGCATCTACCTCTCGGCCATCCACGCCGTGCCCGCGCTGCGCAAGGTGGGCGGTGGCAGCATCATCAACATCGCCTCCACGGCCGGCCTGCGCCCGCGCCCGGGCCTGACCTGGTACAACGGCTCCAAGGGTGCCGTGATCATCACCAGCAAGTCCATGGCGGCCGAGCTGGGTCCGGACAACATCCGCGTGAACTGCATCAACCCGGTGTTCAACCCCGACACGGGTCTGGCCGCCGAATTCGCGGGCGGCCCGGTGGACGACGCACGCCGCGCCAAGTTCCTGGCCACCATCCCGCTGGGGCGCTTCTCCACCGCTCTGGACGTGGCCAACGCCGCCCTCTACCTGGCCAGCGACGAGGCTTCGTTCATCAATGGCGTCTGTATAGAGGTAGACGGCGGCCGCTGCGTCTAACCTACGAGCCCCAAGGGCAAGCTGCAGTGCAGCATGCCTGAATCCGCAACTGCGGCAAAATCGGCCCCATGGCCGAACGTGTGATCCCCCTGGTGGACCAGCGCATCGCCGCCTTGAAGGCGGTGGTGCCGCTGCATGGCCAGGCGCCCACGGGCCACCTGGTGGACACGCGCGGGCGGCCCTTGCGCGACCTGCGCATCAGCGTGACGGACCGCTGCAACTTCCGCTGCAGCTACTGCATGCCCAAGGAAGTCTTCGACAAGGACTACCCCTACCTGCCGCACAGCGCGCTGCTCAGCTTCGAGGAGATCACGCGCCTGGCCCGGTTGTTCCTGGCCCACGGGGTGCGCAAGATCCGCCTCACGGGCGGCGAGCCGCTGCTGCGCAAGAACCTCGAAGCGCTGGTGGAGCAACTCGCGGCGCTGCGCACGGTGGACGGCACGGCCCCCGACCTCACGCTCACCACCAACGGATCGCTGCTGGTGCGCAAGGCCCGGGCGCTCAAGGACGCGGGCCTGAACCGCGTGACGGTAAGCCTCGACGGCCTGGACGACACGGTGTTCCGGCGCATGAACGATGTGGACTTTCCGGTCGCCGACGTGCTGGCCGGCATCGAGGCCGCGCACGCGGCGGGCCTGTCGCAGATCAAGGTCAACATGGTGGTCAAGCGCGGCACCAACGACCACGAGATCCTGCCCATGGCGCGGCACTTTCGCGGCACGGGCACCACGCTGCGCTTCATCGAGTACATGGACGTGGGGGCCACCAACGGCTGGCGCATGGACGAGGTGCTGCCCTCGGCCGAGCTCATCGAGCGCCTGCGCGCCCACCTGCCCCTGGTGCCGCTCGACCCTGCCAGCCCTGGCGAGACCGCCGAGCGCTGGGGCTATGCCGATGCCAGCGGCCGGCACGACCCGGCGCTGGGCGAGATCGGCGTGATCAGCAGCGTCACGCAGGCCTTCTGCCACGACTGCAACCGCGCCCGCCTGTCCACCGAGGGCCAGCTCTACCTGTGCCTCTTCGCCACCCAGGGCCACGACCTGCGCAGCCTGCTGCGCGGCGGCGCCAGCGACGAAGACATCGCCGCGGCCATCGCCCCCATCTGGCAAGGCCGCAGCGACCGCTACTCGGAGCTGCGCAGCAGCCTGCCCGCGGATGCCACGCCAGGGCCGCGCCGGGTGGAGATGAGCTACATCGGCGGCTGACGGCGCAGCCACGGCTGCCCTTTCATTTTTTCTTCAACGCGCACGGGGCCACACCTTCCAATGATCGACATCCAGGACATCACCGGCCTCGTGCTGGCCGGGGGCCGCGGCTCCCGCATGGGCGGGGTCGACAAGGGCCTGCAGGGCTTTCGCGGCATGCCGCTGGCGCTGCACACGCTGATGCGGCTGCAGATGCAGACCGGGGCCACCATGGTCAACGCCAACCGCAACCTGGCAGCCTACGAATCCTTCGGTGCACCGGTGTGGCCCGACGTACTGGCCGACTATGCGGGGCCGCTGGCCGGCTTCATGACCGGGCTGGAGCGCTGCGAGACGCCGTGGATGCTGACCGTGCCCTGCGACACCCCCTTGTTCCCGCTGGACCTGGCTGCGCGCCTGGCTGCTGCGGCCGAGGAAGCGGGTGCCGACATCGCCATGGCGGCCGCCCCCGAGGACGACGGCAGCGGCCAGGTGGCCGTGCGCCCCCAGCCCGTGTTCTGCCTGATGCGCGTGGAGTTGCTGGAGAGCCTGGTGGCCTTCACCCAGGCCGGCGGTCGCAAGATCGATGCCTGGACCGGCCAGCATGCCTGCGCCGTCGTGCCGTTCAACGCACCGGGCGACGACCCGCAGGCCTTCTTCAACGCCAACACCCTGGCCGAGCTGCATGCGCTGGAGGCCGGTACACCATCCAACCGCCCATGAAGACCCTTGCCCAGATTGCCGCCGAACTGCAGGGCTACGACCCCAAGGCCCTGAGCGTTGCCGATGCCAACGCCTTCCTCGCGCGCCTGGTGCAGCCGGTGCAGGGCAGCGAAACCCTGCCCCTCTTCGATGCGCTGGGCCGCGTGCTGGCCAGCGACGTGGTCTCGCCCGTGAGCGTGCCGCCGCACGACAACTCGGCCATGGACGGCTACGCGCTGGACGGTGCGCAACTGGTGCCGGGCCAGCCGCTCACGCTGCGCCCCGTGGGCACGGCCCTGGCCGGCAAGGCCTGGACGGGCAGCGTGGCTGCAGGCGAGTGCGTGAAGATCATGACCGGCGCCATCATGCCGGCGGGCCTGGACACCGTGGTGCCGCAGGAGTTCACCAGCACCGGGGCGGACGGGTCCATCACCATTGCCGCCGATGTGCTGCGCCCGGGCGATAACCGCCGCTTCGAGGGCGAGGACCTGATGCAAGGCAGTGTTGCGCTCGCGCAGGGCGAACTGCTCACCCCCGCCGCGCTGGGCCTGGTGGCCAGCCTGGGCCTGCCCACGGTGGCGGTGTACCGGCGCCTGCGCGTGGCCTACTTTTCCACCGGCGACGAGATCCTGAGCCTGGGCGAGGCCCCGCGCGAGGGCGCGGTGTACGACAGCAACCGCTACACCGTGTTCGGCCTGCTCACGCGCCTGGGGGTGGAGGTGATCGACCTCGGGGTGGTGCGCGATGAGCCCGCCCTGCTGGAGGCCGCCTTTCGCCAGGCGGCGCAGCAGGCCGACGCCATCATCACCAGCGGTGGTGTGAGCGTGGGCGAGGCCGACCATACGCGCACCATGATGAAGCAGCTCGGCGACGTGGCCTTCTGGCGCATCGCCATGCGGCCCGGCCGCCCCATGGCCGTGGGCCGCCTGGCCAGCGACACGCAGGATGATGGCCGCAGCGCCGTGCTGTTCGGCCTGCCCGGCAACCCGGTGGCGGTGATGGTCACCTTCCTGGCCTTCGTGCGCCCGGCCCTGCTGCGCATGATGGGCAGCACCCACACCCCCGTGCCCCTGATGCGCGCCACCAGCACCGAAGCCCTGCGCAAGAAGCCCGGCCGCACCGAGTACCAGCGCGGCACGGTGAGCACCGCGCCCGACGGCAGCCTGCAGGTCTGCACCACCGGCAACCAGGGCTCGGGCGTGCTCAGCTCCATGGTGCAGGCCAATGGCCTCATCGTGCTGCACCATGGCCAGGGCGACGTGGCGGCCGGCGAGCCCGTCGACGTGATGGTTTTTGACGGCGTGATCTGACATGCAGGTGCGGCCTGGCCTTCCCCACGCCTGGCCCGACACGGTCTACGCTGTACCGAACATCCTCCATTGGAACGAGATACACCATGCCTTACGCAGCCAAACACCTTGTACAGCCCCCTTCGCGCGATGAAGTGAACCAGCTGGCGGGAACCACCGTCGTCGAGTTCGGCACGCCCTGGTGCGGCCACTGCCAGCGCGCCCAGCCGCTCATCGAAGGGGCCTTGAAGGACCGCGCCGACGTGGCCCACATCAAGGTCGAGGACGGCCCCGGCCAGCGCCTGGGACGCACCTTCGGCGTGAAGCTCTGGCCGACGCTGGTCTTCCTCAAGGATGGCAAGGAAGTGGAGCGCCTGGTGCGCCCGCAGCAGGCGGCCGATGTACAGCAGGCCCTGCAGGCCGTGGCCGGCTGAGCCCCTTCAGCCCTCCTTCTTCTTCATCGCCAACAGGTAGCCCACGCGCAGCGCGCGGTGCAGCCTGAATGCCCGGGTGAACGGGTTGTAGCCCAGCCCGCGCGCATCCCTAAGGGCCAGGCCGGCCCCATGGGCATGGACGGTGAGTTCGTGCGGGCGGATGAACTTGTGCCAGTCGTGCGTGCCCACGGGCAGCAGCCGCAGCACATACTCGGCACCAAACACTGCGATCAGCCACGCAAAGGGCGTGCGGTTGATGGTGGAAAAGAACACCCAGCCACCGGGCTTCACGAGCCGCGCACAGGCCTCGACCACCAGGCGCGGGTCGGGCACATGCTCCAGCATCTCCATGCAGGTCACCACGTCGTAGCTGCCTGGCTGCTCGGCCGCCAGCTCCTCGGCCGACACGGCGCGGTAGGCCACGCTCGCCCCGCTCTTGCGCGCATGCAGCGTGGCCACCTTGAGCGGCTTGTCCGCCAGATCGATACCCAGCACGTCGGCCCCGCGCCGGGCCATGGACTCGGCCAGGATGCGGCCGCCGCAGCCCACGTCGAGCACACGCTTGCCGGCGAGCGAGACCTCATCGTCGATCCACTGCAGGCGCAGCGGGTTGATCTCGTGCAGCGGGCGGAACTCCGATTGCGGATCCCACCAGCGATCGGCCAGTTGCTGGAATTTGGCGAGTTCGGCGGCGTCGAAGTTGGTGTGGACCATGGTGTGGCTCCTTCTTTGGAATGGGAAAACGATTGATCTGCTTACCAATGGCCCTTGGCCCGGTTCCAGCGGTAGAGCCGGCGCGCAAAGGCGTTGTAGAAAAGGTCGGTGACCTTGCGCACACCCCACCACCGCAGCGGCGCGGCCAGCCAGCCCCAGCACGGCACGCGCCGCAGGGCTGCGGCCAGGGCATCGGCGCCCACCTGCATGCGCCCCTGCCCGTCGGCCACGTGCAGGCGCTCGCGCACGGCTTCGAGCTCCAGGCCCAGGGCATCGAGCACCTCGGGGTGCTGGTGCACGTCCACCCATTGCACATCCCCATCGGCGGCCAGCCGCTCCCGCATGGCGCAGATGCCGGCGTCGCACACGGGGCAGGCGCTGTTGTAGTACACGGTGGCAGTGGGGTTGGGGGTGTTGCTCATGGCCATGTCCTTTGCAGCCATCATAGCAATATTTAGTTAAATACCTAAATATTTAATTAAATAAGTCACGACACAGCTTCGCTAGAATGCGCGGATGGAAAAAATCTTCGAAGCGCTTGCGTCCACCCCCCGGCGCAAGATCCTGGCCTACCTGTCTGAGACCGAGCTGTCCGCGGGCGAGATCGCCGCGCGCTTCGAGATGAGCAAGCCCTCGCTCTCGCAGCACCTCAAGGTGCTGGAGAACGCCGGCCTCGTCACGTCGGAAAAGCGCGGCCAGTTCGTCTACTACAGCCTGCTGCGCGACAACCTGGCCCACACGCTCACGGGCTTCATGCAGAGCGTGTGCCCCGTGTCCACGGGGCTCAAGAAGGAAAGCCGCGCCCTGGCCCAGAGCAAGGCCAAGGCGGCAGGCGCCAAGCCGACTGTCAAGTAGAACGAAGCCTGCCCCTCAGCAGTCTCGCGGCTTGGCATTCATCCGGATAGCTAGGCGGAGAGCCGCAGACAGTGCTGTAGCACGGCAAGGCTCTCCAACGACGTTAGCCGGTTGAAGGTCAAGCCGCCTCAGCCTCTTCCGGCGAACGGCATGTTCGATGCCATCACCGTCATGTTGAGCACATTGGCGCTCAATGGCAGGCTGGCCATGTAGCTCACGGCATCGGCCACGTGCTTGACGTCCATCAGCGGCTCGGTGGACATGGTGCCATTGGCCTGGCGCACGCCTTCGCCCTTGCCCATGCGGGCCGCCAGGTCGGTCAGCGCATTGCCAATGTCGATCTGGCAGCCGACGATGTTGTAGGCGCGGCCGTCCAGCGCCAGGCACTTGGTCAAGCCCAGCACGGCATGCTTGCTGGCCGTGTAGGGGCTGCTGAAGGGCCGCGGCGTGTGCGCGGAAATGGAGCCGTTGTTGATGATGCGCCCGCCCTGCGGCGACTGGCGGCGCATGAGGCCGAAGGCGGCCCGCGCGCACAGGAACACGCCGGTGATGTTGGTGTTCACTACGTCCAGCCACTTTTCCACGGGCAGTTCGTCCATGGGCACGGCAGGCGCGCCGATGCCGGCGTTGTTGAACAGCACGTCCAGGCGGCCGCATTCCTTCTCGACGGTCTGGAACAGCGCATCCACGCTGGCCGGGTCGCGCACGTCGGACACCACGGCCAGGGCCTTGCCCCCCGCAGCCTGCACCTCGGCCACCAGGGCATCGAGCAATTCGGTACGGCGCCCGGTGGCCACGACGTGGAAACCGTCCTTGGCGAGCTGCAGGGCAACGGCACGGCCGATGCCGCTGCCGGCACCGGTGACGAGAGCGACTTTCTGTGCGGGAAGAGAGGACACGCAATGACTCCTGTTGGATAGGTAAAAACTGGCGAACGCGAGACCTTACACTGCTCCGTGCGACTCGACGTACAGCGCGTACAGCGAATGGCTGCTGGTCATGTACAGCCGGTTGCGCTTGGGCCCGCCAAAGGCCAGGTTGGCACAGCGCTCGGGCAGGCGGATGAAGCCGATGGGCTTGCCCTCGGGGTTGAAGACCTTCACACCGTCCATCTCGTCGGAGCGGCCCGTGGGCAGGTGCGCCCTCATGCCGCCACCGATGTCCGTGGGCTCGGCCGCCACGGCACCGGTGTAGCCCCAGCCGCACCACAGGTTGCCGTCGCGGTCGACCTTGAAGCCGTCGAGGGCGCCGGGGCCGGCCGCATCGATGAGCTTGGTCTTGTTGGAGACGCTGGCCCCGTCGGCAGACACGTCGTAGGCCCAGATGCTGCGGTGGGGCGTGCCCTTCCACTCCACCACGTAGAGCTTCTTCTCGTCGGGCGAGAAGGCCAGGCCGTTGGGATTGACCAGGTCGGTGATCACCGCGGTGAGCTTGCCGTCGGGCGCGATGCGGTAGACATTCGTCGTGGCCTGCTCGGGCGTGGCGCGCGAGCCCTCCCATTCGCCGTTGATACCGAAGATGGGATCGGTGAACCAGACGCTGTCGTCCGACTTGACGACGATGTCGTTGGGCGCGTTCAGGCGCTTGCCCTCGAAGCGGTCGGCCAGCACGGTGGTGCGCCCATCCTTCTCGGTGCGCACCACCCGGCGTGTGACCGAATGCTCGCAGGTGATGAGCCGACCCTGGCGGTCGCAGACATTGCCGTTGGCGTAGTTGACGTTGGTCTTGTGCACCGAGAACTGCCCGGTCTTCTCGTCGTACTTCATCAGCCGGTTGTTCGGGATGTCGCTGAGCAGCAGGTAGCCGCCCTGGGGGAAATAGGCCGGCCCCTCGGCCCAGCGCATGCCCGTGCCCAACTGCTCCACCGTGCTGCTGTAGATGCGGTACTTGGAAAAGCCCGGGTCCAGGATGAACACCGACGGGTCGGGGTAGCGCTGTTGGGGCCTGAAGTCGAAGGCCTGGGCGCCAGCCAGGCCGCTCAGCGCAGCCATGCCAGTGCCGGCCGCCGTTTTCAGGAACTGCCGGCGGGCCTGGTTCTTGTTTGTCGTCATCGCTCTTGTCTCCTGTTGTGGTTTTGAATGAAAGAAGGCGGAACGCGGCCGATCCTCGGCCGCGGAATCAGGTCACCGGGGCCGGGTTGAAGAGGACCAGAGCGTTGTGCAGCTTCCACTGCTCGGCCCAGGTCTTCTTGCGGCCGCTGGCCACGTCGAGCATGAGCTGGAACATCTCCCAGCCCACGTCGGCAATCGTCTTTTCGCCGGTGGCGATCGTTCCGGCGTTGATGTCCATCAGGTCATGCCAGCGGCGCGCCAGGTCGTCACGCGTAGCCACCTTGATGACGGGCACCTGGGCCAGGCCATAGGGCGTGCCGCGGCCGGTGGTGAACACGTGCAGGTTCATGCCCGCAGCCAGCTGCAGGGTGCCGCAGATGAAATCGCTGGCCGGCGTGGCCGCGTAGATCAGGCCGCGCTGGCGGAGCTTTTCGCCCGGCGAGATCACGCCCGAGATGGGCGAACTGCCCGACTTGACGATGGAGCCCATGGCCTTTTCCACGATGTTGGACAGGCCGCCCTTCTTGTTGCCCGGAGTGGTGTTGGCGCTGCGGTCCACCCGGCCGCGCTGCAGGTAGGCGTCGTACCAGGCCATCTCGCGGATCATGGCCTCGGCCACTTCGGGGGTGGAGGCACGCGAGGTGAGCTGGTCGATGCCATCGCGCACCTCGGTGGTTTCCGAGAACATCACGGTGGCACCTGCGCGCACCAGCAGGTCGGTGCAGTAGCCCACGGCCGGATTGGCCGTGACGCCCGAGAACGCATCGCTGCCGCCGCACTGCACGCCCACCACGAGTTCGCTGGCAGGCACGGTCTCGCGCCGGCGCGCGTTCAGGCGCTTGAGGTGCAGCTCGGCCTGGCGCAGGATGGAGTCGACCATGGACATGAAGCCCACGTGCGCATCGTCCTGCAGGCACACCACGTCAAGCGGCGTTTCGGCGCTGGTGCCCGTGTCGGCCACGCTGCGCTCATCCACCAGCGGGATGCTGCCAGGCGGCAGCAGGCGCTCGGGCTGCAGCTTCTCGCAGCCCAGGCTGACCACCATGACCTCGCCGCCGAAGTTGGGGTTGAGCGAGATGTTGCGCAGCGTGCGGATGGGGATCACCGCGTCGGGTGCGTCGATGGCCACGCCGCAGCCATAGGTGTGCTCCAGCGCCACCACGTCGTCGACGTTGGGAAAGCGCGGCAGCAGCTCGGCCTTGATGCGCTGCACGGCGAAGTCGGTGACACCGGCCACGCACTGCACGGTCTGCGTGATGGCCAGGATGTTGCGCGTGCCCACCGAGCCATCGGCATTGCGGTAGCCCTCGAAGGTGTAGCCTTCCAACGCGGGCTGTGGCTCGGGCTTGACGGTGGCGATGGGCAGGCCTTCGAGCTCGCGCGCCTCAGGCATGCGCAGCAGGCGCTCGTGCACCCAGCTGCCCGCGGGGATGGCTTTCAGGGCATAGCCGATGGGCACGTTGTAGCGGCGCACCTCGCCGCCTTCAGGGATGTCCACCAGCGCCACCTTGTGCGCCTGCGGCACCTTGTCCACCAAGGTCAGGCCAGAGGGAAACACCGTGCCCGCAGGCAGCCCCCCGTCGTTGGCGACGATGGCGACGTTGTCGCGCTCGTCCATCTTGATGTGCAGGGGCGGCCGCGCCGGGGTCGTGGTGGATGCGGTGCTATCGGTCATGGGGTTTTCTCGGTGCTGTTTTTCTCAATCTACCGCAGGCGCGTCAGGGGCGCTGTCCGACTTCTGCGCTCTCGCGTGTCCAGGCGCGCGCCTGCTCGCTCAGGCTCAGGCCCAGGCCGGGGCGCGTGGGCACGAGCATGCGACCGTTCTGGATCTCCAGGCGCTCGTTGAACAACGGCTCCAGCCAGTCGAAATGCTCGACCCAGGGCTCGGTGGCATACACGGCAGCCAGGTGCACGTGCAGCTCCATGGCGAAGTGCGGGCCCAGGCTCAGGCCGGCATGCTCGGCCTGCCCGGCGATCTTGAGGAAGGGCGTGATGCCGCCCACGCGCGGTGCGTCGGGCATCAGGTAGTCGGCTGCGCGGTGGCGTATCAGCTCGCCGTGCTCGGCAGCGCTGGTGAGCATTTCGCCGGTGGCGATCGGTGTGTCGAAGGTCGCGGCCAGGGCGGCGTGGCCCTCGAAATCGTAAGCGTCGAGCGGCTCCTCGATCCACACCAGGTTGAATTCTTCGAAGATGCGGCACATGCGCTGGGCCGTGGGGCGGTCCCACTGCTGGTTGGCGTCCACCATCAGCGGCACCTGCTCGCCCAGGTGCTTGCGCACGGTCTCCACGCGCTTGATGTCCAGCGCCCGGTCGGGCTGGCCGACCTTGAGCTTGATGCCGCCGATGCCGCGCTCGATGGAAGCGCCCGCGTTCACCACCAGTTGCTCGATGGGCGTGTGCAGAAAGCCGCCCGAGGTGTTGTAGCACTGCACCGAGTCGCGCTGCGAGCCCAAGAGCTTGGACAGCGACAGCCCCGCGCGGCGCGCCTTGAGGTCATACAGCGCCACGTCGAAGGCGCCGATGGCCTGGGTGGACATGCCGCTACGCCCCACCGAGGCACCGGCCCAGCACAGCTTGGTCCAAAGGCGCGAAATGTCGCTCGGGTCCTCACCGATCAGCGCGGGCGCGATCTCCTTGGCATGGGCGAACTGCCCTGGCCCGCCCGCGCGCTTGGAATAGCTCAGCCCCAGGCCCTTGTGGCCATCCTTGGTCTCGATCTCGGCGAACAGCATCGCGATCTCGGTCATTGGCTTCTGGCGGCCGGTGAGCACCTTGGCATCGCTGATCGGGTTGGCCAGCGGCAGGTAGCACGAGGAGATGCGGACCCAGGCGATGGAATCGCCAGCGGCGGAGGGGGTAGAGGCAGTCATGGGCAGGGGCTGGGGAACGACAGGGAACACAGAGGCCCCAAGGCGGCGCCTTGGGGCAGGGAGGCATCAATCAATCGAAATCTTGCCGGTCTCGATCACCGTCTTCCAGCGCGCGTATTCCTTCTTCTGGAACTCAGCGAACTGGGCTGGCGTGTTGACCACCATCTCGAAGCCGATGCCGACGAACTGGTCCTTGACCTTGGGGTCGTTGAGCGCCTCGGCGAACGCGGCGTGGGCCTTCTCGCGCACGGCGGGCGGCAGGCCCTTGGGGGCGACGATGGCCTGCCAGGAGGTCACTTCCACGTTCTTCACGCCGGCTTCGGTCAGGGTGGGCACGTCGGGCAGCACGGGCGAACGCGCTGCGCTGGTGACGGCCAGGGCGCGCATCTTGCCGCCCTTGATGTACTGCACCACCGAGTTGACGTTCTGGAACGAGGCATCGACCTGCCCGCCCATGATGTCGGTGTGCGCGGGCGCGCCGCCCTTGTAGGGCACGTGGATGGCCGTGGTGCCCGTCTGCTGCCAGAACAGCTCGGCCGTCAGGTGGTCGCTGGAGCCGTTGCCAGCCGAGGCGAAGGTCAGCTTGCCGGGATTGGCCTTGAGGCTGGCGATCACGTCGGCCACCGACTTGAGCGGCGAATTGGTGGGCACGACGAGCACATTGGGCGACTGCACGGCCACGGTGACCAGGTCGAAGTCCTTGAGCGGGTCGTACTGCATGCCCTTGAGCAGATGCGGCGTGATGACCAGCGGGCCCAGCGAGGTGACCAGGAAGGTATACCCATCGGCCGGCGCACGCTTGACGAAGGTGGCGCCGATGGTGCCCGTGGCCCCGGCCTTGTTCTCCACCAGGAAGGACTGCTTGAACTTGTTGGTGAGCAGCGGGCCCACGGCGCGCGCCACCTGGTCGGTGGAGCCCCCGGGCGGGAACGGTACGACCAATGTCACCGCTTTTTCAGGCCAGGCCTGGGCGTGCGATGCGAGTGCGGCCAGGCCGAGGCACAGGGCTGTGAGTGTGTTTTTCATGCGTTGTCTCCTTGTTGGTAAACGGTCTGACCGCCCATCACCCATGGACGAGCGGCACGGCCGGGAGGGGAAAGCAGTGTTCCCCCGAAATGGTAACGTTGTCATTTTTGGCAAATGAAGTCGTCTTGCCGACTGCTCCATCTTTCCGAAAGCCACAAGCCTCGTGAAAGCGCCTTTGCTACCGTTCAGCGCAAATGATATCGTTGTCATTTGCCGCAGTCAACCTGGGCAATGCGCAGTGTCTGCAAGCCAGCCACCAGGCACCCTGCCCGGGCCTCCCACCGCGGAAGGGGCCCGGAATTTTGGTAGGGTACGGACTTCTCTCTCCATTGCGCCAGCCCTGCCCTTGCGTCGCCGTACCCGTCCATGAACACCCCCGCCCCCCACAAGCCCGTCACCCTGCACGATGTGGCCAAGGTCGCGGGCGTATCGCTCATCACCGCCTCGCGCGCGCTGAGCAACCCGGGCGTGGTGTCGGACAAGACGATCGCCAAGGTGCGCGAGGCCGTGGAGGCCACGGGCTACATCCCCAACCTGCTCGCAGGCGGCCTCAAGTCCAAGCGCAGCCGCATGGTCGCGGCCATCGTGCCGGCGCTGTCGGTATCGCAGTTTTTGCCCACCGTGCAGACCCTCACCTCGGCGCTGGCCGCGGGCGGCTACCAGGTCATCGTGGGACAGACCAACTACGACGCCGAGCGCGAGGAGGCCGTGCTCAACACCATGATCAGCCGCCAGCCCGACGGCATCGTGATGACCGGCCTGGTGCAGTCGCAAAAGGCACGCGACCGGCTCAGGCGATCCGGCATCCCGGTGGTGGAAACCTGGGACCTGAGCGACCGGCCGGTGGACATGGTGATCGGCTTCTCGCATCTCAAGGTGGGCGGAGCGGTGGGTGGCTACTTTCTCTCGCGCGGCTGGACCAGGGTCGGCATCGCCACCGGCAGCGACCACCGCGCCATGCTGCGGCGCGAGGGCTTTCTGGCCACGCTGGGCCGCGACGACGTGCCCACGGCCGTGGTGCCCGCGCCCAGCAGCCTGGCCCTGGGCCGCCGCGCGCTGGCCGAGCTGCTGGACAAGGAGCCGGGCCTGCAGGCCGTGTGCTGCAGCTCCGACACCCTGGCCCACGGCGTGCTGGTGGAGGCCCAGGCCCGTGGCCTGCGCGTGCCCGAGGACCTGGCCGTGGTGGGCTTCGGCAATGCCGAGTTCGGCGCGCACATGGTGCCGTCGATCACCACCGTGCACGTGGACGGCCCCGAGATCGGCCGCCTGGCCGCACAGCTCATCCTGGCGCGCTGCAATGGCGAGACCGTGGAGCAGCCCATCGTGGACCTGGGGTTTCGCATGATCGAGCGGCGCTCCACGTCGGTGGACGCGGAGTAACCGCCGGGGGCACGGGCCTACGCCCTGCCCCCCAGCCGCACGCTAGCCAGCAGGGCCAGCGCCAGACACGTGGCACCTGCTCCCACGAGGAAGGCCGTGCCAATGCCGAACCAGTGCGTCGCCATGCCCACCACCGGCCCCGTCACGCCCAGCGCAATGTCGGCAAAGGCGATGAAGTTGCCCACGGCGCGGCCGCGCTGCTCGGGTGGCACCGAACGCGTGGCCAGCACGCCCATGGCCGGGAACACGAGCGAAAAGCCCAGGCCCGTGAGCGTGGCACCCAGCACGGCCATGGCGGGACTGCCGGCCTGCCAGACCAGCACCTGGCCCACGGCCTCGAAGGCCAGCGAGCCCACGGCGACAGCGGTGGCACCGAAGCGGTCCGGCAGGCCCGAACCCACCAGACGCACCAGCACATAGGCCGCGCTGAAGCCCAGCAGCGCCGTGCCCGCATGCGGCCAGCCGTGGGCTGCGTATGCCAGCGTGAGGAAGGCCGCCATGGCCGCATAGGGCACGGTGGCCAGCGCCAGCACCAGGCCCGGCCGCCAGATCAGGCCCAGCACGCGGTGGAACGGCACGCGCTGCTGCCCACCCGAGGCCGGTACCGCCGGCAACCGCAATGCGATGGCCCAGGCCACCATCGGCGTGAGCAGCACCAGCACGCCCACGCAGGCAAAGCCGAAGGCCGGCTGCACCGCCAGCCCCAGCGGCGCGCCCAGGCCCAGCGCGGCGTAGATGGCGATGCCCACCCAGGACATGACGGCGCCCGTGCGCGCCGGCCCCACACGGGCGATGCCCCAGCTCATGAGGCCGGTGAGGAACAGGCTTTCACCCAGGCCCGCCACCAGGCGGCCGAGGATGAGCACGGCCAGGCTGGCCGCAGGCGCCATGGGCAGCATGCTGGCCAGCACATAGGCCAGCCCCGAGCAGGCCGTGAGCGGCAGGCCCAGCAGCACGGCAAAGCGCGGCCCGCGCTGGTCGCACAAGGTGCCCGCCTGGTGGCGCGTGAGCAGGGTGGCCAGCGACTGCAGGCCGATGGCCCAGCCCACCGTGGCCGCGCCAAAGCCCAGGTGGTCGCGCACCTCCAGCGCCAGAGCGCCGAGCGGGATGCTGATGGACAAGAACCCGAGGAAGACCGCCAGCACCACCGGCGCAAGCGCTGTGAACAAGGCAGGCGCGGGTGCACCAGCCAACCCGAGCGGGCGAACGGAAGAAGAAACGGAGGGAGAGGAAGACGGAGAAGAAGAATGCGAAATGCGTGACGTCATGGAGAGCGCGCCTTTAAAACGCCGAGACACGCCCTTACTGGGCTCCTCTCGACAAAGGACGCGTTGGATGACGGTAACGCTTACGACAGGCCGGCAAGCGGCTGCGGGGCGGATTATGGCGTGGTGTTTCGCTGCCCGTCAACCGCATCGGGGAAAAAAATTTCTCCGATGCGCCGACAAAACTTCACACGACCAGGCTCAGCCGCGAACGGCCTTTTCTATCGCCGCCACATCGATCTTTCTCATGGGCATCATGGCCTGGAACGCACGCTTGGCCACATCGCCGCCCTGGGCCATGGCATTGGTCAGCACACGCGGCGTGATCTGCCAGTTGATGCCCCAGCGGTCCTTGCACCAGCCACACTGGCTCTCCTGCCCGCCGTTGCCGACGATGGCGTTCCACAGGCGGTCGGTCTCGGCCTGGTCGTCGGTGGCGATCTGGAACGAGAAGGCCTCGCTGTGCTTGAACTGTGGGCCGCCGTTCAGGCCAATGCAGGGGATGCCGGCGACGGTGAATTCCACCGTCAGCACATTGCCCTTCTTGCCGCCGCCCGGGAAGTCGGATGGCGCCTGGTGCACGGCCGCCACCTGGCTGTCCGGAAAGGTCTGGGCGTAGAAGTTGGCAGCGGCCTCGGCTTCGCTGTCGTACCAGATGCAAACGGTGTTCTTGGCGGCGGGCATGCAGGTCTCCTGTGTCAGAAAGCGGCCAGTGTGTCGCTTTCGATCCTCGCCCGCAAGGCAAGCACTTGTAGGACACCTGCTTGATCGGATTGGCACAGAATGCGATTGGCGCCGCACCCTTTGAAAGCACCCGGGAACCTAGACTTTCCCCACACCAACCACCGGGAACCGACATGCTTTTCACCACCTCTTTTTCCACGTTTCGCGCCCTGCTCGCACTGCCGCTGCTCGCCCCTCTGGCAGCCTGCACCGTCGTCGCGCCAGGCCCAGGCGGTGCCATGCCACCATTCACTGTGCACAGCCCCGACATGGCCGATGGCCGGGTGGCCCGCGCGCAGTTTGCCAGCGCCATGGGCGGCCCGGGCGACAACCTGTCGCCGCAAATCGAATGGCAGGGCGCTCCGGCCAATGCGCAGAGCTTTATCGTCACGATGTACGACCCCGATGCCCCCACCGGCTCGGGCTGGTGGCACTGGGCCGTGGCCAATATCCCCGCCAGCGCCCGCGCGCTGCCGCGTGGCGCGGGCGTGGCGGGCACCGGCGCACTGCCCCCGGGTGCAGTGGAGATCAACACCGACATGGGCGTACCCGGCTATGGGGGACCCCTGCCCCCGCCGGGCGAAACGCACCGCTATGTGGTCACCGTGACCGCGCTCGACGTGCCGCGGCTGGACCTGCCGCCCACGGCCACGCCGGCGCTGCTGGCCTTCATGGCGGGGGCCCACACGGTGGGCAAGGCCAGCTTCACCGCCATGGGCGCACGCTGAGCGAGCCACCACGGAGCACGATCCCACCATGCGCCCACGCCACTCCCAGCCCGACGGCACCCACCTGGCCCGCAGCATCCACGCCCTGCCCGGCGTGGGCATGGCAGCCCATGTGCTGCAGGGGCGTGGGCTGGAAATCCTGCGCATGCGCATGGACCAGCCCGCGCTGATCCTGGTGGACCAGGGCACCAAGACCGTGCGCGCCGAGCGCGGTGCCACGGCCTGCGCCATGCCCGGGCAGGCCATCGTGATCGACGGCCAGCAGACGGTGGACTTCACCAACGCCGTGCCCGAAGGGGTGGACCACTACGAAGCGCGCTGGCTGGTGTTCGACCCGGCGCTGCTCGAAGACCCCTACTACCGGGCCCGCGCCGCGCAGGCCGAGCGTTCCGGCACCACGGGCGCATCGGTGCGCCTGGTGCCGCAGGTGGCGCCGAAGTTGGCGAGCGCGTTCGGGCACGCTGCGCAGTCACTGGCACCGGATGCAGCCCTGCCCGCATCCATCGCGCGCCAGCGCGTGCTGGAGGTGCTGCACTGGTTGCTGGAGCAGCATGGCATCGCCCTGCACGCCCCGCCCGTGAACCCCGGCGTATCGGTCAAGGTGCGCGCACTGATCGCGGGTCGGCTCGACGCCGAATGGACCGCCAGCCGCATCGCCAATGAACTGGCCGTGTCCGAGGCCACGCTGCGCCGCCGCCTGGTGGCCGAGGGCGCATCGCTCACCCAGCTGCTGGTGGACGCGCGCATGGCCACCGCGCTCACGCTGCTGCAGGCCACCACGCAGCCGGTGTCATCCATCGCGCTGTCGGTGGGTTATGAATCGCCCTCGCGCTTCGCGGTGCGCTTTCGCCAGCGCTTCGGCTTTGCCCCCACGGCCGTGCGCGGGCACGAGCGCGGCGCCAGTTGATCCTTTCGTCCCCTCCCCCACAACATCCAACACCCATGCTCAAAATCCACCACCTCGGCCACTCCCAATCCGAACGCATCGTCTGGCTCTGCGAAGAGCTGGGCCTGCAATACGACCTGGTGCACTACAAGCGCGATGCCGTCACGCGCCTGTCGCCGCCCGAACTCAAGGCCCTGCACCCGCTGGGCGCCGCGCCGCTCATCGAAGACGGCAGCCTGCTGCTGGCCGAGTCGGCCGCCATCGTCGAGTACATCATCGCCAAGCATGGCGGCGGCCGCCTCAAGCTCTCGCAGGACCATGCCGACTACGCGCAGTACCTGTACTGGTTCCACTTCTCCAATGGCAACCTGATGCCCGTGATGGGCCGCATGATGGTGGTCAACCGCGCCCAGCTGCCTGCCGACCACCCGGTACAGCAGAACGCGCAGGTACGCCTGGACCGGGTGCTGGCGCTGGTGGAGGCCCGACTGGGCGAGGTGCCCTACTTCGCAGGGCAGGAGTTCACGGCCGCCGATGTGATGAGCGTGTTCTCGCTCACCACCATGCGGCTGTTCCAGCCGCTGGATCTGGGGCCTTACCCCAACATCCGCGCGTACCTACAGCGCATCGGGGCGCGGCCGGCGTACCAGCGTGCGATGGCGAAGGGGGATCCGGATCTGGTGCCGTTGCTGGGCTGACAGCGCGGTTCAACGGAGCTTGCGCGACATCACAACCTTCCCTTCGCAAACACCCCGATCCGCAGCGCCGTATCCGGGTCTGCAAAGCAGGCATTCGCAGCCTTGCCCTCTGCCACCAGCGCCTCTTCGATCTTCGGCCCCAGGCCTGAAGTCAGCACGCGCTTGAGCCGCGCGGTGGCGCCAGCCGAGCGGGTGGCCACCTCGGCGGCCAGGGCCAGGGCGGTGGGCAGCATCTGGTCGGCAGGCACCACGCGGTTGACCAGGCCCTGGGCCTTGAGGTCCGCGGCGCTCTGGCGTTCGCCCAGCACGATGAGCTCCATCGTGCGCTGGTGGCCCAGGGCCTGGGGCAGCAGGTGGGTGACGCCGCCGGTGACGAAGTGGCCCAGTGCCATCTCGGGGAAGAAGCAGACCAGGGTGTCTGCAGCGACCACCATGTCGCAGTTGAGTACCCACTCGAAGCCGCCGCCCACGGCATAGCCGTGCACGGCGCCGATGACGAGCTTGGGGCCGAACATGATGTCGCGCGTGATCTGCTGGATGCGCTCGCAGTGCTCGGCGATGGCGGCGGGGCTTTCGGACTGTTCACCGAACTCCTTGAGGTCGTCGCCTGCGCAGAAGGCGCGGCCTGCGCCAGTGAACACGATGCAGCGCGTGGCGGGCTCGTTCTGCGCGGCCTGCAGGGCGGTGTGCAGGTCCACCAGCAGCGTGCCGCTGATCGCATTGAGTCGCTCGGGGCGCTGCAGGGTGACGACGCTGACGGCGCCGTCCATCGTGTGGGTGGCAAAGCTCATGGTTGGTCTCGCTTTCTTCGTTCGTTGGATGGTCAGTTGGTGGTGCGCAGCGTCTCTGCTTCGCGGTCCCAGGTCCCCGGCGCAATGCCTTCGGCCTGCAGGCGGAATTTCTCGACCTTGTCGGTGGGGGTCTTGGGCAGTGCGGGCAGCAGGCGCAGGTAGCGCGGCACCATGAAGCGGGCCATGTGTTCGCTGCAGTGCTGCGCCAAGGCTTCGGGGCTCAGGCTGGCCCCAGGGCGCAGCACCACGCAGGCCATGACCTCTTCCTCGGTCATCTCGCTGGGCACGCCGAACACGGCGCATTCGAGCACGTCGGGGTGGGTCTCGATGCCCATCTCGACCTCGGCGGCCGAGATGTTCTCGCCGCGGCGGCGCACGATGTCCTTGGTGCGGCCGACGAAGTACATGTACCCCTCTTCGTCCTGGCGCAGCAGGTCGCCGGTGTGGAACCACAGGTCCTTGAAGGCGGCGAGCGTGGCCTCGGGCATGCCGTAGTAGCCCTGCATGAGCAGGCCGGGCTGCTCGGGGCGCAGCAGCAGTTCGCCGGGCTGGCCCACGGGCACTTCGAAGCCCTGCGGGTCTGCCAGCCGTGCACGGAAGGCAGGGGCCACCTTGCCGCACGAACCCCTGCGCCGCGGTTCGTGCAGCGGCGTGTACATCACGCCGCCGGCCTCGGTGGAGCCGTACAGCTCTACCAGACGGCAGCCGAAGCGCTCCTCGAACTGCGGGGCGAACGCGGGCAGGGGCACGCCCCAGCCCAGGCGCGCGCGGTGGTCGCGGTCGCGGGGTGATGGCGCCTGCTTCCACAGCATGGTGACCGTGGCGCCCATGAAGTCGAACACGGTGGCCTGCAGGGCGCGCACCTCGTCCCAGTAGCGCGAGACGCTGAAGCGCTCGCCGATGGCGGCCACGCCGCGCAGCAGCAGCGCGGGCACGATGGTCATCACCGTGGCGTCCAGGTGGAACATCGGGTACGGGCAGTACAGCACGTCGTCGGGCCGCAGTTCGAGCCCCGCGATGAACAGCCGTGCCTGGGCCAGCACGAAGCGGTGCGCGATCATGGCCGCCTTGGAGCGGCCCGTGGTGCCCGAGGTGTAGAGCAGCAGGCACAGTGCATCGCAAGCGACTTCGGGGCGCGGCAGGGTGTGCTCTGTGGGCTCCACGCTGCGCAGCAAGGCGTAGGGTGAGCATCCTGCCGCATCGGCCGCATCGGCCGCATCGGCCGCATCGGCCCCCACCACGAAGACCTGGGTGGCCGTGGCCAACCGGGCCTGCACGTCGGCCCACTGGGGGTGCAAGCTGGCGTGCACCACAGCCAGGCGGCTTTCCACGAGGTTGACCGCGTCGGCCAGCACCGTGCCGCGAAACGAGGTGTTGACCGGCACGGCCACCGCACCCAGCTTGGCCAGCGCGAACCAGAGCACGGCCATCTCGATGCAGTTGGGCAGCATGAGGCTGACGTGGTGGCCCGCACGCACGCCCTGGGCATGCAGGCCGGCGGCCAGGCGGTCGCTTTCCTCGTCGATCTGGCGGTAGGACCACTCGCCTGCCGCCATGCGGATGAAGGGCTGCTCGGGTACCTCGGCGGCCGCGCGGCGCAGCTCGGCACCGAGCGAGGGGGCGAAGGGGTCGTGGGTGGTGGTGGAAGGGGCGTTGGCCATGGGTGTTGCAGGATAGGAAGGCCCTGCTCTCAGGGCAAGCTCCGTGCCACATGCGGCAGGCCGGTTTTATCTGGGAACGCCGCTCTCTGCATCCGACGTGGGGGCATATGATTTGCAACGAACGTTCAATAATTGAACGTTTCATATTGCAACACCATGCCCACCAAGCGACCACCCTCCCCGCCCCCTGCTGCAGCCGGCAGGCCCGATGACCTGCTGGAGCGCCAGGGCCAGCTTATCGAGGAGCTGCAGACCCTGGTGAACCATGTGCCCTATGGCCTGATGGTGCTGGAGCCCGGGGGCGTGGTGCGCCACCTCAATGCCGAGGCGGCGCGCCAGCTGCGGTTGCCGCGCCACCTGGCGCAGGGGCGCACGCTGGGGTCGCTGCTCGACTTCGACACCATGGTGGAGCAGGTGTTCCTGACCGGCGAGGGCTATACCGACCGCGAGCGCATCATCGCCACGCCGCGCTTTCAGCTGCATGTGCTGGACACGGCGGTGCCCGTAAAGGCAGCCGACGGGCGCGTGCTGTCGGTGGTGAACACCTTCCGCGAGATCAGCGGCGTGCACCGGCTGGCGGACCGCCTGGCGGGCAGCCAGGCGCGGCACACCTTCGACACCATGGTCGGGCAGAGCCCCGCGCTGCGCGCCACCATCGCCGCTGCGCGCAAGGCGGCTGCGGGCCAGGCCAATGTGCTGCTGTGCGGCGAGAGCGGCACGGGCAAGGAGGTGCTGGCCCAGGCCATCCACAACGCCAGCGCGCGGCGCGACGGCCCCTTCATCGCGGTGAACTGCGCGGCGCTGCCGCGCGATCTGATCGAGAGCGAGCTGTTCGGCCATGCGCCGGGCGCCTTCACGGGTGCTCAGCGCGAGGGGCGGCCGGGCAAGTTCGAGGCGGCCAGCGGCGGCACCATCTTTCTGGACGAGGTGTCGGAGCTGCCGCTCGATGTGCAGGCCAAGCTCTTGCGTGTTTTGCAGGAGCGCGAGGTGGTGCGCCTGGGCAGCACGCGCGCCGTGCGCGTGGATGCGCGCGTGGTCACGGCCAGCAACCGCGACCTGCACGCCATGGTGGCGCGCAAGGAGTTCCGCGAGGACCTGTATTACCGCTGCCATGTGATCGCACTGACCCTGCCGCCGCTGCGCGAGCGCCCGGCCGACGTGGCGCTGCTGGCCACGCATTTCCTGGCGCGCTACGGTACGGCGCTGGGCAAGCCGGTGCATGATTTGCCGCCTGCCGTACTGGCCGCCCTGCTGCAGCACCCCTGGCCGGGCAATGTGCGCGAGCTGGAGAACGCCATGGAGCGGCTGGTGAACCTGAGCGAGGGCGGCACGCTCGATGCCGGCGTGCTGGGCCTGGTGCCGGCGTCACCGGGTGCACAGGCCCCCGCGGACTCAGCCCCTGGCACCGAAGTGCGCAGCCTGCGCGCGGCCGAGCGCGAGGCCATCGTGCAGGCGCTCAAGGCCCACCGCTACAACGTGACACGCGCGGCGCAGGCCCTGGGCATTGCCAAGCCCACGCTGTATGCCAAGCTGCGCCTGCACGGCATCGCGCTGGAGCGGCCACTGGCCTAGGACGGCCGAACCGGCCTATTTCGCCACGTAGTCGTGCGGTGGGTGCAGCGGCTCGGCGGGTTCCTCCGCGGCCACGGCGGTGTTGGCCCCGGGCACGGCCTTGCGCGCGAACAGGGTGTACATGGTGGGCACGACGAAGATGGTGAGCAGCGTGCCCAGCGACATGCCGCCCACGATCACCCAGCCGATCTGCGAGCGCGTTTCGGCACCGGCGCCCGAGGCCAGGGCCAGCGGGATGGCGCCGAGCACCATGGCGCCCGTGGTCATCAGGATGGGGCGCAGGCGCTGGGCCGAGGCCTTGACGAGCGCGTCCACCATTTCCAGGCCCTGCTCGCGCAGCTGGTTGGTGAACTCGACGATCAGGATGCCGTGCTTGGTGATCAGCCCCACCAGCGTGATCAGGCCGATCTGCGAGTACACGTTGAGCGAGCCCCCGCTCCACTTGAGCGCCAGCAGCGCGCCGATCATGGACAGCGGCACCGAGACCATGATCACCAGCGGGTCGATGAAACTCTCGAACTGCGCCGCCAGCACCAGGAAGATGAACACCAGCGCCAGCAGGAAGACGATGCCCAGAGCCCCCTGCGAGCTGCGGAACTCGCGCGAGGTGCCGTTCAAATCGGTGGTGTAGCCGGGCTTGAGCACCTTGGCGGCCGTGGCGTCCATGAAGCCCAGGGCCTCGCCCAGCGAGTACTCGGGCGACAGGTTGGCCGTGATGGTGACCGAGCGGCGCTGGCCGAAGTGGTTGAGCTCGCGCGGGCTCACGCTTTCCTTGACGTTGACCAGGCTCGAGAGCGGGATCATCGCGTCGTTGCGGCCGCGCACGTAGATGCTGTCGATGTTCTCGGGCGTGGTGCGGCCGCTGGCCTGGGTCTGCACGATCACGTCGTACTGCTCGGAGTCGCGCTTGTAGCGCGTGACGGTGCGCCCGCCCAGCATGGTCTCGATGGCCTTGGCCACCACGTCCACGCTCACGCCCAGGTCGGCGGCGCGGTCGCGGTTGACGGCGATGCGCAGCTCGGGCTTGTTCAGGCGCAGGTCGGCCTCGGGGGAGATGATGCCGGGGTTCTTGGCGATCTCGGCCATCATGGCGTTGGACACGGCGTTGAGGTTCTCGTAGCTGTCGGAGGTCTGGATCACGTAGGTGAGTGGGCGCGCGCGGAACGGCTGGCCCAGCGACGGCGGCGTGATCAAGAAGGCATTCACCCCCGGCAGGCCGACCACCTTGGGCTGCAGCTCGCGCACCATGTTGAGCGTGCTGCGCGAGCGGTTCTCCCAGTCCACCGTGCGGTAGATCACGCTGCCCTGCGCTACCGTGGGGTTGCCGATGTTGGCGAAAATGCGGTCGAACTCGGGGTAGTCGCGGCCCACCTTTTCGAGCTCCAGCGCATAGCGGTTGGTGTAGTCCAGCGTGGCGCCGTCAGGCGCGGTGACGTTGACCAGGATGGTGCCGCGGTCCTCCAGCGGCGAGAGCTCCTGGCGCATGCCGGGGTAGACCAGCACCAGCGCGGCGCCGCTGACCACCATGGCCAGGATCACCAGCCAACGCGCCTGGAACAGCGCGCCGCGCACGCCCCCCGCCCGGCCGCCCCAGCGCGCGGTGACGATCCAGCGCAGCAGGCGGCCATAGGCGTCCGACAGGGCCGTGAGCCAGCGCTCCATGGAGCGGTCGAACCAGTTGGGCTTGGGGTTGTGCTTGAGCAGCAGCGAGCACATCATGGGCGACAGCGTGAGCGCCACGAAGCCCGAAACCACCACGGCGCCGGCCAGCGCCAGCGCGAACTCGACGAACAGCCGGCCCGTGCGGCCCGGGGTGAAGGCCAGCGGCGCATACACGGCCACCAGGGTCAGCGTCATGGCGACGATGGCAAAGCCGATTTCGCGCGCGCCCTTGATGGCGGCCGAGAACGGATCGAGCCCCTCCTCGATGTGCCGGTAGATGTTCTCCAGCATCACGATGGCATCGTCCACCACCAGGCCGATGGCGAGCACCAGGGCCAGCAAGGTGAGAGTGTTGATCGAGAAGCCGGCCAGCGACATCAGCGCAAAGCTGCCCACCAGGCTCACCGGGATGGTGACGATGGGGATGATGGAGGCGCGCGCCGTGCGCAGGAAGACGAAGATCACCAGCGCCACCAGCACCACGGCTTCGGCAATGGTGGTGTAGACGCTCTTCACCGAGCGGTCGATGAACAGCGAGTTGTCGTTGGCGATGTCGATCGCGATGTCCGGCGGCAGGTCGGCCTTGAGCGTGGGCAGCATGGCGCGCACGCCGGCCGACAGCTCCAGCGGGTTGGCCGTGGCCTGGCGGATCACGCCCAGCGAGATGGCCTCGCGCCCGTTCAAGCGCACGCGGCTGCGGTCGCTGGCGGCGCCCTCCTCCACCCGCGCCACGTCGCGGATGCGCACCGGAAAGCCGTTGACGGTGCGGATCACCACGTTCGAGAACTGCGCCGGGCTGGCCAGATCGGTCTGCGAGGTGACGCTGAATTCGCGCTGCTGCGACTCGATGCGGCCGGCGGGCAGCTCCAGGTTGTTGCGGCGGATCGCGTCTTCCACGTCCTGCGTGGTCAGGCGGTAGCCGGCCATGCGCTCGGGGTCGAGCCACACGCGCATGGCGTAGCGGCGCTCACCGTAGATGGGCACGTCGGCCACGCCGGTCACGGTCTGCAGGCGCGGCTTGACGATGCGGTTGAGCAGGTCGTTGATCTCCAGCGGGGTGCGCGTGTCGCTGCTGAAGGCCAGCCACATCACGGGCGAGGCGTCGGCCTCGACCTTGGCGATGACGGGCTCGTCCACCGCATCGGGCAGGCGGTTGCGCACGCGGGCGGTGCGGTCGCGCACCTCGGCGGCGGCGTTGTCGGCGTCCTTCTCCAGGCGAAAGCGCACGCTGATCTGGCTTTGCTCGGCACGACTGATGGAGGTGATCACGTCCACCGCGTCGATGCCGGCAATCGAGTCTTCGAGCGGCTTGGTGACCTGCGACTCGATCACCTCGGCCGAGGCCCCCGCATAGCGCACGCTGACGGTGACCACGGGCTCGTCGATCTTGGGGTATTCGCGCACCGACAGGCGCGTGAAGCTCACGGCGCCGATCAGCAGCACCAGCAGCGACAGCACGGTGGCAAACACCGGCCGGCGGATCGATAGTTCAGCGAGTTGCATGGCAGGGGCTCATGGAGGGGGGTCGCCGGCTCGCTCAGCCGGGCTGGCGTGGCGCTGCGGCAGGGGCCTGGCGGCCCGGGGCGGTGCCCGCCACCTGGCAGGGGTTGGGGCCGGGCGGCGGCTCGGCCAGCACGGCCACCGCAGGTGCGGCGGGCGCAGCAGGGGCCGCCGGGGCCGGCACGGGAGCCGGTGCGGCAGAGGCGGGTACATCGGCCGCGGTGGCTGTGCCCGACGCAGCGCCCGAGGCCGCGCGCGCAGGCCCGCCAGCGCCCTTGGCCTTGCCAGCCGCCTCCGGCTGGCCCAGCACCACCACGCGCACGGCGGTGCCGTCGCGCTGGATGCGCTGCTGGCCGGCGGTGACGACCAGGTCATCGGCGGCCAGGCCGTCCACCACCTCCACCAGGCCGGGGGCACGTGCGCCCAGCTTCACGGCGGTGCGCTGGCTCACGCGGGTGCCGGGCTCCTTGCCCTCGATCACCTTGTAGACGAAGGCGTTGCTGCCCTCGGGCACGATGGCCTCCTCGGGCACCACGCGGGCGTTGGCACGTTCGGAGAACACCGTGGTCACGCGCGCGAACATGCCGGGGCGCAGCTGCAGGCGGCGGTTGTCGATGCAGCCGCGCACGGCGACCGCGCGGCCATCGGCATCGATCTGCGGGTTGATGGCCTGGATGACGGCGGCGTAGCGCACGCCGGGCAGCGCATCGAAGGCCACGCGCGCCGTCTGGCCGGTGCGCACCTTGGCCTGCAGGCGCTCGGGCAGGCGAAAGTCTACGTACACCACGTCCAGGTCTTCCACGTTGACGATGTCGGCACCGTCCTTGAGGTAGTCGCCCACGTTCACGCCGCGGATGCCGGCAATGCCATCGAACGGCGCCAGGATGCGCAGCCGCGAGGCGGTGGCCTGCGCCAGCGCGAGCTTGGCCTGGGCCACTTCGAGGTTGGCCGCGCTCTCGTCGACCGAGCGCTGGCTGATGAAGCCCTGGGCCACCAGCTCCTGGTTGCGCTTGTGGTTGGCCTGGGCGATGGACAGTTCGGCCTGGCTCTGCTGTACCTGGGCGCGGGGCAACTGGTCGTCGAACTGCACCAGCACCTGGCCCTGGCGCACGCGCTGGCCATCGGTGAAATTGAGTGCCGTGATGCGCCCGCTGACTTCGGGGCGCAGCACCACGCTGCGGCGCGAGCGCAGGCTGCCCACGGCCTCGGCATCGTCGCGCAGCGCCATCTGGCGCACGGGCACGGCCTCTACGGCCACCACCCGGCCTGCACCACCCTGCCCGCCCGGGCCCCGCGCACCGGCCGAGGGGGCGTTGCCCCCTGCGGGCGCGGATGCAGCGTCCGTCTTGGGCGGCGCAGCGGGTCGCTGAAGCCACCATGCGGCCCCCGATGCGGCAGCAATGCCGACGACAGCAACAACGATGTAACGGGTTTTGGACGCCATGGATCAGCAGCAGCAATGAAATCGGTGGAGCCGCATGGGTGCGGACAATCCATCAATGTATCAGTGTGTGTCCAAAACCGCAGCCTCCGGCGATACCGGGGTGGGGCATTGGAGACAGATCCACGCCCCTTGCGTCTCAGATCCGGCCCAGCGCCTTGTCCACGCCTTTGTTGGCCAATTGGTCGGCGCGCTCGTTGCCGGGATCGCCCGAGTGGCCCTTGACCCAGCGCCAGTCGATGCGGTGCCCGCCGCTGGCGACCAGCGCATCCAGGCGCTGCCACAGCTCCACGTTCTTCACCGGGGCCTTGGAGGCGGTGCGCCAGCCACGGGCCTTCCAGCCGTGGATCCACTCGGTGATGCCCTTGCGCACGTACTCGCTGTCCAGGTACAGGGTGACGGCGCAGGGGCGCTTCAGGGCAGCCAGCGCCTCGATCACAGCCAGCAGTTCCATGCGGTTGTTGGTGGTGCCCAGCTCGCCGCCGAACAACTCCTTCTCCGACGTGCCTGCGCGCAGCAGCACGCCCCAGCCGCCAGGGCCAGGGTTGCCCTTGCAGGCGCCATCGGTGTAAATCACGACCTCGTTCAAATTGGATTCCTGTTCTCGTTCTTCTTTCATGTCCATCGCCATCAGCGCCGATGGGTGGCGCCCGGTGGCGAGGGTGTGCGGTGCGCCACGGGCACGGTGGCCGCGTTGCGCTGGCGGGCGGTGCGCCAGCCGGGCTCCAGCAGGCGCATGCCATGCACGCGCTTGACGGCCACCAGGAAGTACCCGGCTCCGAAGATCGGCCACCATTTCTCGCCCAGCGGGTCCAGCCAGCCAAAGCGCTCTATCCACTGGCTGCTGCGCACCGCCGGACAATAACAGCCAAACCGCGCGGATTCGACCTCGAAGCTCAACAATCGCAGCCAGTCGCGCAGGCGGCGGTAGCCAATGAACTCGCCCACGTCGGGCAGGTACAGCGTGCTGCGGCCCAGCCGGCCGTACAGCCGCGCACGCCGCTGGCGCAGGCCCCACAGGCTCATGGGGTTGAGGCCGCTGATCACCACGCGCCCTTCGGGCACCAGCACGCGCGCCACCTCGCGCAGCGCGGCGTGGGGGTCGATGCTCAGCTCCAGCGTATGGGGCAGCACCACCAGGTCGAGGCTGCCCTCCGCAAACGGCAGGGCCACGGGCTCGGCCAGCAGCGCAATGCCCTGGCGGGGAGTACCATCCGCGCGCAGGCCGGCGTCCGTCGGCAGGCCCTCGCCGTCCGCCGCCTCCTGGCCCAGCACCAGCCACTGGTTGGGCATGCGGTTGGCACGCAGGCCGTCCAGCAGCGGCATGCCCAGCTGCACGGCGTGGTAGCCGAAGAGGTCGGCCACCGCCTCATCCAGCCGCGCCTGCTCCCAGGCCAGCAGGTAACGGCCGGGCGGGGAATCGAACCAATGGTGCAAACCTATAATTTGATCGCTCATGAACCTGCTACCGCTGCCCGCCTTTGCCGACAACTACATCTGGATGCTGCACGACACGCGCCAGGCCATTGTCGTGGACCCGGGAGATCCCGCACCGGTACAGAAGGCTTTGCACGACCAGGGACTGCGATTGCAGGCCATTCTAGTCACGCACCACCACAACGACCATGTGGGTGGGGTGGACGTGCTGCGCGAGGCCACGGGCGCCACCGTGTACGGCCCGGCACGCGAGAAGATCCCCGAACCCCTGGTGCGCCTGTCCGCCGGGGACACGGTGGACGTGGCCGGCCTGCACTTCACGGTGCTGGACGTGCCGGGCCATACGGCCGGGCACATCGCCTTCTACTGCGCGGACATCGGGGGTGCGCCCGTGCTGTTCTGCGGCGATACGCTGTTTTCGGCCGGCTGCGGGCGCCTGTTCGAGGGCACGCCGGCCCAGATGCTCGGCTCGCTCGACCAGTTGGCCGCGCTGCCAGGCCACACGCGGGTGTGCTGTGCGCACGAATACACACTCTCGAACCTTAAATTCGCACGGGCGGTGGAACCCGGCAACCAGGATCTGGTCCACTACCTCGGCTGGTGCGAGGAACAGCGGGCACGCAACGTACCCACGCTGCCATCGACCATTGCGCAGGAGCGCGCGGTGAACCCCTTCCTGCGAGTGCGCGAGTCCGAGGTGCGCCAGGCGGCACAGCGGTTCCACCAGCAGACCGATCAACACGACGCGGTGGCAGTGCTGGCTGCCCTGCGCCAATGGAAAAACGAGTTTCGATGAAAATTGTGCACATCGCATGCCTGGCGGGCATGCTCTGGCTGACTGGCTGCGCCACCACCGGAACCAACACCGCCAACAACACGGCGTCCGGCACGCCGGATGGCACCCCTACCCCCACCAGCAACACCCCGGCACGCCCCGCGCACACGCCGTTCATCCCGAATGGGCCACTGCAGCCCATCATGGCGGTGAACGCCTTCAACAACGGCGGCGTGGCCTCGCTGTCGGCCCCGGCCGACCTGTGGGACCGCATACGCCGCGGCTTCGCCATGCCCGACCTGCAGCACGAGCTGGTGCAGGACCGCGAGCAGTGGTATGCCACGCGGCCCGACTACATCCAGCGCATGACGGAGCGCTCGAGCAAGTACCTGTTCCACATCGTCGAGGAACTGGAGCGCCGCGGCATGCCGACCGAGCT
The DNA here is from genome assembly GCF_059418305.1 of Acidovorax sp. GW821-FHT09B03. Classification (NCBI taxonomy): domain Bacteria; kingdom Pseudomonadati; phylum Pseudomonadota; class Betaproteobacteria; order Burkholderiales; family Comamonadaceae; genus Acidovorax; species Acidovorax sp. GW821-FHT09B03. The sequence goes on from NZ_JBWKPP010000010.1 coordinate 46,909, forward strand.
GGCGCTGTTGCCCTACATCGAGAGCGCGTTCAACCCGCAGGCCGTGTCGAGCGCCAAGGCGGCCGGCATGTGGCAGTTCATGCCGGCCACGGGCAGCTATTTCGATCTCAAGCAGAACGCCTTCCGCGACGACCGGCGCGACGTGCTGGCATCGACCCGCGCGGCCCTCGATTACCTGCAGAAGCTCTATGGCATGTTCGGCGACTGGCACCTGGCCCTGGCTGCCTACAACTGGGGCGAAGGCAGCGTGGGCCGCGCCATTGCGCGCAACCAGAAGGCGGGCCTGGGCACCAGCTACACGGACCTGAACATGCCGGCCGAAACCCGGCTGTACGTGCCCAAGCTGCAGGCGGTGAAGAACATCGTGGCCAACCCCGACGCCTTCAAGGCCGAACTGCCGCTGATCGAGAACCACCCCTACTTCCAGACGGTGGACATCACCCACGACATCGATGTGGCGCTGGTGGCCAGCCTCTCGGGCATCCGCGAGGAGGATTTCCGCGCGCTGAACCCTTCGTACAAGCGCCCTGTGATCCTGGCGGCCGGCACGCCGCAGATCCTGCTGCCCTGGGACAACGCCAAGGTCTTCCAGCGCAACCTGGAAGCGCGCCGCGAAGGCCAGTACGCGAGCTGGACCGTGTGGTCCGTGCCCACCACGATGACGGTGGCCGACGCCGCCCAGCGCGCCGGCATGAGCGAGGCCGATCTGCGCGCCATGAACAACATCCCCCCGCGCATGCTGATCAAGGCCGGCTCGGCGCTGATGGTGCCGCGCTCCGTGACCACGCGCGAGGACGTGTCCTCGCACCTGGCCGACAACGGCCAATTGGCCTTTGCCCCCGAGATCGTCACGCGCCGCACCACGGTGCGCGCCCGCAAGGGTGAAACCGTGGCCAGCGTGGCCAAGCGCTACAACCTGAGCGCCAGCAGCGTGGCCGACTGGAACGACGTGAAGGCCGGCGCCGCCTTCAAGCTGGGCCAGCAGGTCGTGGTCTACCTGCCGGTGCGCGCCGCCGTGGCCGCGGCCGCCACCCAGGTGCGTTCATCGAACGTGCGCAACGTGGTGCAGGCCCGCGGCAACAAGCAAAGCGCGGCCAAGGCCCCGCCGTCCGCCCCCGCCAAGCGCGGCGGCACGCCTTCCAAAGTGAAGAAACGCTGAACCCCACGGGTCTGCCGCACAACAAGCAGACAGACCCTGTCCTCAAGAGCGGCTGAAAGACTTTCCTGGCTAGGCACCTCGTCGCAGACAGTACTGAAAGTACGGCAAGACGAGGCAACGACGCCAGGGGAGTTTTCTCAGCGACTCACCCCCTCAAAGCTTGAGGGAGTGCATGCCCATGAGTCCCAGCACGCCCATGACGATGAGGTAGATCGCCACGATGGTGCTGAGCAGGCGCGGCATGACGAGGATGAGGATGCCCGCGATCAGGGAGACGAGCGGGCCGATGCTGAGGGTGAACGACATGGTGGAGCAGTCCTTGTTGGCTGGGTGGTAATCGGTATCCGGAGGTTACGCATCCGGAGCGCTGGCCAATGTAAGCCATCTTCCCGACCCGAAAGCGCATTTTTCGGACAATGGTGTCCCCCGCCCATCCAGGGCGCTGCGCTGGTTCAGACGTTGTATTTCAGGCGTGCCTTGCGCACCCACTCATTGCTGAAGGTGCGCGCCAGGTCCACCTTCACGTCGGCCACCTCCGGGCCGGTGCGGCCCAGCACGCGCAGCGCGGTGGCAGGCCCGTCGTCGGGCATCAGGCCGTTGGGCGAAAAGGTCTCGCGCACACGGCTGAACGCGGCCAGGTAGAGCCCGCGGTCGCCCAGCAGGTAGTGGGGCGGCACCACCTTGATCAGGTCGGCCGGTGCCGCCGTCTGCAGCCACTTGAGCGCATGCACGATGGCATTGGTCAGCGCCTGTACCTGGGCAGCCTGCCGTTGCACGAAGGCCTGCGGTGCATACAGGCAACCCGCCGGCATGTTGCCACCGAACATCTCGTGCGATCCCTTCAGGGTGCGCATGTCGCCGACGATGGTCACGTCCATCTTCTGCTCGAGCAGCGTCATGATGGGGTCGGCATGGCACAGGGCATGCACCTGGCCCGTGCGCAAGGCCGCGACGGCCGGCGCACCCGAGCCCACGCCGATGAAGCCCACGTCGCGCTCGCGCACGCCGGCGCGCGCCAGCAGGTGGATGGCCATGAGGTGCGTGGACGAACCCAGGGCCGAGACGCCGATGCGCCGGCCCGCCAGGTCACCGATTTCGCCATAGCGCGGCAGCGCCTTGCGCGACACCCCCATGGCGATCTGCGGCGCACGGCCATGCACGGCCATGGCGCGCAGGTGGTTGCCACGCGCCTGCTGGCGGATGGTGTACTCATAGGCCCCCGACCCCACGTCGGCCACGCCGGTGAGCACCGCCTGCAGCGCCATGGCGCCGCCGGCAAAGTCGGAGACCGCCACCTGCAGGCCCTCGCTCTCGAAGTAGCCCAGCAGGTCGGCCAGCGCCAGCGGCAGGTGGTAGAGCACGCTTTGCCCGCCCACGGCCACGGTGACGCGGCCCAGCCCCGGGGCGGCCGCCTGCTGCGAGAGCACGGCAGGCGCGAACACCGCAGCCGCCGAGAGGGCGGATACGGCGCCAAATGCGCGGCGGCTGAGCAGGGGTGGTGGCATGGAAAAAAGAAAGGCGGAGCGCCCATTGTTGCACTGCAACAATCGTGCCTCAGCATGCCCCATCGGGCATCAGGGACTACCCCTGAGGACTAATACGTAGGTGACAGTGGCAAGGGCCGAAAACCGGGGCCCGCAAGGGCCCGCGTCCTGCCGATCAGCGGTATCCGAGAAACAGGATGCCAACGTTCACCAGGAAGGCGCCCGACCACAGCGCACTGCGCACGGTCGGCATGTCCGACACATACATCATGATGTAGAAAATGCGCAGAAACACCCACAGCAGAGCCGCCAGGTCCAGCAGCGTCTGGCCGGCGCCGAGCTGGTGCGCAATGACCACGGCACCGATGAAGAACGGCAGCGCCTCGAAACTGTTGGTCTGCGCCGCATTGGCGCGCGCCTGCCAGCCCGTCTGCCGGGCCAGCCAGCCGCGCGGGTCGCGGTTGTCGAAACCGCCCTCCTTGCGGGACTTGCCCAGCCCACCGCTCTTGGCCATGTAGGAGCACACCATGGGCAGCAATGCAGCCACCAGCACACACCAGTAGGCCGCCGTGAAGCGCGCCATGTGCAGGGAGTTCATTGGAATTGACTTTCTTGGTATGGCCTGCCAGTCCTGACTGGCAAGCTATTGAATTGATAGTAGTAGTGGGGGGAGGGATTCTAAGCGGCCCCGGAGGCTGGGGCTGCACTGCTGCCGCCGATCAGCGCCGATCCACCAGCGCATGGGCGATGGTGCCCAGGTCCACGTACTCGAGCTCGCTGCCCACCGGCACGCCGCGCGCCAGCCGCGTGACATGCAGGCCCCGGGCCTTGAGCGCCTCGCTGATCACATGCGCCGTCGCCTCGCCCTCGGCATTGAAATTGGTCGCCAGGATCACCTCCTGCACCGTGCCGTCGCTGGCCCGGTCCATGAGCTTGTGCAGGCCGATCTCCTTGGGGCCGATGCCGTCGAGCGGGCTGAGCCGCCCCATCAGCACGAAATACAGCCCCTTGAAGGCCCCGGTGCGCTCCAGCGCCGACTGGTCCGCCGGCGTCTCCACCACGCACAGCCGCGTGGCATCGCGCTCCGGGTCCAGGCAGGTGCTGCACACCTCGGCCTCGGTGAAGGTATGGCAGCGGCTGCAGTGGTGCACCGATTCCGCAGCATCCTGCAGCGCCCGCGACAAGGCCTGCGCCCCCTCGCGGTCATGCTGCAACAGATGGAACGCCATGCGCGAAGCCGACTTCACCCCCACCCCCGGCAGCCGCCGCAGCGCCTGGATCAGAACGTCAAGAGAGTTGGTGGACGAAGAAGAAGCCATAGGCCAGTGTAAGCAGCAAGTGCCTGAAAAAAACGAACTCTGCCAGGCGCCAGTGAGCAAAGCGAACGAAGCGCCGCCCCTGCCTTCATACCCCGCACTCCAGGGCGTAGCGAGCGGTCTTCAGGCTAGGCGGACGGAGCGCAGCAACCGGAACGTACTTCCTGTACGTGAGGATTGCGAGCACCGCCCAACGACGCATGAAGGCCGCTCGGTAGCCAGCCCTCAAAAGGGAAGTTTCATGCCGCCGGGGAGGCCTGGCATCCCGGCTGTCAGCTTGCCCATCTTCTCGCTGGAAGTCTCCTCCGCCTTGCGCACCGCCGCGTTGAACGCAGCAGCCACCAGGTCTTCGAGCATGTCCTTGTCCTCGGCCAGCAGGCTGGGGTCGATGGTGATGCGCTTGACGTCGTGCTTGCAGGTCATGAGCACCTTGACGAGGCCGGCGCCGGATTCGCCTTCCACTTCGATGAAGGCCAGTTCGTCCTGGGCCTTCTTCAGGTTGTCCTGCATGGCCTGGGCTTGCTTCATCAGGCCGGCGAGTTGTCCTTTGTTGAACATGGTGGTGGTCCTTGGGTTGGAGGTTGTTGTCTGTCTGTCTATCTATCTATCGGTACCGGTGAAGGCGCCTCACGCAGGCTTGATGCTGCCCGGCACGATTTTCGCGCCATGGTCGCGCAGCAGCGTCTGCACATAGGGGTCATTCATCACGATCTCTTCGGCCACGCGCTGGCGCTCGGCGGCAGCGGCGGCGTTGCGGCGGGCGGGGCTGTCGATCACCACGCCCACCTCGACGGTGATCTGGGTGGCGTGGCCGGCAGCCTCCAGCGCGCTGCGCAGGCGCTCGCGCGCCATCGGCTGGTTGAGCGACTCGCGCTCCACGCGCAGCAGCCAGTGGGCCCCGTCGCGCGCCACCAGCTGCGATTGCAGCGCCAGTTCGCGCACCAGGGCGGTGATCGCTTCGGCGGCCACCAGGGACTGCACGGTGGTGTACCAGACCTCGCCCTCTTCGGTCGGCGTATAGCGGGCCGAAGCGGGCAGCGATGCCGCAGAAGGCGAATGCGCCGTGGGCTGCAGGCGTGCGCCAGGCTCGGCGGACATGCTGCGCACGGGGATGGACATCACATCGGCAGCCGGGCGCTCGGCCACGGCCGCAGCGGATGGAGGGGATGATGCGGCGGAAGAAAAAGAATCCAGGGGGTCTGCAGCCTCGCCTGCGCGCCCGTCCTCGTCACCGTCGCCACCACCACCGTGCTGCCGGTCGAAATCATCGAGCGTGCGCACCGGCAGGGCCATGGCCTGGGGTGCGGCAGCGGCCACGGGAGTCGGCGCTGGCACCGCAGAAGAAGGAGCCGTCGCGGCCACAGGCACCGGGGACTGCGCCGCGGCAACCGGTGCCGGCACTGCGGCCACCTCGGCGGCGGGCGGGGCCAGGGGCGCCACCACCGGGGCAGCAGCGACAGGAGCCGCCACGGCCACGACGGGCGCGGGCGAAGCAACAGCAGAAGCAACAGGAGCCCGCGCGGCGGCAGGCGCCGGGGCGGTGACAGCCTGCGGCTCAGGCCGCGTCAGAGTTTTTTTTTCCGCCGATCCGTCTGTGGTGGCGGGCTTGAAGGCCAGCAGGCGCAGCAGCACCATGGTCAGGGCCGCGTATTCATCGGGCGCCAGGCCCAGCTCGCCGCGGCCGTGCAGGCACAGGCTGTACAGCAGCTGGGTCTCGTCGGCGGGCATGGCGGCCGACAGGCGTGCGGTCTCGGCGGCCTCGGGGTCGTCGGCATCCACTGCGCCCACCATCTGCGGCACGGCCTGGAACACGGCCATGCGCTGCAGCACGGCGCTCATCTCCTCCAGCGTGGAGGCGGCCGACAGGCCGTTCATGCGCAGCGCATCGGCGGTTTCCACCACCGTCTTGCCATCGCCCAGGGCCAGGGCCTCGATGAGGCGGAATACATAGGAGCGGTCCACGGCCCCCAGCATCTGGCGCACGCCGGCTTCCTGCAGCTGGCCGCTGCCAAAGGCGATCGCCTGGTCGGTGAGCGAAAGAGCGTCGCGCATGGAGCCGCGCGCCGCGCGCGAAAGCAGGCGCAGGGCCTGGGGCTCGGCCGGCACGTTTTCGGCCGCGAGCACCTGGGTCAGGTGGCCGAGCACCGTCTCGGGTGCCATGGGGCGCAGGTTGAACTGCAGGCAGCGGCTGAGCACCGTGACCGGCACCTTCTGCGGGTCGGTCGTGGCGAGCACGAACTTCAGGTACTCGGGCGGCTCCTCCAGCGTCTTGAGCATGGCGTTGAAGGCCGTGTTGGTGAGCATGTGCACTTCGTCGATCATGAAGACCTTGAAGCGCCCCTGCACCGGCTTGTACACCGCCTGCTCGAGCAGGCTCTGCACTTCGTCCACGCCGCGGTTGGAGGCGGCATCGAGCTCGGTGTAGTCGACGAAGCGGCCGCTGTCGATGTCGGTGCAGGCCTGGCACACGCCGCAGGGCGTGGCGGTGATGCCGCCCGTGCCGTCGGGCCCCTGGCAGTTGAGCGACTTGGCCAGGATGCGCGAGACCGTGGTCTTGCCCACGCCCCGCGTCCCCGTGAACAGGTAGGCATGGTGCAGGCGCTGCTGGGTGAGCGCATTGGTGAGCGCCTGCACGACGTGCTCCTGCCCCACCATTTCGGTGAAATTGCGGGGGCGGTACTTGCGGGCGAGCACGAGATAGGACATGGCCTGATTCTAAGGGGGTCTGCGGATGCCCCTGCGCAGCGCTCGCCGCCACGTGCACCTGCTTTCACCTCCCAAAAGCCGCCGCTTGCAACCCGGGAAAACACTGCGGGCAGTCCTCTGTACATCCTGCAACACCCTGCCTAGCATGGGCCAGGAACGTATTCACGCTCTGTGGCAGGCATGCCCGCATGCAGCCTGCCACCAACGCACGATGGAAGGTGGCTGTATATGGTGGATACCTCCCAGCGGCGGCCCATGGGGATCGCCAGGCGCATGGGCCTGCTGATTGCCTGCGCGCTCGCCGGCATCGCGGTCATCACCGCCATTTTGCTCGGCTCGGAGCGCAGCCTCATCATGGAAGAGCGCAAGAGCAGCGTGCGCCAGAACGTCGAATCGGCGCACAGCCTGATCGTCCACTTCCATGCCCAGGCCAAGGCCGGCAAGATGCCCGAGGCACAGGCCCAGCAGATGGCCAAGGACAGCCTGCGCGCCATGCGCTACAGCGGCAACGAGTATTTCTGGATCAACGACATGCAGCCGGTGATGGTGATGCACCCGATCCGCCCCGAGCTCGATGGCAAGGACCTCTCGGACAACAAGGACCCCACGGGCATGCGCCTGTTCGTGGAGTTCGTGAACGTGGTCAAGGCCCGCGAGGCGGGCTTCGTGCTCTACCTGTGGCCCAAGCCCGGCAGCACCGACCCGGTGCTCAAGGCCTCTTACGTCAAGGGCTTTGCCCCCTGGGGCTGGGTGGTGGGCTCGGGCGTGTACGTGGACACGGTGAATTCGACCGTCAACGAGCGCATCGTCAAGTTCGGCCTGGGCGCGCTGGCGCTGGCCGGCGTGCTGCTGGGGGTGAGCATGCTAATCTCGCGCGGCATCCTGCGCCAGCTGGGCGGCGAGCCCGACTACGCGGCCCGCATCACCGAGCAGATGGCGCAGGGCGACCTGTCGATGGACATCGCCCTGCAACCGGGCGACCAGTCCAGCCTGCTGCACGGCATGCAGGCCATGCGCACCAGCATCGCCAACATCGTGAGCGAGGTGCGCTCGGGCACGCAGTCCATCGCCACGGCATCGACCGAGATCGCGGCGGGCAACAACGACCTCTCGGCGCGCACCGAACAGCAGGCCAGCGCATTGCAGCAGACGGCAGCGTCCATGGAGGAGCTGACCAGCACCGTGCGCCAGAACGCCGACAACGCACGCCACGCCAGCCAGCTGGCCAACACGGCCTCCCAGGTGGCGGTGCGCGGCGGCACCGTGGTCAACCAGGTGGTGAGCACCATGGGCGAGGTGAATACCTCGTCGAAGAAGATCGTGGACATCATCGGCGTGATCGATGGCATTGCCTTCCAGACCAACATCCTGGCGCTCAACGCCGCCGTGGAAGCGGCGCGCGCGGGTGAGCAGGGCCGTGGCTTTGCGGTGGTGGCCAGCGAAGTGCGCGGCCTGGCCCAGCGCAGCGCCGAAGCGGCCAAGGAGATCAAGCAGCTGATCGACGCCTCGGTCAACAAGGTGGGTGAAAGCACGCGCCTGGTCGACGAAGCCGGCAGCACCATGACCGAGGTGGTGAAGAGCGTTCAGCAGGTCACGCAGATCATCAGCGAGATCGCCTCCGCGAGCCAGGAGCAGTCGTCGGGCATCGACCAGGTGAACGTGGCCATCTCCAACATGGACCAGGTCACACAGCAGAACGCCGCCCTGGTCGAGGAAGCGGCCTCGGCCGCCGAATCGCTGAACGTGCAGGCGGCCAAGCTGGAACAATTGGTCAGCGTGTTCAGGCTGGGCTGAAACCGCCCTTCAACAGCCGCGCCGCCAGCACGGCAGCCAGTTCGTGCGCCGATGGCACAGCCACGGGCGCGGTGGACAGGGCCCCGTCGATCGCCAGGCTGGCCAGGCCATGGGCCAGGCTCCAGCCCGCCAGGGCCAGTGCATCGCCCCCCTCGGGCACATGGGCCCGGGCCGCCTGCAGCAGCACCTGGAACGAGCCATCCGCCGCCGCCTGCAGGGCCGGGTGCTCGGCCTTGCGCTGCAACAAGGGGCTGAACATGAGCCGGAACACGGCTGGGCGCGCCAGCGCAAAGGCCACGTACGCGGTGCAGTGCCCGACCAGGGTGGCCGCTGTGTCGCCGCCCTGCTGTGCCCCCCGCATGGCCGCCGCCAGGTCGTCAAAACCCCGCGCAGCCACCGCCGCCAGCAAGGCCTCCAGGTTGGCGAAGTGGTGGTAAGGGGCAGCGTGTGACACGCCCGCCGCCTTGGCCACCGAGCGCAGGCTGAGCGTGGCGCCCGTGGCCAGCAAAGACTCTGCGGCGGCCAGCAGGGCGGCACGCAGATCGCCATGGTGGTAGGGCGCGCGGGAGGCTTGCAGATCGGTCATGGCGGCAATCTTGACACAGTCAAGATCGGCACCGACAATGCAGCCATCTTGACGCTGTAAAGATAAATCCATGACCCGACGCCTGCTGCAAGCCGCCACCGCCGTGATGGCACTCATCCCGGTGGTCACCGGCGTGCTGACCATGATGGGAATCGACGATCCGCTGTACCGCGCGAGCGGCCTGCCGCGCGATGCCCTGCTCGACGGCAACCTGCGATTTTTCGGGGGTGTCTGGCTCGCGCTCGGGCTGGCCATGCTGTCGCTGGTGCCACAGATCGAGCGCGAGGGGCGCATGTTCGCGGTGCTCTGGGGCGCCGTGTTCCTGGGCGGCGTGGGCCGGGCGCTGTCGATGGCCTGGCTGGGCCTGCCGCCCGTGCCGTTCATCGGCTTCACGCTGCTGGAGTTGGTGGGAGCCCCCGCCTTCATTGCCTGGCAGCGGCGGGTGGCGGCGTGCGCGCCTGCTACAGCGCCTTGCCCCACGCGAGGCATAAAAAAGTCCCTTCAGCAGGGATAAACAGGCCCTCGAAGCCGGCGGCCTTGCGCGCACCCGCTACAATAACCAGCGACGGGCCTCCCCGCATGGCAAAGCGGCCAACCGGGTCAGGTGGGGAACCAAGCAGCCCTAACTGTGGAGTCAGTGCCGGGGGTAAGGCTCGTCAACTTCTTTCTGCTGCCGCGACGCGCGCAGCGCATGGATGTGCAGGCGCCACGCGCAGCGCACCATCGCCCCACCCCATTCCAGCTGTTTTTTTGCCCGTGTCGGTGCTGTCCGACACAGTTTTGCGGCGGTCGGCACTTTCCGGCAACACGACACAGGCGCACACTTTGTGACATCGCTTAACCCCCTTTTCGGGTGCTGCCATGTCCACCGCCATGACCGTGCAAGTGTCCAGTGTCCGCCAGAGCACAACGGCATTTTTCGATGACTCGGCCGCGGCAACGGGCCGTGCTGTATCGGCCTGGATCAGGCCTGTGTGCAGCGCGGGACTGGTGCTGTTCGGCACAGGACTGGCGGCAGCGGCCGATACCTCCTCTTTCGGCGACGAGGCCATGGCCGGCTGGCAGGAAAAGTCTGCACGGCTGTCTTCGGCGTATGAGGTCAACAGTGCCGTGTTGCCCGACCTGGGCGACTACACCGCACGCAACCCCGCCCTCGCGGGCGGCAACACCCCCAGCACCCAGTACATGGACATTACGCGCTGGCTCACGCCGGATTCGCCGACCCGCTTCGGCCTGTCCCTGGGCCTGAGCGCGCCCGCAGCGGGCGCCATGCCGCTGGCTGCGGAAGCCGCCGCCCCCGCCAGCCTGGACCTGGGCGTGCGCTGGAGGTCCCGGCTGGAAAGCGGGCGGCAGCTCGATATCTCTGCCTGGGCGCGCACGCCACAGGGAGCGCAGGCCCCCGATGCCCTGGGCCTGATCCGGCAGGCCCAGCAGCCCTCGTACGGCACGCGCCTGGAAGTGCAATGGGCCACCGCGAAAACCGGGGGCCTGACACCCGAGTTCGGTGCCGTAGGGGTGCAATTGCAGAGCGGCTCGCGCCTGGTGCTGCGGGCCCGCAAGGGCGGCCCGATGCTGTATTACCGCTCCAGGTTCTGAGCAGGGCCTGTTGCCACTGTTTTGGGGGGCCGCCAAGACCCTAGCGGGCCTGCCCCAGCCAGCGCAGCACGCCCTCGCCCGCCGCCTTGCCGCTGGCCATGCTCGCGGTGAGCAGGTAGCCGCCGGTCGGGGCTTCCCAATCGAGCATCTCGCCCGCGCAGAACACGCCTGGCGCGGCCGTGGCCATGAGGTGGGCGTCCAGCGCCTCGAAGGTGACGCCACCGGCCGTGCTGATGGCTTCGTCCAGCGGCCGCGCCGCCACCACCGTCACGGGCAGGGCCTTGATGGCATGGGCCAGGGCCACGGGGTCGGCCATGCCGTCCTTGCCCAGGTGCTCGTAGAGGATGCCGGCCTTGATGCCGTCCAGGCCCAGGCGGCTCTTCAAGTGGCTGGACAGCGAGCGCGAGCCGCGCGGGTGGCGCACTTCCACCAGCACGCGCTCGGGCGTGTGGTCAGGCAGCAGGTCGAGGTGGAAGGTGGCGTGGCCATGGGCCTCGATCTCGTCGCGCAGCAGCTGCGAGACGGCGTAGACCAGGCTGCCCTCTACGCCCGTGGCGGTGGCCACGAACTCGCCGCGGCGGTGAAAGCTGCGCCCCTGGCTGTCGGTAAAGCCGATGGCCACCGTCTTGAACGGCTGGCCGCCAAAGCGCTCGGTGAAATGCGGGGTCCAGCCCACGGCGGGCGCAGGCGTGCGGCCGATCAGCTCGCGCAGGAAATCGCGCCGCGTCTCGCCCGCGGGCGCATCGGCGCGCACCACGTCGAAGCCGCTGTTGGCCGGGCGCAGCGGCGCCACGGCCACGCCGCGCGCCTCCAGCAGCGGCACCCAGGCGCCGTCGGAGCCCAGGCGCGCCCAGCTGCCGCCGCCGAGGGCCAGCAGCGTGGCGCGCGCGCCCACGGCCACCTCGCCAGCGGGCGTGGCAAAGCGCAACGCACCGCCCTGGCCGGCATCGGCCCAGCCCAGCCAGCGGTGGCGCATGTGGAACTGCACGCCCTGGCTGCGCAGGCGCTGCAGCCAGGCGCGCAGCAGCGGCGCCGCCTTCATGTCGGCCGGGAAGACCCGGCCCGAGGTGCCGACGAAGGTCTCCACACCCAGGCCCTGGGCCCATGCGCGGACGGCGGGCCCGCCAAAGGCGGTGATCAGCGGCTCGACCTGCTTTTCGCGGCCGGCAAAGCGGGTGGCAAAGGCCTCGTGCGGCTCGGAGTGCGTGAGGTTGAGCCCGCCCTTGCCGGCCAGCAGGAACTTGCGGCCCACCGAGGGCATGGCATCGAACACATGCACGGCCACGCCTGCCTGCGCGAGCACCTCGGCGGCCATCAGGCCGGCCGGGCCGCCGCCCACGATGGCGACATCACAGGCCAGGCCCGGGGCGGCCGCGTCCTGGGCGGTGGAGGTGCTTGCATTCATGGTGGTGGGGCTTTCGGAAATCGGAACAACGGCAGGGGTCAGAACAATGAACCCTGGGGGGAATCATCCACCGCGGGCGGCGCCCGGCGGGGTTTGGCGGCCACCGGCGGTGCAGGTGCTGCGGGGGCGAGAGTATGCCCCAAGGTGCCACCCCCACCCGCCGCACCGGCATCCGCAGGCACCACGACCATGCGCCCGTCGCCGGTCAGGAAGGCTGCATGCACCGGCTCGCCGGGCATCAGCGCGCGCACCGCCTCGCGGTAGCGCTGCAGCTGGGCCATCAGCCCAGGCTGGCGCTCGGGCTGGGCGGCGCTCTTGTAGTCGAGCACCCACCAGCCCGGCGCAGGGCCGGTACCGTGGCCCGCCATCGGCCGATGCACCAGGCGGTCGAGCCGCAGGCTCTGGCCCTGGTGGTTCAGGGGCGCCTCGTTCATGGCACTGTCCATCTCGGCCGGATCCCAGGCCCAGGCGCCCTCGCCCGCCAGGATGCGCTGGGCGAGTTGCGCGGCGCGCGCGGCGGCCGCGGCGGTGATCTCGTGGTCCTGCGCCAGGCGGGCCAGGCGCGCGGGCTGCCAGCCGTGGCTGCGCAGCTGGGCCAGCGCCATGCCCGCGACGCCGGCCTGCTCCAGCAACTGGTGCATGGCCTCGCCCAGGCGGGATTCGGGCGTGGACTCGCGCGCCTGCCGCTCGGCCGGGCCGTCGGGGCGGTTCGAGCCCCCGAACCCTTCGACCAGGCCCGCACCGGACTCGCCCTTGCGACCCTGGCCCAGTTCCGGGGGCAGCACAGGCAACCCGGCCACGGCGAAGACCTCTGGCGCGTCGGCCTCCACCACCAGGCCCCCGGCGCCGTCGTCGCCGGGCACCACGGCCTCCTGCACCAGCGTCGCCAGGCGGTTCCACCAGCTGCCGGGCGCCGAGCTCGTGGGCTGCACGGACGACAGGGCCAGGCAGTGCTTGGCCCGCGTCATCGCCACGTAGAGCATGTTGAGCTCCTCGCGCTGGCGCGCCTGCTGCTCCACGGCCAGGGCATCGACCGCGCTGGGTGGCGGGCTCGATTCGCTGGCCAGGAAGACGAAGCCCGTGGGCACCGCCTGCTCACCGGGCCAGTCCACCAGCACGCCCATGGTCTCGGCCTTCTGCGGGCGGGTGTCGGTGTCGAGCAGCAGCACGCACTCGGCCTCCAGCCCCTTGGCGCCATGCACGGTGAGCAGGCGGATGGCCTGCGCATCCACGCGACCGGGCGCCCGCACCCCGCCCTTCTTCATGGCACGCACGAAGGCATAGGGCGTGAGGTAGCGCCCGCCATCGTGCTGCAGCGCCGCCGCCAGCAAGGCGCGCAGATTGGCCTGCACCGCCGCGCGCTGGGTGGCCGGCGCCGCCGCCGCAAAGCGGGCCAGCACGTCGCCCTCTGCATAGATGGCGTGCAGCGCATCGTGCGGGGGCAAGGTATCGACCCAAGCCTTGTACTGCGCGAGCACAGGGCCGGCCGCGGCGGCTGGCGTGCCCTCCATGAGTTCTGGCCGCTGCAGCAGTTCGAACCAGTTCAGGCTGGCATGCTCGGGCTGGCGGCGCAACAGCGCCAGGGCCACCAGGGCATCGTCGCCCAGACCGAACAGCGGCGAGCGGAGCGCGCGCGCGAGCGACAGGTCGTGCCCGGTGGAGACCAGGGCATCGAGCAGGGCCACGATGTCCTGCACTTCGGGTGCATCGAACAGGTCGGCCTTCTCGGGCTGCACACAGGGCAGGTGCAGGGCACGCAGTGCGTCCTCCATGGAGGCCAGGCGGTCGCGCTTGCGTGCCAGCACCAGCACCTCCTTGGGCGGCACGCCCTGCGCTATCTGCCGGGCCACCCAGCGCGCGGCCTGCTCGCATTCGCGCATGCGCTGGGTTTCCTCGGCCTCGTGGCGCGGCTCGGTCAGGCTGTCGCGCCAGGCCAGCAGGCCGCTGCGGCCCGAGGAGCCCTCTTCGTCCAGCGGGCCGATCGCGGGCAGGCGCAGCAATTCGCCGGGGGCGGTCGATTCGGTCGTGTGCTCGCGAAAGCCGCTGGTCTCGCCCTGCGCCTGGGCCGTGCCCAGGGCATCGTTCACGGCCGCGATCACGCCGGTGGCGTTGCGGCGCGTGTGGTCGCAGCTGAGCAGGTCGCCCGAGAGGCCGTTGCGCACGAAGGCCTGCGCCGCCAGAAAGACCTGCGGCTCGGCCCGGCGAAAGCGGTAGATGCTCTGCTTGGGGTCGCCCACGATGAACACGCTGGGCGCGCCGGCACCGCCGCCCGAGCCCGCATAGCCCGACAGCCAGGCGTGCAGGGCCTGCCACTGCAGCGGGTTGGTGTCCTGGAACTCGTCGACCAGCAGGTGGCGGATGCGTGCATCGAGCCGCTCCTGCACCCAGCCGCTGAGCACCGGGTCGGCCAGCATGACCAGGGCCGTGCGCTCCACGTCGTTCATGTCCACCCAGCCGTGCGCGTTCTTGACGGCGGCGAACTCTCTGACCAGGCACCGCGCCAGCCGCGCCATGCGCTGCTGGTGCTGCCAGGCATCGTGCTGGAGGCGCGCCAGCAGCAGGCGCTGCAGCTCGGGTTCGGCCTCCTGCGCGGCGGCGAACTTTTCGAGGTTCTTCGAAAGCCGGTCTTCCTTGGCCACGAACAGGGCCTTGCGCAGCAGGTCCAGGCGCAGGTCCAGGTCGTCGCAGGCGAAGGCGTCGACGATGGCATCGGCCGCCTTCTGCGGCGTCTTGGCAGACTCGGCGCCCAGGGCCTGGGCGCGGTCGAGCCAGCGGCGGCGCACGGGGTCGCCCCGCAGCGCCTCGGCGGGGCTGTCCAGGCCAACCAGTTCGGGGCAGTGTTCGAAAAACGGCGGCACCGAGGCATCGACCACGCCGGCCTCGTCGGCCAGGTCGAACTCCACGCGCTTGGACAGGGCCGCCGCGAGCGCCTTGTGCGTCTGCGAGCGGCCGTGGCGGAACACGGCGGCCGCGTAGTCGGCGCGCAGGCCGGCGTGGCTGTCCACCGCGTGCAGAAAGGGCTGCCAGACCTCGCGCACGGCTTCGGCATCGTCCTCCAACAGGTCGAAGTTGGCTGGCAGGCCCCGGGCCTGCAGCAGCGCCAGCGGCGCCGTGCCCAGCAGCGCCGCAAACCAGCTGTGGAAGGTGCGAATCTGCACCGGCCGCCCGCTCTCCAGCATCGTGCGGTACAGGCCGCGCAGGGCCTCGCGCTGCTCCAGCGCCCGCTCGGGGCGGATGCCACGCGCCACGAGTTCCCCCGTGAGCCGGTCCAGCGGCGCATCGGCAAACTGCTCCAGCCATTCCTGCAGGCGCTGGCGCATTTCGCCGGCGGCCTTCTTGGTGAAGGTGATGGCCAGGATCTCGTGCGGCGCGGCCCCGTCGAGCAGCGCGCGCAGCATGCGCGAGACCAGCATCCAGGTCTTGCCCGCGCCCGCGCAGGCCTCGACCGCCACGCTGCGCTGCGGGTCGCAGGCAATGGCATAGAAGCCCTCGCGCGAGATGGGCTGGCCGTTGTGTTCGTAGGCGGCGCCCTTCATTCCAGGATTCGTCATGCCCAAAAGTCCTTGCGGCACAGGCCGCGCACCGCACAGTATTCGCAGACCATGCCTTCGCCCAGCGCGGGCATGGGGTCGCCTGCGGCGATGCGCTCGAAGTCGTGCTGTATGCCCTCGACCAGCAGGTCGCGCAGGGCCACCACCTCCTCCTGCTCGTGCATCTGCGTCTCGCCGCGTTCGCCCACGTTCACGTAGGCGGCGCGCAGGGTGTCGTGGCTCAGGAGCGCAGCATAGAAGGCCAGCTGCGTGTCCTCCGATCCGGCGCCGATGCGCTGGCGCGTGACGGAGTCGGTCTCGGTCTTGTAGTCGATCACCAGGGTGGTCACTTCGCCGGTACCCGACACCGCATCGATGCGGTCGATGGTGCCCACCAGTTCCATCGCGCCCAGCGGCTGCGTTGTGCGCAATTCGGCCTGGCGAAAGACCGCTCCCTGCTGCTCGTGCCGTGCCAGCCAGCGCAGATAGCCATCGCGCACCTGGGGCCAGCCGGCGGCAAAGGGCAGGAAGTCGCCGCCCGAGAGGCCCTGGCGCGCGGTGACCGCCAGGGCCGACTCGTCGAGCCGGCCCTGGCGTGCAGGCCCGGCGTCGAGCGGGGCATCGAGCAGGCCCTCGTGGAAATGCTGCAACACCTCGTGCAGCCAGTTGCCGAAGTCGCGCTTGTCCACCTCGCCGCCCAACTCCTCTGCCTCTTGCAGGCCGAGCTGGCGCAGCGCGAAGAAGCGATACGGGCAATGGCGCAGGTCCGAATACGCGGTGGAGGACAGCTTGTGCACCG
This sequence comes from Acidovorax sp. GW821-FHT09B03, assembly GCF_059418305.1. NCBI lineage: Bacteria > Pseudomonadati > Pseudomonadota > Betaproteobacteria > Burkholderiales > Comamonadaceae > Acidovorax > Acidovorax sp. GW821-FHT09B03. Next base: position 63,284 of record NZ_JBWKPP010000010.1, read on the forward strand.
GCAATGCCTGGCCGCTGGGCAGCGGCCGGGCCGTGGGAGTGCCAGCCACGCTGCGCGCAAGGCGCAGGTCCTGGCCCGCATGCGCCGTGCCATCGAGGTGCAGCGCCAGCACCAGGGCGCTGGCCAGCAGCGGCTCGCCCCCCTCGTCGCCGGTGCGCCACAGCACGTCCACCACGGGGGTCTGCAGCGCGCTGCGCCAGGCCAGGCGCTGTGCGGCCTCCAGCGATTCGCGGGTGGGCAGGCCCCAGGCCTCGCGTTGGGCATGCGTCCACTCACCGGGCGGCTCGGGCGCAGGCTGCAGGCGCTTTTCGTCGCAGCCCGGCAGCACCAGCGCCACAAAGGTCCGCCCCAGCAGCTGCGGCAGCGGCAGGATCACGACCGGCGCGCCGGGCGGCGGCGGGGGCACGAAACGCGCAGCCTCCAGCACCTCGTCGGCCCAGCGCGTGAACTCGGCCAGTGCCATGCGCCGGCCCACGCCCTCCCAGGCTTCGAGCTCGGCCTGCAGTCCTTCGGGCAGGCGCAGCAAGGCCAGCACCCGCTCGCCGGCCTCGTCGGCCTCGAGCACGGTCCACTGGCCCGTGGCCTCGAGCAGCCCCCGCAGGGCCGCGAGCCACTGCACCAGCGGGCGCGCCGCGCGCAGGCCGGCACGCCAGGCCTCGGTCTGCGCCACGCCGGCGGCCAGCGCCGGGTGCGCGCTCCAGTCGCGCGCGGCCACCGCATCCCAGCGCGCGAGCGATGCCCGGCGCAGCGCTTTTTCCAGCGGGTTGAGCGCGGCGGCCGGCCATGCGGGCACCTGCTTGAGCCAGGCGAGCACGGCGTCGGCATCGGCATCCCAGGCGCAGGCCTTCAGTGCGGCCATGACCTGTGCGGCCGCGCGCGTGGTCGACAGGGTCCAGCCGCTTTCATCGCGCACGTCCACGCCGCTGCTGCCCAGGTGGGCGTGCACGCGGCGGGTCAGCGCCCGGTCGGTGGCGGCCAGCACCACGGGCGTGCGGCCTGCGGCCAGGTGGTCCAGCACGCAGGCGGCGGCGCGCTGCGCCTCGTCCTCGGCGTCACTGGCCGCATGCAGGGCGACCTGCCCCTGCGCCCCGCCATCCTCGCCGGGGGCATACAGCTGCAGCACCAGGGCCCGGTCGCCCCAGTAGGCCTGCAGCGCGGCGGCCAGGGGCTCGGCCTGGAAGCCTTCGAGCACCACCAGCGCGTCGGTGGCGGCGCGCACGCCCGCCTCGAACAGCACGTCGGTGGCGTAGCGCGAGGCCAGTGCCCATTCGAGCGCAATGCGCGCCACCACGGCCTCGAAGCGCAGGGCGCTGCCCTCGTCCGCCACCGGCAGCAGGCCGCGCGCCTGCACGCCCCAGGCATCGCGCTGCGTGGGCGGCACGGCCGCCACGGCCAGGGCCAGTTGGGCAGCAGCCTCCTGCAGCGGCGTGGCCAGCACGTCGCGCTGCGCCGACAGGCCCGCCTGGTCGAGCAGGGTGCGCGCAGTGAGCGTATCGCGCGCCACGTCGCCGGCCAGGTCGCGGCCCTCGGGCACGAAGACCGCCAGCTGGTGGGCCCAGTTGCGCGTGGTCTCGAAGCGCGGAACGAAGCTGTCCGGCTGCCGGCGCGCCCACAGGCGCTGGCCCCAGGGCATGAGCTGCGCATAGGGCACCAGCACCACGGTGCGGGCCGCATGCGCACCGCACCCGGCGAGATGCCGCGACACGGCATCCAGCACCCGGGCCCAACAAGGGGCCGCCTGATCGGTTTTAGCTATGACAGTCATAGCATCGGAGGGCCCGGCCACACCGGTGAACGTGGGATTGGTTTCTGTCACAATGACCCAACTTTATACGTACCCCGGTCCCAACCCGCCCAGATACAAGGAATACGCCATGGCCAGCGAACTCATCAAGCACCTCACCGACGCCAGCTTTGAAGCCGACGTACTGCAGTCCACCACCCCCGTGCTGGTGGACTACTGGGCCGAATGGTGCGGCCCCTGCAAGGACATCGCCCCCCACCTCGACGATCTGGCCAAGACCTATGAAGGCAAGCTGCAGGTCGCCAAGCTGAACATCGACGAGAACCGCGAAACGCCTGCCAAGTTCGGCATCCGCGGCATTCCCACGCTGATGTTCTTCAAGGACGGCCAGCTGTCGGCCACCAAGATCGGCTCCATGCGCAAGGAGCAACTGACGGCCTTCGTCGACCAGCAACTGGCCTGAGGCCTTGCTGGCTGCGGCTCCCCGGGCCGGGGTGCCGCAGCCCCCTTTCTTCACCGCCGCTTGCATCTCTTCACATGCCCGCAAGCAGCGGCCCGGCCTTCCCGGATTTTTTCCTGTCATAATTCCAGCAGATCACCGGCTTGCACGCATTGGCAGCCGGTTCGAGAGATCCTCAGGCACGCCGTGACTGCCATCAGCAGACCACCGGCGAACAGCCCACCTCCCCCGAGACACCTACCTACTCCGCCAAGGAGTCATTCCATGCACTTAAACGAACTCAAGGCACTGCACGTGTCTGAAGTCCTGAAGCAGGCCGAAGAACTCGAAATCGAAAACACGGGCCGGATGCGCAAACAGGAGCTGATGTTTGCCATCATCAAGAAGCGCGCCAAGGCGGGCGAGCAGGTGTTTGCGGATGGGGTGCTGGAAATTCTGCCCGACGGTTTCGGCTTCCTGCGCAGCCCGGACACGAGCTTCACCGCCAGCACGGACGACATCTACATCTCCCCCAGCCAGGTGCGCCGCTTCAACCTGCACACCGGCGACATGATCGAAGGCGAAGTGCGCACCCCGAAAGACGGCGAGCGCTACTTTGCCCTGACCAAGCTCGACAAGGTCAACGACGGCCCACCAGAGCAGAACAAGCACAAGGTGATGTTCGAAAACCTGACGCCCCTGTTCCCCAAGGAGCAGATGCGCCTGGAGCGCGACGTCAAGAGCGAAGAGAACATCACCGGCCGCATCATCGACATCATCGCGCCCATCGGCCGCGGCCAGCGCGCGCTGATCGTCGCCCCGCCCAAGAGCGGCAAGACGGTGATGATGCAGCACATCGCCCACGCCATCACGGCCAACAACCCCGACGTGCACCTGATGGTGCTGCTGGTGGACGAGCGCCCTGAAGAAGTGACCGAAATGCAGCGCACGGTCAAGGGCGAGATCATCGCCTCCACCTTCGACGAGCCCGCCGCACGCCACGTGCACGTGGCCGAGATGGTGATCGAGCGCGCCAAGCGCCTGGTCGAGCTCAAGAAGGACGTGGTGATCCTGCTCGATTCCATCACCCGCCTGGCCCGCGCCTACAACAACGTCGTGCCCTCCAGCGGCAAGGTGCTGTCGGGTGGTGTGGACGCCGCTGCACTGCAGCGCCCCAAGCGCTTCTTCGGCGCCGCCCGCAAGGTCGAGGAAGGTGGCTCGCTGACCATCATCGCCACCGCGCTGGTCGACACCGGCAGCCGCATGGACGAAGTGATCTTTGAAGAATTCAAGGGCACGGGCAACTGCGAAATCCACCTGAACCGCCGCCTGTACGAAAAGCGCGTGTTCCCCGCCATCGAGCTCAACAAGAGCGGCACGCGCCGCGAAGAGCTGCTGCTGGTGCCCGAGATCCTGCAGAAGACCCGCATCCTGCGCCAGTTCATGTACAACATGGACGAGATCGAGTCCATGGAACTCATGATCAAGAACATGAAGGCGACAAAAACCAACGTCGACTTCTTCGACATGATGCGCCGCGGCGGCTAGGCACTCCCTGACACCTTCGCACAACGCCTCGCAGGTTTCACGGCCTGCGGGGCGTTGTGCCTTCTGCACCACCTACCAGCGCGCCTGCGCGGAACCCAGCGCCAGTGCCGGCCGGTCCCAATGCATGGCAGCGCCCTGCACCTGAAGCGGCGGCCGCACCCGCCGGGCCGGGCCCCAGGAGGTGGGCTCCAGCGCCTCGCCCACGTCGTCCCCCCGCTCGGGTGCCAGCGGCTCCACAGGATGCTGCTCGGCGGACACCAGCCAGTGTGCCGTGCGCGCCAGCGACAGCCGCGCCGTGCTGCCCGCTCCGGTGGCCACGCGGCGCACCAGGCCGCGCACGGCAGCGGCCGCCATCAGGTAGCCCGTGGCATGGTCGATGGCCTGCACCGGCAGCGGCGTGGGCCGGTCGTGCCCACCCCGGCGCATGCCGGCATCGGCGATGCCGGTGCTCATCTGCACCAGGCTGTCGAAGCCACGCCGGCCCTGCCAGGTGCCACTCGCGCCGTAGGCGCTGAGCGACACATCCACCAGGCCCGGGTTGAGCGCGCGCCTGCGCTGCGCACCCAGCCCCAGGTGCTCGAGGGCACCGGGCCGCAGGCCATGCACCAGCACATCGGCCTGGCGCAGCAAGCCTTCCAACACCGCGCTATCGGCAGGCACCCGCAGGTCCAGCCGCGCGCAGCGCTTGCCCAGCACCACCTCGGGCACGGTGACGGGCTCCTCCCAGCCGGGCGGATCGATGCGCAGCACATCCGCGCCATGGCCCGCGAGAAAACGCGTGGCCGTGGGGCCGGCCAGGATGCGCGTGAGATCGAGCACGCGCACACCGCGCAGGGGCCGCGCGGGATCGGTGGGCCAGGTGGGCTGGGCCACCGGGGCTGCGGTCTCCCAGTGCACCAGGGGCTCCGCCTGCAGCGCCCGGCCCTGCGGGTGGAGTGCCCAGTCTTCGATGCTTCGCATGGCGGCGGCACAACCCCCCTGCGCCACCACGGCAGCCTCCAGCGCGTCGGACTTCCAGCCTCCCACGGCGTGTGCCACGGCCTCCCGGTCGGCCGCCACACCCAGCACGGCCAGGGCCGCATCGCGGTGGTGCGGCGCATTCGTGTGCAACCGCACCCAGCCATCGGCCGTGCGGTAGTCCCCGGCCACGGCATCCCAGACCGGCGGCAGGGTCCAGCCGTGGGGACGCAGCGACATGCCGAACCAGAAGGACGCGAGGCGCCGGTCCACCTGCACGGCAGGCCACGCGCCACCCGCCTGCGCAAGGAGCTCGGCCACGGCCAGCCCCGCCACGCCGACCGAGGCGGTGGCCAGGTCCGTGACCGGAAACACCGAGGGCAGATCGCCCCGGCCTGCAACCGACAAGTGGTCCAGCGCCGATGCGGGGCCACCCAGCGCCATCCATGCCTGGCCAGCCAGCGCCAGGGCGCCTGGGGGAGCAGAAATCAGTGGGGCGGGCATGAGAACCTCCTTGAAAGAAGCTTCTCAGAATAGATTGGCAGCATTTATTGTCAATATTGATTTATATTTTCAACATGCCTTTTCTCTGATCCACCCATGTCCAGCTACCTCACCGCCGCCGAAACCGCCGAGCGCCTGGGTGTCTCGCGCGCCACGCTGTACGCCTATGTGAGCCGCGGCCTGCTGCATGCCCACCCCGGTCCCACGCCACGCGAAAGCCGCTATGCGCAGGCCGACGTGGAGATGCTGGCCGGCCAGCGCAAGCGCGGCCGCAAGCCGCGCGAGGTGGCCAAGGCCACTTTGAGCTGGGGGCTGCCGGTGCTCGAATCGGCGATCACGCTGATCGAGGACGGCCAGCTGTACCTGCGCGGCGTCCCTGTTGAGGATCTGGCGCAGTCCTGCAGCGTGGAGGCCGTGGCCTCCCGGCTCTGGCAGTGCACGCAAGCCGCCGCCTTTGGCGCCGGTGCCCCCGAGGCCTCCCCCGTGCTGGCTGCCGTGCAGTCGCATCTGGCCGGCCACCGGCCGGAGGAGGCCCTGCTGCCGCTGTTCACCATCGCCAGCGACGACGCACCCACCGCCCAGTGGCAGACCACGCCCGAGCGCCTGGCCGAGGGCTGTGGCGCCCTGGTGCGCCAGCTGGCCGCCTGCCTGCTGGGCACGGCGCCCGGTGCCGACCCCATCCACCTGCAGTGCGCACGGGCCTGGCAGCTCGACCACCAGGGGGCCGACCTGGTGCGCATGGCGCTGGTGCTGTGCGCCGACCATGAACTCAATGCCTCGGGCTTCACGGCGCGCTGCGTGGCCTCCACCGGTGCCAGCCTGCGCGCGGCCGTGGTGGGCGGGCTGGCGGCGCTGACCGGCGCGCGCCACGGCGGGGCCACGGCCCGGGTGGAGGCCTTGTGGGACGAACTGGACGGCAGGCAAGAGCAGTCCTCGCCCGCCGCAGGCCTGCGCCAGCGGCTGGCCCGCGGCGAGGCCCTGCCCGGCTTTGGCCACCACCTGTACCCGCAAGGCGATGTGCGCGCCCGGCTGCTGCTGGCGCGCATCCTGCCCGCGCGCCCGGCCTGGGCGCCCTGGGTCGCCGACGCCCAGGCCCTGGTGGGCCAGCCCCCGTCCCTGGACTTCGCGCTGGTGGCCGTGCGCCGCCACCTGGGTCTGCCGCAGGGTGCCGCCTACGGGCTGTTCGCGCTGGGACGCTCCCTGGGCTGGATCGCGCACGCACTGGAGCAGCGCAGCAGCGCCGGCCTGATCCGCCCACGGGCTGCCTACACCGGCCCACGCCCCGCCTGAGTTTGGGGAAATCACTGGACTCTGGTTATAATGGAGGGCTTTTTCTGCGGAAAGTACGCTGGATGCTCCACGGCGCAAAGGTTGCTCCGGGTCCAGCACGGCTCCCGCACTTGACAAGGATTGATCATGAAAGAAGGCATTCACCCCAACTACCGCGAAGTTCTGTTCGTGGACCTGTCCAACGGTTTCAAGTTCGTGACCCGTTCGTGCGTGAACACCAAGGAAATGGGCAAGACCGACGACGGCCGTGAGCTGCCCCTGTTCAAGCTCGATACCTCCAGCGAATCGCACCCCTTCTACACGGGCACGCAAAAGTCCGTGGACAACATGGGCGGCCGCGTCGAGAAGTTCCGCAACCGTTTCGGCAAGACCACCGCTACCGCTGCCAAGTAATCCTTCGCACGCTGTATGCCAAGAAGGCAGCCCGGGCAACCGAGCTGCCTTTTTTCATGTTCGCGTCACTGCGCTGTGACCGGGGTTACCAGACTTACCCTGCCCGCCGCAGCCTGCTGACGGAACCCGGGCGCTTATCCCTTATTCTTGGCGGCTCCTTCAAGCCACCAGCCGACGCGTGAATCCACCGACCCCAGCCATCGTTACCCAGAATGCCGTGCGGCCACTGCCGCGCTGGGCCCTGATGCTGCTGTGCATTGCCTATGTGATCCCCGGCTTCGTGGGGCGCGCGCCATGGAAGAGCGCCGACATCACCGCCTACGGCTACATGCTGGAGCTGGCGCAGGGCCGCACCAGCTGGCTCAACCCGCTGCTGGGCGGCATGGCACCCGAGACCGAGGGCCTGCTGCCCTACTGGATCGGGGCCCTGGCCCTCCAGTGGGCGCCGGCCTGGCTGTCGCCCGAAATGGCCGTGCGCATCCCTTTTGCCGCGCTGCTGGCCCTCACCTTCATGGCCACCTGGTACGGCGTGTACTACCTGGCACGCAGCCCGGGTGCGCAGCCCGTGGCTTTCGCCTTCGGCGGCGAGGCCACCCCGCTCGACTATGCGCGCGCCATTGCCGATGGCGCCCTGCTCGCGCTGATCGCCTGCCTGGGCCTGGCCCAGCTCTCGCACGAGGTGACGAGCTACCTGGTGCAACTGAGCTGCACCTCCTTCCTGTTCTTTGCCTTTGCCGTGCTGCCCTACCACGCCACCAAGGCGCTGGGAGCCATGCTGGTGGGCGCCTTCGGCCTCACGTTGGCGGGCGCCCCCGCGCTCACGGTGCTGCTGGGTGCCAGCGGCGTGCTGCTGGCGCTGCGCCTGCCCGACAAGGACGCGCGCCAGTGCCGGGCCTGGGCGGTGGCCACGGCCCTGGCCATCGTGGCTGCGGCGGTGCTGGCCTGGCAGCTCGACCTGTGGCGCTGGCGCATCGTGAGCACCGAGGGCGGTGGCAAGGAATGGGCGAGCCTGGCCCGGCTGCTGATCTGGTTTGGCTGGCCAGCCTGGCCCCTGGCGCTGTGGACGCTGTGGCGCTGGCGCAAGCAGATCGCCAGCCGCCAGTGGCACCGCCACCTGCTGCTGCCGCTGTGGTTCACGGCCATCTCCATCGGTGCCACCATCACCACCCAGCCGGCCGACCGCGCCCTGCTGCTGGGCCTGCCCGCACTGGCGGCACTGGCCGCCTTCGCGCTGCCCACGCTCAGCCGCAGCATGGGCGCGCTGATCGACTGGTTCACGCTGATCTTCTTCAGCGTCTCGGCCCTGGCGATCTGGGTCATCTGGATCGCCATGCAGACCGGCGTGCCCGCCAAGCCGGCGGCCAATGTGGCCAAGCTCGCGCCGGGCTTCGTGCCGCAGTTCTCGCTGCTGGCCCTGGTGGCGGCATTGGCCGCCTCGGTGGGCTGGTGCGCGCTGGTGTGGTGGCGCGCCTCGCGCAACCGCGCCCCGATCTGGAAGAGCCTGGTGCTGCCCGCCAGCGGCGCCGCCCTGAGCTGGCTGCTGCTCATGAGCCTGTGGCTGCCGCTGCTCGATTTCGCGCGCAGCTATGTGCCGCAGATGCGCGCCGTCACGGCCGTGCTGGGCCCACAGCCCGGCTGCGTGCAGACCGTGGGCCTGAGCCGCGCCCAGGTGGCCGCGCTGCAATACCACGCCGGCCTCACGCTGCACCCGGCCAGCCTCGCGGTGACCGGCTGCGAGTGGCTGGTCTCGGACATCGCCTCCTGGCCCGCACCGGCCTCCAGCGTGGATGGGCTGCAGTGGGAACGCGTGGCCACCGTGGCACGCCCCACCGACAAGACCGACTTCCTGGTGCTGCTGCGTCGCATCGAAACCGAAACCAAACCCTGATGAGCGAGCTGTCGACCATTTCCCGCCACGCCGTGACGGTGCTGGCCGGGCAACTGGCCGTGATGGCCTTCGGCGTGGCCGACACCATCGTGGCGGGCCGCTACAGCGAGGCTTCGCTGGCCGCGCTGTCGGTGGGCTCGGCCATCTTCATCAGCGTCTACGTGGCGCTGATCGGCGTGCTCAGCGCCCTGCTGCCGGTGTGGGCCGAGCAGCGCGGTGCGGGGCAGCAGCAGCAACTGGGCGCCTCGCTGCGCCAGTCGCTGTACCTGTGCACCGTGGCCAGCATCCTGGGCATGGCCGTGCTGCTCTCGCCCGGCGCCGTGCTGCGCTGGACCGAGGTGCCCGATGCGCTGCGCAGCGAGGTCGAGAACTACCTGGCCGTGCTCGCGCTCGCGCTGCCACCGGCCCTGCTGTTCCGCATCTACAGCACGCTCAACCAGGCGCTGGGCCGCCCCCAGCTGGTCACCTGGCTGCAGGTGGGCTCTCTGTTCATCAAGGTGCCGCTGTCCATCTGGTTCACCTTCGGTGGCGCCGGCCTGCCCGCACAGGGCGCCGTGGGCTGCGCCTGGGCCACGCTGGTGGTCAACTGCAGCATGCTGGCGCTGGCAGTATGGTTGCTGCGCACGCAGGCGCTGTACCAGCCGCTGGCCCTCTGGAAACCGCTGGAGCGCCCGCACTGGCCCACCATCGCGGGCTTTGCACGCCTGGGCGTACCGGCGGGCCTGGCGGTGATGGTGGAAGTCACCTCGTTCACCCTCATGGCCTTGTTCATCGCGCGCCAGGGCACGGTGGCCTCGGCCGCGCACCAGATAGCGTCCAACCTGGCGGCCGTGCTGTACATGGTGCCCCTGTCACTGTCCATTGCCGCCAGCGCGCGTGTGAGCTACTGGCTGGGCGCGGGCGAACCGCTGCGCGCGCACCAGGTGGCACTGCTGGGCATGCGCCTGGCCTGCGCCATGGGCCTGGCCCTGGCGGCGCTGATGTTCCTCGGACGCAACCACCTGGGCGCGCTGTACTCATCGAACGTGCAGGTGGTGGCGGTCACGGGTGGGTTGCTGGCCTGGGTGGCCGCCTACCATGTGGCCGACGCGCTGCAGACCCTGTGCGTGTTCGTGCTGCGCTGCTACCGCATCACGGTGGCGCCGCTGGTGGTGTACTGCACCCTGCTCTGGGGCGCCGGCCTGGGCGGCGGCTACCTGCTGGCCTACCAGGGCCTGGGGCCCTGGGGCGCTGTGGCCACGCCGGCCACCTTCTGGGCTGCCAGCGCGGCCGCCCTGGCCGTGACGGCCGCCCTGTTCGCGGCCATGCTCTGGCGCGCGATCAGGCTGCCAGCGCCTGCGGCACTGGCAAGCGCAGCCGGTTGACCGGAAAGGTGACACAGAAGGTCGAGCCCTTGCCCAGCGTGCTCTGGATGGCAAGCGTCGCGCCATGGCGCTGCAGCACATGCTTGACGATGGCCAGGCCCAGGCCCGTGCCACCGGTCTCGCGCGAGCGGCTGCGGTCCACCCGGTAGAAGCGCTCGGTCAGCCGCGGAATGTGCTCGGGCGCAATGCCCGGGCCCGTGTCCTTGACCGAGAAGGTGGCCGAGCCATCCTCCTTGCGCACCCAGCCCACCGTGATCGTGCCGCCCGCAGGCGTGTAGCGCACGGCGTTGTTGATGATGTTGGACAGGGCGCTCTGCAGCTCGGCCGGCACACCGGCAATGTCCCCCTGGGCCAGCAGCTCCGCCTTGCTCGGGAACAGCAGCGTGTGGGGGCGCTGCTGGGTCTGGGCCAGCAGGGCCGACAGGGCACGGCTCTCTTCCTCGCAGCGCTGCACCAGGCCTTGCACCGGCATCCACTCGGCCATGCCGGGTGGCGGACTGCCCTCCAGGCGCGACAGCGTGAGCAGGTCCTGCACCACGCTCTGCATGCGTGCGGCCTGCTGCGACATCATGCCCAGGTAGCGGGCGCGCTCGTCCTGTGCCAGCGGCAGGGTCTGCAGTGTCTCGACGAAGCCCATGAGCACCGTGAGCGGCGTGCGGATCTCGTGCGAGACGTTGGCCACGAAGTCGCGGCGCATGGCCTCGGCCTGCTCCAGCGCCGTCACATCGCGCGACAGCAGCAGCGTGCGCCCGTCGCCATAGGGGTGCAGGTGCACCGAGATGCGCACCGGGCGCGAAGGCGTGCTGTTGCGCCCCTCCAGCACCACGTCGTGCGTGAAATCCTGGGCCGTGTAATAGGCAGTGAATTCGGGGTCGCGCACCAGGTTGCCGATGGACTGCATGACGTCGCGCTGCGCGTCAAAGCCGAACTGGGCGGCGGCCATCTGGTTGCACCACTCAATGTGGCCCTTTGCATCCAGCAGCACCACGCCGTTGGGCGTGGCCTGCAGCGCAGCCAGTATCTCCTGCAGGCGGTTCTGGCTGCTTTGCACCTCCTGGGCCTGCAGGCGCAGCAGGCGCCGCGACCGGTCGGCCGCCTCGCCCCACATGCCGCGCATGACCGGTGCGCGCGACAGCTCGCCCGTGCGCAGCCAGCGCAGCACGCGCGCGCCGCGCAGCAGGTCCCACACAAACCATGCCCAGGCCGCTATTGCCGCTCCCAGGGCCGCGCCCCAAGGCCCGCCCTGCCACCAACCGAGCCCGCCGCCGGCGATTTGCCAGAGCAGAAAATACGTGAATCGCCAGAGCATGCAGGTTGCAAAGCCTTCTCAGAAAACCAGGGGCGCCGTGAGGCGCCCCGTGAACCATCAGGCCTGCAGCTGCTGCGCCTGGGGTTGCGATTGCGCCGTGAGCCGGTAGCCGGCGCCGCGCACCGTCTCCACCATCACCGACGCGGCACCCAGCGCTTCGCGCAGGCGCTTGACGTGCACGTCCACTGTACGCTCTTCGATGAAGACATGGTCGCCCCAGACCTTGTCCAGCAGCTGCGAGCGGCTGTGCACGCGCTCGGCGTGCTTCATGAGGTAGTGCAGCAGCTTGAACTCGGTGGGGCCCACCTTGAGCTGCTGGCCCTGGAAGGCCACGCGGTAGGTGCCGGCATCGAGCACCAGATCGGCAATGGTCACGCTGTCGCTGACCTGCTCGGGCGCACGGCGGCGCAGCACGGCGCGGATGCGCGCCAGCAGCTCCTGCGTGGAAAACGGCTTGGTGATGTAGTCGTCGGCGCCAGCGTCCAGGCCTGCCACCTTGTCCGGCTCGTCGCCGCGTGCGGTGAGCATGAGGATGGGGATGGCCTTGGTGCGCGCATCGGCGCGCCACTTGCGCGCCAGTGACAGGCCACTCTGGCCGGGCAGCATCCAGTCGAGCAGGATGACGTCGGGCAGCACGGCATCGAGCTCGCGCTGGGCCGAATCGCCATCTTCGGCCCAGAAGGGCTGGAATCCGTTGTGCCGCAGGTTGACCGCGATCAGCTCGGCGATCGCAGGTTCGTCTTCGACAATCAGAACACGGGGTAGCTTTCTCATACAGCGTTCACAGGCCTACAGCACGGCCGATTCGATCTCATCGAGGGCCGTGTGGCGCACGTCCTTGCCCTTGACCAGGTAGATGATGAGTTCGGCCACGTTCTTCGAATGGTCGCCGATGCGCTCGATGGCCTTGGCCAGGAACAGCAGGTCCAGGCTCGGGGAGATCGTGCGCGGGTCTTCCATCATGTAAGTGACCAGCTTGCGCACGAAACCGTCGAACTCCTTGTCGATCAGGTCGTCCTCCTTGAGGATGGAAACGGCCATCGCGGTGTCCAGGCGGGCGAAGGCATCCAGCGCCTTGCGCAGCAGGCCCGAGGCCAGCTCGGCCGCCACGCGCAGGTCGCTCGATGGCAGCGAGCGGGCGGCGCCGCTTTCGATGATGGAACGCACCATGCGCGCCATCTTGTTGGCCTCGTCGCCCATGCGCTCGAGGTTGGCCGTGGCCTTGGAGAAGGCCAGCAGCAGGCGCAGGTCGCGCGCGGTGGGCTGGCGGCGCGCGATGATGGAGGACAGCTCGTGGTCGATCTCCACTTCCATGGCGTTCACGCGCACTTCGATGGCGGCGACCTGCTCCACGGCCTCGATGCTGAACTGCGACAGGGCGTAGACCGCCTGGCGGATCTGCGACTCCACGAGGCCGCCCATTTCCATGACGCGGGCGGAGACGCTGTTGAGTTCGGAGTCGAACTGCGACGAAAGGTGCTTGTCGGGCATTGCTGTCTCCTTAGCCGAAACGGCCGGTAATGTAGTCTTCGGTTTCCTTGCGCTGCGGCTTGAAGAACATCTGTTCCGTCTCGCCGAACTCGACCAGGTCGCCCAGGTACATGTAGGCGGTGTAGTCGCTGCAGCGTGCGGCCTGCTGCATGTTGTGGGTCACGATGACCACGGTGTACTCGTTCTTGAGTTCGGCGATCAGCTCTTCCACCTTGGCGGTCGAGATCGGGTCCAGCGCCGAGCAAGGCTCGTCGAGCAGCAGCACTTCGGGCTTGATGGCAATGCCGCGGGCGATGCACAAACGCTGCTGCTGGCCACCGGACAGGCCGGAGCCGGTCTGGTTGAGCTTGTCCTTGACTTCGTTCCACAGGGCTGCCTTGCGCAGCGCCCATTCCACGCGGTCGTCCATGTCGGTGGCGCTCAGGCTCTCGAACAGCTTCACGCCGAAAGCGATGTTGTCATAGATCGACATCGGGAACGGGGTGGGCTTCTGGAACACCATGCCGACCTTGGCACGCACCAGGGCCACGTCCTGCTTGCTGGTCAGCAGGTTCTCGCCGTCCAGCACGATCTGGCCTTCGGCGCGCTGCTCGGGATACAGCTCGAACATGCGGTTGAAGGTGCGCAGCAGCGTGGACTTGCCGCAACCCGAGGGGCCGATGAAGGCCGTGACCTTGTTCTCGGGGATGTCGAGGTTGATGCCCTTGAGGGCATGGAACTTGCCGTAGTAGAAGTTCAGGTCGCGCACCGTGATCTTGGACTTGTTGGGCACGTCGTTCTTGAGAATAGCGGACATGAGAGTGTCTTTCTTGCTGCTAGGGCTTACTTGTGGCGGGTCAGGACCCGCGCCAGGATGTTCAGGCCGAGAACGGCGACGGTGATGAGGAACACACCGGCCCAGGCCAGTTGTTGCCAGTTCTCGTACGGGCTCATGGCGAACTTGAAGATGGTCACGGGCAGGCTGGCCATGGGCTTGGACAGGTCGCCGTTCCAGAACTGGTTGTTCAGTGCGGTGAACAGCAGCGGAGCGGTTTCGCCGGCGATGCGGGCCACGGCCAGCAACACACCGGTGATCACGCCGGCGCGGGCTGCGCGCAGCGTCACCAGGATGATGACCTTCCATTTGGGCGTACCCAGGGCGTAGGCCGCTTCGCGCAGGCTCGACGGCACCAGCACCAGCATGTTCTCGGTGGTGCGGATGACCACCGGGATCACGATCAGCGCCAGCGCCAGGATGCCGGCATAGGCCGAGAAGCTGCGAAAGCGCGCCACCACCACGGCATACACGAACAGGCCGATCACGATGGAGGGTGCCGACAGCAGGATGTCGTTGACGAAGCGCGTCACCGAGGCCAGCAGGCTCTTGGTCTCGTACTCGGCCAGGTAGATGCCGGCCATGATGCCGATGGGCGTGCCCACGAAGGTGGCCAGCAGCACCATCACGAACGAACCGAAGATGGCGTTGGAGATGCCACCTGTTTCATTGGGTGGCGGCGTCATCTGCGTGAACAGGGCGACGCTCAGGCCACCGACGCCCAGGCGGACGGTTTCCCAGAGGATCCAGATCAGCCAGAAGACGCCGAATGCCATGGCGGCGAGCGACAGGACCAGGGCGATCTGGTTGACGCGCTTGCGGCTGTTGTAGCGCGCCTGGCGCTGCTGGTCGAGCTCGGCCGCCGAAATCAGGCGCTGCCCGGTGCTGGTGGTGGTGCTGCTCATGAGCGCGCTCCTTCATTCTTTTGCAGGCGGGACAGCAGGATCTTGGAGCAGGTCAGCACGACGAAGGTGATGAAGAACAGGACCAGGCCCAGGTAGATCAGCGAGGCCTGGTGCAGGCCTTCGCCGGCTTCGGCGAATTCGTTGGCCAGGGCCGAGGTGATGCTGTTGGCCGCCTCGAACATCGACAGGGAGGACAGCTGGTTCATGTTGCCGATGACGAAGGTCACGGCCATGGTCTCGCCCAGCGCACGGCCCAGGCCCAGCATGATGCCGCCCAGCACACCGGTCTTGGTGTAGGGCAGGACCACCTTCCACACCACTTCCCAGGTCGTGGAGCCCAGGCCGTAGGCGGACTCCTTGAGCAGGGCAGGGGTGACTTCGAACACGTCGCGCATCACCGAGGCGATGAACGGGATGATCATGATGGCCAGGATGATGCCGGCCGACAGGATGCCGATGCCCACCGGAGGGCCCGACACGAACGCACCCAGGTAGGGAACGCCCTGGAACAGGGACTGCAGCGGCTGCTGCACATAGGTCGCGAGGATGGGGCCGAACACCATCAGCCCCCACATGCCGTAGACGATGGAGGGCACGGCAGCCAGCAGCTCGATGGCCGTGCCCAGGGGGCGCTTGAGCCAGGAGGGCGACAGCTCGGTCAGGAACAGCGCGATGCCGAAGCTCACGGGCACGGCGATCAGCAGCGCGATGGCGGAGGTGGCCAGCGTGCCGTAGATCATCACCAGGCCGCCGTACTCGTTCTGCACGGGGTCCCAGACACTGCTGGTGAGGAAGCCCAGGCCATATTTGGCGATGGAAGGCCAGGCCCCCACCACCAGCGAAGCCAGGATGCCCAGCAGCAGGAGCAGGGTCAGGATGGCAGCGCCACGTGCAAAAAAGCCGAACAGCTTGTCGGCCAGCACGCCGGAGATCAGGGGGCGGTGTGGGGAGGGGGGCATTTTCTCAGTACGCAAAGGGGCCGTCGCAATGGACGGATTGTCGCGGACCGGCATCGTTGTGGACACGTTGGTAGCCTTGATTCAATGGATTTGAAGTTGAAGGGCCGGCTTACCGCCGGCCCTGTCAAATTACTTGAACGCTACGGCCTTGCCGGACGTATCCTTGATATCACCCCAGGACTTCAGGATGATGGCCTTCACGCTGTCGGGCATGGGCACATAGTCCAGGTCGGCGGCGGTCTTGTCGCCCTGGGTGTAGACCCAGTCGAAGAACTTGAGGGCCGTGGTGGCCTGGACAGGCTTGTCCTGCGCCTTCTGCATCATGATGAAGGTGGCGGAGGTGATGGGCCACGAATCCTTGCCGGGCTGGTTGGTGAGGATCTGGTAGAAGCTCTTGGCCCAGTCGGCACCGGCAGCAGCGGCCTTGAACGTGGCATCGTCAGGAGAGACGTAGTTGCCGGCGGCGTTCTGCAGCTGCGTGTAGGTCAGCTTGTTCTGCTTGACGTAGGCGTACTCGACGTAGCCGATGGAGTTGGGCAGGCGGCCCACGAAGGCGGCGACGCCTTCGTTGCCCTTGCCGCCCGCACCGGTGGGCCAGTTCACGGCCGTGCCTTCGCCGACCTTGGACTTCCACTCGGCGTTCACCTTGCTCAGGTAGTTGGTGAAACCGAAGGTGGTGCCGGAGCCGTCGGCGCGGCGCACGGGGGCGATGGCGGCGTCAGGCAGGTTCACACCGGGGTTCAGCGCCTTGATGGCGTCGTCGTTCCACTTGGTGATCTTGCCCAGGTAGATGTCACCCAGGACCTGGCCGCTCAGCTTCATCTGGCCGGGCGCGATGCCCTTGATGTTCACCACGGGAACGATGCCACCGATCACGGTGGGGAACTGCACCAGGCCCTTCTTGGCCAGTTCGTCGTCCTTCAGGGGCGCGTCCGAAGCGCCGAAGTCGACCGTCTTGGCTTCGATCTGGCGCATGCCGGCACCCGAACCCACCGACTGGTAGTTGATCTTGACGCCCGTGGCCTTGTTGTAGTCAGCCGCCCACTTGGAATACAGAGGAGCCGGAAAACTGGCGCCTGCGCCGGTGGCTTCCTGCTGTGCCATGGCCTGAGAGAACGCACCAGCAGCGACCACACCAGCAACAAGGACCCGAATCGCGGACATTTTCATGGAGATACCTCTTGGGATGAATGAGTTGGGATGAGGCGACTCTAGGACCCGTATGTGACATTGTCGTGACACACAGATCGGTTGTCACACATCCCGCTCCTCTGTACAGGCGTTTACGTTTGTCATCCAGTTGTCACGGTGCCTGCTTAGTCTCCCGCCACCGAGATGAATCGGCTACCTACCTGGAGAATCACATGTTCCGCCGTTACGCACTGCAATCTGCCCTCGCCCTGGCTACGGTCGCCGCCCTGGCCGGCTGCGCCAGCACCGGTTCCGCCCCCACCCCCCTGGACAGCACGATTGCAAAGACGCCTTCGCTGAGCACCTTCAACAAGCTCGCAGCCCAGGCGGGCCTGGCTGACACCCTCAAGGCCGCCGGCCCCTACACCGTGTTCGCCCCCTCGGACGACGCCTTCAAGGCGGTGCCCGCCAAGACCCTGGCCGACCTGCAGGCCAACCCGGCCCAGCTCAAGGCCGTGCTCAGCCACCACATCGTGGCCGGCAACGTGACCGCTGCCGCCGTCAAGTCCGGCAACACCAAGACCCTCAACGGCTCCGACGTGGCCCTGTCGCGCGCCGGCACCTTCGTCACCGTGGAAGAAGCCATGGTGGAGAAGGCCGATATCGTGGCCACCAACGGCGTGGTGCACGTGGTCGACCGCGTGCTGATGCCTCCCAAGAAGTAATCGCACCACCACGCGACATGGAACGCACACCCCTTCCCTCCGGCGTTCAGCGCCGCCACTGGCTGCAAGGGGTGGCGGCCATAGGTCTGGCAGGCCCGGCCTGGGGCCAGGGCACCGACCCATCCACCAGAAAATCGGATGCCGACCGCCCCCATGTGGTGGCGCAGATCGCCGACCTGTCCCCCGACCAGCAGGACGTGAGCCGCGACTTCCTCGTCGGCTCGCGCACGGCCTGGCAGGAGATCAATGCCAGGGGGGGCGTCCAAGGCCGGCCCGTGCAGCACCTGACGCTCGAGACCGACGGCACGCCCGCGGGCCTGCAGTCCGCCTGGCAGACCGCGCAGCGCCAGGCCGCCTGCATCGCCCTGTCGGGCTGCGTGGGCAACACTGCGGCCAGCGGCCTCATCGCCCTGCAGGCCAAGGCGCCCGGCGATGCCGCCCTGCCCTTCGTGGCGCCCTGGCTGCACGACACGGCAGGCATTTCCACCGCCACGGGTTCCAGCGACACCGTGTTCGACGTGTTCGCCGGGCACGAGGCCCAGATCACCCATGCCATCAAGAACCTGGCCAGCATGGGGGTGCAGACGGTGGGGGTGGCCTATGCCAGCGCTTCCGTGCGGCGCCAGTCTGAAGCCATGGTGGCGCATGCCGCCCAATCGATGGCGCTCAAGGTGCAGGCCCTTGCGCCGCCGGGCCCTGCGGCCAAGACCGGTGCCGGTGCACGCGTGGAGCAGTCCATCGTGCTCTTCATCGGCGGCACGCCCGAACTCTTTTCGTTCCTGGACCAGCTCGCGCTGCCCCAGGGCCGCCAGTGCTATGTGGTGGCCCTGGCCGATGTGAACCTACAGGTGCTGGCCCAGATGGGTCCGACCGCGGCCAAGGCCTCGGTCATCGTCACGCAGGCCGTTCCCATGGTGAACGCCAGCCTGCCCGTGGTGCGCAGCTACCGCGAGGCGCTGGCCCGCCTCTACGACGAACCGCCCTCTCCGCTGGGCCTGGCCGGCTACATCGCCGCGCGCTACACCGCCGAGGTCATGGGCGGCATCAACGGCCCCATCACCCGGGCCAGCATGCTGGCCGCGCTGCAAAAGCGCGCCACGCTGAACATCGGCGGCTATACCGTCAGCTACCAGGGGCGCCAGCGCGCCAGCGCCTACGTGACCCAGGCCATGCTCACCACGGCGGGACGCATCATTGGCTGAACTCGCCTCCAGACGACGGCCCGGGTGCTATGCTGGGCCGAAAGGAAAACAGCGCACCCCGCGCACCACCATGCACAACGGAACACTGCTCGCAGCCGTGGATCTGGGATCCAACAGCTTTCGCCTTGAAATCGGCCGCTACGAGCACGGCCATGTCCAGCGCGTCGAATACCTCAAGGAGACCGTGCGCCAGGGCAATGGCCTGGACGAGGACCGCAACCTCACCCCAGAGGCCATGCAGCGCGGCTGGGACTGCCTGGCACGCTTCGGCGAGCGCCTGGCCGGCTTTTCGCGCACGCAGGTGCGTGCCGTGGCCACCCAGACCCTGCGCGAGGCGCGCAACCGCGAGGAATTCATCGCCCGCGGCAGCCAGGTGCTGGGCTACCCGATCGACGTGGTCTCGGGACCCGAGGAAGCACGGCTGATCTACCAGGGCGTGGCACGCCTGCTGCCCCAGTCCGACGAGCGCCGGCTGGTGGTGGACATCGGCGGACGCTCCACCGAACTCATCCTGGGCCAGCAGTTCACGCCGCACGCCGTGGCCTCCTTTCGCGTGGGCAGCGTGGCCTGGTCCTCGCGCTACTTTGCCGGCGGCCTGTTCACGCCCCAGGCCTTCATGGCCGCCGAGATCGCCGCCAAGGCGGTGCTCGACGAAGCCCTGGCCACCTTCCGGCCCGACGGCTGGGATGTGGCCTACGGGTCCTCGGGCACGGCGGGTGCGGTCGGCGACATCCTCACCGCCGCTGGCGGGCCCGAGGGCCTGATCACGCGCGAAGGCCTGGACTGGCTGCACGAGCGCCTGCTGCGTGCGCAGAGCGCCGACCGCGTGCGCCTCGATGGCCTCAAGGACGAGCGCCGCGCCGTGATCGGCGGCGGCATCAGCGTGCTGCGCGCCGTGTTCGACCTGCTGCACATCGAGCAGATGCAGGTGGCCCAGGGCGCCCTGCGCCAGGGCGCGTTGTACGATCTGCTCGACCGCGAGCAGCCGGGCACCGACCTGCGCAGCACCACCGTCCACGGCCTCATGCAGCGCTTTGGCGTGGATGTGGAGCATGCCGAGCGCGTGGCGCGCATCGCCTGCCAGCTGTTCGACCAGGCCGCCCCGGCCGGCAGCGAGCGCGCCTCGCGCAAGCTCGACTGGGCGGCGCGCCTGCACGAGATCGGCTGCCGCATCTCGCACAGCGACTACCACCGCCACGGCGCCTACATCCTGGACCACACCGACGCCGCCGGCTTTGCCATGCCCGAGCTGCACCGCCTGGGCCAGCTGGTGCTGGGCCAGCGTGGCAAGGTGCGCAAGCTCGATGTGGACCTCGAAGACGCGGGATTCGCCCTGCAACTGCTGTGCCTGCGGCTGGCCGTGGCCCTGTGCCATGCGCGCCGCGACCCGGACACCGAGGGCCTGCAGTTGCAGGTCAAGGGCAACCGCTTCCTGCTGTCGGCACGCCGGGGCTGGGCGACGGGCTACCCGCAATCGGCCCACCTGCTGCGCGAGGAAATGCTGGCCTGGCAAAAGACCCCATGGGAGCTGGTGGCAGAGCTGCCGTGACGCAGAAAGAAAAACGGTATAAACTGTTTATACCGTTTTACTCTCTTTTGTCATGACCAGCACTGCACCCGCAACCAGCACCCCCACCGCTGCGGCCACCCCGGCCACGGCCCCTACCGTGAAGGCCCCCGCAGCCGCCAAGCCTGCAGCCAAGGCCGCCAAAAAGCCGGCGCCCAACGCAGCTGCGGCCAAGGCTGCGGCCAAGGCCCCTGCCGCCAAGCCCGCGCCAGCGGCCAAGCCGGCAGCCAAGGCCGCTGCCAAGCCCAAGGCCGCGGCACCTGCTGCAGCCAAGCCCAAGCCCGCAGCCGCCCCAGTCCCCGCCAAGGAAGCCAAGGCCAAGAAGGCCAAGCTGGTGCGCGACAGCTTCACCATCCCCAAGGACGAGTACGCCGTGGTCGAGACGCTCAAGCAGCGCGCCGCCGCCCTGGCCCAGCCCGCCAAGAAGAGCGAGCTGCTGCGCGCTGGCCTCAAGCTGCTGGCCGGCCTGTCCGACACCGCCTTGCGCAGCGCGCTGCAGGCCGTGCCGTCGATCAAGACCGGCCGCCCGAAGGCCGACGCACCTGCCGCCAAGAACGGCCGCAAGTAAAAAGCGGCCCTCGGGCCGCTGCGTGGTGGTGACCGAAGGCGCTGCCGCGAGGGTCAGACGAACTCTGGCGACTGCACAGCCATCAGCACCGTCTGGCTTTCGTCCATGCGCTGGCGCTGGCGCAACCACCACACGGCGCCCTTGCGCACCGCGCATTCGGGCGCCTGCATGCCCAGCAACTGCGCAATGGTCTGGCCCAGCACCGGCTGGTGGCCCACGATCAGCACGGCGCCGCGCGCCCGTGGCCACTGCGCCAGCTCCAGCAGGTCCTCGGTGGTGCCGCCGGGCAGCAGCTCGGCGCGCATCTTGAACTTGCGGCCCAGGGCATCGGCCGTCTGCTCGGTGCGTCGGGATGGGCTGGCCAGCACGCGCAGGCCCTCGGGCAACTGGCGGTCCAGCCAGGCGGCCATGCGCGCCGCCTGCTTCTCGCCCCGTGGCGTGAGCGCGCGGGTCAGGTCGTCCGAGCCGTCCTGGGCTTCTTCGGCCTCGGCATGGCGCCACAGGATCAAGTCCATCATCACGTTCCTTGCTGCTCCACCCGCGCCACCGGCACAGGCGGTCCGTAGCGCACCATGAGCGCCGCCTGCGCACCCTGCCCGTCTTCGGGATGGGGGGCCCGGGCATAGGTGCCGTCGGGGTTGAGCGTCCATGCGTCGCGGTCGTCGTGCAGGTAGGCCACCAGGCACTCGTCGACGATCTGGCGGCGCAGGCGCGGCTCGGTCACGGGCCAGGCCAGTTCCACGCGGCGCATCATGTTGCGGTTCATCCAGTCGGCACTCGACAGGTACAGGTCTTCCTCACTGCCTGCGCGAAAGTAGAAGACCCGTGTGTGCTCCAGGAAGCGCCCGATCACCGAGCGCACGCGGATGTTGTCCGTCACGCCTGGCACCTGGGCCGCGAGCATGCAGGCGCCGCGCACGATGAGGTCGATGCGCGCGCCGCGCTGGCCGGCCGCGATCAGGGCGCGCATCAGCGCCTCGTCGGTCAGCGCATTCATCTTCGCGACGATGCGCGCATCCTCGCCCCGGCTGGCGGCCAGGCCCACCTGCTCTATCTTCTCGATCATGCGCCGCTGCAGGTGGAAGGGCGCGAGCAGCAGCTTGCGCAGCTTGGGCGGCCGGTTCTGGCTGGCCAGGTGGTTGAACACACCATCCATGTCGGCCGTGGTGTCCTCGTCGGCCGTGAGGTAGCTCAGGTCGGTGTACAGGCGCGCGGTGCGCACGTTGTAGTTGCCGGTCGACAGGTGCCCATAGCGGCGCAGCTGGCGCCCCTCGCGGCGCGTCACCAGCAGCATCTTGGCATGGGTCTTGAGCCCCACCACGCCATACACCACCTGCGCCCCGATGGATTCAAGCGCCTCGGCCCAGTTGATGTTGGCCTCTTCGTCGAAGCGCGCCTTGAGCTCCACCACGGCCATGACCTCCTTGCCGCGGCGCACGGCCTCGGTCAGCAGGTCCATGAGTTCGGAGTCGGCGCCCGTGCGGTAGATGGTCTGCTTGATGACCAGCACCTGGGGGTCGTTCACCGCCTCGCGCAGAAAGGCCAGCAGCCCATCGAAGCTCTCGAAGGGCTGGTGCATGAGCACATCGCGCTTGCCCAGCTGCTCCATGATCGAGACCCCCGGCACCAGCTGGCGCGGCCAGGCCGAGCGCCAGGCCGGGAACAGCAGCGCGGGGTCGTTCACCAGGTCCACCAGCTGCGTCAGGCGCACCAGGTTCACCGGGCCGTGCACGCGGTACAGCGCCGGCTCGGGCAGGTCGAACTGCTCGAGCAGGAAGCGCGAGAGGAACTGCGAGCACCCGGCCGAGACCTCCAGCCGCACGGCCTGGCCATAGTGGCGGTGCTGCAGGCCCTGGCGCAGGGCGGTGCGCAGGTTGCGCACATCCTCCTCGTCGAGCGCCAGATCGGAGTGGCGCGTGACGCGGAACTGCGAGAACTCCGTGACCTCGCGGCCGGGAAACAGGTCGTCCAGGTGCGCGCGGATGATGCTCGAGAGGCTCACGAACAGCGATTCGCCCTTGGCAGCCAGGCGCGGCGGCATGCGCACCAGGCGCGGCAGCGCACGCGGCACCTTGACGATGGCCACCTCGTTCTTGCGGCCGAAGGCATCGTGGCCATGCAGGCGGACGATGAAATTGAGCGACTTGTTGGCCACCTGCGGGAACGGGTGGGCGGGGTCGAGCCCCACCGGGATCAGCAGCGGGCGCACCTCGCGCATGAAATACTCATGCACCCAGGAGCGCTGGGCTGCCGAGCGCTCGCCGTGCGAGACGATGCGGATGCCGTGCCGCGCGAATTCGGGCACAAGGGAGTCGTTGTACAGCGAGTACTGGCGCGCCACCAGGTCATGGGCCTTGGACGCCAGCGCAACGAAGGAGGCCTCGGTATAGACCCCCTTGCCCTCGCCGCTCTTGGCGGCGGTCAGGTGGGCGGCGGCGCGCACCTCGAAGAACTCGTCGAGGTTGGACGACACGATGCACAGGTAACGCAGACGCTCCAGCAGTGGCACGTCGGTGCGCACGGCCCAGTCGAAAACGCGCTCGTTGAAGCCCAGGATGCTGTGGTCCCGGTCCAGGAACATCGGCGCCCCCGGCCCGGCGGCAGCCACCACTGGCGCGGGCACGGGCTCGGCCGCCGCCTGCAGAGCGGCTTCCTGGCGGTCATCGGGGCTGTCACATTGCGAAATCACAGGTTTTCTGGAGGAGAAGGAAGGCATGGGCACTCGAAAGCCACGGGGAGCGGGTGCCTGCAGTATTTAACGGCCAGATGACAGTGATGTGACAGTTTTTGTGACAGAAACCGCGTCGTCATCTCGGCGTGGACGGGCGGGAACCAGGAATTGCTGGAACAACCGGGCGGTATGCGCCCAGGTGAACTCCAGCGCCCGGTTGCGCGCCTCGTGGCGCGGCACGGCCAGCGCGCTTTGGGCGGCGGTCATCAGGTCCGTGTCCAGCACGCCGCCGCGCGCCTGCCCGCCGGCATGGGCGCCCAGCACTTCCATCGGGCCGTCCTCGAAGTAGGCGGCCACGGGCGTGCCGCAGGCCATGGCCTCCAGCATCACCAGGCCGAAGGTCTCCGAGCGGCTGGGAAAGACGAACACGTCGGCCGCCGCGTACACCCCGGCCAGGGTGGCGCGGTCCAGGATCCCGAGCCAGCGCGCCTGCGGGTAGCGGGCCTTGAGCCGCTCTTCGAGCGGGCCCACGCCACAGATGACCTTGCTGCCCGGCATGTCCAGCTGCAAAAAGGCCTCGATGTTCTTCTCGTAGGACACCCGCCCCACATAGAGGGCCACCGGATGGGCCAGGGCGCCCACCAAGGGGTGCGGCGTGGCCTCGGCCTGGTAGCTGAAGGCCGTGGTGTCGACCCCGTGCGTCCACTGCCGCAGGTTGCGGAAACCCCGCCGCTCGAGCATCTTGAGCACGCCGACCGTGGGCACCATCACGCCCGACGAAGGCCGGTGGAAGTGCCGGAACAGTGCGTACCCCAGTCCCAGCGGGATGTGCGCCGCGGCATTCAGGATCTCGGGAAAGCGGGTGTGGAAGGCCGTGGTGAAGGCCAGCTTCCTGCGCAGGCAGTAGCGGCGCCCGGCCCAGCCGATGGGGCCCTCGGTCGCCAGGTGGATGGCGTCGGGCTGCAGCGCGTCCAGGATGCGCTGGATCTCCCGGCCCGGCCGGACAGCCAGGTCGATCCCCGGGTAGCCCGGGCAGGGGCGCGTCTTGAACAGGCCCGGCTGGATCACATGCACCTGGTGCCCGGCGCACTCCATGTGGCGCACCAGTTCCACCAGGGTGGTGACCACGCCATTGATCTGGGGGGACCAGGCGTCGGACAACAAGGCGATTTTCATACGGCCATCTCGCTGCTGCGGGTTTGCGTGTTCGTCTGGTGCCCGGGCACGGTGTGCCACTGCACCAGCTCCAGGCGGCCGTCCATGTGCTCGACCAGCGCCGTGTGGCTTTCCACCCAGTCGCCATCGTTGCAGTACATGATGCCGTCGATCTCGCGCATCTCGGCGCGGTGGATGTGGCCGCAGACCACCCCATCGTGGCCGCGGCGGCGCGCCTCGGCGGCCACGGCCACCTCGAAGTCCGTCACGTAGTTCAGCGCCGTCTTCACCTTGCCCTTGAGGTAGGCCGACAGCGACCAGTACGGCAGCCCCATGCGCGCGCGCAGCGTGTTCAGGTGCCGGTTGAGCTTGAGCGTGAACTCGTAGAGGTTGTCGCCCACATAGGCGAGCCACTTGGCGCACTGGATCACGCCATCGAAATAGTCGCCGTGGGTCACCCACAGGGTGCGGCCATCGGCCGTGGTGTGCACCGTGTCCTCGGCCACCTCGATGCCGCCGAACGAATGGCCGACGAAGGCCCGGGCGAACTCGTCGTGGTTGCCGGGCACGAACACCACGCGGCAGCCCTTGCGCGCGCGGCGCAGCAGCTTTTGCACCACGTCGTTGTGAGCCTGGGGCCAGAACCAGCGGCGGCGCAGTTGCCAGCCGTCCACGATGTCGCCCACCAGGTACAGGTGGTCGCTCGGGTGGTGCTTGAGGAAGTCGAGCAGGCCCTCGGCCTGGCAGCCGGGCGTGCCCAGGTGCAGGTCGGAGATGAACACCGCGCGCAGGTGGCGGTGGCCCGGTGGATGCGCGTCGTCGGCGTCGGCGACAGAGTCCTGCCCACCTCCCACGTGTGCAGTCCAGTCGCCGAGCGCGTCGAACGCGGCGCGCATCAGGCCCCCAGGAAATGCTTGCGGTAACGGGGGTGCAGGTCTGCCAGGCGCATCAGCATGGGCAGGTCCGCGGAATTGAAATCCGGGTCCCAGGCCGGGGCACCCAACACCCGCGCACCCAGGCGCAGGTAGCCCTTGATCAGGGCCGGCGGCTCCACGAAGGTGGAGCCGTCGAGCTTCTCGACGGGCAGTGGCAGGCGGGGCAGCACGTGGTATTCGATGGGGGCCAGGTGCGTCTGGCGCACCTGGTTCCAGATGCTGGCGGCCGCGTCGCCGCTGATCACGCCGTTGTGCAGCATGGGGATGCTGGCACAGCCGATCATGGTGTCGAGCTGGTTGCGCACCATGAAGTCGGCCAGCGCGCTCCACAGCGCCATGATCACGCCGCCGTGGCGGTGCTCGGGGTGCACGCAGCTGCGGCCCAGTTCCACCATGCGCGGGCGCAGGGTGCGCAGGCGGGTGAGGTCGAATTCGGTGTCGCTGTAGGTGCTGCCCACGCGGCGCGCCTGCGCGGGGGTCAGGACCCGGTAGGTGCCAATCACCTGCCGGCTGGCCGCATCCCGCACCAGCAGGTGCTCGCAATAGTCGTCGAACAGGTCCACATCGTGGCCGGGCACGGGGGTCGTCAATCGAGCGCCCATTTCCCCGGCAAACACGTCGAACCGGAGCTTCTGTGCCTGGCGGACCTCGTCGAGGTGCCGTGCCCACTCCACCTCCACACCGCCACGCACCGGGATGCCGGCCACCGCGGATTCGGTGCGCTGAATTGCGCCCCTGGAGGGGGCGGCGGGGGCCAGCGGCAGGGTGGGGTTGGGCAAATCGCTCATGGATCAACTCCTTCGTACAAGGCGGCCCCATGGCCGCTGGTGCCCCGGATCACCGGGTGGTGTGCTTCAATGCGATGGAGTTTGAAAGCCGCAGGTGACGCCTGCGTGTCCGCAGGATGTCAATGCCATGACAAGCGGGATGCACCACCCGACTGCGCCCTGGGGGTGCCTGCACCTGTGCGGAAGGGGTCCGGTTACCAGGCGGTTACCGCTGTAAGCCTGGACTGCTACACTTTGGTACATTTTTTTGGGGCATCGCGCCTCTCCCTCCGGGTCCGGCCGCCATGTCCTTGCTGTCCATTGCCCCAGAACGCCTGCCGTCTGGGGACTCTTCCGACGCGTCTTTGGAGCGCACGCTGCGCGAGCAGCAGATGCTGCTCGAGAGCGCGGGCGTGGGCATCGTGTTCATCCGCCAGCGGGTGGTGGTGCGCTGCAACCCGCGCTATGCGGAGATCTTCGGCTACGAGTCGGCGCAGCGTCTGGCGGGCCTGAGCAGCGAGGCCTTCTACCCCGACCGCGACGCCTTCCGCGCCCTGGGGCGCGAGGCCTACCCGGTGCTCGCCAGGGGCCAGGCCTACCGCGTGGAGCGCCAGATGCGCCGGCGCAACGGGCGGCTGTTCTGGGGCAGCCTCACCGGGCGGCTCATCAACCCGCAGGACACGAGCGAAGGCTCGATCTGGATCCTCGACGACATCGACGAGCACAAGCAGGCCCAGGCCCTGCTGAGCGCCGCTGTGCGCGAAAAGCAGGTGCTGTTCGACCAGGCCATGGTCGGCATCGTGTTCCTGCGCGACCGGCACCTGACGCGTTGCAACCGCCATTTCGAGCACATGCTGGGCTACGGCCCCGGTGAGCTGGCGGGCAGTCCCTCGCGCCGCTGGTATGCCAGCGACGAGGACTGGGAGGAGGTGGGCCACCGCTGCTACCCCGTGCTCGCCGCCGGCCAGTCCTACGAGGGCGAGGTGGTCATGTGCCGCCGGGACGGCACGCCGCTCACCTGCGAGGTGCGCGCCAAGTTCATCGATCCCGACGACCCGGACCAGGGATCGATCTGGATCACCATGGACATTTCCGAGCGCAAGCAGGCCCAGGCGGCCCTGGCGCGCGTGCATGAACAACTGGAGCAGCAGGTGCAGGACCGCACGCGCGAGCTGCGCGAGACGGTGGACAACCTGCACCGCGAGATCAGCGACCGCAAGGCCGACCAGGACCGCATCTACTGGCTGGCCCACTACGACCCGCTCACCGGACTGCCCAACCGCACCCTGCTGTCCGAGCGCGCCCAGGAGGCCATCCGCGTGGCGCAGGAGGGCAATACGCCGCTGGCGCTGATCTTCCTGGACCTGGACCATTTCAAGCATGTCAACGACTCGCTGGGCCACCGCGTGGGCGACGCCCTGCTGGTGGAGATCGCCAAGCGCCTGCGCGCCGTGGTGCGCGACAAGGACACCGTCTCGCGCCTGGGGGGCGACGAATTCATCCTGCTGCTGCCGGGCGCCAATGCCCACGGGGCCGCACGCGTGGCCGGCAAGCTGCAGGAGGCCTCGCGCCAGCACTACCAGATCGACCACCATGAGCTGACCATGGCGCCGTCCATGGGAGTGGCCCTGTTCCCGCAGGACGGCGCCGACTTTGACACGCTGACCCAGTCGGCCGACGTGGCCATGTACCGCGCCAAGCTCGACGGGCGCAACACCTTCCGCTTCTTCACGCCCGAGATGCAGGCCCAGTCGGTGCGCGCCCTGCAGGTCGAGAACGCGCTGCGCCGCGCGCTGGAGCGCGGCCAGCTGTACCTGCACTACCAGCCCCAGATCCACCTGGCCACCGGCCAGGTGCACAGCGTGGAGGCGCTGCTGCGCTGGGACCACCCGCAGATGGGCAGCATCTCGCCCACCGAGTTCATCCCCATCGCGGAGGACAGCGGCCAGATCCTGCAGATCGGCGAATGGGTGCTGCGCACGGCCCTCACCCAACTCAAGGACTGGCACGCCAACGGTTTTCCGGGGCTGACCATGGCGGTCAACCTCTCGGCGATCCAGTTCCGCCAGCCCCAGTTGCCCGAGCTGGTGAGCCGCATCCTGACCATTTTCGAGCTGCCGCCCGACTGCCTGGAGCTGGAACTGACCGAAGGCGTGGCCGTGGACGACCCGCACTCGGCCGTGGCCACCATGGACAGCCTGCACTCGCGCGGGGTGCGCATGTCCATGGATGACTTCGGCACCGGCTACTCGTCGCTGAGCCAACTCAAGCGCTTCCAGATCTTCAAGCTCAAGATCGACCAGTCCTTCGTGCGCGACCTGGGCGACGATGGCAACGACCGCGCCATCGTCAGCGCCATCATCCGCATGGCCCAGGCCCTGGGCATGCGCACCACGGCCGAAGGCGTGGAAACGCCAGGCCAGTTGGCCTTCCTGCGTGAGCAGGGCTGCGACGAGGCCCAGGGCTACCTGTTCAGCCGGCCGTTGCCGGCCGACGAGCTGGAACTTTTTCTGCGCCAGTACCTGCCCGCGTAGTCCCCCGCGCGGCGTCAAGACAGCGGTTGCACCACCTGCGCCAGCTGCACGCGGTGCTTTCCGGACCGCTTGGCCTGCAGCATGGCCTCGTCCGCCTCGGCCAGCAGTTCCTGCGCGTCGAGCCGCCCCTGCGACAGCGCGACACCGATGCTCATGCCCACGCGCACGGTCGCGCCGGAGGCCGGCAGGTGCACGGGCTGGCAAACCGCCTGCATCAGGCGATCGAGCACGGCCCGCCACTCTTCCCCGGCCACGGGCGTGAGGACCAGCACGAACTCGTCTCCCCCGATGCGCGCCGCCGTGTCCGATGCACGGATGCTGCCGGAGATGCGCCGGGCCAGCTCGACCAGGAGCTGGTCACCCGCATCGTGCCCGAACTGGTCGTTCACGGCCTTGAATCCATCCAGGTCGGAGAAGCACACCGCCACCCCGTGGCCGGCCCGCTGCGCCGCCGCCAGGGCCTGGCGCAGGCGGTCCACCAGCAGCAGGCGGTTGGGCAATTGCGTGAGCGCATCGTGGAAGGCCACGTGCGTCATCTGCGCATGCGCCCGCTTGGCCGCCGAGATGTCCACCGCCATCCAGAAGGTCTCGCTGTCGGACAGGCCCACTCCGCTCAGGTCCACCCAGATGGCCTCGCCGCTCCTGTGCTGCAGGCGCACGTCGGTGCGGTAGTTCTGGCCCCGGCCCAGCCGCAGCGCGGCGGCCTCTTCCACGTTGCGGTAGTCCTCGCCGCGCGCATACAGGGCCTGGACCTCGGTCCCCTCGAGTTCGCCGGGCCCATAGCCCAGCATGCGCTCCATGGCGACATTCTTCCAGGTGATGGTGCGGCCGCTGAGTTTGAGCATGCCCACCAGGTCGCTGTTGAGCATGGCCGACTGCTCGTGCAGCAGTGCCTGTACCTGGCGCAGCGCCTCGTGCTGCGCCGTCACATCGACCGCCACGGTGCGGCTCATCAGGAAGTTGCCCTGCCCGTCCTGTCCATCGCGCACAGCCGTGGAGTTGATGCGCACGAAGCGGCGCGCAGCGCCCGGCGGCGCCAGCTCGACCTCGATCTCGGGCGCCCGCTCCTGCAGGGTGAGCATGAGGAAGTGGTCATGGAAGCGCTGGCGGTGCTCGCCCTGCAGCAGCTCGCTGAAGCGGGTATGGGAGTCCAGGGGCGTGCTGCCCAGCCATTGCTGCAGGGTGGCATTGATGTGTACGACACCGCCATCGGCATCGAGTGAAAAATACCCGCAGGGTGCATGGTCGTAGAGGTCTTGCATGCGCGCCGCGGACTCTTCGACACGCTGCAAGAGGCGCTTCCTGTCGGTGATGTCCCGGGCTGAGCCGAAGATCAGCAACCGTCCGTCGATGCCCACCGCATGCCAGTGCAAGTCGACATCGATGACCTCGCCGTCCGCCCGCCGGTGCTGAACCTCCACACGCTGCCGATCACCATCACGCACTTTGGCCAGCCAGCCGCGGATGGCCGTTTCGTTCTGGTTGGCATCCCAGCTGGACACATGCCTGCCCTGCAGCGCCTCCCGGGAAGATCGGTGCATCTGCGCGAACGAATCGCTCATCTCGACCAGGTGTCCCTGGCGGTCGATGATGTGGATGCCGTCACCAGCCACGCGCAAGAGGATCTGTGTGCGCCGGCTCTGCGCCTCCAGGGCGCGCAGGGTGCCCAGTTCGCGCAGTCCCAGCCGGTAGACCACGATGGCGGCAGCGCAGCTCAGCAGCCACATGAGCCCCGCCATCAGCGACAGTGTGCGTGCCTCCTGCGCCAGGGGCTGGAAGAAATGCTGGTTGTTGAGCCCTGCAAAGACGATGAACGGCCAGCCCTGCACTTCACGGTAGGCGACCGTCCGCTCCACTCCATCGGTCGCAGAAGCGGCCGTGTAGACGCCGGATGAAGGCTTGATCGCCAGGGTAGCCCGCAGCTCATCGGAGACCTGGGTCGATCCAATCTCGACATGGACCTCGTTCCCGGGCGACATCCATGCCACGAAACGCAGATCCCGCGTCCGGAGCGTGATGGCGTCGCGCTCACCCAGCTCGTAGCCGTGGAACATCTGTGCAAAGTGGTCCACCCGGATGGTCGCGTACAGGACCCCCGCGAACTGACCATTCACGCGCAGGGGGCGTGCGATGACGATCACCCAGTTGCCTGAGACCTGCGAGACCACGGGTCGGGAAACGATGGGATCGCCCGATACGGACTGGCTGGCCTGCTGGAAGAATTCCCGGCCAGCGATGGACGGTACCATCGCCCCTCCCACCTGATTGCCCCACCGCACGGCGCCCTTCTCATCCGCCAGTCGAAAGCCTTCGGCGCCCCGGAGCAGGTGGCGCCGCTCATCGAGCAGGCGCTGGATGTCGTCGCCCGCCACACGCGAGCCAAATCCGCTGCGCAGGAGGTCATCCATCGTCATCCTGAGCACGGCATCGATCAGGCCCAGCTCGGAGCCCACGTTGGCACCGGTGATCGCCACCAGGCTTTCCGCCGTGGTGCGGGCTCGCTCTTCGTGGTTCTGCCGCGAAGAGGACAGCACCCACAGAACCAGGCCACACAGCAGCGCCGCAAGCAGGGCACTGGCGCCCGTCAGCAATGCCCCCAGCCGGCGGCCGGGTTGCTCGGCGCGCAGGGGCATGGGTGGGGAATTCTCGGCCATGGACCATGCTAGCTCAAGCCGGGGTCCCGAAATACCGGGCCTTCCCCTGTCCCCACCGGATTGCCGCTGCAAGAGGGCGCGCGCGCCGTTGATGCACATCAAGGAGCCCAGCGGCCAGCGGTGGTCCACTCATCGCCAAGCCCGGCCTCCCTCGCCGGGCATGCAAGCGCCTTTTTACCAATGGAGAAATCGACAATGACGACCAGGATGATGATGAAGAGTTCCGCCGCCCTGCTGCTGACCGCCCTGCTCGCCGGTCCGGCGCTGGCCGCCACCTGCGACGTGGAGATCGAAGGCAACGATGCCATGCAGTTCAACAAGCAGAGCATCGCCGTGCCTGCCAGCTGCAAGCAGTTCACCGTGAAGCTCAAGCACGTGGGCAAGCTGCCCAAGACGGCCATGGGCCACAACTGGGTGCTGACCAAGGCGGCCGACGCCCAGGGCGTGGCTGCCGATGGCATGGCGGCCGGTGTGGACAAGGCCTACGTCAAGGCCGGGGATACCCGCGTGATCGCGCACACCAAGGTCATCGGCGGTGGCGAGGCCGACGCGGTGGGCTTCGACGTGGCCAGGCTCAAGGCAGGAGAGGCCTACGCCTGGTTCTGCTCCTTCCCGGGCCATTCCAGCCTGATGAAGGGCACGCTGACGCTGGCCAGGTAAGGCCCCCCAACCCGGGCGCATCCAGCCAACGCGCGACAGGCAGGCGAGAATCGGGGGCAGAACCCGAAGAAAGTCGCCCATGAGCATCGTCGTCTACTGGCTGGAAGCACCCGGCACTCCCGCCATGCAGGTCTTCGACCCGGGCCAGCTGATGCCGGCCCTGCAGTTCTGCGAAGACAAGCGCAAGGCCGGCAAGCGCCATGTGAGCCTTTCCAGCGAACTCAGCGAGAGCGTGGGGCGTGCCGGGGTGAGCACGGTGCAAGCCCGGCTCCTGCCCGATGGTTCGCCCTACGACTGGACCAAGTCCCACCGTGGCGCCGGACCCGAGCCCACAGGCGGCACGGGTTGATGTCCGAAACGGGGGCACCGTCCCTGCCTCTGCGCCCGCCCCTGCTCGACCAGGTGCTGCGCACGGCTGCACGCCGCTACCGGCTGCCTGCAGAGCCTGAGGCAGGACCCCAGGCCGGCCCCACGGCCGCCATGGCCCTGGCCCTCGAACAGGTGCGCCGGGCCCGGGCCGGCGCGCAGCGCCCCGATGCGGCCACGCGGCAGTCGTTCCTGGAGGCCCTGGCCCACCTGATCCGCGAGGCCATGCGCACGGAGGATGGGGACGCGGCCTACCAGGCCACTGTGCTCGCACGCCAGGCCCCGCAGGTGCAGGAATGCATCGACCTGCAGAACCACGCCGAGCAGGACCGCCGGCAGCTGCGCGCGGGCGCCAATGCCGTGGCACACCCCGCCAGGCGCCAGCACTGCGACCCCGGTGCACTGCGCGAGGCCCTGGAGCGCCTGCACGCCCAGGCGGAGTCCGGGCAGTGGGCCGCACTGGGCGATACGCTGCGGCAGTTGCTTGCCATGGCGCAGACCGCCGATGCGCCTGAGCTGCAGCGCAGCCTGGCCCGGCTGCTGGAAGGCCCCGCCCTGGCACGCCTGCAGCGCGCCGGCGCGCTGCAGGACGACCCGCAGGTACAGGCCTACCAGCGCCTGCGCGACCGGCAGGGCCCCCGCCCGGGCACGGCCGAAGCCAGCGCCTATGGCGACATGGCGCAGCAGCGCGGTGCCGCCATGGAAACCCTGGCCGCCCGGGCCCTGGAGGCTCTGGCGCAGCGACTGGACCGGGCCGAGGGCACGCACGGTGCCTGGCGCGTGGTGACCTCGCTGCGGGTGCCGCCCTCCATCCCCGCCAGCGCCGAGCGCGCCAAGAGCGAATGGGATGCCGTGCTGCTGCACCAGGCCCCCGGCACTGCGGGCCAGCAACCGGCCTGGGATGTCTGCCTGCTGCTGGAGGCCAAGGCCTCGGTGGATGCCGTGGCGAGCGATTTTTCGCGCCTGCGGCGCGGCCTGCGCCTGCTTGGCCATGCCGACGCGGGCACGGCGTACACCTTCCTCAGCCGAGAGGGCGAAGTGCGGCTGCGCGGCGCCTCCCTGGGCGCCTTGGACAGGCCGGACACGGATCTGCGGGCCACGGTGCTCTACTGCACCGACGCCCCCGCCCCGCCAATACCCCACCTGCTTGCCGCCGCAAGCCGCATGCAGCTGCTCGGCGCCGCTCAGAGCCTGGCGTTCGCCACCGCACTGGCCAAGGGCCGGCCGGCCGATGCGCAGGACCTGGAGCCCGTCTGGCAGGCCCTGCTGGAATCACCGCAGTGGGAACCCGTGCTGCAGCAGTACCCCACGCTGCGCTGCGTGCGGGAGCTGATGGTGCACGTGGACGACCTGGCGCAGGCCGTGCAAGGCTGAGCGACCTGCCAGTCAGTCGATTGCCGCCCGGCCGGCGCGATCGGGGTGTGCCGCCAGCTCCTCGAGGAGGCGCGGCACCAGCACGTTGCGCGAGGCCGCCTGCCAGACCCCATAGGCCTCGGACTGCCGGCCCGAACCGGCCAGCGGCCGGAACACCGCTCCCGGCAGGGCGCAGTGCCGCATCGCATCGGGCACCAGGGCCACGCCCATGCCCTGGGACACCAGGGACACCACGGCCAGCCAGTGCCGCACCTGCATGCGCACCTCGGGGTAGAAGCCTGCGTCGGCACAGACCGAGAGGATGCGCGCGTGGTAGTCGGGCGACGCACTGCGCGAGAACAGCACGAACGGCTCGTCCTTGAGCTGGCCCACCGCCACCGCGCGCTTCCTGGCCAGCCGATGACCTGCGGGCAGGCAGGCCACGAAAGGCTCGGACACCAGCAGGCGGCAGTCGAGCTCGGCCGGCACGCGGTGCGTGTGGGCAAAGCCGATGTCCAGCCGGTCGTGGAGCAGCTCGGCCATCTGCTCGGCGGAGTTGAGCTCGGTCAGAGTGACCCGCACGGCCGGGTGCGCGGCCTGGAAGCGCACCAGCGCCTGCGGCAGGCCGCGGTAGAGCATGGAGCCGACGAAGCCGATGCGCAGCCGGCCGGCCGCCCCCTGGGCCACCTGGCGCGCCTCGGTGGCGGCCTCCTGGGCCGCCTGCAGCAGGCTCAGCGCCGAGGCCTGCAGCGCCTGCCCTGCCGGCGTGAGGCGCACGGCCTTGCTGCTGCGCTCGAACAGCTGCGCGCCCACCGAATCCTCTAGCTGGCGGATGGCCACGCTCAGCGGCGGCTGGGAGATGGCCAGACGCCGGGCGGCCCGTCCGAAGTGCAGTTCCTCGGCCAGGACAACAAAGTACCGAAGATGGCGCAGTTCCATCGCAAACCCTTTACCGATATTCAAATCGGAATGAACAAGACCTAATCAATATTAGACAAGAATTGATCACCGGCCAAGAATCGCGGCAAAGGAGACATGCCATGCCCACCCGTTCTTCGCCATCCGACGCGGTCCACGACCACCCCGTGCCCGACCGCCATGGCGCCAGCCTCTACGACAGCGACACCGAACTGCACCGGCTGCTGGCGCTCTACCTGCCGGCCGACCTGCTGGCGCACATGCGCCCGCATTTCGAGCGGCTGGGCGCGCTGGCCGGTGGCGTGCTGGACGAACTGGCCGGCACCGCCGACAGGAACCCGCCCACCCTGTCGCTGCGCACCCGCACGGGCATCGACCTGCAGACGGTCCACAAGCACCCGGCCTACGTGGAGATGGAGCGGCTGGCCTTCAGCGAGTTCGGCCTGGCCGCGATGTCGCACCGCGAGGAGACGCTGGGGTGGAAGGGGCGCATGCCGCCGCTGGTCAAGTACGTGCTCACCTACC
The DNA here is from genome assembly GCF_059418305.1 of Acidovorax sp. GW821-FHT09B03. Classification (NCBI taxonomy): domain Bacteria; kingdom Pseudomonadati; phylum Pseudomonadota; class Betaproteobacteria; order Burkholderiales; family Comamonadaceae; genus Acidovorax; species Acidovorax sp. GW821-FHT09B03. Next base: position 98,620 of record NZ_JBWKPP010000010.1, read on the forward strand.
TCTTCGTGCAGGCCGAGTTCGGCCTGTGCTGCCCGGTGTCGATGACCGACTCGCTGGCGCGCACCCTGAAGAAATTCGGCAGCCCCGAGCTGGTCGCGCGCTTCCTGCCGCGCCTGCAGCACCTGGACTTCGACCGCGTGGCCCAGGGCGCCATGTTCATGACGGAGCAAACCGCCGGCTCGGACATCGCGGCAACGCAGACGCGCGCCTGGCTCGATGGGCAGGGCCAATGGCGCCTCACCGGCGACAAGTGGTTCTGCTCCAACCCCGATGCCGATTTCGCGATGGTGCTGGCGCGCTGCGATGGCGGCAGCCCGGGCCTGAAGGGGGTCTCGCTGTTCCTGCTGCCCCGCCTGCTCGATGGCGGGGTGCCCAACCACTACCGCATCCTGCGGCTCAAGGACAAGCTGGGCACGCGCTCCATGGCCAGTGGCGAGATCCGGCTCGAAGGGGCGCTGGCCTACCTGGTCGGCGAGCAGGGCCGGGGTTTCGTGCAGATGGCCGACATGGTGAACAACTCGCGCCTGTCCAACGGCGTGCGCGCAGCCGGCCTGATGCGCCGCGCCGTGGCCGAGGCCGAGCACATCGCCCGCGAGCGCCGGGCCTTCGGCAAACCCCTGCAGGACATGCCGCTGATGCAGCGCCAGTTGCACAAGCTGGTGCTGCCCGCCGAGCAGGCCCGCAGCATGGTGTTCCAGACCGCCCAGGCGCTGGCACGCTCCGACGCGGGCGAGGCCGCTGCCTATCCCCTGCTGCGCATCCTGACGCCGCTCATCAAGTTCCGCGCCTGCCGCGATGCGCGCAAGGTGACCGGCGATGCCATGGAGGTGCGCGGCGGCTGCGGCTACATCGAGGAGTGGAGCGATCCCCGCCTGGTGCGCGACGCGCACCTGGGCTCGATCTGGGAGGGCACCAGCAACATCGTGGCCCTGGACGTGGTCCGCGCGGTGAAGCGTGAGGGCTCGCTGCCCGTGCTGCAGGCCCATTGCGAGGCGCTGCTAGACGACGCTGCCATCGCGCCGGGCTTTGCGGACGCGCTGCGCGGTGCGCTCGCCCGCGCGGCAGCGCTGGCCCTGCTCGCGGCCGACGAGGGCGGCGATGTGCTCGCGCGCCAGGCCGCCTCGGCGCTCTACCACGTCACCAGCGCCATCGCCATGGCCTGGGAGGGCGCACGCGGTGGTTCCGCGCAGCGCATCGAATGGGCGCAGCTGGTGCTGCTGCACCGCGTGCTGCCGCGCGACCCACTGGCCCCGGCGCACCTGCCGCTGGAATGGACCGGCGGCGCCGCGAACGCCGTGCCGGCCTGATCGACCGCTTTCCCACGACAACACGGAGACACACCGATGCGACTTCTCACCACCCTCGTGCTCGCCAGCGCCGCTGCACTGCCGCTGATGCCGCTGGCGCACGCCGACACCTTCCCGGACCGTCCCGTCACGCTGGTGATCCCCTTCCCGCCTGGCGGCCCCACCGATGCCATGGCACGCACGCTCGCGGCCGAGATGAAGGACCGGCTGGGCCAGCCGATGGTGGTGGAAAACCGCGCCGGAGCGGGTGGCAACATCGGCGCGGAGCACGTGGCACGCGCGGCGGCCGATGGCCAGACCCTGCTGTTCGGCACCTCGGGCCCGCTGGCCATCAACGCCAGCCTCTACCGCAAGATCGGCTACGACCCGGTGAAGAGCTTTGCCCCGGTGATCCAGGTCGGCCACCTGCCCAACATCCTGGTGGTGAACCCCGCGGTGCCCGCCAGGACCGTGAAGGAGCTGATCGCCTACGCCAAGGCCTCGCCGGGCAAACTGAGCTATGCCTCGTCGGGCAACGGGGCCTCGTCGCACCTGGCGGGCGTGCTGTTCAATGCCTCGGCCGGCGTGGACCTGCAGCACATCCCCTACAAGGGCACGGGCCCGGCGCTGACCGACCTGCTCGGCGGGCAGGTGACCATGAGCTTCACCGACGTGCTCACCGCGCAGCCCTACGTCAAGAGCGGCAAGCTGCGGGCCCTGGGGGTCACCACGGCAGAACGCTCGCAGGCGCTGCCCGAGGTGCCGACCGTCGCCGAGCAGGGCGTCCCGGGCTACGACGTGAGTGTCTTCTTCGGCATCGTGGCGCCTGCAGGCACGCCGCCCGAGCGCATCGCCAAGCTCAACAAGGCCTTCATCGAGGTGCTGAACACCGCCAAGGTCAAGCAACTGCTCGCCTCCCAGGGACTGGAGCCCGCCCCCTCGCCCAGGCCCGAGCAACTGGGCAGGTTCATCGAGGCGCAAATGGCCAAATGGGCCGGCGTCGTCAAGCAGTCCGGCGCACAACTCGACTGAGGCCCCCATGACTCCCTCCGATTCCCTTCCCCGCGGCGCGCTGGCCGGCGTGCGCGTGCTGGACATCTCGCGCATCCTCGGCGGCCCCTACTGCGGCCAGATCCTGGGCGACCACGGCGCCGACGTGCTCAAGGTGGAGCCCCCGCAGGGCGATGACACCCGGACCTGGGGCCCGCCCTTCAAGGACGGCGTCGCCTCGTACTACCACGGGCTCAACCGCAACAAGCGCTGCATGCACCTGGACCTGGGCAGTCCCGAGGGCCGCGAGGCGCTGCTGACGCTGGTGGCCGAGGCCGATGTGCTAATCGAGAACTTCAAGTCCGGCACGATGGAGCGCTGGGGCATCGGCTACGAAACGCTGTCAGAGCGTTTCCCGCGCCTGGTGTGGTGCCGCGTCACGGGCTTCGGGTCCGATGGTCCGCTCGGCGCACTGCCCGGCTACGACGCGGCGGTGCAGGCCCTGGCGGGCATCATGAGCATCAATGGCGAAGCGCAAGGAGGACCGCTGCGCGTGGGCCTGCCCGTGGTGGACATGGTGACCGGCCTGAACGCCGTCATCGGCGTGCTGCTGGCGCTGCAGGAGCGGCAGCGCAGTGGCCGCGGGCAGTTCGTCGAAGCCGCGCTGTACGACAGCGGCCTGTCGCTGCTGCACCCGCACGCCGCCAACTGGTTCCTGGACGGCAACACGCCCCGGCGCACGGGCAATGCGCACCCCAACATTTACCCCTACGACACCCTGGCCACCCGAACGCAGCCGCTGTTCGTCGCCGTGGGCAACGACCGCCAGTTCGCCAGCCTGTGCCGCTGCATCGGTGTGCCGGCACTGGCGGACGACCCCCGCTATGCCCGGGCCGGCGACCGTTCGGTGAACCGCGTGGCGCTGAAGGCCGTGCTGGAAGACGCGATGAAGGATTTCGACGGCAGTGCGCTGGTGGACACGCTGATGGCCGCAGGCGTGCCCGCCGCGCCGGTGCTGTCCGTCGATGCGGCGCTGGCGCACCCGCACACCGCGCACCGGCAGATGGTGGTGGACCTGCCGGGCGGCTACCGCGGCATCGGGGCGCCGGTGAAGCTCAGCCGCACGCCGGCCAGCTACCGCCATGCGCCCCTGGCGCCCGGAACGGGCTTCGAGGGCTGACCGCTCCGCGAATCCTCAGCGGATGGGGAAGGCGTACATCAGCCCGTTCCGGTTCCACAGGTTGTTCAGGCCGCGCTGCAGGCCCAGCGCGGACTTGGGGCCCACGTTGCGCTCGAAGATCTCGCCGTAGTTGCCCGTGGTCTTGACCGCGCGGGCCAGCCAGTCGCGGTCCAGGCCCAGCAGCTTGCCGGTGTCTTCGGTGGTGCCCAGCAGGCGCTGCACCACGGGGTCGGTGCTGCCGGTCTTCTGGCGGTCCACCGAGGCCTGGGTCACGCCGTACTCCTCGGCCTCGATGAGGCCGTAGACCACCCACTTGACGATGGCGAACCATTCGTCGTCGCCGCGGCGCACCATGGGGCCGAGCGGCTCCTTGGAGATCAGCTCGGGCAGCACGGCATGTTCGGCAGGGTTCTTGGCCTCCTTGTTGCGCACCGAGGCCAGACCCGAGGCGTCGGTGGTATAGCCCACGCAGCGCCCGGCAAAGTAGGCCGCGGTGGCGGCCTCGACCTTCTCGAACACGGCGGGCTTGATGCCTAGGTCGTGGGTCTTCGAATAGTCGACGAGGTTCTTCTCGGTGGTGGTACCCGACTGCACGCACACCGTCTGGCCCTTGAGCTGCTTCATGCTCTTGATGTTGCTCTTCTTGAGCACCATCACGCCCTGCCCGTCATAGTAGGTCACGGCGGTCTGGTGCAGGCCCATGGACGCATCGCGGGTGAGCGAAAAGGTGGTGTTGCGCGAGAGCACGTCGATCTCGCCCGACTGCAGCGCCGTGAAGCGCTGCGAGGTGCTCAGCGGCACGAACTTGACCTTTTCGCCATCGCCCAGCACCGCCGCCGCCACCGCGCGGCAGATGTCCACGTCGAGGCCCGACCAGCGGCCACCGGTGTCGGCGACCGAAAAGCCGGCCAGCGCCGTGTTGACACCGCAGACCACCAGGCCCCGGGCCTTGATGCTGTCCAGCGTCTTGCCGGCATGGGCCGACCAGGGGGCTGCGGCACAGGTGGCGGCAAGGAGCAGGCGGGCGACTGCGGCGCGCAGGGGGGAATGGGTCATGAAAGGCGTGCTCCTTGGAAAATGCAGTCGCGGTGCCTTGTGTGCACCGCCGGCCGCCACCTTGTGGGTGCGAGATTCTGGACGATACCGGCTGTGCACCTGCATCGGGATTTACGAGGATGGAAGCAGCCCACAGGCTACACGGATCGCGCCGCCGTGGCCGCAAGCAAACAGCTGCTTACAAAGACCGGGCCGTGCCGGCCCGGTGGAGCTCAGGCCAGTTTCTTCTGCAGAAACTGCGCCTGGCCCATGGCCGGGTCGAGTGCATACGGCGCAAAGCCCTCGCGCAGGTACAGCGCCATGGCACTGGTGTTGCCCGAAAGCACCTCCAGCGTGAGCTTGCAGGCCCCGCGCTCACGCGCCATGGACTCGACGAGCGCCAGCATGCGCTGTGCGATGCGCTGGCCGCGCCAGCCCGGGGCCACCACCACGTCGTGCACGTTGACCAGGGGCTGGCAGGCAAAGGTGGAAAAGCCCTCGAAGCAGTTGACGAGACCCACGGGCACGGACGCCGTGTCCGCACCCTGCTGCGCCCAGGCGATCACGCTGAAGGCCTGGGGGCGCTGCTGCAGTGCAGCGGGCAGGCCCTGCAGCACCTGCCCGGCCAACGGCTGGCCGCCACCGGCAGGATCCCGGGCATAGCCGTCGAGCAACTGCACCAGGGCCCGGGCATCGCCGGGGTGGGCATAGTCCACGCGGCGCACCTCGATCGCTACGTCGGCCATGGCATCAACCGGCACGCGCGGCATCGGCCAGGCGCTGGGCGCTGCGGCTGGCCAGTTGGGCTTCGCGCGCCTCGACCATCACGCGCAGCAGGGGCTCGGTGCCGCTGGCACGGATCAGCACGCGGCCGGTGGTGCCCAGCTCCTGCTTCACGGCCTCTGTCTCGCGGGCCAGCAGCTGGTTGGACTTCCAGTCCTGCCCTGACGCCAGCCGCACGTTGAGCAGCACCTGGGGGTACAGGGTGACGTCGCTGAGCAGATCGGGCAGCTTCCTGCCGCTGCGCACGCAGGCCTGCAGCACCTGCAGGGCGCTGACCAGGCCGTCGCCCGTGGTGTGGCGGTCCAGCGCTAGCAGATGGCCCGAGCCCTCGCCGCCCAGCGTCCAGCCGTGGCGTGCCAGCTCTTCGAGCACATAGCGGTCGCCCACCTTGGCGCGCACGAACTGCACGCCGCGCTGCTGCAGAGCCACCTCCACCGCCATGTTGGTCATGAGGGTGCCGACCACGCCGGGCACTTCCTCGCCGCGGCCCAGGCGGTCGGCCGCCATCAGGTACAGCAGCTCGTCGCCGTTGTACAGGCGGCCCGAGGCATCCACCATCTGCAGGCGGTCGGCGTCGCCGTCCAGCGCAATGCCGTAGTCGGCGCGGTTGGCGCGCACCGAGCGCACCAGCGCCTCGGGGTGGGTGGCCCCCACCTCGTGGTTGATGTTCAGGCCGTCGGGCGCGCAGCCGATGGACAGCACCTCGGCGCCCAGTTCATGGAACACCTTGGGTGCCACCTGGTAGGCGGCGCCATGGGCCCCGTCCACCACGATCTTCAGGCCCTTGAGCGTGAGGTCTTGCGGAAAGGTGCTCTTGCAGAACTCGATGTAGCGGCCCGCGGCGTCGTCGAGCCGGCGCGCCTTGCCCAGGCTGGCCGAGTCGGCCCACACCGGGGCCTCTGCCAGGGCGGCCTCTACCGCCAGTTCCCAGGCGTCGGGCAGCTTGGTGCCCTGGGCGCTGAAGAACTTGATGCCGTTGTCGGGGAAGGCGTTGTGGCTGGCGCTGATCACCACGCCCAGGCTGGCGCGCTGCGCGCGCGTGAGGTAGGCCACGCCAGGCGTGGGCAACGGGCCGAGCAGCACCACGTCCACCCCGGCGGAGTTGAAACCGGACTCCAGCGCGCTTTCGAGCATGTAGCCCGAGATGCGCGTGTCCTTGCCAATCAGGACGGTGGGGCGCTCTTCGGAGCGGCGCAGCACGCGCCCCACGGCATGGGCCAGGCGCAGCACGAAGTCGGGGGTGATGGGGGCCTGGCCCACGGTACCGCGGATGCCGTCGGTGCCGAAATACTGGCGTGTCATGGGTGGAATCCTCGGGTTCTATCGTTTTTTTGGTTTGCCATGCGCCTGCCATCGGCGCACGGCCTTCATGGCTGTGCCTGCTTCTGCTGCTCCATCGCCTGCCATACGGCCAGGGCGCTCACTGTCTCGGCAACGTCGTGCACGCGCACGATGCGCGCACCGTTCACCACGGCCAGCAGTGCCGCCGCCACGCTGGGCAGCATGCGCTCCCCGGCCACGGCCAGCCCCGTCACCGCCCCCAGGGACGACTTGCGCGACCAGCCGGCCAGCACGGCATGGCCCGTGGCCACCAGCTCCTGCTGGCGTGCCAGCAAGGCAAAGTTCTGTTCCACCGTCTTGCCGAAGCCGATGCCCGGGTCCAGCGCTATGCGCTCCCGGGCCACGCCCAGGGCCTGCAGGCCGTCGGCCGCCCGCGCCAGGAACGACAGCACCTCGCGCACCACGTCGCCCGCCATGGGCGCCACCTGCATGGTCTGCGGGTCGCGGTGCATGTGCATCAGGCAAACCCCGCACAGGGGATGGCTGGCCACCACGGCCGCCGCGCCGGGCTGGCGCAGCGCCCACACGTCGTTGACGATGTCGGCACCCAGGTCGAGCACGGCCTGCATCACCCCGGGCTTGTAGGTGTCCACCGAGACCGGCACGCCCAGCGACACGGCCCCCTGCACCACCGGCAGCACGCGGGCCAGTTCCTCGGCCAGCGGCACCGCCGGGCTGCCGGGGCGTGTGGATTCACCGCCGACGTCGAGGATGTGGGCGCCGTCTTTCACCAGCTGTTCGCAATGCCGCAGCGCCGCCGCCGTGCTGGCATGCTGCCCGCCATCCGAGAAGGAATCGGGCGTGACATTGACGATGCCCATGACCTGCGGCCGGGCAAGGTCGATGGCGAAGCGGGAGGTCTGCCAGAACATGGAAAAAAGGGGGGAGGTGCGCCGCCAGGGGCGCACCGGCAGGGAATGAGGGGACGTGGATGCGGATGGGGCGAAGAAGGGGGCAGAGCAGGCCCAGCCACGAAAAACGGGGCACTGGGCCCCGTTGGTGCGGTTGAACCGCTGGTTCGCCTGCCTCGCCTGGCTCTGTCAGGCGGCCGACGGTGCTGCCGGTGCTGCCTCGGTGGCCACGGCAGGTGTGCCGCCGCCCGGGGTGTCGCCACCCGACGAAGGTGTGCGTGGCGTCCAGTCCTTGGGGGGACGGGGCGGCTTGCCGGCCATGATGTCGTTGAGCTGTTCCATGTCGATGGTTTCCCATTCGAGCAGGGCCTTGGCCATGGCGTGCATCTTGTCGCTGTTCTCTTCGATCAGGCGGCGCGCCAAGTCGTACTGCTCATCGATGATGCGGCGCACTTCGCTGTCGACCTTTTCCATGGTCTGTTCGCTCATGTTCGTGGTCTTGGTGACCGAGCGGCCCAGGAAGACTTCGCCCTCGTTCTCGGCGTAGACCATGGGGCCCAGGGCCGTGGTCATGCCGTAGCGGGTGACCATGTCGCGCGCGATGTGCGTGGCACGTTCGAAGTCGTTGCTGGCGCCGGTGGTCATCTGGTTCATGAACACTTCTTCGGCGATGCGGCCACCGAACAGCATGCTGATCTGGTTGAGCATGTATTCGCGGTCGTAGCTGTAGCGGTCCTGCTCGGGCAGGCTCATCGTCACGCCCAGGGCACGGCCACGGGGGATGATGGTGACCTTGTGCACCGGATCGCACTTGGGCAGCAGCTTGCCGATCAGGGCGTGGCCGGCTTCGTGGTAGGCCGTGTTGCGGCGCTCTTCCTCGGGCATGACCATGCTCTTGCGCTCGGGGCCCATGAGGATCTTGTCCTTGGCCTTCTCGAAGTCCTGCATCTCCACGGTGCGGGCATTGCGGCGCGCAGCCATCAGGGCCGCTTCATTGCACAAGTTGGCCAGGTCGGCACCGCTCATGCCGGGCGTACCGCGGGCGATGATGCCCGGGGCCACGTCCTGGCCGATCGGGATCTTGCGCATGTGCACGTTCAGGATCTGCTCGCGGCCACGGATGTCGGGCAGCGTCACGTAGACCTGGCGGTCAAAACGGCCGGGGCGCAGCAGGGCGGCGTCCAGGATGTCGGGGCGGTTGGTGGCAGCCACCACGATCACGCCCAGGTTGGTCTCGAAACCGTCCATCTCGACCAGCATCTGGTTCAAGGTCTGTTCGCGCTCGTCGTTGCCACCACCGAGGCCGGCGCCACGCTGGCGGCCCACGGCGTCGATTTCATCGATGAAGATGATGCAGGGGGCGTTCTTCTTGGCGTTGTCGAACATGTCGCGCACGCGGGCCGCGCCCACGCCAACGAACATTTCCACGAAGTCCGAACCCGAGATGCTGAAGAACGGCACCTTGGCTTCGCCCGCGATGGACTTGGCCAGCAAGGTCTTGCCGGTGCCGGGCGGGCCGACCAGCAGCAGGCCGCGCGGAATGCGGCCGCCGAGCTTCTGGAACTTCTGCGGGTCCTTGAGGAAGTCCACGACTTCCTTGACTTCTTCCTTGGCCTCGTCGCAGCCAGCCACGTCCGCGAACGTGACCTGGTTGTTGTTCTCGTCGAGCATGCGTGCCTTGCTCTTGCCGAAGCTGAAGGCACCGCCCTTGCCGCCGCCCTGCATCTGGCGCATGAAGTACACCCACACGCCGATGAGCAGCAGCATGGGGCCCCAGCTGACCAGCAGGGTCATGAGCAGGGAGCCTTCCTCGCGGGGCTTCACGTCGAACTTGACGTTGTGGCTGATCAGGTCGCCCACGAGGCCACGGTCCAGCACGGAGGCGTTCGTACGGATCTTGCGGTCGTCGTTGGTGACGGCCACGATCTCGCCACCGCTCAGCCCTTCGGGGATGGTGGCGCTCTTGATACGATTGTTACGAACTTCCTCGAGGAATTCGGAGTACCCGATATGTCCTGCGCTGGCGCCGCCACGGGTGTCAAACTGCTTGAACACCGTGAACAGCACCATGGCAATGACCAGCCATACGGCAATTTTTGAAAACCACTGATTGTTCAAGCGGGGCTCCAGTTGCAAGGGAGAAAGGGCGACGGTCACAAAGCCGTCACGGCCTATATGTGGCCCATTTTAGGTCTTTCAAGCCAAGGCGCCATGGCTATTCCCCCTAGCGGCCATGGGCACCGCTCGGGATTTACGGGGGTTTTTCACAAATCGGCGCTCTTTTCGATCGATTGACCTCCTCGGCACGCCCCTTTGTACTCTGAACTCCCTACTGCCGGCGGCCCACGAAACTGGCGCAAACCAAACCAGTGCTCCCGCGCAAGGGCCGCCCCGCCGCGCTGGGAGCGTCCCCCTCCCCGCATTGCGCAGCAATGCAGGAGAGAGGGGGAAGGCGCGAAGCGACTCAGGGGGTGCTTACTTCAGCCCCATGCCGACGAGGAAGGTTTCCGACGATTTGTCGCGCGAGGCCTTGGGTTTGACGGGTTTCACGACCTTGAAGGTCTGCTTGAACAGCGTGACCAGGTCGCTGTAGCCGCTGCCATGGAACAGCTTGACCACCAGCGCCCCGTCGGGCTTGAGGTGGGCCGTCGCGAAATCCACCGCCAGCTCCACCAGATGGGAAATGCGGGCAGCGTCGGCCGATTCAATGCCCGAGAGATTCGGCGCCATGTCCGAGACCACGACGTCCACCACCCGGCCCTCCAGCGCCGCCTCCAGCTGGGCCAGCACCGATTCCTCGCGGAAATCGCCGTTCAGGAAGGTCACGCCCTCGATGGGCTCCATGGGAAGGATGTCCAACGCGATGATGTTGCCATTGAGCTGCCCCGTGGCCGCGCCGCTGGGCGACAGGCGCCGGCGCACGTACTGGCTCCAGGCGCCCGGGGTGGAGCCCAGGTCCACCACGGTATTGCCGGGCTTGATCAGGTGCAACTGCTCGTCGATTTCCTTGAGTTTGTAGGCCGCACGGGCCCGAAAACCCTCTTTCTGGGCCAACTTGACATAGGTGTCGTTGACGTGGTCGTTGAGCCACGCCTTGTTGACCTTCTTGCTTTGGGTTTTAACTTTCATTTCGATCTCTTCCGGTTCGGGGAACGCGTTCAGGATGGCATTCAGCGTTTCCTTCGCCCTGCTCTGCCATTCGTCATTTTCGTCTAGTTGACCCGCGAGCGATTCCAGCACCGCATAGGTCGGGTCCATTCCTGCCATCTGGTACAGCTTTATCCGCTTGTCCATCCCGCATGGCCTTGACCCTTGCTTCCAGCCGCTTATCCACGTGTGGCTGACCCCCATTGCTTCGGCTACCTCCTTCTGCGTTCCAAGCAATGAAGTTGCTCTTTCAATAGCAATTTTCAATGTCATAAGTTGCTACTCCAGTGGTAATTTTCGTTTACATTAAATTGCCATTTCACTAGCAACTTACCTATTGAAGTGGTTAGTTTAACCATCATGGAGCCACCCATGCCAGCCACCCAGCTCTCGTTCTCTGAATTCGCCCAAGAGCGCTTCTTGGCGCTCACATTCCTCCCTGCACCACCTGCAGCGGTCCCCAGCACTCCCCCTGTCCAGCAAACCGCCGTTGCGGTGGTGGCTCACCCATTGGCGGTGGACGGTGGGGAGTGCCCTCGCTTTGAACCTCCTGTTGCTCGCGTGTTTCGAGGTATTTCCTATTTCGACATGCGCGACGACTACAGGTCGTCCGACGTCGATATGTCCGGTGACGACATGGATGCGCCCTCCATGATTCCTTCTGGTAGCCACACCTCCGATCGGTACTCCAAGGGCGTCGTTACTGCCTGGGGTTTTGGTTGCAGCCGCGCCGGGAATTTCTGAGATGCCAGCGAACCTTGACCTCAATGACAAGCTGATCAAGCGCGGCTTGCTCGTTTCCTGGCATGGCTATCGCGGGGAAGTGCTCCGCGTCCGCACGGGCCGATGCTTGGTCCGCATCCCCGGCAATGCCCTCGGCAAGTGGCTCCCCTGCTCCACCGTGCAGGTCGTCATCTGACACCCCTCCGCCATGCCTCGCTGGCCGGGGCATGTCAGAGCGCTGTTGCTCATATCCGGGCCATAGCTGCCCATCAAAGGAGTCTCCATGTCTGCCTATGCATCCCTGATGGAAATCATCCTCATCGAGGACAAAACGTCCAAGACGCCGAATGCCAAAACTGGTCAATACACCCAATGGAAAGAGGCACGCGCCATCGTTCGAAAAGAGGACGGCTCTGTGGCCACCGTCGGCATGTTCCGCGTCCCGGCCAGCCTGGAGGGGCAGGTAGGTTTGGGACTGTTCGCGGTGGGCTTCACGCTCGGTGTACGCGACTACGGCGACAACGCGGGCCGTATCGAGGCCCAGTTTGTGTCGCTGTCGCCAGTTGATCCAAAGGCCGTTTTCGCACCCAAGAAACCCGGCGCAACCCCTGCCCCTGCAAACGCTTGATTCCACCCCCTGGCGGCTTCCCTGAGGCCGTCACAGGGTGCAATCCCGCACCGCAAAAAGGAGTCAATCCATGCGCAAGCAAACCCTCGTCAAGCTGGCCGCCGTGCACGCCTTCACCCTGGCCACTGCTGGCTACGCCCACGCCGCCCTGCCTGCAGGTGTCACCACCGCCATCGAAACCGCCGGCACCGACATGACCACGGCGGTCACGGCCATCATCGCGGCCTTCGTCGTGTTCTGGGGCTTGAAGAAGCTCGCAGGCAAGTTCGGCTGGATCTAAATCCGGCTATTTCCTTAACCTAATAACCTTCAGCAAGTTATTCGGCTGTGTTCGGTTTAACAGGGACCTTGGTCCCTGTTTTTTAAGGCGGGGTACCTATGCCTCAATGCATTAAGTTATTGCCTGCGGGGAGCGTTATTGGCGTCGCCGGTGGCAGTAACGTATTTAGCTCCACTGGTGTATTTGTCAATGACAATACCTGCGCGTCCGGTCTTCAGGTGCTCAATGCCGCTGAGCTTGCAGAACAGCGCCAGACAATCAAAGTAGATAAGACTTCAGACCCTGAGGTCCGCGCTGACTTAATGGACATGTTTTACATATTCATTGTTGTGCTGATTGTCATTTGGGGCCTAAAGCAGTTGCTTAATCTATTTGCCTCCGACACGTCAAAGGATTAATCAAATGCTTTCACCAGTCGATTACATGATGGCCTTTGGCCTCTGCATGATTCTGTTCATCGCCTTTAAGTGAGGTGCTCATGTCTCAGTCAGATTTGCTCTACGTTACTGATGCTCTCCTAGCGTCGGCTTTGTACTTCGGCATCATGGGAGGCATTATCGGTTCTGGCATATTCACCATTGCCGGTATTGCATTCCGCGCTGGGCAGCGTTTTTTCAAGGGGCGCTAAAATGCTGCGCCTATTTCTTGCCCTGGTGCTGATTGCCGCTAGCCCTGCTTTCGCTGGCTATGCCCAGCTGGCCCCACCCCCTGGCATCACGTCCGTGGGTGGCGTTACCACCATCTCCACGGGCGCTGCTGCTGCCAACGGCGCTCGGTACGCTGGCGGCCATGTCATCGCCAATGCAACCCTCAATGTCGGCGCTCGGTCTGTCGTTGTTCCTGTCGGCATGCGGGTTGCAGCCAATGCTGCTTCATTCACGGCCACCAAATTGAATCCCTGGTTGGCCGGTGCTTCGTTGGCTGCTGCAGCGCTTCCCTTTGTGGCTGATATGTTGGATCGTGCTCACGCCGATGATTCATTGCTCGATTTGATTTATGACCCTGCAACGCAGACCGTGCGCAAGAAAATCGGCGGGTCTGAGCCGCCTAATCTTCAAGGCGAGGTCACCGATAATGGTATTGATATTCCCGCTGTCAGGTCCAACAACGGTCTGAGCATTCCGGATTACATGACCACTATTCAGGATCAGACATGGTCGTGCAGTGTTCCCCATTTCATAATACAGCCGTCGATGGCCAATCCCTGCGGCCCTGGCACGTCTGGTGTTTGGATAGTGTCTTGTCAAGGCGGTAGGGCATGGTCTGGCAATATGTGCACCGGTGGCGGTCCGTTGCCAATGAAGGTGCCCCCTGCATACTCGGCGCCTACCCAGTCGCAGATAGATGCATTTTTGTCTCTCCCCATCGATCCGCGCATATTACCGGCGCTGGATTTGCCTATCCCCGTTGAGCCTGCACCGGTGATTAACCCTGCGACTGAGCCTTCGGGTAATCCCCTTATCGGGCCAAACGGCAATCCGGCCCCTCAGTTGCAGCCTTCAACACAGCCCCTGCGCTTTCCCGATGGTGACCCCATCCCGAACCCTGGCACCAATCCCCAAACCTACACGCAACCATGGCATGAGGTCTGGCCTTCTCCCACTGCTGGCGAGCCTTGGCGCGTCGATGTTCGGCCTACCACCACCATCGTCAACAGCCCGCTCCCTGCTCCTGATCCGGTCCCGAATCCCAATCCGAACCCCAGCACCGGCACCGGCCAGACCGACTGCGAAAAATTCCCCGGCTCTCTCGGCTGCGTCCCAGTCGGCACGCCCCCCACGGTCGCCATTCCCACCAGCACCCGTGAAATCACGCTGCAGACCGGCCCAACGTTCGCCGGTGGCGGCTGCCCCGCTGATGTGATGTTGAGCATCCACGGCAGCTCTATTAAGGCCCTGGACATCCAACAGGCCTGCGGTTGGGTGTCCAACTGGGTGAAGCCGATCATCCTGCTGCTGGCCGCGATATCCGCCGTGTTCATCGTCTACCCCAAGGGAGATTGACCCATGCCGTTTGCAGCCTTCTTGCTCGCGATGGTCCAGCCGCTGCTGGCGCGCATCATGGTCGTGATGGGCCTTAGCCTCGTCACCTTCACCGGCATGTCAGCGATGGTCGATCAGGTCATCGGCTACGCGCAAACCGCCTGGGCTGGCCTCCCTGCAGGCATGCTCGCTCTTGCTGGCCTTGCAGGCATCGGGCAGGCCCTCGGCATCATCATGAGCGCCATCCTTACCCGCGTGCTTATCTGGCAGCTCAGCAAGTCCGTTCGGCTTCTGGCCAGCAACACATGATCACGCTGATCACAGGCGCGCCCGGCAGCGGCAAGACGCTGTACGTCGTCACAGAGCTGCTCAAGCCACTGATCGGCACCAGCGTTTGGGGTGAAGACGACGACGGCCAGCCAAAGGAATTCCCTCGCACGGTGTACACCAACATCAATGGCCTAGTTCTGGACCATGTGGAGATCGGCGGCGAGGGCGATCACTCCATTCGCGACTGGTTCAAGTGGGGCAAGCCCGGCGATTTCATCTGCTATGACGAAATCCAAAAGAGCTGGAAAAAGCGCCCCACCGGCAGCCACGTGCCCGACTACATCGAGCACCTCGAAACCCATCGGCACTACGGCGTTGAAATCGTCCTCATGACCCAGGGCGTCGGCTTGGTGGACCAGAACCTAGCGCCGCTGATCGGTCGCCATCTGCACGTGCGTCGCATCGGCTTCCTGCCCATGTCGATCATTTACGAATGGGACCACTGCAGCCGCGCCACACTGTTCTCCAAGGCCGTCAAAAAACGCTTCTGGTGGTTCAAGCGCGATGGGTACAAGCTCTACAAATCCGCCAAGCTGCATATCAAGCCCAAGACGGCTATTCCCACCTTGGCCTATGTGGTGCTGGCAGCGATCGCGGGTGCGCTGTACTTCGTGCCCGGGGCCTTCAATCGCATCGCTGGCAAGACTGACCAGGTCAAAGCAAACGTGGCCGGTGTGGACCCCAAAACAGGCCAGCCAGGCGCGCCAGGTGCTGCATCAAACGCGCCAGGCGCTGCGACCGCTGCAGGTCGTCCAGCCGGTCCAACAGGCGGCACCTCAGACCCCAATCAAGGCCAGCGTTACGACTCGACCCAGTTCATCCCGGTGGTGAGCTATGAACCTCGATCTGCGCCCGCCTATGACCATCTGCGGCAGGTCGTGGCCATGCCCCGGGTCATCGGCGCGTACTGCGTTGGCGAGGAGTGCCAGTGCTGGGCCCAGCAGGCCGTGCGCGTGCTCAACAGCAGGGATTGCTACGACTGGGTGAACAACCGGCGCTTCGACCCGTACATGCCCGACAGCCCCGCCCCCCCTCCCCCTCAAGACTCGCAAAACATTGCGGCCGCGGCTGCGCCTGCAGGGGATCACCAATGAGCTTTCTTACTGGGGACAAAACGGGGCCCCTGGAACGGAGACCTTGTGTCGTAGTGGGGGGTGGGGTATGGGGCAAGGCCCCATGTCAACCGTGGTGCAAAAAGGGCCGGTGGATCAGCGCCAGACGTGTGCAAAGCGGCCACCGCGCCAAGCGCAGCGCCGGGGCGGAGGCCGCGCGCAGCGCGGCCTAGATTTATCCAATAAACACTTTAGAACACGGGCGGCAAAGGGCCCAAAAAGGTGAACCCCGCATGGACGGCAATCCATCGGGGTTCTTGGTCACAACGTAAGAGGGGTTACGCCATGGCAATACGTATTTTGCAGGATCACGATGGATCGCGCTATGCCGCGATGAGCTACGGGAGTGGGGTCTTCAAAGTCAAGGCCCATGAGTTGGGCAATGGCCACATCGAGGTCACCGGCAGCGAGCGCATCGACTGGCGCGAACTGGATTGGCCCGAGTGGCAGATACAGGACCATTTGGACATGGTTGCCGCTGCCGATATCGATGAGGATGAGCGCCGCCAAAGGTCGCTGACGATCGCAGCAAACCGGGCTACAACGCGCGTTCGCAAGCTGTGCAAGGCCATGGGTGCTGACACCCTCATGACCCTCACATACAAGGCCAATCAGACTGACCTAGAACTGTGCAAGCGGCACCTTAAAGAGTTCGTGCGCCGGGTGCGGCGGGTCATTCCTGAGTTTCGTGCAGTGGCTGGCTTCGAGGAGCAAAAGCGCGGCGCATGGCACGTCCACATGGCCACGATCAAGCTTCCCTCAAGCCTCAAAGCTCGCAATGGGGTGAGCGTGAAAAGCTTCAACGTGCTGCGCGCCATCTGGCGCTCCGTCACAAAAGAGTACGGCGGCAACGTCGATGTGTCGGCCCGCAAACGGCATAGCCAGCGCACTGCAGCTCGCATCGCGGCCTACCTTTCAAAGTACATCACCAAAGCCTTTGAAGAGGGCGACAAGTGGTCAAACCGGTGGACCAAATTCGGGGATGTGACCTTGCCTCCTCCCGTCGACCTGGGCGAACATCAAGACATAGCCTCGGCCATGCGTGCTGCTGCCCTGGTCTACCTCGCTGGCCGCGTGGACACCATGCACATGAGCAAATTCCAAGACTGGTTCTATTTCGCCTTCGAGGGCGACCCGGGTAGCTCAAGCATGCCCGCCAAGCCCATTTCCCGGCCCGTCGTGGCCCTGTAAGGGGTGGGGGTAGGCATGGGTGCCAATCACCAGAGTGTTGCTTTCGTTACCGTGGCTTTTTTGGGCGGCGGAAGCTTCGGGGTGTGTACACAGTCTTTACCGGCTCGAACTGATGTTGTTCCTCTGCGTTGCGCAGACGAAGAGCCAATGGCCTCGGCCGCCGCCAATAAAGCCAAAGCCTATGCGCGTAGATCGTCAGTGCTCCGGCAAGGATCACCAATCCACATGACACCGCCCAAGGATGCCGCTGAAACAGCTCCATGGCCCACGTTTTTAGGTTCATGCCGCAACGCTAGCACAAGGGGGCACCATGGGTACTAGCAAGCCGAAATCGAATAACGTTACCGGGCGAGGACGCCCGCGCGAGCATTCAAGTGATGGTGCCCGCGTCGCTGCTTTTAGAGCGTCGAAAGTGCGCAAAGAATTGCTGCTTCCTCAATCGACCGCTGATGCAATTGCTTACATATCCTGCTCCCTCGATTGCAGCCAGCAAGAGCTGCTTCTAAGTCTCGTCCGGTTTGCGTTGACCAATCGAAATTGGCGCGTCGTCGGACTCTACGGAGGGGGGAAGGATGTTGATAGGGTATGCGCGGGTGAGCACGAAGGATCAGGAAACGCACCTTCAGCTTGATGCTCTGGCTAAGGCCGGGGTCACGGTGATTTTTCAGGAGAAGGGGAGTTCTGTTGGCGCTCGGCCTGAGTTGCAAAAAGCGCTCGATGCGCTCGCTGCTGGTGACGTGCTCGTTGTCTACAAGATGGACAGGGTGGCTCGGTCGCTGAAGGATCTGCTGGCCATCCTGGACCGGATCAAGTCTGCTGGTGCTGCGATTCGGTCGCTCACAGAGCCGCTGGACACGTCCAGTCCGTTGGGCATGTTCATGATTCAGATTCTTGGTGCCGTTGGGCAGTTGGAGCGGTCGATAACTCGCGAACGCACTGTTGCCGGTCAGGTGGCAGCTATCAAGCGCGGCGTGCAGTTCGGTCGGCCTAAGTTGCTATCACCAGAGCAGGAGGCTGCTGCGCTTGCGGCGGTTGATGGTGGTCGCTCGATGTCTGCTGTAGCGCGCGACTACAAGGTTTCGTTGATCGTCATCCGGCGCCTGATTGCTGAGCGGAACGGGCAAAAAAATACCGGGCTGTACCCGGTGTTGAAGCAGTATTTGGATGAGTAGAGGTGTCTACAACTATTAACTTTCATTGTGTTTTTCTTTCAGCCTCGATAATACGGCCCATGCCCCAAATTCAATTGACCCCCGCCGAGCGCCGGGAACACCGCGCCAACGCCCACCATCTCGACCCCGTGGTGCTCGTGGGCGGCGACGGCCTGACCCCCGCCGTCCAGAAGGAAATCGACGCCGCCCTGAATGCCCACGGGCTGATCAAGGTGCGCGTCTTCGGCGACGACCGTGCCGCGCGCGAGCTGATGTACCAGCAGCTCACGGCCGACCTGAACGCCGCCCCGATCCAGCACATCGGCAAGCTCCTGGTGCTGTGGCGCCCTCAGCCTGCCAAGGAGCGCACCATCGACGAGGACCGCATGCCCGGCCCGCGTGACGTGAAGGTCCTGAAATACAGCAAGCGCGCCGGCCAGCGCCCCGAGGTCAAGCAGCTGCGCGTGCTGGGCAACCAGCGCCTGACGCCTGGCGGCCAGATCAAGCGGGCCAAGAAGCCCAAGCTCAAATCCGTCAAGAAACGCCAGGCCGACTGATCCGAATGGTCGTCGCCGCCACGCCTGCTGGCAGCGCTGCGGCCCCCGGGGGCCAGCGCCACGTCATCTGCATGAAATGGGGCACGAAATACGGCCCCGAATACGTCAACCGGCTCTATGCCATGGTGCGCAGGCACCTGTCGGGCCCGTTCCATTTCGTCTGCCTCACCGACAACAGCGCCGGCATCCGCAGCGAGGTGCAGTGCCTGCCCATCCCGCCACTGGACCTGCCCGCGGGCATCCCCGAACGCGGCTGGACCAAGCTCGTCACCTTCAGCGCCGACCTGCACGGGCTCAGGGGCACGGCCCTGTTCATGGACGTGGACGTGGTGGTCACCGGTTCGCTCGATGGTTTCTTCACCGAGCCCGGCGAATTCCTCATCATCCACGATTACAAGCGCCCCTGGCGCATCACCGGCAATTCGTCGGTCTACCGCTTCGAGCTGGGCGCGCACCCCGATGTGCTCGATTACTTCCGTGGCCACTTCGCCGAGATCCGCGAGCAGTTCCGCAACGAGCAGGCCTACCTGTCGGATTTCCTGCACCGCCAGGGCAAGCTCGCCTACTGGCCCGCAGCCTGGTGTCCGAGCTTCAAGTACCACGGCATCCCTGCCTGGCCCAGCAACTACTGGAAGGCACCCTTCGTGCCGCCAGACGCACGCATCGTGATCTTCCACGGCGAGTGCAACCCGCCCGACGCGCTGGCCGGCCGGCGCAACCGGCGTTTTCGCTACATCCGGCCCGCCACCTGGGTGGCGGAGCACTGGCACGAGTGATCAGGCCCCGGGCTGGGCGGCTGCCGGCCCGGCTTCGCCATTGACCGAGGCCGGCGGGACCTGCACGGTGCGCCGCAGCACCACCAGCGCACATACCCACTGCAGCACGTACATGCCCGTGCCCACGGAATGCCACAGGCGCAGGTCCTGCCGCGCCACGATGCGCGGCGACACGCCGAACTGAACCAGCAGGGCGAGCAGCAGGCCCCCGAGCACGAAACCCAGCGCCGCCTGGGCCCAGGGCTCCTGGACTTCCTCATGCCGGCGCCGGGAGATGAGCAGCAGCAACATGCAGCAGGCGACCGTGACCCAGGTCTGCGCCGCGAACAGCTTGGCCGCCATCTGCCCGGCGATCGCGGCCGAGGGCAGGTGGGCGAACAGCAGGGGCACCACCAGGAAACCCACGGTGGTGAGGCTGCCCCACCACAGGGCGGCAGCCAGGGCCGGAAGGCGCGCAGCGGTCATGAAAGCAAAAAGGCCTGGCCTCAGACGTAGCTGACGGCCACCACTTCGTAACGGCGAACGCCACCGGGCGCCTGCACTTCGGCGGTATCGCCCTCTTCCTTGCCGATCAGCGCGCGCGCGATAGGGCTGGAAACGTTGATCAGGCCCTGCTTGAGGTCGGCCTCGTCCTCGCCCACGATCTGGTAGGTCACCGTATCGCCGGTCTCTTCGTCCTCGAGCTCCACCGTGGCGCCGAACACCACCTTGCCGCCCGCATCCACCGCGGTCGGATCGATGATCTGCGCGGCGGACAGCTTGCCTTCCACTTCCTGGATGCGGCCTTCGATGAAGCCCTGGCGGTCCTTGGCAGCTTCGTACTCGGCGTTCTCGCTCAGGTCCCCCTGGGCGCGGGCGTCGGAAATGGCCGTGATCACCCAGGGGCGGTCCACGGTCTTCAAGCGGTGCAACTCTTCGCGCAGCTTCTCCGCGCCGCGCTTGGTGATGGGAATGGTGGTCATGTCCGTCGTCGTTCGGGTTGTCAAAAAAACGACACCGCCGGGCGCAGGCCGGGCGGTGTCATGGACATGATTATGCCGCGTGTTGGGCGCGCTTCAAAGCACCCTAGAAACCCGCAAAAAAGAGGCGATGTTTTCAATCCCGACCGGCGCGCTCGATGCTTGACGCCGCCAGCGCCGGGTCGGAGAAGCAGATCTCGTGGCTGCCCTGGCACTCCACCAGGCGGAACAGGCCCAGCCGCTCCGACAGGCGCGGGTGCCAGGGCAGGCTGTGGGGCAAGGCCACGTCCTGCTGGGCATTGAGGTAGCTCTTGCCGATCTCCAGCGCCGCCAGGGGCGCGGGCAGGCGCGCGGGTTCGGTGAAGGTGCGGTAGGGATGCGCGTTGAGCAGTGCGTAGCTGCTTTTCGCCAGGGCCTCGTCGGCATCGTTGATGAAGGCCTCGCGCCAGATGGGGTACGGCAGCATCACCGCGTTGCCGTTGGCCGCGGCGATGCCATCGAACAGCGCGCGGTAGTGCGGCGGCACCAGGTCGTTGAGGCACTCGCCGTCCTGCGGGACAAAGGCGTTCCAGTACACCAGCCGGCGGATGCGCCCCGGCAGCCGTGCCGGCATGTGGCTGATGACCATGCCGCCATAGCTGTGGCCCACCAGGCGCACATCGCGCAGGTCCTGGCCCTCGATGAAGGCCGCGAGCGAGTCCACCGCATCGGCCAGGCCCGTGGCCGCGCGGTCGTCGCCCGGCCGGTTGCCGGCCAGCGTGGGGCAATGCACGGTATGGCCACGCGCGCGCAGGTGGCCGGCCGTGGCCTCCATCTCGGCGCCAGTGTGCCAGGCGCCATGGACCAGGACATAGGTATCCGCCATCGTTGTCTCCTTCGTTGGTTGTGACAGGCTGGGCGACATGCCCTGCCCTGGCGATACCTTAGGAAGAAGACGGGTGCCTGGATGGCCTGTGCGTGCCAAGCCCCTGTGCTGTGTGTGCCAAGGCTTTCAACGCCGCCGCCACGCGGCCGGCGACATGCCCATGGCGCGCTGGAAGGCACGCGCGAAGTGCGATGCATCGGCAAAGCCGCAGCGCCGCCCGATCTCGGCCACGGAGACATGGGCCAGTTGCGGGCGGCGCAGCAGATCGCCGGCACGTGCCAGGCGCAGCTGGCGCAGCGTGCCCGCAAAGGTGCTGCCCCGCGCCGCAAACGCTCGGTGCAGGGTGCGCAAGGAGATCCCGGTCTCATCGGCCAGCACCTGTGCCGACAGGCCGCCCTGGTCGATCCGGGCCGCCATGAGCGCAGACAGATGGGCGTGCAGGCCCTGGGCGGCACCGGCAGGCACCACGGGCTGCTCCAGCGCGGCCGACAGCAGGGCCCCCAGGTGGTCCGACAGCAAGGCGGGCGGCAAGGCCTGGGCCGAGGCCGGATCACGCGCGAGCTGCACCGCCAGGGCGCCCAGACTCTGGCCCCAGCCCTGGTCGCGCCAGGCCACGCGGGGCCCGCGCGCCTCGGCCTGGACCAGCCACTGCCCCACCCAGGCACGCGGCAGCTGCAGCGAGACGCAGCCCACGCCTTCGGGAAAATGCAGCTCGTAGGGCCGGGCCGAATCCACCAGCGCCACGTCACCCGGGCGCAAATGGGCCACCTGCCCGTCCTGGCGCACATGCCAGGAGGATTCAGCCTGGGCGATCAGATAGAACGGCAATTGCCGGCTGCAGGCAATGCCGGCGGGCGTACGGTACACATCCTGGGTGGAGGCCCGCACCTGGTTGACCGAGAGGCTGGCCACCGGCAGGCTCTGCAGCACGCCATCGAAGGTGGTCGCCTCGCGCGAGCTGCAGTCCATCTCCAGGAAAGCCTCGCAGATGGCGCCCACCCAGTAGTCCAGCCGCGCCGCAGGCGCGACCACCTCGGTCGACCATCGGCGCAGGGGCTGCGGGGCAGGTGCGGTAGCGGCAGGCATGGCGCCAATCTAGCGGCAAGACCCAACGGCAGGCAACAGGGCAAGCCCGCAGGCAAAGAAAAAGCCCCGTGGAGGTGCGCTCCACGGGGCTCGGCGGCCACGGCTGGCCGGCGGGATCAGGCTGCCGCGAGCTGCGCGTGCAGTTCCTGCACCGAGTACACGTCCAGCTTGTCCATGTACTTCATGCCTTCCACGGCCGCCTCGGCGCCGAAGATGGTGGTGAAGGTGGTCACGCGGGCCAGCAGCGACGAAGTGCGGATGGCGCGCGAATCGGCGATCGCGTTGCGGCGCTCTTCCACGGTGTTGATGACCATCACGATCTCGTTGTTCTTGATCATGTCCACGATGTGCGGGCGGCCCTCGGTCACCTTGTTGACCACCTGCACCGGCACGCCGGCCGCATCGATGGCGGCGGCCGTGCCCTTGGTAGCCACGAGCTCGAAGCCCATGGCCACGAGCTGGCGAGCGATGTCCACGGCACGCGGCTTGTCGGCGTTCTTCACGGTGAGGAACACCTTGCCCGAGGTGGGCAGCTTGGTGCCCGCGCCGAGCTGGCTTTTCACGAAGGCTTCGCCGAAGGTCTTGCCCACGCCCATGACTTCGCCGGTGGACTTCATCTCGGGGCCGAGGATGGTGTCCACGCCGGGGAACTTCACGAAGGGGAACACGGCCTCCTTCACGCTGAAATACGGTGGTGTCACTTCCTTGGTGATGCCCTGCGAGGCCAGCGTCTGGCCGGCCATGCAGCGCGCGGCCACCTTGGCCAGCTGGATGCCGGTGGCCTTGCTCACGAAAGGCACCGTGCGCGAGGCGCGCGGGTTCACTTCGAGCACATAGATCACGTCCTTGCCGTCGACTTCCTGGATCGCGAACTGCACGTTCATCAGGCCCACCACGCTCAGGCCTTCGGCCATGGCAGCGGTCTGGCGCTTGATCTCGTCAATGGTCGGCTGCGACAGGTAGTACGGGGGCAGCGAGCAGGCAGAGTCGCCGCTGTGCACGCCAGCCTGCTCGATGTGCTCCATCACGCCACCGATGAAGGTGACGCCTGCGGAGTCGCGCACGCAGTCCACGTCGCACTCGATGGCGTTGCTCAGGAAGCGGTCCAGCAGCACAGGCGAGTCGTTGCTCACCTTGACGGCCTCGCGCATGTAGCGCTCCAGGTCGCGCTGCTCGTGCACGATTTCCATCGCGCGGCCGCCCAGCACGTAGCTGGGGCGCACCACCAGGGGGTAGCCCAGGGCGGCGGCCTTTTCCAGGGCCTCGGGTTCGGTGCGCGCCGTGGCATTGGGCGGCTGGCGCAGGCCCAGGTCACCGAGCAGCTTCTGGAAGCGCTCGCGGTCTTCGGCCGCATCGATCATGTCGGGGCTGGTGCCGATGATCGGCACGCCCTCGGCTTCGAGGCCCAGGGCGAGCTTCAGGGGCGTCTGGCCGCCGTACTGCACGATCACGCCGACCGGCTTTTCCTTGTCCACGATCTCCAGTACGTCTTCCAGCGTCACGGGCTCGAAGTACAGGCGGTCGGAGGTGTCGTAGTCGGTGGAGACGGTCTCGGGATTGCAGTTGACCATAATGGTCTCGTAGCCATCCTCGCGCATCGCCAGCGCTGCGTGCACGCAGCAGTAGTCGAACTCGATGCCCTGGCCGATGCGGTTGGGACCGCCGCCGAGCACCATGATCTTCTTGTTGTTCGTCGGTGCGGCCTCGCACTCTTCCTCGTACGTGGAGTACAGGTAGGCGGTGTTGGTGGCGAACTCGGCGGCGCAGGTGTCCACGCGCTTGTAGACCGGGCGCACGTTGAGCGCGCGGCGCGCTTCGCGCAAGGCCTTCTCGGTGGTCTTGAGCAGCTTGGCCAGGCGGCGGTCGGAGAAGCCCTTTTGCTTGAGCGTGCGCAGCGTGGTCGCATCGATCGCGGCCAGTGCGCCCTCGCCCTTCTCGGCCGCAAGCTGGTCGATATCGAGCTCGATCTTCACGATCTGCTCGATCTGCACCAGGAACCAGCGGTCGATCTTGGTCAGCTCGAACACCTCGTCGACCGACAGGCCCATGGCGAAGGCGTCGCCCACGTACCAGATGCGCTCGGGGCCGGGCTCGCCCAGCTCCTTTTCGAGCACTTCGCGGTCCTGGGTCTTCTCGTTCATGCCGTCCACGCCCACTTCCAGACCGCGCAGGGCCTTCTGGAACGATTCCTGGAAGGTACGGCCCATGGCCATGACCTCGCCCACGGACTTCATCTGCGTGGTCAGGCGGCTGTCGGCCGTGGGGAACTTCTCGAACGCGAAACGCGGGATCTTGGTGACCACGTAGTCGATGGAAGGCTCGAACGAGGCCGGCGTGATACCGCCCGTGATCTCGTTGCGCAGCTCATCGAGCGTGTAGCCCACGGCCAGCTTGGCCGCGACCTTGGCGATCGGGAAACCCGTGGCCTTGGAGGCCAGCGCCGAGGAGCGCGAGACGCGCGGGTTCATCTCGATCACGACCATGCGGCCGTCCTTGGGATTGATCGAGAACTGCACGTTGGAGCCGCCCGTGTCCACGCCGATCTCGCGCAGCACCGCCAGCGAGGCGTTGCGCATGATCTGGTATTCCTTGTCGGTCAGCGTCTGCGCGGGGGCCACGGTGATCGAGTCGCCGGTGTGCACGCCCATCGGGTCCAGGTTCTCGATGGAGCAGATGATGATGCAGTTATCCGCCTTGTCGCGGACCACTTCCATCTCGTACTCCTTCCAGCCGAGCAGCGATTCTTCGATCAGCAGCTCGTTGGTGGGCGAGGCTTCCAGGCCGCGCTTGCAGATGGTCTCGAACTCTTCGGGGTTGTAGGCGATGCCGCCGCCCGTGCCGCCGAGGGTGAAGCTGGGGCGGATCACGGTGGGGAAGCCCACCTGCTTTTGCACGCCCCAGGCCTCTTCCATGCTGTGGGCGATGCCCGAGCGCGCCGAGCCCAGGCCGATCTTGGTCATCGCGTCCTTGAACTTCAGGCGGTCTTCGGCCTTGTCGATGGCCTCGGGCGTGGCGCCGATCAACTCAACCTTGTACTTGTCGAGCACGCCCTGGTGCCACAGGTCGAGCGCGCAGTTGAGCGCGGTCTGGCCGCCCATGGTGGGCAGGATGGCGTCGGGGCGTTCCTTGGCGATGATCTTCTCGACCGTCTGCCAGGTGATGGGCTCGATGTAGGTCACGTCGGCCGTGGCCGGGTCGGTCATGATCGTCGCGGGGTTGCTGTTGATCAGGATGACCTTGTAGCCCTCTTCGCGCAGGGCCTTGCAGGCCTGCACGCCGGAGTAGTCGAACTCGCAGGCCTGGCCGATGATGATCGGGCCAGCGCCGATGATGAGGATGCTTTTGATGTCTGTACGTTTTGGCATGTTGCGTCGATCAGTCGATCGTGGGTTCGGCTGCCTGGGGACTGGCGGGCGTGGCGGCGGCTGCAGCGTCGCGGCGCGTGTTGATCTTGGCGATGAGCGCCTGCGCGCGCTCGGGCGGCAGGTTCTTCTGCATCAGCTGCAGCAGGCCATCGCCCTGCACCAGGGGCAGCAGCACTTCGGTTTCCGCGTCATAGAAGGTCACGTCCCATTCGGCCATGGCTTCGGCGAAGGTCTCGTCGTCCCAGGTCTTGCCCTTGGCCACCAGCGTGACCAGAGGCATGGCCTTGTTCTCGATGAAGGACTTCTTGTAGGGCTTTTGCGCCCAGCGCTCGATGAACCACTCGCGGTGCGGCGACGGCAGGGTCAGCACACGCTTGTGGATGGCTTTCTCGAGCGAGGCCTGGGGGAAGCTGAAGAGTTTCATGGCGCGGTTCCTTCAGGGGCTTATTGGGTGCGCGCGGCCCGCATCGCGTCAGTGAAGCGGTCGAACAGGTAGGCGATGTCGTGCGGGCCGGGCGATGCCTCGGGGTGGCCCTGGAAGCAGAACGCCGGCTTGTCCGTGTGCACCAGGCCTTGCAGCGTGCCGTCGAACAGGCTCACGTGCGTGGCGCGCAGGTTGGCAGGCAGCGAGTCCATCTCCACGGCAAAGCCGTGGTTCTGGCTGGTGATGCTCACGCGGCCGGTATCCAGGTCCTTCACGGGGTGGTTGGCACCGTGGTGGCTGTTGACCATCTTGAAGGTCTTGGCGCCTGCGGCCAGGGCC
Source organism: Acidovorax sp. GW821-FHT09B03 (assembly GCF_059418305.1). NCBI lineage: Bacteria > Pseudomonadati > Pseudomonadota > Betaproteobacteria > Burkholderiales > Comamonadaceae > Acidovorax > Acidovorax sp. GW821-FHT09B03. The sequence goes on from NZ_JBWKPP010000010.1 coordinate 125,001, forward strand.
ATGATCTGGTGGCCCAGGCAGATGCCGAAGGTGGGCACGCCGCTGTCGACGATGGTGCGTGTGGCTTCGATGGCGTAGTCGCAAGGCTGTGGATCGCCAGGGCCGTTGGAGAGGAACACGCCATCGGGCTTCATGGCCAGCACGTCGGCGGCAGGCGTCTGGGCCGGCACCACGGTGACCTTGCAGCCGCGCTGCGCGAGCATGCGCAGGATGTTCTTCTTCACGCCGTAGTCGTAGGCCACCACATGGAACTGCGGTGCCTCGAGCTGGCCGTAGCCCTTGCCCAGCGTCCACTCGGTCTCGGTCCACTCGTAGCGGGTCTTGGTCGACACCACCTTGGCCAGGTCCAGCCCGGCCATGTTGGGCGCGGCCTTGGCGGCCGCCAGGGCTTCGTCGATCAGAGCCTGCGTCACGCTCTGGCCTTGTGCCAGGCCGATGATGGCGCCGTTCTGGGCACCCTTTTCGCGCAGCAGGCGGGTGAGCTTGCGGGTGTCGATGTTGGCGATGGCCACGGTGCGTTCGCGCACCAGGTACTGCGACAGCGTTTCGGTGGAGCGGAAGTTGCTGGCCAGGAGCGGCAGATCCTTGATGATCAGGCCTGCGGCATGGACCTTGTCGGCTTCGATATCCTCGGTGCTGACGCCATAGTTGCCGATGTGCGGATACGTCAGGGTGACGATCTGCTGGCAGTAGCTCGGGTCGGTAAGGATTTCCTGGTAGCCGACGATGGAGGTGTTGAACACCACCTCGCCGACGGTGGTGCCGGTGGCACCGATCGAATTGCCGATAAAGACCGTGCCGTCTGCGAGCGCCAGGATGGCGGGCGGGAAGGTTCCCTTGAGAGACAAAAGCACTGGGTTCTCCGAATGGTTACGGTCGCCCGGAGTCGCAGGAAGAGGTCCTGGGACTGCTGTTTGTGGGAAGTTTGCTTTGGGTGCGGCCGGGCGACGTGTTTGCGGGAAAGCCTCCAATTGTAGCCTGAGAGGCCCATCTTGCAGGATTAACCCGGTATTTTGCCCTGCATTTGCCGCCACTTGCCGGCCGCTGGCTCGCTGCTGCATGGTCGCGCAGGCTGCGCACCGCGCTATCACTTGCATAGCAAATTTCATTGTAACAAGCGGCGACAACTGCTGCATGTCCTTGCACCGGTGTTGGCCGCAGCGCTGCGCCGCCCGGCGGCGATGGCGCGACCACGGCGCCGTCTCGGGATCCGAGAAGCTTTTCACGAAACGACACAACTTCCCGGCGCGGCAGGCAGGCCCGACGGGGGCCCTCCGCTAGACTTTCCCGTATCGTTTGACACACCGAGAGAGACGGGATGACCAAGACTTCAATCGCACTGGCGTGCGCACTGTTTTCCACCCTGGCCGTCGCCCAGGACCTGGCGGCCTACCCACAGGTCTTCACCGGCCCGCAGGGCCTGGAGGTGGTGCTGGCACCGACCACCGACGGCAAGGCCGCGCTGATGCGCGTGAGCGGCGTCAACAACCCCATCGACAAGGTAGTCCTCCTGGGCAAGCAGGAGCAGCGCGGCAGCGGCAGCGAGGCCTATGTGACCACGATCGATGGCCGCGACTGGGGCCTGGTTCACAAGCAGGCCAACCGCTATGGCGGCGGCGAGCGCTATGTAACCTACCTGCCGGGCCGCCAGGGTGCGGTGGACTTGGCCTTCGACGAGAAGAAGAGCAAGGCCCTGAACATTGCCGAACTCAAGACTGCCTATGCCCGCCAGCAAAAGGACGGCGTGCAGGAAAAGCTCGCCCGCTTCGACCGCGACAAGCAGCTGGCCTCTGCCCAGGCGGAGCTGACCAGCACCGATACCTCGGCCAGCACCGCCTGCGGCAGCCCGGTGAAGACCGCAGTGGACTGGAAGACCATCGACGACGACAAGCTCAAGAAGCTCAGCATCCAGAGCTTCTGCGGCGAAGTCGCCTCGCAGATCGGCAGCATGTGCGGGAGCAATGCCGGCTTCAAGGCCAAGGCCGCCACGCTGGGCCAGGTCCAGTGCCAGTTCGGCCCCGAGATGAAGCTGCGCGTGGAGGGCCAGAAACTGGTGTTCACCACGCACCAGGATGCGCCCAACCAGGGCGACTTCGTCCAGCAGTTCCTGCGCAACCAATAGTACGGCTTTGCCTTCGGGCGCCTAGCGTCGTTGGTTCGCCTTGCCGTGCTACAGCACTGTCTGCGGCTTCCCGCCTAGCTATACGCCCGAATCCAAATCCGTACGGGTAGGTGGATCAGCGCCCTGCCGACAGGGCGCGTTGCGCCGCACTCGCGTGCAGGCAGATGGCGGCGGCCGCGCCCACGTTGAGCGACTCCTCCCCGCCGGGCTGGGCAATGCGGATGTGGTGGCTTGCTCGCTCCTGCAGCACCGTGCCCACGCCCTGCCCTTCGTGCCCCATGACCCAGGCGCAGGGCCAGGGCAGCTCGGCGCGGTGCAGGTAGTCGCCCTGGTGCGAGCTGGTGACAAGCATGGGCAGTTGCAGGCCCGCCAGGTCTTCGGGTGCCAGGCCTTCGATCAGGTCGAGCGCGAAATGCGCGCCCATGCCGGCGCGCAGCACCTTGGGCGACCACAGCGCAGCGCTGCCCTTGAGCGCCAGCACCTGCCGAAAACCGAAGGCCGAGGCACTGCGCAGGATGGAGCCGACATTGCCTGCGTCCTGCACACGGTCGAGCACCACGGCGGCCACACCGGCCCGGGGGGCCTTGCCATCAGGCAGGTCGAGGAGGAAACCCATCTTCGCGGGCGACTCCAGGCCACTGATGTCGGCAAACAGCGTGTCGGCCAGCACCACCACCTTGGGTGCGGCCTTGCCCCATTCGGGCTGGGCCGTGGGCCACAGCGATTCGGCGAACACCGCCACGGCCGGCGCCACGCCGCGCTCCAGCGCCGCGCGGCACAGGTGGTCGCCCTCGAGCCAGACACGGCCCTGCTTGCGGTAGGCACCGTTGTCCTGCGCCAGGCGGCGCAGGTCCTTGACCCAGGCGTTGTCGCGCGAATGGATGGCTGTGATGGAAGATGATGTCATGGAAGGACGAAGCTGCCGCGCAGGGAAAGGAGCGGCCAGAGGCCTCAGGCGCTGATGTGTTCGGAGGCAAGGGGCGACACCAGCACCTGCGCCACGGGCGCGAACGAGCGCCGGTGGTGGATGCAGGCGCCATGGGTGCGCAGGGCTTCCATGTGCACCAGGGTGCCATAGCCCTTGTGGGCCGAGAAGCCGTAGTGCGGGAAATGCGCATCCACCTCGTTGCACCAGCGGTCGCGGTGGACCTTGGCGAGGATGGACGCGGCGGAGATAGATTTCACCAGCGCGTCGCCCTTGACGATGGCCTCGGACGGCACGTCGAGCCGGGGCAGTTGGTTGCCATCCACCAGCACGCGCACGGGCTTCAAGCGCAGGCCCATCACGGCGCGGCGCATGGCCAGCAGCGTGGCCTGCAGGATGTTCAGCTGGTCGATCTCCTCGACGCTGGCCTCGGCGATGGCAAAGCACAGGGCCTTGGCACGGATCTCATCGAACAGGGCCTCGCGGCGCAGCGCCGTGAGCTTCTTGGAATCGTCGAGCCCGGCAATGGGGCGCATGTCGTCGAGGATGACGGCGGCAGCCACCACGGGCCCGGCCAGCGGGCCGCGGCCGGCCTCGTCCACGCCGGCCACCAGGCCGGGCGGGTGCCAGTCCAGGCTCACCTGTTCAGACAGCAGTGGTGGCAAGGATTTTCTCGATCGCATCGGCAGCCAGTTGGGAGGTGTCGCGCCGCAGGCTCGCATGCAGCGCGGAAAAACGCTGTTCCAAAGCCGTGATGGTAGCGGGATGCTGCGATTTTGCATCCAGCCATTGCAGCGTGGCGTCGCACAGCGCCTGCGGCGTGGCCGCATCCTGGATCAGTTCGGGCACGACGAATTCGCCGCACAGGATGTTGGGCAGCCCGACCCAGGGCTGCAGCTGCTTGCGCTTCATGAGCCACCAGCTCAAGGGGTGCATGTGGTAGCCGATGACCATGGGGCGCTTGAACAGCGCCGCCTCCAGCGTGGCCGTGCCGCTGGCGATCAGCGTCACGTCGCAGGCCGCCAGCACCGTGTGCGACTGGCCGGTGACGATCTGCAGCATGTCGGCCACGCCCTGCGCGCGCGCAGCCTCTTCGATGCGCGCCTGCAGCGCGGGCACGGCTGGCACCACCATGCGCAGGTTGGGGCGCGCCTTGCGCAGCAGCGCCGCCGCAGCGAAGAACGCGGGCGCGATGTACTGCACCTCGGCCGAACGGCTGCCCGGCAGGATGGCCAGCACCTCGTCGGCATCGGCCAGCCCCAGGCGCGCACGCGCGGCGCCGCGGTCCGGCACCTCGGGGATCACGCTGGCCAGCGGATGGCCGACGTAGGTGGCGGCAATGCCGTGGCGCGCCAGCAGCTCGGGCTCGAAGGGGAAGATGCACAGCACATGGCCGGCGCTCTTGCGGATCTTCTCCACACGGTCGGCACGCCAGGCCCAGATGGAAGGGCAGACGAAATGCACCGTGGGAATGCCGGCGGCGCGCAGGTCGGCTTCGAGCCCCAGGTTGAAGTCGGGCGCGTCCACACCGATGAAGACGTCGGGCCGGTCGGCCAGCAGGCGCGTGCGCAGTTGCTTGCGAATGCCGAGCAGTTCGCGCAGGCGGCGGAGCACCTCCATGCTGTAGCCGTGCACGGCCAGTTTGTCGCTGGGCCACCAGGCCGTGAAGCCGCGCCTGGCCATCTGCGGCCCGCCGATGCCGTGCGCCGTGGTGGCCGGCCAGCGGGCCTGCACGCCATCGAGCAGCAGGCCGGCCAGCAGGTCACCCGAGGCTTCGCCTGCGACCATCGCCACGCGGGGCGCCTTGTCCGTCATTCGGAAATCCCTCGGACCGGGATCAGCGGGCAATGCCCGCGGCCGAAGCCTCGAGGAAAGCGTCCATCAGTGCCACGTCGGTGGCGGCTTCGGGCATTTCCCCGGGCAGGGCCAGGATGAGCTTGCGCGCCTCGTCCAGGGTCAGGCCCTGGCGGTACAGCAGCTTGTGCATCTCGCGGATGGCCGCGATGCGCTGGGCCGAGAAATCGCGCCGGCGCAGGCCCACCAGGTTCACGCCACGCACGGCCAGCGGGCTGCCGTCCACCACCATGTAGGGCGGCACGTCCTTGTTGACGTGGCTGGAGAAACCGACCATGGTGTGCGCGCCGACGCGCACGCGCTGCAGCACGCCCGTGAGGCCACCCACCGTGGCCCAGTCGCCCACCTCCACGTGGCCGGCCAGCGTGGTGTTGTTGGCCAGGGTGGTCTGGTGGCCGATGGTGCAGTCGTGCGCGATGTGCGCGTAGGCCATGATCCAGTTGTCGTCACCCACCGTGGTCTCGCCACGGTCCTGCACCGTGCCGGTGTTGAAGGTGCAGAACTCGCGGATGGTGTTGCGGTCGCCGATCACCAGGCGCGTGGCTTCACCGGCGTACTTCTTGTCCTGCGGAGCGGCGCCCAGCGAGGCGAACTGGAAGATGCGGTTGTCCTGGCCGATGGCGGTGTGCCCTTCGATGACGCAGTGCGCCCCCACCGTGGTGCCGGCACCGATCACCACGTTCGGGCCGATCACGGCAAAGGGCCCCACCTGCACCGAAGGGTCCAGGCGGGCGCCGTCGGCAACGACGGCGGTGGGATGGATGTTGCTCACGTTCGACACCGGCGCAAGCGGATCAGCCTACCTGGCGCATGGTGCACATGAGTTCGGCCTCGCAGGCCACTTCCTCGCCCACGCAGGCCAGGCCCTTGAACTTCCAGATGCCGCCGCGCACGCGGTCGATGGTGATGGTCATCACCAGCTGGTCGCCCGGCTCCACGGGGCGCTTGAAGCGCGCACCGTCGATGCCGACGAAGTAGTAGATGTTGTTCTCGTCGGGCACCTTGCCCATGGCATCAAACGCCAACAGCCCGGCGGCCTGGGCCAGGGCTTCGAGGATCAGCACGCCGGGCATCACCGGGCGGCCCGGAAAGTGCCCCATGAAGTACGGCTCGTTGAAGGTGACGTTCTTGATCGCCTTGATGTGCTTGTTGCTCTCCAACTCGATCACCTTGTCCACCAGCAGGAACGGGTAGCGGTGCGGCAGTTGCTTGAGAATCGCGTGAATATCCATCATCGAGTTGTTCTTCCGTTCATGCTGCCTTGAGAGCTTGCTCCAGCGCCTTGATGCGCTCTCGCAAGCTGTGCAGTTGTTTGAGTGTTGCAGCGTTTTTTTCCCACCGCGCATTGTCGTCGATGGGGAACATGCCGGTGTACTGGCCCGGCTGGGTCAATGAGCGGGTGACCACGGTGGCCGCAGAGATATGCACATTGTCGGCCAGCGTGAGGTGGCCCAGCACGATGGCGCCGCCGCCCACCGTGCAGTGCGCGCCGATGGTCGCACTGCCCGCCACGCCGACGCAGCCGGCCATGGCCGCATGCTTGCCGATGCGCACGTTGTGGCCGATCTGGATCAGGTTGTCGAGCTTCACGCCGTCCTCGATGACGGTATCGTCCAGCGCACCGCGGTCGATACAGGTGTTGGCCCCGATCTCCACGTCGTTGCCGATGCGCACGGCGCCCAGTTGCTCGATCTTGACCCACTGGCCCTTCTCGGGCGCAAAACCGAACCCGTCGGCACCGATCACCACGCCGGAATGCACGATGCAGCGCTCGCCGACATGGCAGTTCTCGCCCACCGTCACGCGCGACCTGAGCACCGTGCCGGCGCCGATGTGCGCACCGCGCTCGACCACGCACAAGGGGCCGATGGTGGCGCTGGGATGCACCTGCGCCGAGGCATCGACCACGGCACTGGCATGCACCCCACCCGGCCCCGCAGGCGCGGTGTGCTGGCGCCACAGCTGGGTGGCGCGGGCGAAGTAGACGTAGGGGTTGTCCGCCACGATGCAGGCGCCCCGTGCCACGGCAGCCTCGCGCATCGCCGGGGCCACAATGACACAGGCCGCCCGGGAGGCGGCCAGTTGCTGCTGGTAGCGGGGGTTGCTCAGGAAGCTGAGATCCCCCGGCCCCGCAACCTCCAGTGGCGCGATGCGGGAGATGACGGTATCACCCGCCCCTCCTTCCAGCGTGCCCCCCAGCGCATCGACGATGTGCCCGAGACGCAAGCTCACACGCCACCCGCCCAGCGCTGGTAAGGCTGCTTACTTAGCAGGCGCTGCATTGAGCGCCTTGATCACCTTGTCGGTGATGTCGTGCTTGGGGTTGATGTAGGCGACTTCCTGCAGGATCACGTCGTACTTCTCGGCCTCGGCGACCTGCTTGACGATCCGGTTGGCGCGCTCTTGCAGGGCTGCGTACTCTTCGTTGCGGCGGGCGTTCAGGTCTTCCTGGATTTCGCGGCGCTTGCGCTGGAAGTCACGGTCCTGGTCCACCAGCTGGCGCTGGCGGACGGCGCGCTGGCTCTCGGCCAGCGTGGGGGCTTCACGCTCGAATTTCTCGGAAGCAGTCTTCAGGGCATTGCCCATGTCCACGAGATCCTTCTCGCGGCGCGTGAATTCCTGCTCGAGCTTGGCCGATGCCGCCTTGGCCGAGGTGGCCTCGCGCAAGATGCGGTCGGTGTTGATGAAACCGGCCTTGAAGGACTCTTGCGCTTGCGCGGGAACCGCCATGGCAAAGCTGCCAAGCAACATGACCAGGGCGAAATGGCGGGAAAGGGAGTTCATTAGAAAGACGTTCCAATCTGGAATTGCAGTTTCTGGATTCTATCGCCAGCAAACTTGCGTACCGGTTGTGCAAAGGCCAGGCGCAGCGGGCCCAGCGGGGAAATCCAGCTCAGGCCCAGCCCCACGGAGGCTCGCATGTCGCTGGCGGTTACTTTTTCATGCTCGCCATACACATTGCCTACATCCATGAAGGTGAAGACGCGCAGCGTACGGTCGTTGCCCGCGCCCGGGAAGGGTGCGATCAGCTCGGCATTGAGGGTGACCTTCTTCGGGCCGCCCAGGGAGGAGCCCGTCACGTCGCGCGGACCCAGGGTGCCCTGGTCGAAACCGCGCACCGAGCCCAGGCCGCCCGAGTAGTAGTTCTTGAACACGGGGAACGGCCGGCCGTTCATGCCCTTGCCGATGCCCAGTTCGCCGTTGAAGGCCAGCGTGAAGCGCTTGTTCAGCGGCACGTACTGCTGGTACTGGTAGTTGGCGCGCACATAGCGGGCATCGCCGGCCACCGACCATTCGGAATTCACGCGCTGGTAGCGGCCCGAATTGGGGGCCAGCGCGCTGTCGCGATCGTCGCGCGACCAGCCGATGGTCAGCGGGATCGAGGTGCTCTTGTAGCCGAAGTTGTCGGCATAGGCCAGGTAGGTGGCGGGGATGTTGGTGCCGGGCTTGATGGTGGTCTGCTCCAGGCCGCCACCGAAGAACACCGTGTCCGTCTCGCTGAACGGCACGCCAAAGCGCATCGAGCCACCGGTGGTCACCAGCTGGTAGTTGCCGCCCTGGTCCTCGTAAGGCTTGTCGGTGCGGTAGTACAGGTCCACCGTGCGCGAGATGCCTTCGTCCGTGAAATACGGGTTGGTGGTGCTGAACACCAGCGTGCGGCGGTACTTGCTGGTGTTGACGTCCACACCCAGGTAGTTGCCGGAGCCGAAGAAGTTCTCCTGCTTGATGCCGAAGGACAGGGCCACCTTTTCGGCGCTGGAGAATCCCACGCCCATCTGCAGCGAGCCCGTGGGCTTTTCGGCCACGTTGATCACCAGGTCCACCTGGTCGGGCGAGCCCGGCACCTCCTGCGTCTCGACATTGACTTCGGTGAAGAAGCCCAGGCGGTCGACGCGGTCGCGCGACAGGCGGATGCGCTCGCCGTCGTACCAGGAGGCCTCGTACTGGCGGAACTCGCGGCGGATCACTTCATCGCGCGTGCGGTTGTTGCCGCTCACGTTGATGCGGCGCACGTAGGCACGGCGCGAGGGCTCGACCTGCAGCACCAGGGCCACGCGGTTGTTCTCGCGGTCGATCTCGGGCACGGCCTCCACGCGCGCAAAGGCAAAGCCGAAGCGGCCGAAGTACTCGGAGAAGGCCTTGGTCGTCTCCGTCACCTGGTCGGCGTTGTAGGGCTCGCCGGGGCGGATGGTGATCAGCGACTTGAATTCGTCCTCGCGCTCCAGGTAGTTGCCTTCGAGCTTGACACCCGAGACCACGAAGCGTTCGCCTTCGAACACGTTCACGGTGATCGAGATGCCCTGCTTGTCCGGCGAGATCGCGACCTGCGTCGACTCCACGCGGAACTCCAGGTAGCCGCGCTGCAGGTAGTAGGTGCGCAGGGTTTCCAGGTCGGCATTGAGCTTGGCGCGCGAATAGCGGTCGGACTTGGTGTACCAGCTGAGCCAGCCGCCCGTGTCCTGGTCGAACAGGCCCTTGAGCGTGGATTCGCTGAAGGCCTTGTTGCCGACGATGCGCACTTCGTTGATGCGCGCGGGTTCGCCCTCGACCACCGAGAAGGTGAGGTTCACGCGGTTGCGCTCGATCGGCGTCACCGTGGTCACCACCTCGGCGCCGTACAGGCTCTTGTTGATGTACTGGCGCTTGAGCTCCTGCTCGGCGCGGTCGGTCAGCGCCTTGTCGTAGGGGCGGCCTTCGGTCAGGCCGACTTCGCGCATGCTCTTCTTGAGGGCATCCTTGTCGAACTCGCGGGTGCCCGAGAAGTCCACGTCGGCGATGGTGGGGCGCTCTTCGACCACCACCACCAGCACGTTGCCCGAGGCTTCCAGGCGCACGTCCTTGAACAGGCCCAGGCCGAACAGCGCGCGGATGGCCGCAGCGCCCTTCTCGTCGTTGTAGTCATCGCCCACGCGCAGGGGCATGGATGCGAAGATGGTGCCGGGCTCCACGCGCTGCAGGCCCTCCACACGGATGTCCTGCACCTTGAAAGGCTCCAGTGCCCACGCCGCGTTGGCGACAAAGACCATGGCTGCAATGGCCGATGCGGTACGCACGCCCAGGCGATTGATTGGATTTTTCATGAATGGAACTGGAGCCGCACCTGCCGGGCAGGTGCGGAAAAATGGTTAGCCAAAAAGCCGGGTGATATCGTTGAACAGGGCAATGGACATCATGAGGAGCAGCACCGCGACACCACCGCGCTGCAACCGCTCCAGCCATGCGTCCGAGACTTGCTTGCCCGTCACGCCCTCCCAAAGATAATACATCAGGTGCCCACCGTCCAAAACTGGCAGCGGCAGCAGGTTCAGCACCCCCAGGCTCACGCTGATCAGCGCCAGGAACACCAGGTACTGCGTGAGGCCCAGGCTCGCCGAACGGCCGGCGTAATCCGCAATCGTCAAGGGGCCACTGAGGTTCTTGAGGGAGGCCTCGCCGATCACCATGCGCCCCATCATCTTCAGGGTCAACAGCGAGACATCCCAGGTCTTGACCACGCCGGTCCAGAAACCCTCGATCACGCCGTATTCAACGGTTACAAATTCGGGCGCTGCGCCCACGTAGGCACCGATGCGGCCGACCGTGGCGCCGAGTTCGGGCTGGGCGTCGGGCAGCACCTCCAGTGTGAGCGAGTTGCCGGCGCGGTTGACCAGCCAGGGCTGCGACAGCGGCTCGGTGCCCCGCATCGACTGGCGGATCAGCTCACGCAGCTGCTGGCCGTCGACCACCTCGGTGGCGCCGATCTTGAGCACCACGTCGCCCTGCTGCAGGCCTGCGCGCTCCGCGGCGCCCTTGGCCATCACCTCGCCCAGCACCGGGCGCGTCCAGGGGCCGAGGATGCCGATCTTGCGGAACAGCTGGGCATCGGCCTCGCGGGCGTCGATCTTGGACATGTCCAGCACCATCTCGCGGTGCGCACCGGTCTGCGGCTGCACGTCCAGGCGCACGGACTCACCCTCCAGCGCGCCGCGGGTCAGCAGCCAGCGCAGGTCTTCGAACGAGCGCACGGGCTCGAGCTCGTCCGCCCCCAGGGCCGCACGCTGCACCAGTTCGCCGCCGCGCAGGCCGGCGCTATGGGCCACCGACCCCGCGACGGGGCTGGCCAGCACGGCCTTGGGCTCCTCGACGCCGTTCCAGTTGACGATGGAGTAGAGCAGCACCGCCAGCAGCAGGTTGGCCAGCGGGCCGGCGACCACGATGGCAGCGCGCGAGCGCAGCGGCTGGGTGTTGAAGGCCAGGTGGCGCTCCTCGGGTGCCACGGGCGCTTCGCGCTCGTCGAGCATGCGCACATAGCCGCCCAGCGGGAAGGCGCCGAGCACGAACTCGGTGGGCGAGCCCTTGGGCCGCCAGGTGAACAGCGGCTTGCCGAAGCCCACGGAAAAGCGCAGCACCTTGACGCCGCAGGCCACGGCCACACGGTAGTGGCCGTACTCATGCACGGCGATCAGGAGCCCCAGGGCAACGATGAAGGCAACAAGGGTCAGCAGCATGGGAGGCTCCGTGGGTCAACAGGGACAGCAGCCGGGGCCATCGGGTGGGAAGGATGGACCGGTCAGGCGGCCAGCAGGCCGGCGGCCTGCTCTGCCGCCCTGCGCGACTGGGCGTCCAGATCGAGCAGCGCTGCCAGGGAATCCGGCTTGGAGGGCGAAACCGCATCCAAAGTTGCAAGGTTGACCGCATGGATGTGGTCGAAACGCAATCTGCCCGACAAAAATTGCCCCACCGCCACCTCGTTGGCGGCGTTGAGCACGGCCGTCGTGCCTTCGGCCGCCTTGAGCGCCTGCCAGGACAGGTGCAGGCCCGGGAAGCGAATGGCGTCGGCGTCCTCGAAGGCCAGCGCGCTCAGGGCCGAGAAATCGAGCCGGCTGGCGCCGCTGGCGATGCGCTCGGGCCAGGCCAGGCCCACGGCAATCGGCACGCGCATGTCGGGCGTGCCCAGTTGCGCGAGGATGGAGGAGTCCTTGAACTGCACCATCGAATGGATGATCTGCTGCGGGTGGATCACCACCTTGATCTGGTCGGGCGCCAGGTCGAACAGCCAGCGCGCCTCGATCACCTCGAGCGCCTTGTTCATCATCGTGGCCGAATCGACCGAGATCTTGCGGCCCATCGAGAAATTGGGGTGCGCGCAGGCCTGCTCGGGCGTGATCTGCGACAGCGTGGCCGGATCGCGCTGGCGGAAGGGCCCGCCCGAGGCGGTCAGCAGGATGCTGTCCACCCGGTCCGGCCAGGTGGTGGGGTCTTCGGGCAGGCACTGGAAGATGGCCGAGTGCTCACTGTCGATGGGCAGCAGCGTGGCGCCACCCTCCTTCACCGTCTGCATGAACAGGCCGCCACCCACCACCAGCGCCTCCTTGTTGGCCAGCAGCAGGCGCTTGCCCGTGCGTGCCGCCGCCAGGCAGGGCGCCAGGCCCGCGGCACCGACGATGGCCGCCATCACCGCATCCACCTCGGGGTGGGAGGCGATGGCTTCCAGCGCGTCGGCCTCGTGCAGCACGCGCGTGGCCAGGCCGTTCTGGCGCAGTTTTTCCTCGAGCTGGCGCGCGTGGGGCGCGCTGGCCATCACGGCGAAGCGGGGCGAGAACTGCGCGCACTGCGCCAGTATCAGGTCCACCTGGGTGGCCGCGCTCAGCGCAAAGACCTCGTAGCGTTCAGGGTGGCGCGCCACCACATCCAGGGTGCTGGTCCCGATGGAGCCGGTGGAACCGAGGACGGTAAGCCGTTGTTTCATAGAGGGGTCGTCAGGCTCGTGAGCATCATCGCCAGGGGAAGGGTGGGCAGCAGGGCATCCACGCGGTCGAGCACACCGCCGTGGCCGGGCAGCAGGTTGCTGCTGTCCTTGACGCCGGCGCTGCGCTTGATGAGCGATTCCACCAGGTCACCACTGACGCTCATCGCCGTCATGAACAGCGCCGCCACCACCAGCAGCCACCAGCCCTGGCGGGCCATGCGGCTGTAGAAACTGAGCACCTCGGCCTGCCAGTGGGCATCGGCCGCCACCCAGGCGAACGAGAGCACCAGCACGCCGGCCAAACCGCCCCACACGCCCTCCCAGCTCTTGCCGGGGCTGATGGACGGGGCCAGCTTGCCCTTGGTGAAGCGCAGACCGAAAGCGCGGCCCGCAAAATAGGCAAAGATGTCGGCGACCCACACGAGGACCAGCACCGACAGCAGGAAATTGATGCCCACGTGGCGCGCCTGCACCACGGCGAGCCAGGCCAGCCACAGGGCCAGCACGCCGGCCACCAGGCGCACGGCGGCGGGAATCCGCGGCCAGCCGGGCACGCCGGCGCGCAGCAGCCAGGCTGTGCCCAGCACCCACAGGGCGCCGCCCACGACCCACAGCACGGTCAGCGGCTGCGCGAGCCAGCCCAGCGCCCACGAGCCCAGGCACAGTGCCACGCAGGTGGCGCCCACGGCCAGCGAACCGGCCTGGCCAAAGCCGCACAGGCGACCCCACTCCCAGGCACCGGCGGCCATGAGCACCAGCACCACCACGGTGAACGGCAGGGGCGAGCCGTAGAACAGTGCTGGCAGCAGGATGGCCAGCAGGACGAGGGCAGTGATGACGCGCTGTTTGAGCATGGGGCCTTTCAGCCCGGCATCGGATCGGGATGCGCGGACAGGAGCTGTTCAGAGGTTTTGCCGAAACGGCGTTCCCGCGCACTGTAAGCCGCAATGGCTTCGTCGAGTGCGGATTCGTCGAAATCCGGCCACAGCCGGTCGCTGAAGAACAGCTCGGAATAGGCCACCTGCCAGAGCAGGAAATTGCTGATGCGCATCTCCCCGCCGGTGCGGACCACGAGGTCCGGATCGGGTACATGGGCCATGCCCATGGCCGCATTCAGGCTGGCCTCGGTGATCGGCTCACCCTTGGCAGCCAGGGCCGCAGCCGCCTGGGCGATGTCCCAGCGCCCGCCGTAGTTGAAACAGACGTTGAGCACCAGGCGCGTGTTGTGCGCCGTGGCGGCCTCGGCCTGGGCCAGGCCGTCACGCACCTTGGCCGACAGGCCCGCGCGCTCGCCCACGAAGTACAGGCGCACGCCGTCCTTCAGGAGCTGGGGCACCTCGCGCGCCAGCGCCATGGCCAGTAGCTCCATGAGGCCGGAGACCTCTTCGGCCGGGCGGTTCCAGTTTTCGGAAGAGAAGGCAAAGACGGTGAGCACACCCACGCCGCGCTGCACGCAGGCGCGAGCGCAGCGGCGCAGTGAATCAACCCCTTGCTTGTGGCCGGCCAGGCGCGGCAGGAAGCGGCGCGTGGCCCAGCGGCCGTTGCCATCCATGACGATGGCGATGTGGTGTGGCACCACCTGCGGTACAGACATGTAGAACGATCGAGCCCGTGAACCGGGGCTCAAACCGCCATGATTTCCTGTTCCTTGGCCGCCACCAGCGCATCGACTTCGGCAATGTGCCGGTCGGTGAACTTCTGCACATCGGCTTCGGCGCGCTTCTGGTCGTCTTCGGACGCCAGCTTGTCCTTGACCAGCTTCTTGACGGCTTCATTGGCGTCGCGGCGCAGGTTGCGGATGGCGATCTTGGCGCTCTCGCCCTCGGTGCGGGCCAGCTTGGTCATTTCCTTGCGGCGCTCTTCGCTCATCGGCGGCATGGGCACGCGGATCAGGTCGCCCATGGAGGCCGGATTCAGGCCCAGGTCGCTTTCGCGGATAGCCTTTTCGATCTTGGCGCCCATGCCCTTTTCCCAGGGCTGGACGCTGATGGTGCGCGAGTCGATCAGCGCCACGTTGGCCACCTGCGACAGGGGCACGAAGGAGCCGTAGTACTCGACCTGCACGCTGTCGAGCAGCGACGGGTTGGCACGACCCGTGCGGATCTTCTGCAGGTTGTTCTTGAAGGCCGTGATGGACTGGTCCATCTTGGTCTCTGCGTTCTTCTTGATGTCGGCAATCGTCATGTTTTTCTCCTCGGGGCGGACCAGAGACGGGCCAGCGCGCAGCCGGCCCGTGCATCGTCATCAGGCGTAGACCAGCGTGCCTTCGTCCTCGCCCATCACCACGCGCTTGAGCGCACCGTGCTTGATGATCGAGAACACCCGCACCGGCAGCTTCTGGTCGCGGCACAGGGCGAAGGCGGTCGCATCCATGATGCCCAGGTTGCGGGACATGGCCTCGTCGAAGCTGAGCTTCGTGTAGCGCGTGGCCGTGGGATCCTTCTGGGGGTCGGCAGTATAAACGCCGTCCACCTTGGTGGCCTTGAGCACCAGCTCGGCACCGATTTCGGCACCGCGCAGGGCCGCAGCCGTGTCGGTGGTGAAGAAGGGGTTGCCGGTGCCGGCCGCGAAGACCACCACCTTGCCCTCTTCGAGGTACTGCAGCGCCTTGGGGCGCACGTAGGGCTCGACCACCTGCTCGATGGCGATGGCGGACATCACGCGGGCGATCAAACCCTGCTTGTCCATCGCATCGGCCAGGGCCAGCGCATTCATCACGGTGGCCAGCATGCCCATGTAGTCGGCAGTGGCCCGGTCCATGCCGACCGAGCCGCCCGCGACGCCACGGAAGATATTGCCCCCACCGATCACCACCGCCACCTGCACGCCCAGGCGGGTGACTTCGGCAATCTCCTCCACCATGCGCACGATGGTGGCGCGGTTGATACCGAAGGCGTCGTCCCCCATCAGCGCCTCACCAGACAGCTTGAGCAGGATGCGCTTGTGGGCTGGTGCAGCGTTGGACATGGGAAATTTCTCCGGTAGGTGGTGCAGGGCTTTGGTGGGGTTGTTGCGGGAGTCGGCGGCGATCAGGCCGCGGCCTTGGCGGCAGCCACCTGGGCGGCCACTTCGGCTGCGAAGTCGTCGACCTTCTTCTCGATGCCTTCGCCGACCACGTACAGGGTGAAGCCCTTGACGGTGGTGTTGGTGGCCTTGAGCATCTGCTCGACGGTCTGCTTGCCGTCCGCAGCCTTCACGAAGACCTGGTTGAACAGCGAGACTTCCTTGAGGTACTTCTGCACGCCGCCTTCGATACGCTTGGCGACGATTTCGTCGGACTGCACGGGCTTGCCTTCGGCTTCGGCCTTGGCCTTGTCTTCAGCCGCCTTGGCAGCAGCCACCGAGCGCTCTTTTTCGATCAGGTCGGCAGGCACGTCGGCGCTGGTCAGGGCCACGGGCTTCATGGCGGCCACGTGCATGGCAACGTCCTTGGCAGCCGTTTCGTCGCCTTCGAACTCGACGACCACGCCGATGCGCGTGCCGTGCAGGTAGGAGGCCAGCTTGTTGCTGCCGCTGAACTGCTTGAAGCGGCGGAACGACATGTTCTCGCCGATCTTGCCGATCAGACCCTTGCGCACGTCTTCCAGCGTGGGGCCGAAGCTGTCTTGCTCGTAGGCCAGCGCACCCAGGGCAGCCACGTCGGCGGGGTTGTGCTTGGCGACCAGCTCGGCAGCGGCGTTGGCCAGTGCGATGAAGCTGTCGTTCTTGCTCACGAAGTCGGTTTCGCTGTTCACTTCGACCAGGGCGCCGGTGGTGCCGCTGATGAAGCTGGCGACCACGCCTTCGGCGGTGATGCGCGAGGCGGCCTTGCCGGCCTTGGTGCCCAGCTTGACGCGCAGCAGCTCTTCGGCCTTGGCCATGTCGCCGTCGGCTTCCGTCAGGGCCTTCTTGCATTCCATCATCGGGGCGTCGGTCTTGCCGCGCAGTTCGGCAACCATGCTTGCGGTAATTGCAGCCATCTTTGTTCCTTCGGTGTTCAGTTCAGTGGGTTCAGATTCGGGCTAAAAAAAAGGG
This sequence comes from Acidovorax sp. GW821-FHT09B03, assembly GCF_059418305.1. Classification (NCBI taxonomy): domain Bacteria; kingdom Pseudomonadati; phylum Pseudomonadota; class Betaproteobacteria; order Burkholderiales; family Comamonadaceae; genus Acidovorax; species Acidovorax sp. GW821-FHT09B03. The sequence continues at coordinate 141,645 of NZ_JBWKPP010000010.1, forward strand.
GGCCAACAGAGCCCCGTTTTTGTTCGCGACGGATCGCGCAGCCGGGCTATCAGGCGGCGGCTTCTTGCACTTCCACGAATTCGTCGCTGCTTTCGCCGGTGGCGGCCTTGACGACTTCGTTCACTGCGTTGGCACGGCCTTCGATGATCGCGTCAGCGATGCCGCGGGCGTACAGCGTCACGGCCTTGGCCGAGTCGTCGTTGCCGGGGATCACGTAGTCGATGCCTTCAGGCGAGTGGTTCGTGTCGACCACGCCGATCAGCGGGATACCGAGCTTCTTGGCTTCGGCCACGGCGATCTTGTGGAAGCCCACGTCGATGATGAAGATGGCGTCGGGCAGTGCAGCCATGTCCTGGATGCCGCCGATATCCTTCTCGAGCTTCTCGATCTCACGGGTGAACGTGAGCTGTTCCTTCTTGCTCAGGCTGTCCAGGCCGGTTTCCAGCTGGGCCTTCATGTCCTTCAAGCGCTTGATCGAGGTCTTCACGGTCTTGAAGTTCGTCAGCATGCCGCCCAGCCAGCGCTGGTCGACGAAAGGCACGCCAGCGCGTTGCGCTTCGGTGGACAGGATTTCGCGGGCCTGGCGCTTCGTGCCGACCATCAGGATCGTGCCGCGGTTGGCAGCCAGTTGCTTGGCGAACTTCTGGGCTTCCTGGAACAGTGGCAGCGACTTTTCCAGGTTGATGATGTGGATCTTGTTGCGATGGCCGAAGATGTAGGGGGCCATCTTGGGGTTCCAGAAGCGGGTTTGGTGACCGAAGTGGACACCGGCTTCCAGCATTTCGCGCATGGTAACGGACATAAAAATACTCCAAAGGTTAGGTCTAAAATCAGCCCCAATATTTGCAACGCCGTGTTTCCCACGACCGCTGCAACACCTTGACAGGGCTGGTTTGCGATTGGTTTTGCTACAAGCCGCCACGCGCAAAGCGCTACTGCTCCCAGCAAAACCCAAGGATTCTAGCACACCCATGCGTCCCGACCTTCTTGCCACCCGCTCGGCGCTGCGGGCAGGCACCAGCACCCCGGCCACCGAACTCGAACGCTGCATCGCCGCAGCACAGGCACCGGCCAACACCCACACCTTCCTGCAGACCCATTTCGACACCGCGCGCACCACCGTGGTGCAATCGGGCACCATCGACCAGCCCCTGGCCGGGCTGGCGGTCTCGGTCAAGGACCTGTTCGACATCGCGGGCCAGGCCACGACGGCCGGCTCCACCGCACTCGCCGGCAGCCCCGCGGCGCAACAGGACAGCCCGGCAGTTGCCCGGCTGCGGGCAGCCGGCGCCAGCCTCATCGGCCGCACGAACATGGTTGAGTTCGCCTTCTCCGGCGTGGGGGTGAACCCCCACTTCGGTACGCCCGCCGCCTGGGATGCGCGCTTTGGCGCCCTGCCCGGCGAAGCCCGCGTGCCTGGCGGCTCCTCTTCGGGGGCCGCGGTCTCCGTGGCCACGGGCGCGGCCTTCGTGGGCCTGGGCTCGGACACGGGCGGCTCCATCCGCATCCCGGCGGCCCTGAACGGCATCGTGGGTTTCAAGAACACGCAGCGCCTGGTGCCCACCACGGGCGCGGTACCCCTGTCCACCACGCTCGACACCGCCTGCGCCATGACACGCAGCGTGCGCGATGCCATCCTGGTGCACGAGCTGCTGTCGGCCACGCGCGTCACGCGCAGCCCTGCCCCGCTGGCCGGTTACCGGCTGGCCGTGCCCACCACCCTGTTCCTGGACGGCATGGACGCCACGGTGGCCCGCGCCTTCGAGCGCACCCTGGCCACGCTGCGCAGTGCCGGCGCGCGCATCGACACCATCGCCCTGCCCGAGGCGGCGCAGCAGCCCGCGTACGGCTTCTCGCCCCCCGAGGCCTACGCCTGGCACCGCGAACTGCTAGCCGCCAAGGGCGACCACTACGACCCGCGGGTGCGCGCCCGCATCGAAAAGGGCGCCACGCTTGCGGCATGGGAGTACATCGCCCTCGTCGGCATGCGCCGCGCCTGGCAGGAGCGCATGCACGCCGCCATCGACGGCTACGACGCCCTGCTCTCGCCCACCGTGCCGATCACGGCGCCCACCATCGCCAGCGTGGCACCGGGCAGCGAGCGCGACGAAGAGTTCTTCCGCGTCAACACCCTGCTGCTGCGCAACACCAGCCTGGTGAACCTGCTGGACGGCTGCGCACTGTCGCTGCCCTGCCACGTGCAGGGGGAACTCCCGGTCGGCCTGATGGTCTGGCAGGGAGCGATGCGCGACGACGGCGTTCTCAACGCCAGCCTGCAGATCGAAAAAGCACTACAAGAAAAATAGCGACCGGCGTTCGCCGGAAACCGGCCAACGCAACCCATACTCCCACCCATGAAGATTGCCATCGTGGGCGCCGGCATCATCGGCGTCACCACTGCTTACGAACTGGCCCGCGACGGCCATGAGGTCACCGTCCTCGAGCAGCGCAACGCCGCTGCCGAGGACGCCAGTTTCGCCGCCGCCGGCCTGCTGGCCCCCGTGCTGCCCACCCCCTGGTCCCTGCCGGGCATGGCGCCCGCCCCACGCCTGCTGGGGGCGCAGTCCACGGTGCGCCTGGGCCCGGGCTTCGGCCGCGCCGACGTCTCCTGGCTATGGCAATGGAAACGCCTGGCCAGGCGCGGCCCCGGCCCGGCCACCGCCCTCGAGCGGCTGGCGCAGTACAGCCTGGAACGCACGCTGCAGATCGCCTCCGAGCACGAACTCGACTTCGAGGCCAGCCCCGGCCGCCTGCTGCTGCTGCGCACCGAGCAGGACCGCACCGCCCTGCAGCCGGCCTTGCAGTGCCTGCGCGATGCCGGCGTGGCCGTGCAGGAGATCGATGCCGCCGCCGCCCAGAAGCTCGAGCCCGGCCTGTGCCCTGAAACGCCGATGGCCGGCGCCATCTCGCTGCCCGGCGCGGCCGCCGGCAACTGCCGCCTGTTTGCGCAGCTGCTGCGCCAGGGCACGCAGGCCGGTGGCGTGCAGTTTGCCTTTGGCACGCGTGTGGAGCGCCTGTCCACCAGCCCCACGGGCGTGGTGCTCGCCGGCGAGGCCACGCCGCAGCGCTTCGATGCCGTGGTGCTGTGTGCCGGCATGGCCTCGGCCACCCTGCTGCCCGCCTTCGGCCTGCGGCTGCCGATGACGGCCGTGCATGGTTACTCCATCAGCGCACCGCTGCGCGAGGACACGCACGCCCCGCAGGCCAGCGTGGTCGATGTGCAGCAGCAGATCAGCATCACCCGCCTGGGCCTGCGCGTGCGCGTGGCCGGCGGGGCGGAGCTGGGCAGCGCCGACGCCGAGCACCATGCACCCACGCTGGCACGCCTGTACCGCACGCTCAACGACTGGTTCCCGGGCGGTGCACAGCTGTCCACCGGCGTGCAGGCCTGGCGCGGCGCCCGCACCATGCTGCCCGACGGTGCCCCCGTGATCGGCGCCAGCGGCGTGCCGGGCCTGTGGCTCAACACCGGCCACGGCACGGGCGGCTTTGCCCTGGCCAGCGGCAGCGCGCGCGCGATTGCCGACCTGGTGGCCCAGCGCAGCCCCGCCGTGGACCTGGACGGGCTGGGAATGCGGCGATTCGGATAAGCCCCGCCGGGGCGGGAGCGCCGGCCTAGGCCCAGGCGCGGGCCCAGGCATCGGCCATGGCCGGCGTGTGGTAGCAGGCGGCCTCGAAGCTCTTGGTGCAGACCGCGCGCTCCAGCAGCTGGATGTCCGCCTCGTGCTGGCGCGCGACATGCACATCCTCGAAGAACAGCACCTTGTCGCAGCGCTGGTCGAGCACCAGCTCGGCAATCTGCGCATCGCCGCCCAGCGGACCGCTGCGCAGGGGCTGCACCCACGTCCGCTCGCGCGGCCAGCCGCGTGACCAGGCCATCTCGTTGAGCCGCCCGCCCGTGGTGCCGGTGGCAAAGCGCTCCTGCGTTTGCGAGAGCAGGTCGAAATGGCGGTGCGCAAAGTCCACCATGGCGGACTTCAGGGCGTCGTGCGCGATGAGGGCGACGGACTGCTTCCCGATCGAAGGCACCATGGCCGGCGAACGCTGGCGCAGCGAGGTGCCGGCCTGCAAGGCAGCCTCCACAGCCACCCATTCGACGGCCGCCGCCACGGTCAGCAGCAGGGGCTTGCCATGCGAGATGCACTGGCGCTTGAGGGCCTGCGCCTCGGGGTACAGGGACGAGGGGTCGAGCGGGTCCAGCAGGTAGATGGCACCGGCCAGCTCCTGCTCGGCATGCACGCCGCCCGCGATGCGCGAGACCATGCGCATCACGCCGCCTTCGCGCCCGTAAGGCAGGCGCATGAGGCGCGGGAAGTGCTCGGCCAGGGCCAGTTGCTCGATGGCGTCGGCCGATCCTCCCACGGCGGCAACGCCCAGCTGGAGCTCCTGCAGCACCGACCGCGACGCCGCGGCCCATCGGGCCAGGCCGCCATCGGCGGTCGAGCGGTGCAGGCGGTGTGCCGCCAGGCCAAAGGTTCTCAAGGGAAGGGTTGTCGTCACCAAAGGGCTCCCAATGCAGTTTGCAGACCGGCCAGTTCGCCACACCCAAGACGGGTGCAGGCGAATCCCGAGAGCCGCCAGAGCCTGGCCGTTTCCTCCAGCTCCTCCAGCGCGGCCATGGCCTCAGCAGGCGTACGATGCCACACATTGGGCCCGGCCGCCCCCGGCGCAGGCAGACCCGCCCACGGCCCTGACGGCGCACAATGCGCGCATGCACCGCATCACCCCCGGGCACCCCCATGCCCTGCACCACACCGCCGCCACGCGCCGCATCGAGCGCGAAGCCGCCGCCGGCCTGCCGCCCCATACGCTGATGCAGCGCGCCGGCCTGGCCGTGGCCCGGTTGGCGCAGGCCCTGGCACCCCATGCGCGCACGGTGTGGATCGCCTGCGGCGCGGGCAACAACGGCGGCGACGGCCTGGAGGCCGCCATGCACCTGCGCCTGGCCGGGCGCCGCGTGGTGGTGACCTGGCTGGGCACGTCCGAGACCGCGCCGCCCGACGCGCGCCAGTCGTGGGAACGGGCCCTGGCCGCCGGCGTGGGATGGGCCGATGCAGCCCCCACCGATCTCACCGGGACAGACCTGTGCATCGACGCCCTGCTGGGCATCGGCATCACCACCCCGGCAGCGAACGCAGCACCGCGCGCCCCCAACGAACGCCTGCTGGCCTGCCTGCGGCAACTGCAGGCCAGCCCGGCACCGGTGCTGTCGGTGGATCTGCCCTCAGGCCTCGGTGCGGACACCGGCCAGTTCGGCCCGGGCCTGGCGCCCGATGCCCTGCTGCACCACACGCCCTCGCCACGCCATACGCTGAGCCTGCTCACGCTCAAGCCCGGCCTGTTCACCGCAGCCGGGCGCGATGCGGCGGGCAGCGTGTGGCTCGACGACCTGGGCGTGGCGCCCGGCCACGAACCCCCCAATGCCTGGCTCACCGGCCCGCCCCTGCCCGCGCCGCGCGCGCATGCCAGCCACAAGGGCAGCCATGGCGACGTGGCCGTGGTGGGCGGCGAAGGCCTGGCCCTGCGCGGCATGGGCATGGCGGGTGCCGCCCTGCTGGCCGCATCGGCCGCCCTGCACCAGGGCGCGGGCCGCGTGCTGGTGGCCCTGCTGGATGCAGGCCACATGGAGGTGGACCTGCAGCAGCCCGAGCTGATGCTGCGCCGCTTTGGCGCGCTGGAACTGGACCAGCTCACCGTGGTCTGCGGCTGCGGTGGCGGCGAGGCCGTGGGCAGCGTGCTGCGCGAGGTCATCACGCGTGCGGCACGCCTGGTGCTCGATGCCGATGCGCTGAACCTCATCGCGCGCGATGCCGCGCTGCACGCCCTGGTGGTGGCGCGCGGCCAGCACGGCCAGCCCACCGTGCTCACCCCGCACCCGCTGGAGGCCGCACGCCTGCTGGGCCTGACCACCGCCGAGGTGCAGGCCGACCGGCTGGATGCCGCCCAGCAATTGGCCGCCCAGTTCAACTGCGTGGCCGTGCTCAAGGGCTCGGGCACGGTGGTGAGCGCGGCCGACCGCGTGCCCGCCATCAACCCCACGGGCAACGGCCGGCTGGCCACCGCCGGCACGGGCGACGTGCTGGCCGGCATGGTGGGCGCCCGCCTGGCCGCGGGTGCCGGCGCCTTGCGCGCCGCCAGCGAGGCGGTCTACGCCCATGGCCTGGCGGCGGACCTGTGGCCCGCCGGACAAGCCCTCACGGCCAGTGCCCTGGCCCGGCGCATCGGCCCCTGAAGAAGCAGGGGATGCCGGGGCTCAGGGCACCAGCCGCACTTCCTTCAGCGGCTTGAGCACGCTCGACGGCGTCATGCCGAAGGTTTGGCGGAACATGCGGCTGAAGTGGGCCGAGTCGCTGAAGGCACCGTGCAGGGCGGCATCGGTCAGGCGCGGGCTGGTCGCCAGCCCCGCCATCGCCAGGCGCACCTGCGACCACACCCGGTAACTGCGCAGGCTGACGCCCATCTCGGCCCGGAACAAATGGTTGAAGTGCGATGCCGACAACTGCACGCCCGATGCCAGGCCGTCGCGCCCGAGCCGCGCCTCGCCCGGGTGGCGCAGCCACTGCAGGCTGCGCTGCACGCGCACATCGAGCGGCCTGCCGGGGTCGCAGCGCAGCCGCAGCAGCGACGGCAGATCGAAGTGGTGCAGGTAGGCGTCCATGGCGCTGCGCGAGCGCACCGGGATGGCCACGTCCAGGATCACGCCACCGTGCACGGCAAAGGGCTGGCGCAGGCTGCGCGCCTCGCGCGAGTCGGGCTCCAGGTACATCAGCGCCACCTGCTCGCCGCAGGGGTCCAGCAGGTGCTGCACGCCGGCATCGACCAGGGCGCTGTGGCAGCGCTCCACCCGTCCGCCCTCCAAATGCAGGGTGAAGCGGCCCGACAGGCCAATCAACAGCACCGGCGCCGCATGGCCATGCCAGCCCGTGGGCGGCAAGCCGCCCACATACAGGGCCCGGTCGCCCCCCAGGGTCAGCGTGCTGTGCACTGGCGCAGCCCAAACATGCAAGTCTTCAAACCATGCTCCCGGTAGCCTTCATCGATCCCCACCCACCGGAGACCTGTTCTTGAAGCGCATTGTCCTTTTTACCGCGGCAGCACTGGTGCTGGCCACCACCGCGCTCTACTACGCTGCACCGGCCCTGTTCCAACAGCCCTTGCTGCAACTCAACCGCCAGCTGTCAGGCCTGGCCGCCCACACGACCCGCATCACCGGGCACGAAGTGCACTACCTCGACAGCGCTGCGCCGGCCGGTGGCCGGCTCCCCGTCATCCTGCTGCATGGCATTTTTGCCGAGAAAGACCACTGGGCGGATTTTGCACGCCCGCTCACCGCCACCCACCGCGTGGTCGTGCCGGACCTGCCCGGCTTTGGCGAGAGCACGCGCGACGAAGCCCTGCCCTACGACTACGCGGCCCACGTCGCGCGGCTGGTCGCACTCATGGATGCCTGGGGCATCGAAAAAGCCCACCTGGCCGGCAACTCCATGGGCGGCACCATCGCGGCACTGCTGGCGCGCGAGCACCCGGAGCGCGTGGCCAGCGTGGCCTTCATCGGTGCCCCGCACGGTTTGCGCTCGCCCCGGCCCAGCAGCATGGACCAGCTCATCGATGCCGGGCAGCGCCCGCTGGTGGCCCCCGATGCCGCCGCCTTCGAGGCCATGATGGGGCTGGTGTTCGAAAAGCGCCCCTTCCTGCCCTACCCCATCCTGCACGCCACCGAGCAGGCAGCGGCGCGCAACGCGGCATCCAACACGCGGCTGTGGGATGCCCAGCTCAAGGACCGCTACCTGCTGGGGCAGCGGCTGGCAGGGCTGCAGCAGCCTGCGCTGGCGCTGTGGGGCGAGCAGGACCGCGTGTTCGATATCTCGGGCACCCAGGCCCTGGCCGCGCTGCTGCCCCAGGCACGCATCGAGCCCCTGCCGGGCATCGGCCACCTGCCCATGATGGAAGCCCCGTCCGACACGGCGCAGCGCTACCTCGCGTTCCTGCAGCAGACCGCGCCGCAGGGCCCGGACCAGCGCGCCGCACGGCCCTGAAAACAACAGCCCGCGCAGGCGCGGGCTGTTCGGTTCATCGGAGTGCCTCAGGCCTCAGCCGCGGCGCGGCTTGCGCCCCTTGCTGCCGGGCTTGCCCTTGGCAGCAGCCTTCTTCACCGAGGCCTTGAGCTCCTGGATCGGTGAACGCGCCGCACGCTCGCGCGTGAGCGATGCCATCTCGGTGGCCGAGGGATCGGCCGCCTTCGGCTTGGAGCGGCCACCGCCGCCGCCCCCCTTGCGCGGGCCCTTGCCGGAACCACCGGAGCCATCCTGCGACACGCCCTTGTCCTTGAGCGCGCGGCCCACGAGTTCTTCGCCCTCGCGCACCAGGCGGAAGTCGATCTTGCGGCCGTCGAGGTCCACGCGGCTGACCTGCACCCGCACCCGTGCGCCGATGGCGTAGCGGATGCCGGTGCGCTCGCCGCGCAGTTCCTGGCGCGCCTCGTCGAACTTGTAGTACTCGCCACCGAGTTCGGTGATGTGCACCAGGCCTTCGACGTACATGGCATCGAGCGTGACGAAGATGCCGAAGCTCGTCGCCGCGCTGACCACGCCGCTGTACTCCTCGCCCAGGTGCTCGCGCATGTACTTGCACTTGAGCCAGGCCTCCACGTCGCGGCTGGCCTCGTCGGCGCGGCGTTCGTTGGCGCTGCAGTGCAGGCCCGCGGCCTCCCAGGCCTGGACCTCGCGGCTCGGGGGCTTCACGTCCTTGCGCGGCTTCATGCCGGGCGCGGCGACGCGCGAGGCCAGGCGCTTGGCCAGCTTGGCATGGGCCTCGCCCGGCGTGGGCAGCGAAGGCAGCTTGTACTGCGTCTTGCCCAGGATGGCCTTGATCACGCGGTGCACCAGCAGGTCGGGGTAGCGCCGGATGGGGCTGGTGAAGTGGGTATACGCCTCGAATGCCAGGCCGAAGTGGCCGCTGTTGACGGGCGTGTAGATGGCCTGCTGCATGGAGCGCAGCAGCATGGCGTGGATCTGCTGGGCGTCGGGCCGGTCCTTGGTGGCCTCGGCGATGGCCTGGAACTCCGAGGGCTTGGGATCGTCGCCGATGGTCATGCCCACGGCCATGGCCTTGAGGTAGTTGCGCAGGATCTCCTGCTTCTCTGGCGTGGGGCCTTCGTGCACGCGGAACAGGCCGGGCTGGCCGCCCTGGGCGATGAAATCGGCGCTGCAGACGTTGGCGGCCAGCATGGCCTCCTCGATCAGCTTGTGCGCATCGTTGCGGGTGCGCGGCACGATCTTCTCGATGCGGCCGTTCTCGTCGCAGATGATCTGCGTCTCGGTGGTCTCGAAGTCCACCGCGCCGCGCTGGCGGCGTGCCACCAGCAGCGCACGGTACACGTCATGCAGGTTGAGCAGGTCGGGGATCCGCTCCTTGCGCTTGCTGGCCTCGGGCCCGCGCGTGTTGGCCAGGATGGCCGCCACCTCGGTGTAGGTGAAGCGGGCATGGCTGTGCATCACGGCCGGGTAGAACTGGTAGGCATGCACCTCGCCCTTGGCGTTGACCAGCATGTCGCAGACCATGCACAGGCGCTCGACATCGGGGTTGAGCGAGCACAGGCCGTTGGACAGCTTCTCGGGCAGCATGGGGATCACGCGGCGCGGGAAGTACACGCTGGTGGCGCGGTCGTACGCATCGATGTCGATGGCGCTGCCGGTCTCCACATAGTTGCTCACGTCGGCGATGGCCACCAGCAGGCGCCAGCCCTTGCCGCGGCCCACGCGCGCAGGCTCGCAGTACACGGCATCGTCGAAGTCGCGCGCGTCCTCGCCGTCGATGGTGACCAGGGGCACGTCGGTCAGGTCGACGCGGCGCTTCTTGTCCTGCGCGCGCACCTTGTCGGGCAGCTCCTTGGCCTGGGCCAGGCACTCGGCCGAGAACTCGTGCGGCACGCCGTACTTGCGCACCGCGATCTCGATCTCCATGCCCGGGTCATCGACCTCGCCGAGCACTTCGGTGATGCGGCCCACGGGCTGGCCGAACAGGGCCGGCGGTTCGGTCAGTTCGACCACCACCACCTGGCCGGGCTTGGCGGCGCCAGTGGCGCCCTTGGGGATCAATACATCCTGGCCATAGCGCTTGTCTTCGGGTGCGACCAGCCACACGCCGCTTTCCTGCAGCAGGCGGCCGATGATGGGCTGGGGCGGGCGCTCGATGATCTCGACCACGCGGCCTTCGGGACGGCCGCGGCGGTCCTGGCGCACGATGCGCACGCGCACGCGGTCCTTGTGCAGCACGGCACGCATCTCGTTGGGGGGGATGTAGATGTCGCCTTCGCCGTCATCACGCACGACGAAACCATGGCCATCACGGTGCCCCTGCACGCTTCCTTCAATTTCGTCCGACAAATGTGCAGCGGTAGCGCCGGGGGTGGATTTTTTGATATACAATCTGAGTCTTTCCTGAAATGCCCAGGTGGCGGAATTGGTAGACGCACTAGTTTCAGGTACTAGCGAGTAACATCGTGGAGGTTCGAGTCCTCTCCTGGGCACCAAGTTTAACGAGAACCGGTGATGGTTTTCAAAATATCGAAGCCGCTGTACCCACAGCGGCTTTTTTATTTTCCGCCCTGCCCCTTGCGGCATCGTCGCCGCGAGGTGGCACAAGGAACGCAACCGCGGCAATCATGTGACCTCTTCGCGCTCACGTGCGGCACGAGCACCCTCCGGCACCCCACTGCAACCGCTCGCGGCACAGCGCAAGCCACCAACTATTTTCAAAAAAGTGGGCAACTTTCCTGGCGGCCCCAAAAAACGTTCTATAATTCAAATCTGATCTGAAAGCCCAGGTGGCGGAATTGGTAGACGCACTAGTTTCAGGTACTAGCGAGTAACATCGTGGAGGTTCGAGTCCTCTCCTGGGCACCAAACACATAAAAAGCCGTTGCATTCGCAACGGCTTTTTTGTTTTGCGGCGCGACTTGAGGCCCCTCCCCCGCCAAGGCTCGGGCCCTGCACCCAGCCGCTCTGTCGCAGCACCCACCAAAAACAACGCGCCTTCGCAGCCATGCCCGAAGGCATGCACGCGAAGGCGCGCCATGCAAGCGCACGGGGCCGCAGCCCCGCACCCTCTTGCTTGCTACTTGCGCAGCAGGTTCTTCAGCACGTTTTGCAGACGGCGGGCCGTGGCCGCATCGCTGGCGCTGGCCAGCACGCGGGCGGCATCCTGGCCCCAGGTCTGGTCGGGTGCCGGGTCATTGCGGCGCGTGAGCAGTTGCAGTTGCAGCAGGCGGCGTGCAGAGATGTGCTCGGCCGGTGTAGGAACCTCGGCCGCCATCTCCAGGCGCAGCAGGGCTTCGGCGGCATCGCCCTTGGGCGCGGCCGTCAGGGCCTGCGTCCAGGCCGTGCGCACGGCCGGCGTCACGCGGCCACCCAGGTCCTGCGTGCTCGGCACCTGCGCCGCATCGCGCTTTTCCCAGGCCGACAGCAGTTGCGTGAGCGCCTCGCCATGGGCCTGCGCCGCCAGCTTCTTGAGCGCCAGCTGGGCATGCTCCATGGCGTCGCGCTGGGCGCGGAAGGCCGTGTCACCCAGGCGCGGGCCACGGTCTTCATAGGCTGGGCGGTCACCGAAGCGGCCACCGCGGTCACCGCCACGGTCTGCACCGCGATCGCCAGGACGGCCATCGCGCGGGCCGCCACGGCCTGCTGCATCACCGCGGCCGCCATCGCGGCGCTCGCCAGGGCGTCCACCACGGCCTGGGGCCGCAGGCGCATCCTTCTTCATGCCGGGGCGGTCGTCGCCACGCACGGCCACCACGGGGCGGGCAGGCTTGGGCGGTGCTGCCGGAGCAGCAGCCGCTTCGCCACCTTCTTCGGCCGCGGGCGCCTCGCCATCGCCGGCTGCAGGGGCGGCCTCATCGGCCTGCGCCACCGACGCGGCAGCACTTTGCTCGCTCTTCTGCGCGGAGGCAGCCGCCTCGGCGGCCTGGGCCTGGCCGCGCAGAGCAGCTTCGAGCGCCTGCACGGCAGCGCGGATCTGCTGCGCATCGCCGGTGGCGTTGGCGGCTTCCAGGGCCTTGGAGGCATCGAGCACCACGCGGTCGCGCGCGCTCAGCTCGGTCACGGCCTTTTCGCGGTCGGCCGACTTGCGGTTGAAGGCTTCGTCGATGGGCTTGCGGAACGCGTCCCACAGCTTCTGCTCGTGCTTGCGGTCCAGTGGCACGGTCTGTGCCTCGGCCTGCCAGCGCTGCTGCAGCGCCTTGACGGCGTCGATGCGCAGCGCAGGCGCAGCACCCAGGGCCACGGCCTCGTCGATCATCGCGTGGCGGCGGGCCAGGCTGTCCTTCTGGGCGGCTTCGAGCGGGGCCGCAGCGCCGGCGATGGCCTGCTTCCACAGCGGCTGCAGCTCGGCAAAGATCTTCTCGCCCACATGGCCGCCTTCGCGCCAGCGGTCACCAAACTGGTACAGCGCACGGTTGATGGCCTTCCAGTCGCCCGAGGTGGCATGCTCCTGCGTCCAGGCCTTGACCTCTTCGATCAGCGCCAGGCGCTGGGCCTTGTGCTCGGCGGCATCGGCGCGGATCTTGTCGAGCCAGGCCTCCACGACCTTGTGCGCGGCATTGCAGGCCTCGTCGAATTTCTTCCACAGGCCGTGGTTGGGCGCACCGCCCTGGTCGGACTGCTTCCATTGCTCGCGCAGCGCGCGCAGGGTTTCCTGCATCTTGCGGCCACCCAGGGCCTGGCCCTCGGGGCGGTTGAGCAGGCCTTCGGCCTTGGCCACAAGGTCCTCGCGCACCTGGTCGGCGCCCCAGCGCTGCCAGCCTTCGAGCTCGCCGGCAGCCACCAGGGCGGTGTGCACCTGCTGCTCCAGCGCGGCATCGATGTGCTTGCCGTGGTTCTTGAGCACGGCGCGCAGCGCGGCGGCAGCGCCGGCGCTGGCCTTGCCATGGCCTTCGGCGGTTTCCTTCTCGAGCACCACCAGGGCGTCGCGCACGGCCTGCACAGCCTTGTCGCGCACTTCGGGGTCGACCTTGGGCTTGTTCGGCGCGCGGGCCGGCTTGGCCGCAGCACCCGGTGCAGCCGCTGCGGCGGCGGCCGCCTCGGTGGGCAGGCCACGGGCCACGCGCAGTTCGTCAGCCCACACGGGCACGGGAGGCAGGGGGGCATTGGCGTCTTCCGCGGCCGCCGCGGCCTGGGCCACGGCTGGCTGGAAGGCGTCCCACACCACCAGCAGCTGCGTGCGCGAGGCATCGAGCAGCGGCGGGAAGCGCGCCTCCACACTGGCCCAGCTGGCATCACCGGTCAGCTCCTGGGCCTGTTCCTGCCAGCGGGCCACGTCGGCGCGCAGCAGCTCCAGCGCCGCATGCGCGTCGCGCCAGGGCTTGGTGGAGAGCACTTCGATGCGCTGCGCAAGCAGCACGGCGGCCTCGCGCTGCACCTGCACGCGGTGCTGCAGGTCTTCGATGACCTTCACCCGGTCGGCGACCTGCACCTTGAGCAGGGACAGCGGCTCGCGCGACAGCGGCGCACCGGCCTTGGCCGCGTCGCGCTGCCATGCCAGGGCATCGGCGATGTTGAGCTTGGGCGCAGCCAGCAGGGCCTGGGCCTTTTCGGCCCATTCGGCGGCAATGGCTTCCTGGCCTTTGGCACGGCGGATCTCGTCGAGACGTTCGCGCACGGCACGGGCGGCGCCCTTGTCGCGGCCGCTCAGCTCCTTGAACACTTCCTGCAATTGCTCTTGCGCCGGCTGCGTGGCCAGCCAGTCGCGGATGCGGGAGGCGCGCTCGCCCGAGGTGGCGGCAGAGAAGGCGCCGCCGGTCAGTGCATCCAGGGGATGCGCCTCTTGGGTCTTGGCCGGGGCCGGATTCACTTCAGGTGCGTCGGACATTTTGTTGCGGGAAAAAAATGGAAACATGGATCCAATGGATTACGAACGGCCATCCCTGCATCCGGGCGGACGCGCAAGGCCACCGGGGCTCGCGCCGACCCAAAGCAGGTACATGGCAGAAAACGGGCTATTTTCACCGGGTTCGTGCAGGCGGGCCACCAGCCGTCCTGGCCATGAATCCTCTGGGGAGTCCTCTGTCCAGGGCCACCCGGTGCGCGGGCATCTGCACCCTGCTTCGCAGGGTTGCGGTGTCTCAGGGGGGCCTGTGCCCACTCTGGGAATTGCCCCCATTATCTATATATATGCGGCAAGGGCCCATTCAATGCCTTGAGGCAGTTCAATGCCGGACCATTGGGGCCCGCTGGCAGACACTGCGCAGGCGCCTGCAAAGGCCTGCGCGCCCGCGCTGGAACCACGGCACGAAGCCAGGCGCCCGCCCACAAACGAGAAAGCCCGGGGGACTTTCCGAAGTGGACAGTCTCCCGGGCTTGACGGCTGACACAACGGTCTTTGCCATCGTTTCGCAAGGCGGAGATGAAGGTCCACCATGCGAGGAGGCAAGGTATTGCCTCCAGGGGGTGCCGTGGAAGTTTCATCTGCTGCACCGCGGCACTGAATGCCCATCGGTGGGAGAGTTCGCTTCGTCTGGCGATGCCTGAAATCAACAGGCAGCTGAACCTTACCAAAGTCGGCAGCCAACCTCAACCCGGTTTTGCAATGGCGCGGTAAAAGCCGATTGAATTTGACACATGGACGTCACCGGCCTGTGATCGGCCGGGCCGCCGCTTCGGGCGAAAAACAGCAAAACCCTGTGTTTTCTAACAGATTTTTCATTCCATTTTAATCTAACGATTGATTTTGTTAGTATTGACTAGGTATTTGGTGACCTCCTAGAATCCGCCAGCCTCAAAAATGGCTAGTAAAAACCCCAACCCGCTGCCGAACCCGGCTAAGTCAACTCACGGCCTTTCTTGCTTTTTGCAGGCCCTGAAATTGATGGCGTACCAATCCAGGTGATACGCCTGATCCTGCCAACCACCCGTGGTGGCAGGGCCTCAGGGAAGCGCCCCAGAAAGGAAGAGCTATGACAGCGTCAGGAAAAATCGTCTCCGGCGTGCGAACTTTCGCAGCCGATGTGACCGAAGGTTTTCTTGAAATCACCCACAGCAGCTTCGCCCTCATCGGGCTGACCGTTGCATTCGTCGTAATCGCATTGACCGCCCGGCCCGACCTGCGCCAGGCCGGAGAAGAAAGGCTCATGAACTGGCTGCAGGCGCGCCAGGTCGCTGTGCTGGGCATGCCCATCGAACCCGAAGCGAGCGAGCGCGCCACCGCCGGCAACCCCAAGGACCTGCCCAAGGAACAGGCAGCCGTGGCGTTCTGGCTGAGCAAGAAGTACCGCGTGGCCCCCGAGCCGCTCGCCGTGCTGGTGGCCGAGGCCTATGAACTCGGCGCCCGCAACAAGCTCGACCCGACCCTGATCCTGGCGATCATGGCCATCGAGTCGAACTTCAATCCGTTCGCGCAAAGCGCCGTCGGAGCCCAGGGCCTGATGCAGGTGATGACGACCGTGCACACCGAGAAGTACCAGAACTTCGGCGGCCACTTCGCGGCCTTCGACCCCGTGACCAACCTGCGCGTGGGCGTGAAGGTGCTGCAGGAATGCATCGCCCGCGCCGGCTCGCTCGAAGGCGGCCTGCGCTACTACGTGGGCGCTGCCAACCTGCCCGACGACGGCGGCTACACCGCCAAGGTGCTGGCCGAGCACTTCCGCCTGCGCCAGGTGGCCGGCGGTCGCGCCCTGCCGACCAACCCGCCCCCGACCCTGTCCACGCAGGCGCCGGTGCAATCGGTTCCCGCCTCGGCCAAGCTGCCGGCCTCCGCCTCGCCCGCCAACGGTGGCAGCAGCGACAAGGTGGCCCTGCTCTCGCAGCCCTCCTGAGCGCACGGCCACGGGCCGCCCTGCTGGAGCGGCGGCCCTGCCTGGGATACACTACGCAGGTACGCAACTGGCGATAGGCGCAGCCCCGCAACCGGGTTGCCGCTGACGTGGAAACCGACAAGGGCTTGCCTCTTGTGAACCACTGGGGAGCGTGCCGCACGGGTGTCATGCCCGCCGCGTTCAGCCGTTCGCCTGGGCAGCCCTTGTTTCAAGGGACACAAGTTCATAGGACTGCCACACCATGTACGACCGCAATATTCTTGTCGAACAAGCCGACCCCGAACTCTTTGCCGCCATCACGGCCGAGAACGCCCGCCAAGAGCACCACATCGAGCTGATCGCCAGCGAGAACTACGCCTCCCCCGCCGTGATGTGGGCCCAGGGCACCCAGCTGACCAACAAGTACGCCGAAGGCTACCCCGGCAAGCGCTACTACGGTGGCTGCGAGCACGTGGACGTGGCCGAGCAACTGGCCATCGACCGCGTCAAGAAGATCTTCGGCGCCGATGCCGCCAACGTGCAGCCGCATTGCGGTGCCTCGGCCAACGAGGCCGTGTTCCTGGCCTTCCTCAAGCCCGGCGACACCATCATGGGCATGAGCCTGGCCGAAGGCGGCCACCTGACGCATGGCATGCCGCTGAACATGTCGGGCAAGTGGTTCAACGTGGTCTCCTACGGCCTCGACGCCAATGAAGTGCTGGACTACGACGCCATGGAGAAGAAGGCGCACGAGACCAAGCCCAAGCTCATCATCGCCGGTGCCTCGGCCTACAGCCTGCACATCGACTTCGCACGCTTTGCCAAGGTGGCCAAGGACGTGGGCGCGATCTTCATGGTGGACATGGCCCACTACGCCGGCCTGATCGCCGCGGGCGTGTACCCCAACCCCGTGCCCCATGCCGACGTGGTCACCAGCACCACGCACAAGAGCCTGCGCGGCCCGCGCGGCGGCATCATCCTGATGAAGGCCGAGCACGAGAAGGCCATCAACAGCGCCATCTTCCCCGGCCTGCAAGGCGGCCCGCTGATGCACGTGATCGCGGCCAAGGCCGTGGCCTTCAAGGAAGCACTGCAACCCGACTTCAAGGCCTACCAGGAGCAGGTGATCAAGAACGCCCAGGTCGTGGCCGAAACGCTGACCGCCCGCGGCCTGCGCATCGTCTCCGGCGGCACGCAAAGCCACGTGATGCTGGTCGACCTGCGCGCCAAGGGCATCACCGGCAAGGAAGCCGAGGCCGTGCTGGGCTCCGCCCACATGACCATCAACAAGAACGCCATCCCCAACGACCCTGAAAAGCCGATGGTGACCAGCGGCGTGCGCATCGGCACCCCGGCAATGACCACGCGCGGCTTCAAGGAAGAAGAAGCGCGCATCACCGCCAACCTGATCGCCGACGTGCTGGACAACCCGCGCGACGAGGCCAACATCGCCGCCGTGCGCGCCAAGGTCAATGCGCTGACGGCCCGCTTCCCGGTCTACGGCTGATCCCGCCCCGCCATGAAGTGCCCTTTTTGCAGCCACCAGGAAACGCAGGTCGTCGAAACCCGGGTGTCTGAAGAAGGGGACTTCATCCGCCGCCGGCGCCAGTGCGGTGCCTGCGACAAGCGCTTTACCACCTACGAGCGGCCGGAAGTGAACTTCCCGGCCATCGTCAAGAAGGACGGCCGGCGCATCGAGTACGAGCGCGGCAAGCTGCTCGGCTCGTTCAACCTGGCGCTGCGCAAGCGCCCCGTGAGCACCACGCAGATCGACAGCGCCATCGAGCGCATCGAGGAAAAGCTGCTCAACCTGGGCCAGCGCGAAGTGCTCTCCAGCCGCATCGGCGAACTGGTGATGCGCGAGCTCAAAAAGCTCGACAAGATCGCCTACATCCGCTTTGCCAGCGTGTACCGCAGCTTCGAGGACATCGACGACTTCCGCGCCATGGTCGACGAGGTCCGCAAGTAGCCACAGCGCCCGTCGGCAGCGACTGCAGACTTTGCCCGCCTGCGTGACAATGGCCAGGTGAAGACCCGCCATTTTTTGCAGCTGGTGCTGCTGTCTGCCCTGTGGGGCGCCTCCTTCCTTTTTATCCGTGTCGCGAGCCCCGTGCTCGGGCCCAATGTCATGGCCGCGCTGCGCATCGGCCTGGCCACGCTTACGCTGATGTTCATCATGCGCGTGGCCGGCGAGCGCTGGCCCTGGCGCCACTGGCGCGAGCTGCTCGGGCTCGGTGCGCTCACGGTGGCCATCCCCTTCCTGCTGTACTCCTGGGCGGCGCTGTACCTGCCCGCGGGCTACAGCTCGCTGCTCAACACCATGGCCGTGCCGTTCAGCGTGATCGCCGCAGCCTGGCTCAAGGAGGACACGCTGAGTGCGCGCAAGTGGCTGGGCTGCCTCTGCGGCTTTGCCGGCGTGGCGCTCATCGTGCAGCTGGGCCCGGTCACGCCCACACCCGCCCTGATCATTGCCGCCCTGGCGTGCATGACGGCATCGGCCTGCTACGGCGTCTCCACCCCCTGGATGAAGCGCGCCACCACGCGCATGCCGCCGCTGGCGATTGCGGCCGGCATCCACGGCACGGCCCTGGTCATGCTGCTGCCTGGCGCGGCGTGGAGCCTGCCCGAGGCACGGTTCACGCCCACGGCCCTGGCCGCCGTGGCCGTCATGGGCATCGTCACCTCGGGCCTGGCCTACTGGCTCAACCTGCGCGTGCTCAGCCAGGTCTCGCCCGTGGCGGCCATGAGCAGTGCCTTCATGATCCCGCTGTTCGGGGTGGCCTGGGGCCACCTGTTCCTGGGCGAGGCCCTGGGCCCGGGCATGCTCTGGGGCGGCCTGCTGGTGCTGGTGGCCACAGGGCTGGTGACGGGCTTCAACCCGCTGCGCTGGCTGGGCGCCAGCGTGTCGCGCTCGTAGGCGATCACCTACAGGCCTGTTCGCCCGGGTCCGGGGCAGCAAAGGGCGCTGGCTGCCGACAATGAAGGCATGGACCCGCAGCCGCAGCCGACCGTCGCCACCGCCCTCCCCACCCACCGTGCCCCGCTGCAGCCCGAGCAGCCGCCACCCCAGCATGCCTGGCAGTTCTTTCGCGCCGGCGGCGTGGACCAGGTCATCATCCAGAGCGGCGAGGACATCGCCCACCTGGCCGAGCTGGACCAGAAACTCTGGGTAGCCCTGGCCTGCCCCACCCGCGGCATCGAGTTCGACGAGCGCACGCTGGACCTGATCGACACCGACAAGGATGGCCGCATCCGCCCGCCCGAACTGCTGGCGGCCTGCGCCTGGGCCTGCGCGCAGCTGCGCAGCGCGGACGAGCTGGCACACCCTGGCGACACGCTGGAGATCAACGCCATCGACGACGGCACAGAAGAAGGCGCCGCGCTGGCCGCGGAGGCCAGGCGCCTGTTGGCCATGGCCGGCCGGCCCGAGGCCACGGCGATTGCGCTGGCCGACGTGCTCGAACGCAGCCAGCAGCTCAGTGGCATGCGTTTCAACGGCGACGGCATCATCACCGTGGACACCGCGGGCAAGGACGACAGCGTGGCCCGCGAGGCCATCGCCCACATCATCACCACCCACGGCAGCATTCCGCCCGCCACCGACAAGCAGTTGCTCGGCATCGACCGCCAGCGTGCCGAGGCGTTCTTTGCAGAACTTGGGCAGCTCAGGGCCTGGGCCGCCCAGGCGCGCGGCGCCACCACCGGCCTGGCCCTGGGCGACCGCACGCTGGCCGCCACCGAGGCCATGAACGCCGTGGCGGCCAAGGTGGAGGACTTCTTTGCCCGCACCCGCCTGGCCGCCTACGACCCGCGTGCCGCCACAGCACTGAACCCCTCGCTCGACGGCTACAGCGCCATGGCGGGCCAGGACCTGGGCCTGGCCTCGCCAGCCATCACCACCCTGCCCCTGGCCCCCATCACCCCCGGGGGCACCCTGCCCCTGCGGCACGGCGTGAACCCGGCCTGGGCCAAGGCCCTGCGCAACTTCCGCGAGCGCACGGTGGAGCCCCTGCTGGCGCGCAGCAACGCCGAAAGCCTCACGCAGGACGAATGGCAACTGATCCAGAAATCGCTGGCCCCCTGCCAGCAATGGCTGGCCGACCGCCCCGCCACCCGCCTCGACACGCTGGACGAAGACGTGCGCGAGGCCTTGCTCGCGGGTGATGCCGAGCAGCGCGTGATGGCCCTGATCGGCGAAGACGAAGCCGAGCAGGCCCACAACGAGCAGGCCCTGGGGCTGGAGAAACTGCTGCGTTTCAAGCGCGACCTGCTGGAGCTGCTCAACAATTTTGTCTCGTTCTCGGCCTTCTACCAGCGCCGGGGCGCCATCTTCCAGGCCGGCACCCTGTACCTGGATGCGCGCAGCTGCGACCTGGTGGTGCAGGTGCCCGACGCTGCGCGCCACGCCAAGCTGGCCGGCCTGGCCAAGACCTACCTGGCCTACTGCGACTGCACGCGCAAGGGCCAGAAGATGGGCATCGTGGCGGCCTTCACCGCGGGCGACGTGGATTTCCTCTTCGTGGGCCGCAATGGCGTGTTCTACGACCGCGATGGCAAGGACTGGGATGCGACCATCACCCGCATCATCGAGAACCCCACGAGCATCCGCCAGGCCTTCTTCTCGCCCTACAAGAAGTTCGTGCGCATGGTCGAGGAGCAGGTGGCCAAGCGTGCATCGGCCAGCGATGCGCGCGCGCAGAAGTCACTGGGCACGGCCGCCAGCACCCTGGCCAGCACCGATCTCAAGACGGTGGGCACCAACGCCAGCAGCGTGACCGTGCCCGGTACCCCGCGCCGCACCGACGTGGGCACGGTGGCGGCCATCGGCGTGGCGCTGGGCAGCATCAGCGCGGTGCTGGTGGGCATCTTCGGCAAGTTCGTGGACCTGGGGGTGTGGATCCCCCTGGCCCTCATCGGCATCGTGCTCGCGATCTCGGGGCCGAGCATGCTGATCGCCTGGCTCAAGCTGCGCCAGCGCAGCCTGGGGCCGATCCTGGATGCCAGTGGCTGGGCGATCAATGGGCGCATGCGGGTGAACACGCGGTTGGGCGGTTCCCTGTCGCAGGTGGCCAAGGTGCCGGCCAATGCACGGCGCATGCTCGATGATCCGTTTGCGGAGTCCCAAAGCCCTGTGTGGGTGGCTCTGGGCGTGTTGGTTGCAGTGGTTGTGGTGGGGTTTGCGGCTTGGCGGGCGCATTGGCTGGATCGGTGGGTGCCGCAGGTGACGGTGACGCCGCCTGTCGCGGCACCGGCGGCTGGGGCCAGTGATGCGACGCCGGCTGCTTCGGCGGCTTCGGCGGCTTCGCTGGCGCGTTGAGTTCAGCGCTTCTTTCGCCTCTTGTGCCTGGATTGAGGGCGGGAGCCGGGATTTGCGCCCGGCGGCGCACCCACCTTCTTTTGCGTCGCCAAAAGAAGGTGGGCCAAGAAAAGGCGACCCCCAGTCTGCGTCCCTTCGCTTCGCTGCGGGCAACCTGCGATGCTCGGTCCTGGGGTGGCGTCGCAGAACTCGCTGCGTTCTTCGAACTCCGCTCAAACAGCTGCGACGAGCTAGACAACGAAGTGCGTGTGTCCTTCGGCACACGCACCCACCCCAGGCCCTGCGCTTCTCGGCGCAGCCAGAAGGGGTGGGGAGCGGGGTCAGGGACGGCTGCTGCCGCGCAGCTACGCCGGGTGTCGGTTACGCGCTGCGCGCTGCCGACGATTGGGGTGCGATCGTCCTGGCGAACCGAGCGCAGCGAAGGACCACAAGCCGAGCGAAGCAATGGCCCGTGTAGAGCCCGCTCCCCACCCCTTCTGACCGTGCCGAGAAGCGCAGGGCCTGGGGTGAGCGCGTGCCGAAGGACACGCGCATCGTTGTCTGGCTTGCCGCAGCTGTTTGAACGGAGTTCACCCGCAGGGGGAACGTAGTGAGTTCTGCGGCACACCCCAGGACCGAGCATCGCAGGCTGCCCCCTCGTACGCAGTGCGAGGGGGACACGGGCAGCGGGGTCGCCTTCTCTTTGGTGACTTTCTCTTGGCGACGCAAGAGAAAGTTACTGCGCCGCCGGGCGCACATCCCGGCCTTCGCCCTCAACCAAAGCACGCAGCAACCACAATCGACGAAACAAGCTCACCCCCGCACCGCCCCCCGAAGCAAATCCGCCACCTTCATCCTCTCCAACCCCGCACAGCTCCAGAACGACCCCAGACTCTCCACCCGCTCCAACAGCAACTTCTCCACCAGCGGCTCGGCCGAAGTAGCCAAAGGATCCACCAGCAGCAGGTACCGCGGCTCAGCCACATCCGCCGCATCGGGGTCGCTGGTGGCATCGTTGATCTGCCCGACCCAATCGAGAGACAGCAGCGCATCGAGCACAGGCTCGAGCTGCAGCACATCGAGCCGCAGCAACAGCGCCAGCTCGCTCGCACGCAAGCCCTTTTGCGCATGGCGCCGCGCCAGGTACAGCTCCTGCAGCACCTCCACCGCGAGCTGGAAGTTCCAGCCCGCCACGGTGCCCCGCCGGGCCACGCCGGCCAGCAGGCTGGGCAGGTAGGCGGTCACCACCGCACCCAGCAGCACGATGACCCAGGCCACATAGATCCAGACCAGCAGGATGGGCAGGGTGGCGAACGCGCCGTACACCACCGAATAGGTCGGCACATTGCTCAGGTAGATCGCCAGCACCCGCTTGGCCAGCTCGATGCAGACCGACACGAACAGGCCGCCGGCCCAGGCGTGGCGCCATTTCACGGGGGTGTTGGGCACGTAGTGGTACAGCGCCGCCATGCAGCCGGCCAGCACGAAGAACTGGATCGAATCGAACAGCAGCTGCACGCCGCTGGGCAGCGCCTTCACCAGCCCGCCCGATGCCGACATGACGTACGAGGTGACGGCCAGGCTCACGCCCAGCAGCAGCGGGCCCAGGGTGATCACGGCCCAGTAGATCAGCACGCGCTGGCCCAGGGGGCGCAGGCGGCGCACGCGCCAGATGTCGTTGAGCGTGCGGTCCATGGTGAGGATCAGGGCCAGCGCCGTGGCCAGCAGGATGCTGAAGCCCGCCACCCCCAGGCTGCTGGCCTTGGCCGCGAACTGGGTGAGGTAGCCCAGCACCTGGCGCGAGATGCTGTCGGGCACCAGGCTGTCGACCAGCCAGCGCTGCAGCACGTCCTGCACCTTGCCGAAGATGGGGAACGCGGTGAACACCGCCAGCGCCACCACGAAGAAAGGCACCAGCGCCAGCGTGGTCGTGAAGGTCAGGCTGCTGGCTGTCAGGCCCAGGTGGTCCTCGCGAAAGCGCTCGCGCAGGGTCAGGGCCGTCGTTTTCCAGGGGAAATGCGACAGCTGCGTGATCAGCGCTTCGATGCGCAAGGCTACAGTCTGCAAGGTCAAGGGCATGGCCGATATGATCCTAGGCCCGGAAAGGGGCCACAGGGGGTGCGAAAACGCTGCATCGCAATGAATGCGGGCAGGCGACATACACCGCGCATTGTGGGCCCAAGTACGCGGCGGGCCGCAAGCACAATGACAAGGGATTGCCCACCAAGCCCGCCCATCGCACCCGGACCCTCCGAACGTTTTTGAGCCTCTGCGCCACCATCCACCGACTGCCACTGCTGCACCACCACCGATGACCGCTCCCCTTCCCGTCTCCGACCACGCCATCGCTGCCACCCGCTGGGCCGCCACGGGCAGCGTGATGGCACTGATCGTGCTGTGCCTGGCCTGGGAGCTGGTGCTGGCCCCCGTGCGCCCCGGTGGCTCGTGGATCGCCCTGAAGGCGCTGCCGCTGTGCATTCCGCTGGCCGGCCTGCTCAAGAACCGCATGTACACCTACCGCTGGGTGAGCCTGGTGATCTGGCTGTACTTCACCGAAGGCGTGGTGCGCGGCTGGGGTGACAAGCCGCCCTCGCAGTGGCTGGCCTGGGCCGAGGTGCTGCTGTGCCTGGTGCTCTTCACGGCCTGCACGCTGCACGTGCGGCTGCGCCAGCGCAACGCCAAGGCCATGGCCATGGCAGCCGCCAGAGAATCACAGGAAGGGCAGCAGGCGCTGTCCTCACCCGCCACCTGACACGGTACAAGCCCCACCCGACAATCCACCATCACGCTGCAATCAATGCCCTGGCGCCCGCCCCGGCAGCAGCCCTGACCGCTGTAGACGAAAGGCCAACGACATGACCACCACCCTCCTCGACACCCTGCGCACCCTGGTCGGCCCGGCCCATGTGCTGACCGACGGCGACCTGACCGCCTGGGAGCAGGACTGGCGCCGTCGCGTGCGCGGCAAGGCCCTGGCCGTGGTGCGCCCCGCCAGCACGCAGGAAGTGGCCGCCGTGGTCAAGGCCTGCGCCGCGGCCGGCACGGCCATCGTGCCGCAGGGTGGCAACACCGGCTTGGCGGTGGGCTCCACGCCCGACGACAGCGGCACGCAGATCGTGCTGAGCCTCACGCGCATGAACGCCGTGCGCAGCGTCGACACCGACAACCTCACCATGACGGTGGAGGCCGGCTGCATCCTGCAGAACCTGCAGGACGTGGCGCAGAACGCGGGCGTGTTGTTCCCCCTGTCGCTCGCGGCCGAGGGCAGCTGCACCATCGGTGGCAACCTGGGCACCAATGCCGGCGGCACGCAGGTGGTGCGCTACGGCAATGCGCGCGACCTGTGCCTGGGCCTGGAAGTCGTCACCGCCCAGGGCGAGGTCTGGGACGGCCTCAAGGGCCTGCGCAAGGACAACACCGGCTACGACCTGCGCGACCTGTTCATCGGCAGCGAAGGCACGCTGGGCATCATCACCGCCGCCACGCTCAAGCTTTACCCCGAGCCCGCCGCACGCCTCACGGCCTGGGCGGCCGTGCCCTCCATGGAGCACGCCGTGGCCCTGCTGGGCCTGGCGCACAAGCACCTGGGTGCGGGCCTCACGGGCTTCGAGGTCATGGGCCAGTTTGCGCTGAGCCTGGTGGGCAAGCACATGCCACAGCTGCGCGTGCCCTTCCTGGGTGACGAGAACGCGCCCTGGTGCGTGCTGCTCGAAAACTCCGACAGCGAATCCGAAGAGCACGCCCGCGGCCGCTTCGAGGCACTGCTGGAGACGGCGTTCGAGGCCAGCTGCGTGACCGACGCCGTGGTCGCCGAGAACCTCGCGCAGGCCCAGCAGCTGTGGCACATCCGCGAGAACATCCCGCTGGCGCAGGCCGAAGAGGGCCTGAACATCAAGCACGACATCTCGATCCAGATCTCGCGCATCCCTGCCTTCGTGGCCCACACCGACGCCGTGCTGCGCCGCGAGATCCCGGGCGTGCGCCTGGTCAACTTCGGCCACCTGGGCGACGGCAACCTGCACTACAACGTGCAGGCGCCCGTGGAAGGCGATCCCAAGGCCTTCCTGCGCGACCACGAAGAGCATGTGCACCAGTTGGTGTACGACGCGGTGGCCGAGTTCGGCGGCTCCTTCTCGGCCGAGCACGGCATCGGCGAGCTCAAGGCCGACAAGCTCGAAAAGTACCAGTCGCCCGTGGCGCTGTCGATGATGCGCGCCGTCAAGCAGGCGCTGGACCCACAGGGCATCATGAACCCCGGGCGCGTGCTCAACCGCTGACTGGAGCACCTCGCATGGCGACCCCAGTGAACGTCCGCCCCGTCACGGCGAGTGACTACGCTGCATGGCGCCCGCTCTGGGACGGCTACAACGCCTTCTACGGCCGCTTTGGCGCCACCGCCCTGCCCGAGCACATCACAGCGAACACCTGGCAGCGCTTGCTCGACCCCTCCGAGCCGGTGCACTGCCTGGTGGCCGAAGAGGAAGCCAGCAGCGGCGCCCTGCTGGGCCTGACCCACTACCTGTACCACCGCAGCATGACGCGCATCGAACCGGTCTGCTACCTGAGCGACCTGTTCACCCGCGAGGCCGCGCGCGGGCGTGGCGTCGGCCGCCTGCTGATCGACGCCGTGTACGAACAGGCCCGTTCGGCCGGCTCGTCGCGCGTGTACTGGCAGACGCAGGAGGGCAATGCGGCAGGTCGCGCGCTGTACGACAAGGTGGCCAAACACCACGGCTTCATCGTCTACGCGAAAGAGCTTTGACGGGCCTGCTGTCCTGCCTCCAAACGTAAGCCCTGCAAGCGACAGAAAAACCTTTCAACATTACGGCCCGCAAGGCCAAAACAGGCCCGCCACGGTGGTCCAATCAGCGCCCTTTTCGCTGCTTTGACACCCTGTTTTGAATCTGCTTTTTTCCTGGCCCCGCGCCGCGCGTGGGGCCACGGCCCTGGCGCTGGTCCTTGGCGCCGTCGCCCCTTCCCTCGCCCGCACTCCCTCCACCTTTCTCGACAGCATCCCCGGCCTGCGCAGCACGCAGCCCACGGGCTTCGGGCATTGCCCGCAGTTTTTCGCGGGCGGCAAGCCGCCGCCCGCGCCGCGCCGCGCCTTGCAGCGCGAGCTGTGCTATGAGGCCTTTGCCGTGCTGCACAGCGGCGAGACGCGCACACCGGTCTACGTGGCCCAGCGCCTGAACCGCCAGGTGCTGGAGGGCGCGGACGAAAAACGCGCCGACAAGTTCTTTGCCGACGCCCGCCTGCCCCGCGGCGAACGCGCCGAGCTCGACGACTACAAGCGCTCGGGCTACAGCCGCGGGCACATGGCACCGGCGGCGGACATGTCCACCCCCACGGCCATGGCGCAGAGCTTCTCGCTGGCCAACATGGTGCCGCAGGACCCCAAGCAGAACGGCGGCCCCTGGGCCCGCATCGAGCAGGACACGCGGCGCTATGTGCTGCGTGCCCGGGGCGACGTGTACGTGATCACCGGCCCGGTCTTCACCGCCGAGAGTCCCACCATCGGTGGCAACCGGGTGCGCGTGCCGGCCTACCTGTTCAAGCTGGTGTACGACGCCAGCACGCAGCGCGCCTGGGCGCACTGGCAGGCCAACCGCGCGGGCGAGCGGGCAGGCCCGCCCATCAGCTACCAGGAGCTGGTGAAGAGGACGGGGGTGGAGTTTCTGCCGGCCCTGGCGGCGGCGCACTGACGGGCGCCGTCCGCAGACCGGGAGGGGCGAGGGAGGAGCGAGGAAGGAGCGGCATAGCGGCCAACAAAAACCGCATCTGCAAACTCGCATTCCTTCGTTGGAGGCGCTGGCCTGCCTGCGCAGAATGACACGGGTCGGTGCCAACAGGGGAACCAGGCGCCGGCCCCTTCGTCTCTCCTCCCAACGCAAGGACTTCACCATGTCACTGCTTCGCCACCCCGAACTCCTGGCGCCCCGTGCGCTGTCCGTGCTGCGCATCATCTCGGCCTTCCTGCTCATCCAGCACGGCTCGGCCAAGCTGCTGGGCTTTCCGCACGTTGCGTACTTCGACAACCTGCAGATCGTCTCCCTGCTCGGCCTGGCCGGCATCCTGGAGCTGGTGGGCGGGGTGCTGCTGCTCGTGGGCCTGTTCACGCGGCCCACGGCCTTCGTGCTCTCGGGCCTCACGGCATTCGCCTACTTCATCGGCCATGCCACCAAGGGACATGTGCTGGCGCCTTCGCTCAACCAGGGCGAGGCCGCCGTGCTGTTCTCCTTCGTGTTCCTGTACATCGCGGCCGCTGGCGCAGGGCCCTGGAGCATCGATGCGCGCCGCACCAGGGTGCCCACGCAGGCACCGCTGCCCGTAAGCGCCTGAGCCCCCACGCCCCCCGCGCTCACTCGGTTGATTTGGCTATATGCAACTGACGCAAAAGTCGTTCCATTGCGGCCACCCGCTTCCGACAATCGCGCCACACCGCTTGCCTGCGACGACGACGAACCTGGAGCCTGCGCCATGCTGCCCGTGACCACCGAAGACATCGACCTCAGTCCGCCCGACGGCGCCTTCTGGAAGGCGCTGCGCAACCTGGCCATCAGTGCGCTCGTGGTGTGCGCGGTCGCGCTGATCGCGGGCTTTCTGGTCGCCACCTCCGCCCAGGCACAGCCGGTGCAGCCAGGCAGCCCGGGCACGGCGGCCCGCGCCTGAATCCAGACCCCTCGCCATGGCCCGCGACGACGCTCTTCTTCCACCGGCATCACCCGCAGCGCAGGCACGCCGCGTGCTGGCCCTGACGGCGCAGGCCTGGGGCGTGGCACCAGACTCCCCCGCGGCACTGGCACGCCGCGCGCCGCACGGCCATGTGCGCACGCGGGTGCTGCGGCGCACAGAGGCCCAGGTGGCGGCTGCAGCGCAGGCGGCACGCGCCTCCCTGGCGGCCTCCTTGCCCCGCCCTCTTCTGGCGCATTCATGGTGAGCGGCCCCTTGCGGCGCACGCCCTGGCGCAACCTACCTCCACCCCTTTGACCCACAAGGCACACCCCATGTCATCCAGCATCAAGGCCATCAACGTCCGCAACCAGTTCCGCGGCAAGATCCGCGAGATCATCCGCGGCTCCGTCGTCTCCGAGGTCGACGTCGAGACGCCTTACGGCATCGTCACCTCCGTCATCACCACACGCTCGGTCGATGAGCTCTCGCTCGTGGTGGGCTCGGAGGTGGTGGCCCTGGTCAAGTCGACCGAAGTCTCCATCGCCAAACTCTGAGGCGGCGGCGGCACCCGCCACGCCCTCGTTCCAGTCTGCGCCCGCACTCCCTTCCAGGGGGTGGCGGGCGCGGTCGTTGCTCCACTGCCCACCATGACCACTCCCCGTCCCCAGATGCACCTCGGTGCCTTCTTCTTTGGCGTAGGCCACCACCTGGCCGCCTGGCGCCACCCCGACGTGGACCCGGCTGCGGCCGGCCGCATCGAGTCGCTCAAGGAATGGACGCGCATCGCCGAGGCCGCCAAGTTCGACGCCATCTTCTTCGCCGACAACGTGGGCCTGCCCGGCCCGCCGGACGAGGTGGTGGCCAAGAACGCCCTGTGGTATCCGCTCGATCCGCTCATCAGCCTGGCGGCGCTGTCGCAGTCCACCACGCACATCGGCCTGGTGGCCACGGTGTCTTCCACCTACCTGCCGCCCTACCACCTGGCGCGCAAGTACGCGTCACTGGACCAGGTGAGCGGCGGGCGCAGCGGCTGGAACCTGGTCACCTCGGGCAGCGATTTCGAGGCGCGCGCCTTCGGACTGGAGCAGCAGCTCGCGCATGCGCACCGCTATGCCCGGGCGCACGAGTACGTGAAGATCGTCAAGGGCCTGTGGGACACCTGGGAGGACGAGGCCTTCATCCACGACAAGGCGGCCAACCGCTTCTTCGACCCGGCCCGCTTGCACCGCGTGGCCCACACGGGCGAGCACTACAAGGTGCACGGCGGCCTGCAGACGCCGCGCGCGCCCCAGGGCTACCCGGTACTGGTGCAAGCCGGCTCCTCGGGCGATGGGCAGGACCTGGCCGCCGCCACGGCCGAGGTGGTGTTCACCGCGCAGCAGAGTGCGGCCGAGGCACGGGCCTTCTACAGCGGCCTCAAGGCACGGCTGCCCGCCCATGGCCGCACGCCCGAGCAGCTCAAGATCCTGCCCGGCATCTCGCCCTTCGTCGGGCGCACGCAGCAGGAGGCGCAGGACAAGTTCGATCAGTTGCAGGGCCTGATCGACCCGGTGCTGGGCGTGGGCCTGCTCTCCACCTTCCTGGGCAATGTGGACCTGTCGGGCTACGACATCGACGGACCGTTTCCGAACGACCTGCCGGTGACCGAGGGCTGGCGGAGCCGCCAGGAACTCTTCGAGGGCATGGCCCGGCGCGAGAACCTGTCCATCCGCCAGCTCTACGAGAAGGTGGCCGGCGCGCGCGGGCACTGGACCATCGTCGGCACGCCCGAATCCATTGCCGACCAGCTCGAGCACTGGTTCACCACCGGCGCGGCCGATGGCTTCAACGTGCTGGCACCCACCCTGCCGCACGGCCTCAAGGACTTTGCCGAGCTGGTGATCCCCGAGCTGCAGCGCCGCGGCCTGTTCCGCACCGAGTACCAGGGCCGCACGCTGCGCGAGCACCTGGGCCTGGCGCGGCCGGCGCACCCTGCGGTGCGGCGGCTTGCATAGATGAATTGGTTGTTAGGTATGCACGATTCATTCGTTCCCGCACACCCGGCTCGGCCCTAGAGTCTGCCGCTTGGACCAACGAACGAACGACTGAACAGGGAAACGACATGGCAGGATGGGGCAAGGAACAAGACACAGGCCTGGTGGCACGGGCAACGAACACGCAGGCACGGCAAGCCGCACAGCGCACCCGGCCTTCGCTGGTCCGGCGCACCCTCGCGCTGGCAGCCGCCACTCTGCTCGGCCTGGCGCCCCTGGCCGCGCAGGCCGAGGGCAAGATCAGCATTGCGCAGCAGTTCGGCATCGGTTACCTGATCCTGGACGTGGTGCGCGACCAGCAGCTCATCGAAAAGCATGGCAAGCAGCAGGGCCTGGATGTGCAGGTGGAGTGGGCCGCCATCTCGGGCGCCACGGGCATGAACGAGGCGCTGCTGGCCGGGTCGCTGGACGTGGTGTCCGCCGGCGTGCCGCCCATGCTCACGCTGTGGGACCGCACGCGCGGCAAGCAGAATGTGAAGGCCGTGGCGGCGCTGGGCTCGCTGCCCAACTACCTGCTGACCAACAGCCCCACGGTCAAGACCTTGAAGGACCTGGGCGAGAAGGACCGCATTGCTGTGCCAGCTGCGGGCGTGGGCTTCCAGTCGCGCACGCTGCAGATCGAGACGGCGCGCGTGTTCGGCAAGGACGACTTCAAGCGCTTCGACAAGATCTCGGTGAGCCTGCCGCACCCGGAGGCCACGGCCGCGCTGATCGCGGGTGCCACCGAGATCAACACGCACTTCTCGAGCGCGCCGTTCTACTACCAGGCCCTGGCCGCCAACAAGAACGTCCGCAAGCTCATCAGTTCCTACGACATCCTGGGTGGGCCGGCCACGTTCAACGTGCTCTACACCACGCAGAAGTTCCACGACGAGAACCCCAAGACCTACAAGGCGTTCTACGCCGCGCTGGTCGAGGCCGCGCAGATCATCAAGGCCGACAAGGCCAAGGCCGCCGACATCTTCATCCGCGTGCAGAAGTCCAAGCTCGCGCCCGAGCTGGTGCGCAAGATCGTGGAAGACCCGGAGAACGATTTCACCGTGTCGCCGCACCGCACCTTCGTCTATGCCGACGAGCTGGAAAAGCTCGGCGTGCTCAAGAACAAGGCCGCCTCGTGGAAGGACTATTTCTTCGAAGAGGCCTACGCGCAGCCCGGGTCCTGAGGCGGGACACCACCGTGCGGGTCTGGTAAGGTCCGCGCCCATGTCCACACCGCCCCTTCATCCTTCCACGCCGGCCCTGGCGGCATCGCTGATCGACGATCCGTTCTACCAGGCCGTCACCATCGATTTCGCGCACGATGCGGCTGCGCGCCTCGCGGTGCTGCAGCACTACCTGGACTGCGCCGTGCGCGAGGCGCAGCATGGCGGCCTGTGCCACACGCCCGACGATCCGCGCCTGGGCATGGCCATCTGGAGCCTGCCCCGTCCACCTGAAGCCGAAGCGGCCAGCGCACGCGCCAAGGAGGCGCAGCTAGCGGCCGTGCTGGGCCCGCGCGGCATGGACAACTACCACCGGATCATTGCCTTCATGGGCCCGCGCGCCAGCGGCGCCGAGCTGGCGGGCGCCTGGTACCTGTCGATCCTGGGCATCGCCCCTGCCGCCCAGGGCCAGGGGCTCGGCGCCCGGCTGCTGGCGCCCGCGCTGGCCTCGGCAGACCAGGCAGGCGCGGCTTGCTACCTGGAGACGTTTTCCGCACGCAACGAAAGCTTCTACGCCCGGATGGGGTTCCGCGCCCTGGCCTCGCACCTGGAGCCCGTGACAGGCGCCCCCTATACGATCATGCTGCGCGCAGCCCACGGGTAGGGGGACCCGGGGTCATCGCATGGTCATCGTGCACGTCCATGCCTCCATCAGAATAGAGGCTTCAAGGATTGTCACCTGCGCCCCTTCCCATGCACCTGCCTGACCTCTTCCACGCCGTCACCTCGCACCGCGGGGAATTCACCTGCGAGCGGATCAACCACCTGCCGCAACAGACCAAGTCCGTGCACTTTGCCCACACGGCGACCCCGCCCGGCGACAACGCCGGCCTGCCCGCCGTGGGCCGCCTGGCCGAGTTCTACGGCACCTTCGGCAGCGTTCTGTTCTATGTGGATGCCCTGACCGGAGAAGCCGCCAAGCACATCGTGCACCCGAGCCAATGGGCCGTGATGCACGACGATTTCAACGACTGGATCGAGCACCTGGACGACGAAGAGCGCGCGGAGATCCTGCCGCAATGGATAGACCACTGCACGGCCATCGGCGAGAGCCCGCGCACGGGCAACTACATCCTCATGGTGCTGGAGGGCGACGAGGCCGGCAAGGTGTTCGAGTTCGACCACGACGGCTTCGAGTTCATCGAGCGCGCCGACGACCTGGTGGCCTACGCAGAGAACCTGCTCGACCTGGATGCCGGGCTGCTGCTGGACATCGCCTCACACATGCGCTTCATCGAAGCCGACCAGGTGCAGTGGTGGATCCTGGAGATGCTGGACAACCGGGGGAACCGGGTCCGCACGGAGCGCTGAGCGCCTCAGCCCTGCCGCACGGGGTGGGCTGCTGCCCAGTCCTGTGCGGCCTGCCAGCTGGGCGGTACGCAACCACGCTCCTGTACGCACAGGCTGGCGCTGGCCAGGGCATGGTGCAGGGCCTGCTGGTAGGTAGCAGCAGGCAGGGCTGCAATGAAGTCTGCCATGCCGACGGGTGCCAGCGTGCCCTGCTGCGCCTGCGCGCGCAACAGGTAAGCGAGCAGGCCCGCGAGAAAGCTGTCACCAGCACCCACGGTATCGACCACGGCCAGCGGCTCGGCCTCCTTCGCGAACCATTGGCCACCGTCCTCTCCCTGCCGAAGCAGCCAGGCACCCTCGCCGCCCAGCGTCAGCGCCATGAGGCGGGCGCGCGGGTTGGCGGCAAGCAGGTGGCGGGCACGGGCCAGTGGCCCGGTGCCGGACACCTGCAGGTGGTCCAGGTCTTCGTCGCTGGCCTTGATCAGGTGCGCCTCGGCCAGGGCCGCATGCACCTGGGCCCGGTAGGCCGGCAGGTCGGGCATGACGGAAGGGCGCAGGTTGGCGTCCACCACCACGCAGCGGCCGGCCGCGCGCTGGGCCTGCAGCCAGGGCAGGTAGATGGCGGTATCGCGCGCATCCAGGGCCAGGGCGCCGGTGCAGACCACCTGCAGTGCGCCGCCATGGGCGGCACAGGCGGCGCCGAGCCCTGGCGCCGTCACGGTGCGGTCGGCCACACCTTCGCGGTAGAAGGCGTAGTCGGGGTGGCCCTGTTCGGTGAGGTTGACCACGGCCAGCGAGGTGACTTCACCCACAGGGATGGGCTGGGCCAGTTGCACCCCGTCCGCCACCAGCTGCGCCGCGAGTTCACGGCCAAAGCGGTCGCGCGACAGGGGGTTGAGGTACTGCGTGCCCACGCCCTGGCGCGCCAGCGCCCGGCCCAGGTTGTACAGCGCACCGCCCAGGCAGGGCTCGTAGTGGCCGTCGGCACGGCGGATGAGATCGATCAGCGCTTCGCCGGCAATGGCGACCTGCACGGGAGAGGGTGTGGACATGGTTGAAAGAACGAACGGTTCAGAAATGGGGCAGCAGCGCAGGGTACAGAGCCTTGAAGCGCGCATGGCGCTCCTGCAGCAGGGCCTGTTGCGCAGGCTGGGGGGTAAAGCGGGCCTCTGCTGGCAGGCCCAGGCACCACAGGGCTTCGTCGCCACCGCAGGCCATGGCGGCCAGGCGCGCGGCGCCCAGGGCGGCGGCGGCATGGGCACCTTCGGGCCGCTCCAGCGGGCAGCCCAGGCCGCTGGCCAGCAACTGGGCCCAGGCATCGCTGCGGGCACCACCGCCGACCAGGGCGAGGGATGCGTCCGACGATCCCACCGCCTCGCCAGCGGCCGCCTGCATGGCCTGCAGCCCGTCCATGAGGCCGAAGCCCACGCCCTCCATCACGGCGCAGGCCATGTCGGTGGCACCGTGCTCGGCGCGCAGGCCCATGAAGACGCCGGTGGCGGCCGCGTTGTTGTGGGGCGTGCGCTCGCCGCTCAGGTAGGGCAAGAAGATCGGGGCCTGTGCATGGCGCGCCAGATCCATGCCCTGCACGGCGGCGGACAGCTGAGCCTCGGACTGCCTGGTGATGCGGGCCAGCCAGCCAAAGGCACTGGCCGCGCTGAGCATCACAGCCATCTGGTGCCAGCGCCCTGGCAGCGCATGGGCGAACGCATGCACGGCGCTTTCGGTGGCCGGCGCGAACCGCTCGGACACCCGGAACACCACGCCCGAGGTACCCAGCGAGACAAAGCCTTGCCCTGCCTGGCGTGCGCCCACGCCCACCGCGCTGGCGGCGTTGTCGCCGCCGCCGCCGGCCATGACCACACCGGCGGGCAGCCCCCAGCGGGCAGCCACATCGGCGCGCAGCACACCGGTGGCATCGCTGCCCTCGGCCAGGCGCGGCATATGGGCGCGGGTCAGGCCGCAGGCGGCCAGCAGGGTGTCGCTCCAGTCGCGGCGCGCCACGTCCAGCCACAGGGTGCCCGACGCATCGGACATGTCGCTCACCGCATCGCCCGTGAGCTGCAGGCGCAGCCAGTCCTTGGGCAGCAGCACGCTGCGCGTGCGTGCAAAGACCTCGGGCTCGTGCTTGCGCAGCCAGAGCAGCTTGGGCGCCGTGAAGCCGGGCATGGCCAGGTTGCCGGTGATCTCGCGCGAGGTGGGCACAACCTGCTCCAGCTCGGCGCATTCGGCCGCGGCGCGGCCATCGTTCCAGAGGATGGCGGGGCGCAGCACCTCACCCTGCGCGCCCAGCACCACGGCGCCGTGCATGTGGCCCGACAGGCCGATACCGCGCACCTGGGCCCAGGCGGCAGGTGCCTGGGCGCGCAGCTGCGGCACGGCGGCCTCGGTGGCCGCCAGCCAGTGGGCCGGGTGCTGCTCGCTCCAGCCGGGTTGGGGGCGGTGCTGGGGCACGGGGGCATCGGCCACGGCGTGCACCTGCTGGTCCTCTCCCAACAACAGCAGCTTGACACCCGAGGTGCCCAAGTCAATACCCAGGTACATGCACTATTCCTGAAGCAGTGGGAGAAGTGCTGTCATGCCTTGATCCCGAACCGGCCGGCGCCCTGCTTGCGGTATTCGCTGGGCGTCATGCCCTTGATGTCCAAAAAGCGGCGGTTGAAGTTGGCCATGTTGTTGAAGCCCACGTCGTAGGCGATGTGGGTGATGTAGCGCTCGGACTCCATGAGCAACTGGCAGGCGCGGTTCACGCGCACCAGGTTCACGAAGTCGGTGAAGGTGTTGCCCGTGGCCCGGCGGAAGAAGCGCGAGAAGCGGCTTTCGGTCATGCCCAGCTCCTGCGCCAGGTCGGCGGCCGACAGGGGCTCGGCCAGGTGGTCGGTGATGCGGCTCACCACCGCATTGATCTGGTCGAGCTGGGTGTCGTTGTCCTCGCTTTGCAGCTGCGTGCTCGACAGCAGCCGAAAGTCGGTACAGCGGGCCAGGTCGCTCAAAAATTCGCAGAACGCGCCGAACCGGGCCAGCCCCTGGCGCGCCTTGATGCGGTGCCAATGCTCCTGCGCCTGTGCCTCCATGCCAAAGAACTCGATGCCGTGGCGGGCCCGCTCCAGCAGGGGCAGCACCTCGCGCAGCTCGGGGATGCTCTCGCTGCTGGCCATGAGCGGGGCATGCGAGAACTGGATCACCAGATCACGCAGCGGCACGCCGCCTTCGGGCAGGTCCATGCTGATCCAGTTGTGCGGCAGGCGCGGCCCGGTCAGCACCAGGTGGCCAGGCTGGAACTGGCCGATCCAGTCGCCCACGAACACCTTGCCCGAGGTGGCGGTGATCAGGTGCAGCTCGTACTCGTCGTGGTAGTGCCAGCGCGCCAGCGGCGTGGGAAAGCCGTGCGACAGGCAGCGGATGAAGCCCGCTGTTTCGGGCGGCTCGTAACCCAGCTCGGGCGAGCGCACATAGTCGTGCTCCAGCTCGGGCTTGGTCTGGCGCGGGGAGACAGGCGTGGTCTTCACGGTCATGGCGTCATTCCTGGGGGCAGGCTGCTCCACTTACCCCGGTGATTTTGCACGTTCCGCCACGAAAGCCTGCACCCGGGCGTAGGCTCTGCGCAGCGTAGCGACCAGGCGTGGGTCCGAGGCCATCTCGCCCCACAGCGTCGCATCGGCGGCGTACGCGGCGACCGGGTCGGCCGCATCGCAGATCGCGTGGGCCACGGCCGGGTCCATGGCCTGGTCCTGGTAGGCGTAGGGGATCTGCCCGGCATGCCAGCGCTGCAGGTAGGCCAGGAACAGCGCGGGCAGCATGGCCACGCTGTCGAACGAACCATTGCGCGCCAGCTGGTCGCGGATGGTGGGCGCGATCATGCCGGGGATCTTGGAGAACGCGTCCATGGCCACGCGCTGGTTGGTGTCGGCGATGGCGGGGTTGCCAAAGCGGTCCAGCACCACGTCGCGGTACTGCTCCAGGTTGATGGGGCATGGCTGCTCTGGGGTGTGGAGCACCGGGATCGCGTCGTCGGTCACGTAGTCGTAGGCCATCTGGCGGATGGCGGCGTCGTGCGTGCCTTCATGGATGTACTGGTAGCCCGCCAGCGTGCCCGCCCAGGCGATGCAGCTGTGGGTGGCGTTGAGCAAACGGATCTTGGCCTCTTCGTAGGCCTGCACCGAGTCCACCATCTCCACGCCGACCGCCTCCCATGCAGGGCGCCCGGCGATGAAGCGGTCCTCGATCACCCACTGGATGAAGCTCTCGCCCATGAGCGCGGCCTGGTCGTCCCAGCCGGTGGCGGCCTTCACGCGCTCGGCCACGTCCGGCGTGGGGCGCGGCGTGATGCGGTCGACCATGGCGTTGGGGCTGCTGGTGTGCTCCTGCACCCAGGCCTTGAGCGCGGCATCGCCCAGCGCGTCGATGAACTGCAGCAGGCCGCCGCGCGAGCGCTCGCCGTTGTGCCGCAGGTTGTCGCAGTTCATCAGCGTCAAGGGGCCGGCACCGGCGGCCATGCGCGCACGCAGGATGCCCACCAGGGCGCCGTAGATGCTGTGGCCCGCCTGGCCGGCCTGGACCGCTGCGAGATCGGCGCGCAGGTCCGGGAAATTGGCCCAGTCGAGCTGGTTGGCTGCATCCAGGTAGTAGCCGGCCTCGGTCACGGTGAACGAGACGATGCGCGTGGCGGCATCGGCACCGGCGGCGATCAGCGGGGCCAGGTCGTCCTGGTAGGGAATCACGCGCTCAATCGATTCGATGCGGGTGTAGCTGCGCTCGCCCTGGGGCGTGACGGTCTCCAGCGTATAGCGCCCGCCCTGGGCCTGCAGCGCGGCAATGGTCTCGGCCATGTCGGGGCGCAGGTTGCCCCCCACGATGGCCCAACTTGTATCGCCCTGCTGGCGCAGCTGGTGGACGTAGACGGCCTGGTGGGCACGGTGGAACGAGCCCAGGCCCAGGTGCAGGATGAAATTCATGGTGCGTGGATGCGAAAAAATGGGGATCTCAGAGGTCGAAATTGGTCGGCATCATCACGACGTCGCGGATGGTCATGCCGCGCGGGCGGGTGAGCATGAACAGCACCACCTCAGCCACCTCGGCGGCCTCGATGAGGCTGCCATTGGCCTTGGCCTCTTCGAGTTTTTCGGCAGGCCAGTCGGCCAGCAGCGAGGTGATGACCGGGCCCGGCGAGATGGCGCCCACGCGGATGCCGTGCTTGAACACCTGGCGGCGCACGGTCTGCACGAAGCAGTTCACCGCCCACTTGGAGGAGGCGTAGACGGGCTCCCACGGCGTGGGGAAATGGGCGGCCAGCGAACTCGTGACGATGATGTCCCCGCGGCCGCGCCCGATCATGTGGGGCAGCACGTTGTGCACGTTCTTCATCACCACGTTGACATTGAGCTGCAGCATGCGGTCGATGGCATCGGGGTCGGCATCGACCAGGTCGCCGCCCACGTAGAGCCCGGCATTGGCGTGGAAGACGTCGAGCTGGCCCGCGATGGCCAGCGTGCGCGTCAGCAGGCTTGCGCACTGCTTGGCGTCCAGCAGGTCCAGCACCAGCGGCGACGCTTGCTCACCGATGGCGGCGCATGCCTTGGCCAGGGCCGCTTCATCGCGGTCGATCAGCACCACGCGCGCGCCGGCATCCGCCATCGCCTTTGCGCTGGCAAAGCCGATGCCCGATGCCGCGCCGGTGACGGCGGCCACCTGGCCTTGCAGGGGATGCACGGCGGTCACGCGCCCTGCCCCGCCACGACGTGGCCTGCCGCATCGAACCAGTGCGCCTGCGAGGCGTCGATGTCCAGGCTCACGGCATCGCCCGCGCGCAGGCCGGTGCGGTCGTTCTGGCGCGAGACGAACTGCGCGCCGCCGGGCGTGCTCACGTAGATCAGCGTTTCGGCACCCAGCGCTTCGACCAGGTCCACCTGCCCGCCCACCGGCGTGGTACCGGCGTTGCGCACGGCGATGTTTTCCGGGCGCAGGCCGATGGCGCCGCCCGCCGCACCCGCCGGGGCCTGCTGCTGCACCGGCGCGGGCAACTGCTGCAAGGGCACCACGTTCATCTGCGGCGTGCCGATGAACTGGGCCACGAACTGGTTGGCCGGGCGGTCGTACAGCTCCAGCGGCGTGCCTACCTGTTCGATGAGCCCGTCGCGCAGCACCACCACGCGGTCGGCCAGGGTCATGGCCTCCACCTGGTCGTGCGTCACGTAGATGGTGGTAGCGCCCAGGTCACGGTGCAGCTTGGCAATCTCCACACGGGTCTGGCCGCGCAGGGCCGCGTCGAGGTTGGACAGCGGCTCGTCGAACAGAAACACCTTGGGCGCACGCACGATGGCACGGCCGATGGCCACGCGCTGGCGCTGGCCGCCCGAGAGTTCCTTGGGCGTGCGCTCCAGGTAGGTGGTGAGGTTCAGGATGGCCGCGGCGCGCTCGACCTTCTCGCGCACGATGGCCGGGTCGACCTTGGCGAGCTTGAGTGCGAAGCTCATGTTCTCGTACACGCTCATGTGCG
Source organism: Acidovorax sp. GW821-FHT09B03 (assembly GCF_059418305.1). NCBI lineage: Bacteria > Pseudomonadati > Pseudomonadota > Betaproteobacteria > Burkholderiales > Comamonadaceae > Acidovorax > Acidovorax sp. GW821-FHT09B03. The sequence goes on from NZ_JBWKPP010000010.1 coordinate 180,418, forward strand.
GGTACAGCGCATAGCTCTGGAACACCATGGCCAGGTCACGCTTGCTCGAAGGCTGGTCGGTGATGTCGCGGCCATCGAGCATGAGCGAGCCGCCGTCGATGTTCTCCAGCCCCGCGATCAGGCGCAGCAGCGTGGACTTGCCGCAGCCCGAGGGGCCGACGAAGACGATGAACTCGCCTTGCTGGATGGTGAGGTCGATGCCCTTGATGGCGCGGTGCTCACCAAAGAATTTCTCGATGCCGCGCAGTTGAAGGTAGGCCATGGAATCGGGTTCCTGAAATCTTGAAAACTGGGAGAAAAACTGCAGCGCTTACTTGACCGCACCGAAGGTCAGGCCCTGAACGAGCTGCTTCTGGCTGAACCAGCCAAAGACCACGATGGGCGCGATGGCCATCAGCGAGGCGGCGGACAACTTGGCCCAGAACAGGCCCTCGGGGCTGGAGTACGAAGCGATCAGCGTGGCCAGCGTGCCGGCCTTGGCGGCGCTCAGGTTCAGGCTCCAGAACGCCTCGTTCCATGACAGCACCAGGCACAGGAGGCCGGTGGACGCCAGGCCGCCCATGCCCAGGGGCAGCAGCACCAGGCGCACCTCCTGCCACAGGGTGGCGCCGTCCATGCGCGCGGCCTCCAGGATCTCGCGCGGGATGTCCTTGAAGTGCGAGTACAGCATCCACACCATGATGGGCAGGTTGGACAGCGCGAACACGATGATCAGCGCCAGCTGCGTGTCGAGCAGGTGGCTCTTTTGCGCCAGCACGTAGATGGGCACCAGCGCGCCCACGGCGGGCATCATCTTGGTGGAGAGCATCCACATCAGGATGTCCTTGGTGTACTTGCCCTTGAAGAAGGCCATGGCATACGCCGCCGGCGCAGCCAGCATGAGCCCCACCACGGTGGAAAGCACGCTGGTGATGACCGAGTTCTTGGCGTACAGCAGGTAGTCGCTGCGCTCCTGCACCTCGTGGAAGTTTTCGAGCGTGGGGATGAAGAACAGCTGCGGCGGCACCGCGATGGCCTGCAGCTCGGTCTTGAACGCGGTGAGCAACAGCCAGGCCAGCGGGAAGAACAGCAGCAGGGCCACGCCCCAGGCGGCCACGGTGCGCAGGGCCAAGAGGCCCAGGGGGTAGGAGGATCGGCGTCGGGCAGATGCGGTCATGGTGGTGCTTCGTTTATTTGTCGAGGTTCTTGCCGACCATGCGGATCAGGAACACCGCCGCGATGTTGGCCAGCACCACCGCGAACAGCGCGCCGGCCGAGGCCACGCCCGCATCGAAGTTGAGCAGCGCCTGCTTGAAGATCAGGAAGGTGACGTTGGTGCTCGCATCGCCCGGGCCGCCACCGGTGGTGGTGTAGATCTCGGCGAAGATGCTGAGCAGGAAGATGAGTTCGATCATCACCACCACGGCCACCGAGCGCGCCAGGTGCGGCACATACAGGTAGCGCAGCTGCTGCAGGTAGTTGGCGCCATCCATGCGCGAGGCTTCGAGCTGCTCGTGGTTCATGCTCTGCAGCGCGGTCATGAAGATCAGCGTGGCAAACGGCAGCCACTGCCAGGAGACCATGACGATGACCGAGAACAGCGGGTGGTCGGTGAGCCAGTCCACCGGCTGCGCGCCGAAGAACATCCACACCTGGGCGAGTACGCCGTAGATGGGGTTCATCATCATGTTCTTCCACATCAGTGCGTTCACCGTGGGCATGACGAAGAATGGCGAGATCAGCAGCACCCGCACGATGCCCCGGCCCGCGAAGGGCTCGTTGATGAGCAGTGCGATGGCGATGCCGAACACCACCGTGATGAGGATCACGCTGCCGAGCAGCAGCAGCGTATTGACCACCGCCGTGCCGAACGAAGGATCGGTGACGAAGTACTCGAAGTTTTCCAGCCCGGCAAAGCCGGTCTGGTCCGGCTGCATCAGGTTGTAGCGGATCAGCGAGAAGTAGATCGTCATCACCAGCGGCACGATCATCCACAGGAAGAGCGTGGCCATGGCTGGCGTGAGCAGCAGGCGGGGGAGCAGGCGGTTCATGGGAATCCCGGGAGAAATCTGGCGTCGCCAGACAAGGTAGAAGCCGGTGCCAAGGACCTGGAGGCCGAAACTCCCCGCCGCACATGCGCGCAGCGAGGAGTCGCGGGCCCCGATCAGCCCTCGGTGGCCGGCCAGCGGCTTACTTGTAGTAGCCGCCCTTCTTCATTTCGCGATCGGCCGACACCTGGCTGGCCTTGAGCGCCGCGTCCACGCTGGTCTTGCCGGCCAGGGCTGCGCTCATCTGCTGGCCCACGGCGATGCCGATGGCCTGGAACTCAGGAATGGCCGCGAACTGCACGCCCACGTACGGGCTCTTGGGCAGGGTCGAATCGGTCGGGTTGGCCGAGTCGATGGCCACCTTCTCGGCCGCTGCAAAGCGGGCCGCCTTCTGGAACTCGGGGCTGGCGTAGGTGCTCTTGCGCGTGCCGGTGGGCACGTTGGCCCAGCCGTTGGTCTTGGCCACGAGCTGCACGTACTCCTTGCTGGTGGACCAGGTGATGAACTTCTGCGCGGCATCCACCTTCTTCGAACCGGCGGGGATGGCCAGGTTCCACGACCAGAGCCAGTTGGCGCCCTTGGGCGTGTTCATGGTGGGTGCCTGGGCAAAGGCCATCTGATCGGCCACCTTGGACTGCTTGGGATCGCTCACGAAGGATGCGGCGATGGTCGCGTCGATCCACATGCCGCACTTGCCGGAGTTGGTCAGCGCCAGGATCTCGTTGAAGCTGTTGGCCGACGAGCCGGGTGGGCCGTAGTTCTTGAGCAGGTCCACGTAGAAGGTGATCGCATCCTTCCAGGGCTTGGATTCGAGCTGCGGCTTCCACTGCATGTCGAACCACTGGCCGCCGAAGGTGTTGACCAGCGTGGTCAGGAAGGCCATGTTGTCACCCCAGCCCGGCTTGCCGCGCAGGCAGATGCCGTACACGCCGTTCTTGGGGTCGTGGATCTTGGCGGCCAGGTCCTTGATCTGGGGCCAGGTGGGGCGCTCGGGCACCTGTACGCCGGCCTTGTCGGCCAGGTCCTTGCGGTACATCAGCATCGAGCTTTCGCCGTAGAACGGTGCGGCGAACAGCTTGCCATCGATCGACAGGCCGTTGCGCACCGCGGGCAGCAGGTCGTCCACATCGTAGGCGGCGTCGGTCTTGAGCTCCTGCAGCCAGCCCTTCTTGCCCCAGATGGGGGCTTCGTACATGCCGATGGTCATCACGTCGAACTGGCCGCCCTTGGTGGCGATGTCGGTCGTCACGCGCTGGCGCAGCACGCCTTCTTCAAGGGTGACCCACTTGAGCTTGATGTCGGGGTTGGCCTGCTCGAAGTTCTTGGAGAGCTTCTGCATCTCGATCATGTGGCCGTTGTTCACGGTGGCAATCACGAGCTCGGTCTGCGCATGCGCAGCGGCGCCGCACAGCGATGCCGCCAGGGCGGCTACGGCCAGGGCCAGGCGGGTGTGTGGACGGGTGGAACGGGGCATCGAAACGTCTCCTGCGTAGTTGGTATGGATCTGCCATTCAACGCCGGTCGGATGGCTGGCATTGATGGCCTGAACGATACCGATGCTCTGATGCTCAGTTGATACTTTGAAAACCCATACACATACTAATTTTCGCCAGAATCTCAGGATTTATACCTAGATGAGTCAACTGGGTATGTGCATTGTCGGGCCTGCGGTGCCTGCCTTGCCCAGCAGAGAGCGGCCTGCACCGGGAGTCCATGCACCTCCCGTACGCGGTCGACTATTTCCAAAACTGGAACAGTCAGTTCGCGACTTGGTAGTTTTTCTCTGAACACCCCAGGCGTACAGTTCAACCCATCGATGAGCCGAACCCGCAAGGCGACTCACCGAACCCGGTCTGAAGTTGTTTTCTCTCCGGTTTTTTTGAGACGCTTTTTCACTTTAAGGATTTTCATCATGAACACGACCGCACGCTTCCTCTCCATCGCCGCTGTTGCCGCTTTCGCTTCCTTCGGTGCTTACGCCGACGAAGCCGACGCTTCGCAATTCGCCACCAAGTTCGAAACCAACCGCACCCGCGCCGAAGTGGCCGCTGAAGCCGCTACCGTGGCCCAGACCCGCAGCATCGAGCCCGCTGGTTCGCGTGTCGTGACCTACAAGTCCACGGCCGACCGCGCTGCCGTGCGTGCCCAGGCTGCTGACGCTGTGCGCACCGGCCAGATTTCCTCCGGCGAAATCGGCGCTCTGTAATCAGCGCCCCGGACTGAACCGACCCCCTACCCAATCAATAAACAAAGAATCGAGATCACCATGAACAAGACCGCACGTTTCCTGTCCATTGCCGCTGTGGCTGCTTTCTCCGCTTTTGGTGCCCACGCTGACGAAGCCGACAGCTCGCAGTTCGCCCTGAAGTTCGACACGAACCGCACCCGCGCTGAAGTGGCTGCAGAAGCCGCTACCGTGGCACAGACCCGCAGCATCGAGCCCGCTGGTTCGCGCGTTGTGACCTACAAGTCCACGGCCGACCGTGCTGCCGTGCGTGCCGCAGCCGCCGAAGCCGTGCGCCTGGGCCAGATCCCTTCGGGCGAAATCAGCGCCCTGTAAAGAATGCGGGCCTTCCCATGGTGGTGGTGTCTCACGGTCGTGGGCACCGCCACCATGTGGAAGTGTTTCCCCTGACTCCCTGAAAGGGCTCCCATGCGGGAGCCCTTTTTTTGACATCAGCCGCCGCTCAGGCCAACAGGGTCTTGAACATCACGTGGGCATCGACATAGCCCAGCGTGTGGTGCCTGAAGGCGCCCGGCAGCGTGCCCACGATCGCAAAGCCCAGGTGCTGCCACAGCCGCACGGCACGCACGTTGCTGGCCACCACCAGGTTGAACTGCATGGCCCGAAATCCCATGGCCATGGCCTGCTGCTGGGAGTGCTCGCACATCAGCGAAGCCACGCCCTGCCCTTGCGCGGCCGGCGCCACCACATAGCCGCAGTTGCACACATGGGCGCCTAGCCCGGCCTGGTTGGGCTTGATGAAATAGGTGCCCAGCAACTGCCCCTCGGCGCCACACGCGACAAAGGTGGCGGCGGGCAGTTCCACCCAGGCCCTGTGGATCTCGGCTTCACTGCTCTCGGGCGCGAAGGCATAGGTGTCGCCCGCCTGGAAGGTGGCCTGGAGCACAGGCCAGACGGCTGGCCAATCGGCGGGCATGAGGGGGCGGATGGTGATCGGGGCGGGCGAAGAGGTCATGGACAAAGCGGTCAGGAGCGGGGAGATACTCCATTGTCCCGCTCCGCATAAAATCCGCAGTCGGCAACGGCCATCCCCTGGTGGTCGCGCCCTCCCACCACGAGTGACCGATCCCATGACCCAGCCCTCTGCCACCCTGGCAGCCACTGCCCTGCCCGCCCGCCCCGTGCGCTCCCAGTACGAGGACTTCATGCGCCACGTGTTCACGCAGGGCGTGCACAAGTCCGACCGCACGGGCACGGGCACGACCAGCGTGTTCGGCCACCAGATGCGCTTCGACCTGAAGGAAGGCTTTCCACTGGTCACCACCAAGAAGGTGCATCTGCGCTCCATCATCCAGGAGCTGCTGTGGTTCCTCACCGGGTCGAGCAACAACAACTGGCTCAAGGAGCGCGGTGTCACCATCTGGGACGAGTGGGCGCGCGAGAACGGCGACCTGGGCCCCGTGTACGGCGTGCAGTGGCGCAGCTGGCCCACGCCGGACGGCGGCCACATCGACCAGATCAGCGATGTCATCAAGACCCTCAGGACCAACCCCGATTCGCGCCGCATCATCGTGAGCGCCTGGAACGTGGCCGAGCTGAACAAGATGGCGCTGATGCCCTGCCACGCCTTCTTCCAGTTCTATGTGGCGCCTGCCCAGGAGCCCGGGGGCCGCGGCACGCTCAGCTGCCAGCTCTACCAGCGCAGTGCCGACATCTTTCTCGGCGTGCCCTTCAACATCGCCAGCTACGCGCTGCTGACCCACATGGTGGCCCAGCAGTGCGACCTGGACGTGGGCGACTTCATCTGGACCGGCGGGGACTGCCACATCTACAGCAACCACCACGAACAGGTGCAGACCCAGCTGGCGCGCACGCCCTACCCCTACCCCACGCTGCACATCAAGCGCCGGCCGGACAGCATCTTCGACTACCAGTTCGAAGACTTCGAAGTGCTGGACTACCAGTGCCACCCCGCCATCAAGGCGCCCGTGGCGGTCTGAGCCCCCTCGCCTTCCCATGATTCCTGCAGTGCAGGCGCCGATGTGCCCTGCCTGACATCCCCTGTCTCCCTTCACGAACCACAAAGAGCACTCACTATGTCTTCCGGCGGATTTCACGTACACGGCCCCCACGACCACGCAGTGGAGCATGCAGCACAGGGCCACGGCCATGGCGACGACCATGCGGCCAGCCACGGCAGCGAAGGCGGCGGCTCGTCGATGAGCAAGATCGCAATGTTCACGGCCATCGTCGCCACGGTGGGCGCGATCTTCGCGTACATGGGCGGCGCCACGCAGGCCAATGCCGGCCTGCTCAAGAACGACGCGGCCATCAAGAAGACCGAGGCCTCCAACCAGTGGAACTACTTCCAGTCCAAGAGCACCAAGCAGTCCCTGGCCGAGCTGGCCCGTGACCTGGCGCCCGAGGACCGCAAGGCCACCTACCAGGCCAAGGTGGAGCGCTACGAGAGCGAAAAGAACGAGATCAAGGTCGTCGCTGAAAAGCTCGAGGCCGACAGCCACAAATTCGACCGCCAGAGCGAAGAGCAGATGCACCAGCACCACCGCTGGGCCCAGGCCACCACGGCGCTGCAGGTCGCGATCGCGCTGGCCGCCATCGCCCTGCTCACCCGCAAGAAATGGCTGGAGTACGGCATGTACGGCGTGGCCGGCATCGGCATCGTCGTCGGCGCGCTGGCCACCCTGCACATCTAAGAAGGCGTGACCGAACCCGCGTTCTACAGCCGGAGCAACCAGCTATGCCTCTGCATATGATCTACGCGCGCGCCGCCAACGGCGTGATCGGCAAGGACAACCACCTGCCCTGGCACCTGCCCGAAGACATGGCGCGCTTCAAGTCGCTGACCCAGGGCTGCCCTGTGGTCATGGGCCGCAAGACCTGGGATTCGCTGCCGCCGCGCTTTCGCCCGTTGCCGGGCCGCACCAACATCGTCATCACCCACCAGGCCGACTGGGTGGCCGAAGGGGCCGTGCGAGCCGCCAGCCTGCAGGACGCCCTGCAGCACGCGAGCGCCGGCCAGACGGTGTGGGTGATTGGCGGCGCGCAGGTCTATGCCGAGGCCCAGCCCCTGGCCGACCGCATCGAACTCACCGAGATTGCGCAGGACTTCGAGGGCGACGCCCACGCGCCCGTGCTCGATGCCGACTGGCACGAGACGGCGCGCAGCACGCACACGTCGACCAACGGGCTGCCCTTCAGCTTCGTGACGCTGGAGCGGCGGCGCGCCTGAACGGACACGCCCCTTGCTCGCCCGGCAGTATCAGAACAGCTTGGCGCAGTTCACCGGCAACTGGGCGGCCGTGGTCCCCTGCAGCACACCAATGCTGCCGATCAGGTTGCCCTGGCTCACCGACAGCGTGAATGGCAGGTTGAAGCTGGTGGCGCCCGTGAACGACGAGGCCGTGGCCGTGCCCATGCCGTAGCCATAGAGCGCATTGGCCGGGCCCAGGGCCGCGATGGTGAACATCGCAGGGCCGCTGGGCTGGCCACTGACCGTGATGAACACGCCGGTACCGGCCACCGCGCACTGGTAGACGCCGTCCAGCGGGCCGCCTGCGGCCATGCCCGCCCCCGAGGCCCCTGCCAGCAGCAGGGCTGCGGCTACCGATCTGAATGTATTGCTCATGCGTCTTGTTCCTTTGGTTTGCGTCACGCGTTCTGAATCACGGGACGCAAAGAAGTTCACAGCCGCCAACCCGCAAAAAAAAGCCCGCACGGAGGCGGGCAGCAACTTGCTTGTCGCAAGAGGGGATGCCGCTTGGAGGCCGGCAGGGAAATCATAGGCATCCCCCGCCCGCAAGGCTGTGACGCGGAGCACAGGTTGCTGCGCATTGCCGCGGCGGCCCCACGCGCCTCAGATGGCGCTGGTCCCCACCAGCGTGATGTCGACCAGACGTGTGCTCACATGGCCGTGGCCGTCGTCCAGGGTCACGGTGAACTGGTCGTGGCGCTGCTGGCCGCTGGCCAGCAGCGGGTCAATGGCCTGGTTGCCCACGGTGTAGAGCCAGTTGACCTGGCCGGTGTGGCCATCGGAGCGCACCTGGGCGGTCAGCGTCCCCAGGGCCCCGGCCGTGGGTGTGACGCTGACGGTGTGCGAGGCGAAGGCCGGGTCGGCAAAGCTGAAGCCGCCGGCCGTGGCCAGCGTGGCCGTGGCGTTGCTGCCGCCCAGGTCGGCCACCTTGCCGGGGGCGCTCCATTGGTAGGACTGGTTGAAACCCAGCGTGGCCGAGGCCACCTTTTGCAGCGCCACGGCCGTGGTCGCGTCGATGCCCAGGTCGCTCGCCACCTTGTCGCCCGCCCCCAGCGAGCGCGCGTCCAGGCCGGTGAGCGTCTCGAACAGCACCAGGCCCGAAAGGTAGGATCCGTACTTGCTCGCATGCAGGTTGTCGTCGTGCCAGAGGTTGATCTTGCCGCCGTTGGCGACGCTGGCACCGCCCGTCTCGGTGTAGGGGTCGCGGATGGACAGCCCGTTCTGCACGGCAGCCATGAAGGCCGTGCCCACCGGCGCAACCCCCACGAAGTCGGGGTTGACGGCCGCCAGGTTGGCATAGGCGTTCTGCAGGTCGGTGGTCATGCCCTCGAGCGTCAGGTAGTAGGCGCTGGCCTGGGTGTCCGAGCGGCTGATGTCCCCCGTGCCTTCGTAGGCGCCAGCACCGTTCAGCGTGCGCGAGGTGAGCATGTCGTAGGCGCCGGCCACCATGTCGGGCCGGGCCCAGGTGGCGTAGAGATACATGTCGGTCGAGGCGTCCGCATTCGGGTTGCCCGGGATCGTGGTGCCGGGCTGGGTGGTAGTGTCGGCCGCGCCGGTGTGCACGAAATTCTCGATCGCCGTGGCGTACTTCTGGAACTCGCCGATGTCGGCATTGGCGCCCGAGGTGGTGGTGAGCGTGGCGTTGGCAGAGATGCCGAAATCCGATTTGGACGGATCCGCCGCGAAGTAGGTGGCCGTGCCGTCGGCCGTGAAGTTCACCGTGAGCGCGGCACTGGTATCGCCGCTGCGCGTGAAGGTGTAGACCAGGTTCTGGCCGGCGTTCTCGTACACGCCTGCGGCCGAGCTCAGGCCCAGCGTCACGTTGGGCAGGCTGGTGTCGGTGCCCACCGCGAAGTCGTCGTTGACGATGGTGCCGCTGACGGCGCCCAGCGTGCCCAGGTTGTAGTCCGTGCCGGTGGTCGGGTGCGCCAGCGTGATGCGGATCCCCTCGTCGGCCTCCACCGTGCTGTCGACGCGCGGGTCCAGCGTGATGCTGGCCGAAGTCTGGCCCGCCTTGATGGTGATGGTGCCGGTGTTGCTGGTGAAGGAGACGGCGCCCGTGGTGGTGGCCGCACCCGTATCGGCGCTGGTCGCAAAGCCCCCGCCACTGGTGAAGCGATAGGGTGAAGTGCCTGCGCCTCCCGCAGCCGAGAATGCGCCGCTGGCGGTGTTGTACAGCTCCAGATCCTGGCTTGCGGAAACCGCGTTCGAGACCGATGGCGACGTGCTGCCGTCGCGGAAGGCGGTGAAGCCCACGACCAGGTCGCTGGTCGTGGGACCGGTGCGCGTGAAGGTGAAAACCAGGTTGGCCGTGCCGTCCTCCGTCACCTGGCCAGGGCTGGCCACCAGGGTCACCGTGGCCAGGGCCGGGTTGGTGGCGGGGGCGGTGGGGTCGTCGTTGAGGATGGTGGTGCCCACGGCGGAGCTGGTGCCCACGCGGTAATCGCCGGCCGAAGCGGCCAGCTTCAGCGCCAGGGTCTCGTCGTATTCCTTCGCGCCATCGGCCGTGGGCGTGATGACCAGGTTGGCCGTGGCACTGCCTGCCGCAAAGGTGATGCTGCCCGAGCCCGAAGGCAGCGGTTCGTCCGTCTGGTCCTGCAGCACCACCAGCTCCCATTTCTGGCTGGCAATGTTGCCGCGCATGTCCCAGCCCGCGGCCGAGGAGTTCAGGTAATGGCCCTTGAGCGTGGCCGCGTTGCGGGTGGAGAGCGACACGTCGTAGCCCAGGCCCACCTGGTCGGCGAACTTGTCGAACAGGCCCGCCACGCCGCCCCAGGGGTGCGGCTCGTAGAGGTTGGCGCCCGTGAGATTGGTGAAGGTGCCACTATTGGCCGGCGAGGTCAGGTCGTGCACGCCGAAGGGATTGGTCGCCCCATCGTAGGTGTTGTACGACATGGCCGGGTCTATGCGCGCAAAGGTCGCGCTGTTGCCCACGAACAGCACCGGGTTGAACACCGTGGCGATGTCCACGGCCGCGGCTGCGCCCTTGTTGCCGGCCGCATCGCTGTAGCTGTCCTTGGCCACGGCGATGTGCCCGCCCGTGTCGAGGTTGGCGGATGCGGTGGCCGTGAAGGTGGCCGTGCGCATCAGGCCCGTGCCGCTCAGTGCGCCCAGCGTGCCGCCAGACGCCGTGATGTCTGCCGCGGTGAAGCTCGCGCCCGGATCTTCGGTGAAGGTGAAGGTGATGGTTGCGGTGCCGCCGGTCTTGAGCGCAGCGGCAGAGCTGGTGATGGTCAGCACCGGGGCCTGCGTGTCCACCTGGCCTGGCGCGTCGCCTCCACCGCCGGATGCCGGTGGCGCGGGTGGGTTGCTGCCCTGGCCCGCGGACACGCCGGGCGCCAGTTCCCCCACGGCCTGCTGCTGCACCGCGGCCGTGAAGGCTGCGCCCGTGTAGCCGTTGGCCGCAGCCTGGAAGTTGCCCGTGGCCACCGAGCCCGCCGCATCGGTGGCCGCAGCCGCCACCTGGCCCAGCACCGCCACCGTGCTCGCAGCGTCGGCCGCATCGTTGGCGGCGTCCACCACCTTGCCGATGAGGTCCAGGCTGGTGGAATCCAGCCGCAGGCCATAGTCGCCCGCGGCATCGGCCACGATGGCGCGCAGGAAGGTGGCATCCGACAGGTTCACCATGCCGGCGCTGCCCCCCGCTGCGTCGGCGAGGGCATCCGCCAGGGACGCGATCAGCGTGCCCGCCGCCGCGCCTGGCTGGCCCGCATGCGGCGTGGCCACGCCCGGCTGGCCGGCCTTGGCCTCGGCCGCATCCAGCGCGGCCGCGCCGATGCTGACCACGTTCACCAGCGCCACTGCCACCTTCTGGTAGCCCAAGGCCACGGCCTTGTCGGCAGCACTGGCGCTGCTGCTGGCCAGCACGGCCAGCGGGTCGTAGGTCAGCAGGTTCACGCCGGCAGGCAGCCCCAGCGCCTTGGCGACCAGGGCGGTGGCCTGCTCCACCGTGGTGGTGGCGCCGCCCTTGTCCATCAGCGCTTTCACCAGGGTCGTGATGGGGTTCAGCACCGTGCTACCGGCAGGTGCGGTGAGCAGGCCCTTGAAGGCCTTGTTCGTGAGCAGGTCGGTCCCGCCGGTGGCCACCAGCGTCCCCTGCACGTTGGCCGGCAGCGTGAAGCCGCCCGCGCCATCGGTGGTGGCGGACCATTCGCCCGCGTCCAGCCTGTGGTTGCCATTGGCGTCGGCAAACACGGTGGCACCCTTCACATAGCCATCGGCCACACGCCCCTGGATGCCCGCCGCGGTGAGTCTGCCGGCCAGGGCCTGCACACCGCTGATGCCCATGGCCGCGCTGGCATCGGTGGCACCAATGCCCTGCAGCAGGGTGTGCACGGCCGCCGACACGCCCTCTCCGCTGAACAGCGCGCCCTTGTTCTGGCTGGCCAGCGCACTGTTGAAGGCGTTGGCCGCTTCGGCACGGTGGTCCAGCGTGGTGTAGACCCCCCCATCGGCGTTGACCAGGAAATCCATCAGCCTGGCCCAGGTGGTGAGGCCCTGCTCCTGCGCCAGCCGCGCGATGGCCAGGCCGTCGTCCGCCGAGAGCACCACGCCCAGGCCGTTGAGCGCCAATTGCTGCACCGTGCCGCCCACGCCACGGCTGGCGACCATCTGGCCCATGGCCATCTCGAAGGCTGCGGCCACCCGGCCATAGTTGCCATCGGCAGTGACCACCGCCTCGAATTCGGCGAGCAAAGGGGCGGGGGCTGCATGGCCGGTGGCGAGGATGAAGATCTGCTGCAGGACGTGGGATGCGTTGGGCGTGGACATGGCGATGCCTTCCAGGTACGGAATACGAAGTGGGAAGTTGGGAGCGAGGGGACAACCACGAGGCCCGGCAGGCGGCCTCGGACTGGCGGGTCAGGCGGCGGCACAGGCCCCGCCCGGGCTCAGACGGGCAGTCGCCTGTCCGGGAGCGGGGGCATGGAATCGAATGGCAAGGCTTGTCTCCAGCGTTGTAATTTGCCGCAACGATAAGCCGGCAGCTTCATCAAATCCAATAGTATTTTCAGGGCATCTGCATATGTTGTGCATATGCATTTTTTCGCTCCGAAATGCCTCCGCGATCATCCCCGCCAATCAAGGATAGGATGCACCCCAGTGCAATCGCCATGAGCGATTGAGATTGAACAAGCAAGGACCGATGATGGTGATGAAGATCGCGACGTGGAACGTCAATTCCCTCTCCGTGCGCCTGCCCCAGGTGCTGGCCTGGCTGGCAGCCAACCCGGTGGACGCCATCGGCCTGCAGGAGCTGAAACTCACCGACGACAAGTTCCCGCACGACGCCTTCAAGGAGGCCGGCTACGAGGCCGTGGCCTTCGGCCAGAAGACCTACAACGGCGTCGCCATCCTGAGCCGCCACCCCCTGGCCGACGTGGTGCGCAACATCCCGGCGCACGAGGACGAGCAGGCGCGCGTGATCATCGCCACGCTGGACACGCCCACCGGCCCGCTGCGCCTCATCAACGGCTACTTCGTCAACGGCCAGGAGCCGGGCTCGGAAAAGTTCGCCTACAAGATGCGCTGGCTGCAGGCCCTGCAGGACCTGGTGCGCGCCGAGATGGCGGCGCACCCGCGCCTGGCCCTGGTGGGCGACTTCAACGTGGCGCCGGAGGACCGCGACTCCTACGACCCGGTGGGCCTGCGCGAGACCATCCACCACACGACCGAAGAGCGCAACCACTTCAAGGCGCTGCTGGAGCTGGGCCTCACGGACAGCTTCCGCATGTTCGAGCAGCCCGAGAAGATCTACTCCTGGTGGGACTACCGCATGCTCGGCTTCCAGAAGAACCGGGGCCTGCGCATCGACCACATCCTGGTGAGCGAGGCCCTGCGCGCCAGCGTCACGGCCTGCGTGGTGGACCGCGCCCCCCGCAAGAACCCGCAGCCCAGCGACCACGCACCGGTGGTGGTCACGCTGGAGTAGCCTGCGCCTTTGGGCTGGGGGTCAGCGCGGGCGGCTCGGCTCCTGGCCTGTCTCATGCAGGCCCAGCGTGCAACCGAACGGATCGAGGAGCATGGCGGCCTGGGCGCCCAGGTCCGTCACCATGGGCCCGCGGTATCGCCTAGCGCCCCGGGCCTCCAAAAACTGGAGGGTGGCCGCCAAGTCTTTTACCTCCCAATAAGCCGTGGTCCCGCCAATCCCACCGGGGCATTTGCTGTCCACGGGATGGAAGCCGAGCAGCACACCGGGCGCGCGGATGAAGGCGTATTGCGCATTCTCATGCTCCACCTGCGCCCCGAAGATCTCTGCATACCATTGCGCGGCGGCATCGATGTCGGGCACGAACAGGACGACGGATTCCAGATGTTTGAGCAAGGCAGTTTCCAGGCGGTGGCGCAAAGCGCCCATTCGGGCACGCCATTGGCGGCCCCGGGGGTGATCGGTTGCGTGATCGTACCGACCCCGACCGGGCTCCGCCGCGAATCCATCCATGCAACGCCCGGTTGCACGCCCACCGCCTAGGGCCTGGCAGGTGCCGCTGAAAACGCGTAGTGCGAGAACTTCCACTGCCCATCGCGCTGCTTGCGCAGCATGAACAGCTCCTTGAACGCTGCCGGCCCTGCGGGCTGGGCGTTGCCCTGCACCTTGAGCGTGCCCGCCGAGTGGCTGCGCAGCAGCGCCGCGTCCTTGCCCAGCAGCTGGATCTCGTCCACGGTGAAGGCCAGTTGGAGCGCAATCGCCTGGAACGTGCCGGCGTAAGCGCTGCGCAAAGCCTCCCGTCCTGTGACGGCAGGCGCATCGGGCGCCATCTGCACACCATCGTCCGTGTACAGCTGCACGATGTCGGCGGTGTCGGCGCGGTTGAGCGCGTCTTCATAGCGCTGCAGGGTCTGGCGGATGGCGGCGGTGTCATCCGCTCCCGCAGCGACCGCCACCGGAGAGACCGCGCCCAGGGCCAGCAGGGCGGTGGTCGCGAAAACGGCCGCCAGGCTGCGGCGTGGCAAGGGGAAGTGTTGCATGGAAGGCTTTCGATGGAATGGTGAGAAAGAAGGGTCTGCTTGCACTTGCATGAGCACTCGCACTCAGACGCGCACCCAGGCCGGCGCAGCCGCCGGGCCCCAGCCCAGGAAGAAGCCGAACTGGATGTTCATGCCGCCCAGGGGCTCCAGGTAGCGGCTGTTGCGCAGCGGGCCGGCGTCCACGGGCTCGAAGCCCAGCACGCGTGCCAGTTCGTGTACCCGGCCCTTGGCGTCGGCCGCATCGCCCGCCACGAACACCTGCAGCGGCGCCTTGCCCGGGCGCGCACCGGCTGCCAGCAACTGGGCAAAGATGGTGTTGAAGGCCTTGACCACCTGCGCCCCCGGCGCGGCGGCCTGGATGGCTTCGGCGGCCGAGGTGGTGGTGCCCAATTGCAGGCCCTGGAAGTCGGCCGTCACCGGGTTGCTGATGTCCACCAGCACCTTGCCCTGCAGCGCCGCGGCAGGCAGGGCCTGGAGCACCTCCACGCTGGCACCATAGGGCAGCGCCAGCACCACCACCTCGGCTGCGGCGACCGCAGCCGCCACGTCCAGGACCCGTACGCGGCCCCCGGCGAGTGCAGCCGCCTTGCCGCCAGCCTCGCGCACGCCCAGCGCCACCTCCACGCCGGCCGCCGCCAGCGCCGTGGCCAGGCCACCGCCCATGTTGCCCGCGCCGATCACTGCAATGTTTGCTGTCGTCATGACTTTTCCTTTGTCCATTGGTTGGTTGAAACAAGGACTTCAGTGTCGATTCAGACCCAATTCAGATAAATACCTAGAATGTTGCGATATTCGAAACGATTGGATTGCAATGGACCGTTTCACGGGCATGGCGGTGTTCGTCAAGGCGGTGGAGCTGGGCTCGTTCCGCGCTGCGGGCGATGCGCTGCAGATGTCGTCGCAGTTCGTGGGCAAGCATGTGCAGGCGCTGGAGCAGCACCTGGGCGTGCGCCTGCTGCACCGCACCACCCGGCGGCAGAGCCTCACGGACTTCGGGCGTGCCTACGTCGAGCGCGCCCGGCTGATCCTGGCCGAGCTGGAGCAGGCCGAGCAACTGGCGGCCGAGGCGCGCTCCGTGCCCAGCGGGCGGCTGCGCATCAATGCGCCCGCGAGCTTTGGCATCCACAGCCTGGCACCGCTGTTGCCCGCGTACATGAAGGCGCATCCGCAGGTCGAGGTGGAACTCACCACCTCGAACCGCGCGGTGGACCTGGTGGACGAGGGCTACGACGCGGTGTTCCGCGTGGGCGTGCTGCAGGACAGCGGCCTGATTGCGCGGGCGCTTGCGCCCTATCGGCTGGTGGCATGCGCCTCTCCGGGCTACCTACAGGCGCACCCGCAGCCGCTGTCGACCCCCGGGGACCTGCAGCAGCACGAATGCCTGGGCTTTGCCCACACCGAGCTGCGCACCCACTGGAGCTTCGATGGCCCCGAGGGCCGGATCGTCGTGCCCGTGCACAGCCGCCTGGTGGCCGACCATGGCGAGCCCCTGGTGCACGCCGCCCTGGCGGGCCTGGGCATCATCCTGCAGCCGCTGGATGCCGTGCAGCATGCCCTGCACGGCGGCCAGCTGGTGCCGGTGTTGCAGGGCTATGCCGTGCCCTCGCGTCCCCTGCACCTGGTCTATGCGCCGGACCGGCGGGTGACGCCCAAGCTGCGCAGCTTCATCGATTTTGCGCTGGAACACTTCGCGCCACCATGAGGTCCCAGGCCCAACGCACACCGCCGCCATGGGCGCAAACCCATGGCGGCGGTGGCGGGGAGCCGCAGCGGTACCTTGTGGTTCAAAGCACGGCCACGGCCCTCACGGAGGCGGCCTGCCCGTTCCCTGCCCGCCTGCGTACAGGCGGGCAGGAGGCCGGGAGGGCCGGCGAACCGGTCAACGTGCAGGGCTGAAGCTGTCGCGCAAGGCCTTCACCTCGTCGTGGTTGCGCTGGGCGCCATCGGCCTGGCGCTGGACCAGGGCGCGCAGGTCCTGCGGCAGGCTGGCCTTCAGGGCCTTGCGGTAGCGGGCCACGGCCGCATCCTCGCCGCGTTCGCACTCTTCCAGCACGGCCTTGTCGTCCTGCGTGGACAGGGCCGTCTTCACGGACACCCAGCCGCGGTGCAGTGCGCCGGCCACGGTACCGCCGCTGACAGGTTCACCGCCACGGGCGCGGATCTCGCGTTCGAGTTCGGCGGCAGCGGCCGCGCATTCACGCGAGTGGCGCTGGAAGATTCCCTTGAGCTGGCCCGAATCGGCATGCTCGGCGCTGGCGTGAAAGCCGTACTCACCATCGCGGGCCGATTCCAGCAGGTCGTTCAGGGTGTCGATCACGTCGTCGTTGTCGATCTCGCCCGCCACGTCCAGCGGTTGGCTGTTGTAGGCACGCTCATAGGCGGCGCGGGTGGCGGGCTGCACATCGGTCCAGGCCAGGCCATCGTCGCCATGGCGGGCGCGCCAATCATCGGCCAGGCGGGGCTCGACGGCGTCGTAGTCGCCTTCATAGCGGCCCACCGAACTCCAGCCCAATTCATAAGCGGGGCGGTACTGGTCGTACGTCCGGCCGCCCACGTAGTAAGGCTCGCGGTGGTAGTTCTCGCGCCAGTAAGCATCTTCATTGGTGGGGTTGACGGCTTCGCCGGCCGCCTTGCCAGCCAGCCCGCCCGCTACCGCACCAGCCACACCGCCGATGGCGGCGCCCACAGGACCACCGAAAGCGCCGGCTGCGGCACCCGCGGCAGCACCGCCGAGGGCAGCGCCCACGCCTGTGCCCACGGGGTGTGCACCAGGTTCATTCGTCAGGGGGTCACGGTTCGCATCGTTGAAATCGGCCATAAGAGGTCTCCGGTTGGTTGGACAGTGGGTTCATTGTGGGAGGCCCCTCGCGCCCCATGGGTCGGCATGCAGAGGGTGCCGGTGTAGGACATTCGGCCCCTTGTGCAGAGGCCTCGAAACAGCCTGAAACAGATGCCGCCGCCACCCCTGCAGGCCGTCCGGGCAATCGCACGGGACAATGCCGCATGAGCCTGCCAACCGCCCCCACCGCCCCTGTGATTTGCTACCTCGAATCGGCCGAGCACGGTGAATTCATCGAACTGCTGCTGTACGAAGGTGGCACCCGCTTGCGCGTGCGCAGCGGCACCATCGGCAAGCCCTGCCTGGTGCTCAACGCCACCTACGGAACGGCCAGCAAGGCGCAAGCCCACTGCCAGCGCCTGCAGGCCGAATGGCATGAACGGGGCTACATGCCCTGCGACCCGACACTGCCGGTGGCCGATGGCAGCGTGGCCGACGAGCTGTTCTGCGACGGGCGCATACCGCACGCGCTGCTCGATGCCTTCCTGGCCATCAACGGGGCCGACGAACTGCGCGGCCAGCCCCGCAGGCTGGCGCTGTTCCGCCACGGGCTGCGCTGGCACACGGATTTCGACCTGGAGCGCATCGCCGAATTCGGCCTGCATGCCGGCGTCATCGTGGAGGGGGATGTCAAGGTCGCTGGCGTGTTCAGCCAGCTGACCTACACCTACCCGGGGCAGACGCTGGTGAGCGGCACCATCCACGCCACGAGCTTCGGCCATGGTGACGGCCACATGCGCGTGATGGGCGACGTGAAGGTGGCCAACATCATCTACGGCGAGTACAACGACGGCAGCCTGGTGATCAATGGTGCGATGCACGGCCGCGCCTTCATCACCCTGGACCATGACATGTACGCCGAAGGCGGCTACCACCTGCCGATCTGCGAGTGGAATTCGCACGAGAACTGGGACGGCTGTCTGGAACCCGAACTGTTCGAGTTCGACGACGAGGACGCAGACGAGCCGGGCAGCATGATTGCGGCAGAGGCGATACGCCGCTTCATGCGCGAGGGACGCGATCCCTTTCGCCCCGGCGCACAGCCGGTGATGCGGGAGCCGGCACCCGAGCCTCCTCCACCGCCACCACCGCTGTCACCGTTCGCCCAGCGCGTGCGCGAACTGGCGGATGCAGAGGACGTGGAAGGCCTCACCCAACTGATCGAGACCTGGCCCGACCACGGCGAGGAATGGGAGCAGGCACTGGTCGGGCGCCTGTACGCCCCCAGCACGACGCCGGAACAGCGGTTGCGGCTGAAGGCCTTGCAGAAGAAAAAGCCGTAGCTCAGGCCGCAGCCACCTCGACCTGCACTCCGGCAGCCAGCTCCAGCACCTCGCGGGCCTGGTCTGCCCCCAGCTCGGCACCACGGCCGGTCCAGGCGACGAACTGGTCCGGGCGCACCAGCACCAGGCGGGCGTCGTAGCGCTCGTGCTCGCCAGCGCCTTGCGCCTGCACCACCGCCAGGGGCAGCGACTGCTCGGCGGCGGCATCGCGGAAGGCCTGGACCTCCTGCGCGCTGGCGCCGAAGGCCAGCAGGGTAAAGCCGGCGCCCAGCTCCTCGTACACATTGCGGCCCGAGGGCAGCAGGGCCGGCGCCAGATGGTGCCCGGGCCGTGCATCGAAGCGGTGCGAGCCCTTGGCGCTGCTGGCACGGCCCGCGCTGTCCCAGACCACGGCCGAGCCCTCGTAGTGGGGTTCGAAGGCATGCACCTCGCCCACCGCGCCCTGGGCCCGCGCCCTCCAGGCGGCCTCGAAGGCGGCCAGGTCTTGTGCGGGGTCATGCGCATCGAGGAACGCGCGGTCCGTGTCGATGGACTTGGCGATGAAATCGTTGATGGTGGAGGCGAACACCGGGCGCCGTTCGGCATCGTAGGAGTCGAGCAGGCGCTCGCCGCCCCAGCCCTGCAGGGTGGCAGCCAGCTTCCAGCCCAGGTTGCGCGCATCCTCGAGCCCCGAGTTCACGCCATAACCGCCGTAGGGCGGGTGGCTGTGCGCCGCATCGCCGGCCACGAAGACCCGGCCCTGGCGGTAGCGGTCGGCCAGCATGAAGCGCAAGTCCCAGAATCCGACGTGCTCGAACTCCACGTCGAACTGCGCACCCACCGCTTCGTGCAGGTAGGCCGCGAAGTCGAAGTTGTCCTTGGTCGTGCCCGGTGGCACGGGCGCATGGAAGAACCAGGTGCTCCCCAGGTCCACGCGGCCGAAGAACTTCCAGTAGCCCTTGAGTTCAGGCTGCAGCACGTTGTAGTAGGACTTGCCGGGGTAGCGCTCGAGCAGCTGGTGCAGCCCGTGCGAGCGGAATACCAGCAGCACCATCATGCGGTCATGGTCCGTGCGGGTCTGCGGGATGCCGGCCTGCTCGCGCACGACGGAACGGGCGCCGTCCGAACCCACGGCATAGGCACTGCGCAGCACGCGCTCGACACCGCTGCCGCCGCGCTCCGCGATGGTGATGGACACCCCATCGGCATCCTGTACCACGGCCTTGGCTTCCCAGCCGTAGAGGGTCTGCACCGAAGGCAGCTCGGCCACGCGCGCGCGCAGCACGGCCTCCGTCGCGTACTGCGGCAGACGCTCATTGCCGGTGAAGTAGTAGGGCTTGACCAGGTCGCGCTGCAGCCAGTCGTAGGTGTGGGGGCCGAGCAGCGTGCCATGCGCCGTCAGCCCGCCGATGCCGTATTCCACGGGGATGGTGCGCGCTGCACGCAATGGCTTCTCCGCCCCCCAGAAATGGAAATGCTCCATGGTCCGCTGGGTCAGGTTCTGGCCCTTGGGGATGGGCTGGGGCTGTGGATAGCGTTCCACCACGATGGTGCGCACGCCGCGCTGGCCCAGCTCGATCGCCAGGCCCATGCCCACGGGCCCACCGCCGGCGATGACCACTTCGGCGTCCTGCGCCAGATCCTTGTTCGATGCGTTCATTGCGTCTGCTGCTTTCGTCATCATCATCATTCGGCGGTGATGCCCTGGGCCTTGATCAGGTCGGCCCAGCGCTTGGCGTCGGCCGCCACCAGCTTCTTGAAGGCATCGGGTGTGCTGTGGGCAGGTGTCATGCCCTGGGTCTCGAAGGCCTTGGCCACGGCGGGTGCCGCCAGCACCTCGCGCAGCTCGGTGTTCAGACGCTCCACATAGGCGCGCGGCGTGCCGGCCGGAGCGAACACGCCGTACCACATGTCCACGTTCAGGTCGCCCACCTTCAGGCTGTTCAGCGAAGGCACCTCGGGCAGCAGCGGATGGGGTGTTTCGGAACTGATGGCCAGCGCCTTGAGCTTGCCCGCCTTCACGTGCTGCAGGGCCACGTGGATGGGCAGGAACATGGCGTCGATCTGCCCGCCGAGCAGATCGGTCACGGCCGGTGCCGTGCCACGGTAGCTGATGTGCGTGAGCGAGACCTTGGCGCGGTTCTTGAGCAGCTCCATGGCCAGGTGGTGCGGCGTGCCCGCGCCGGGCGAGCCGTAGTTGAGCGCACCGGGTTTGGCCCTGGCGCGCTCGACCAGCTCCTTGAGCGACTGGATCTTCGAGCCCTCGCTGGCCACCAGCAGCAGTTGCCCCCAGCTCGTCTGCCCCACGGGCTGCAGGTCGGTCAGCGGGTTGAAGCCCTGCTTGGGGTACAGCGCCATGTTCATCACGAGCGTATTGACGCTCACCAGCAAGGTGGCCCCATCGGCCGGCGCACGCACCACTTCCTGCGTGCCGATGATGCCCGAGGCACCCGCCTTGTTGTCCACGAAGAAGGGGCGCTTGAGCCGCTCGGACAACGGGGCTGCGATCTGGCGCGCGATCAGGTCGATGCCGGTGCCGGGCGTGAACGGAACGACCAGGCGCACGGGCGTGTCCGCACCACTGCCCTGCGCACGGACCAGGGGCGCCGCCACCGTGGCCAGGGCGCCGAGCACGATGCGTCGGCGTGGAAGGGAGGACGGCTGCAACGGGGCTGCAAGGGTCATGGCTTTGTCTCTTTGGAAGTTGGACCACAATTACAACGACAGTCTTGATTTGAATCAAACGGAAATTTCTGATGAATTCGTCAACAAAGCTGATGAATGTGAGTAGCCGCCAGCTCCACGCTTTTTTGGAGGTGACACGCCTGCAGAGCTTTGCCAAGGCAGCCGAGCAGGTGTACCTGTCCCCCTCGGGCATGAGCATGCTGGTCAAGGAGCTGGAGGAGCAGATGGGCGCACGCCTGTTCCACCGCACGACCCGCTCGCTCACACTCACCGATGCGGGCCGGCGGCTGCAGCCGGTGGCCGAACGCATCGTCGGCGAGCTGCGCACGCTGGGCGCCGTGCTCGATGGCAGCGAGGCAGCCGTGCGCTCGCGCCTGCTGGTGGCGGCCACGCCCATGATCTCGGCCAGCCTGCTGCCCGATGTGGTGCGCGGCTTTGCCCAGAGCCATCCCCAGGTGCAGGTGCACCTGGCCGACGTCGAGGTGGGCACAGTGCGCCAGGAGGTGCTGGAGGGCGAGGCCGACATCGGCTTCGGCTTCTTCGTCAAGCCGGCCGTGGGCCTGTCGCGCCAGCCGCTGTGCAAGTTCCGGCTCATGCGCATCAGCCCGCCCGGCGCCGGCAGCGGCCTGGCGGAAAGCCTGCCGTGGAGCAGCCTGGCGGGCCTGCCCCTGGTGAGCCTGCCTTCGGGCAACCCGATCCAGGTGGTGATCGAAAAGCACCTGTCCCGCCTGGGCCGCACGCACGAGGAGCGCCCGCGCATGAACCTGCTGGGCACCATCATCGGCATGGTGCGCGCCGGCCGGGGCCATGCCGTCATCCCTTCGTTCGCGATGGAGGAATGCCTGCGCCAGGGCCTGGGGGTGGCCATGCTGCGCGAGCCAGTGGCCCACCTGGACCTGTACCTGGTGTCACGCCGCGGCACCCAGCCCAAGCCTGCAGCGCTGGCATTTGCGGCGGCGCTCAAACGCGCCGCGGCGCGTCTACCGGGCTAGCGTCGCAAGGACGCCAGCAGCGCGGCGAGCAGGATCAGCGAGCCCCCGAGCACCGTGCGCGCCTCCAGCTGCGAGGCCGACAGCAGCACCGAGGACACGCTGGCAAACACCACTTCGGACAGCATGACCACCGCCGTGGTGCCCGCCTTCAGGCGCGATGCGCCGAACTGCAGGGCCCAGTTGCCCAGCATCAGCACGCCCGACAGCAGCAGCCCCGTGATGGCCCAGGTGGCGTTGAAGGCCGGGAAGGCCTCCACCACGCCGAACTGCATGCCGACGACCGCCGCCACCAGCGCCATGAGCATGCAGCCGCCGAACATGGCGAACATGCGCGCCTGCCCCGGCACATCGTGCAGGCGGCGCACCGTCACATTGACCAGCGCGAACATGAAGCCGCCCATCAAGGCCAGGCCATCGGCCATGGACAGGCCCTGCAGCAGGCTGGCCGGCGAGGCGTCCCCGGGCAGCAGAACCAGGACCACACCGGTGAAGGCCAGCACCAGCCGCGCGATGGCCATGGGCGTGGGCCGCTCGCCCAGGATGCGCCAGGCCAGCAGCACCGCCCAGGCGGGCATGAGGTAGAACAGCAGGATCACGCGCACCACGTCGCCCACCGTCACGGCCCAGTTGAAGGCCACGTTGTTGAAGCCCGAGGCCAGCGCCAGCAGCCACAGCCCCGGGTGCTGGCGCACCTGCGCGAGGATGCCCGGCCGCAGGGTCAGCAGGCCGAGCAGCACCACGGCGTACATGGCCGCAGTGGCCCACAGCGGGTGCAGCCCGGCACCATGCATCAACCGGAACGGCCACCAGGCCAGGCCCCAGACGAAGGCGTTGAACAGCAGGGCGAAGACGGGCAGCGGCGATTGCATGGAAAAAAAGGAGGCGCCCGCAAGCACTCCGGGCGCGGGCATCGGTCAACGAAAGGGACGTGGCGCAAAAGGCCGACAACCGGCAGGGCCAAGGCCCTGTCGCCGGGCGATTGTGCCTGCCCTTCGGTGCCCGTGCTGGTCAGCCACGTTCGGCCGCCTGCAGCAGGTCCCCGGGCGTGTAGCCGAAGGAGCGGCGGAACCAGCGCGTGAAGTGCGCCTGGTCGGCAAACCCGCACTCCGCTGCGACCGCGGCGGCCGGCTCGCCCGCCAGCAACAGCTGCCGGGCGCGGTGCAGGCGCACGGCCCGCAGGTAGTCGCCCGGTGCCATGCCCACCCATTGCGTGAGCACGCGGTGGATGCGCTCGCGGCTCACCCCGCAGCGGTTTGCCAGGTCCGCCACCGACAGGTCGCTGCCAGCCACGGCCTGCTGCACCCGCTCGATCAGGGCGCGCACCGCGGCACTCGGGGGCACCGGCTCCACGGCAGATGGATCGGCAGGCAGGCTGCGGCGCAGGGCCGGCACGGCGCGCCGCAGCCAGGCCTGCACCTCGGCCGTGGTGACCAGGCCGCGCGCCTTTTCGGCCAGCCGGGGCATGCGCGCCACGCCGCTGCGCGGGGGAGGCCGCAGCCCTTCGTGCACGAGCCAGTCGCTGGGCACATACAGCATGGCCACCAGCACGCTCCCCTGGTACTGCGGCGCGCTCAGCGCCCCCGTGTGGACCACGCCCGGCGCAATCGCGATCACGTCGCCCGTGCGCGCCACGAACGGACGGCCTGCCACGCAGCAGCGGCATTCGCCGCGCACGATCGCGCCGAACGACCATTCCTCGTGCCAGTGCGGCACCCACTCCTGCCCCGGCTCCTGGTGCCGCACCTGCTCCAGGTCGAACACGCGCAGCCGGCGCACCTCGGAGCGCAGGTTCAGCGCCATGGTGGCAGGCCCTGCGGGGCGGCAGCCCTGCGCTCAGGCATCGACCGCGCCTGCGACGGTGATGCCGATCCAGCCGGCGCTGGCATCCCCCGCCACCAGCCCACCCAGCAGGCCGATGTCCTCGCACGGATGGGGGGTGAGCTGCAGCGTGGCCGTGGCCTCATGCCAGCCCGCCCCGACGCGCTCCCCGATGGCCGGTTTCACCAAGGCCAGGGCCGGCAGCTGCGCGGGCTGCCGCAGGTCCGGCCAGCCCACGGCGCCGATGGTCGGCATGCCCAGAAAACCCAGCGCCCGGCCGGGCTGGCCCGTGAGCGTGGCCTGCGCCTCGAACACCCGGCGGTCCTTCACCGCCAGGCTAGCGCCCAGCCGGCTGCCGGCGCGCAGCGGTGCGGCTGCGGGGTGGTCCAACGGCAGGCTGCGCGTGAGCCAGGTGCTGCCCAGCTTCTTGGGCCAACCCTGCAGCAGCCCGCGCACCAGGGAGATGTCCTGGTCCACCCAGATCGCCGGGCAGTACATGGCGCGGCTGCCATCGGGCCGCTCCACCTCCAGCACGACGATGGTCTCGCGGTACTGCGCCAGCACCGGGTCGAGCAGTTCCTCGCCGTGCAGCGTGCACGCCTGCCAGTCGGCAAAGTGCACGCAGCCCGTCCCCAGCGGCCGGCCCGCCGCCGGCGGCACCAGCGGCACTGCGCACTCGGCATCGAACTGGAAAGCCACGCTGAGCAGCCAGCCGGCGTAGTGCCACGGTGGCGGCGGCACCAGGGCCGAGCGGCCCGTGGTAGTGAAGGGTGCGGTAAAGCCCTGGTGGGACCAGGCCGGGAGAGAAGCAGCAGATGAAGAGGTCATGCCCGCGATGGTGCCCACGGCCTGCACGCACGGCTAGAACGGATGTGAACCGGACACCGGTGCTGTACCGCCATGCGCGTCGGACCGGCGGGCCCGGTAGGGCTGCACGAACAGATAGAGCCCCGTCAGCAGCAGCACGGCCAGTGGAGCCAAGGGCGCGTAGGTGATCCACGCAGGCGGTGCTCCCCGGCCCAGGCCCATGGCCGCGAAGTTGGCCACGACAGTCAGCGTGAAGGCGATCGATACCCAGCGGTGGACCTGCCGGAGCCGGTTGCCGCCGCCGCTCATCGCGCCGCCCCCGCAGCGCGCTGGATGACCTTCCAGCCATTGCCGGCCGGGTCGCGAAAGCCCGCATCCACATTGCCGTAGCGGTCCACCGGCTCCTGGGTGAACTCCACGCCCCGCTCGCGCAGTTGCGCGCAGGTCGCGCGGCAGTCGGCCACATGCCAGACCAGCGGCGGCATGGCCCCCTTGGCGACCATGGCGCGCAGGGTCTGCGCCGTGGCGTCATCGTGCAGGGGCGCCCCCGGGGTGAACAGGCCGAGCTGGAACGAGGGCTGCTCCGGGTCCTGCACCGTGAGCCAGCGGTAGCTGCCATTGCGCACATCGGTGTGCACGCGAAAGCCGAGCTGCTCCACGTAGAAGGCCAGCGCTTCGTCCTGGTCGTCCACGTACACGCCCACCACACCGATGCCCTGGCTAGGCGGGTTCATCAAGCTTGTCATCGTCATCGTTCGATCTCCTGGGTTGTCGAAGACCTGTTTGTACCGTCCGCCGCGCGCCGACGCTTCTCCAAAACTGCGATCGTGAGGTCCGGCCGCTCCGCCGCCTTGACGATGCACCCCGGCACGCTGGCCAGCGGCCCGGCCTCGGCCCGGGCCTCGCGCCGCAGCGCGCTGGGGCTCTTGCCGGTGATGTCGCGAAAGATGCGGCCGAAGGTGCCCAGGCTTTCCCAGCCGGTGGCGAACGCAATGTCGGTGATGGGCTGGTCGGTGTCCCGCAGCAGGGTCGACGCCTGCTCGATGCGGCGCGTGAGCAGGTAGCGGTGCGGCGGCACGCCGAAGGCCTGCTTGAACGAACGCGCGAAATGCGCCTCGGACACCCCGCTCACCTCGGCCAGCCGGCTGACCGGCCAGGCCTCGTGCGACGCGGCGTCCATGCGGTCCTTGGCGCGCAGCAGGCGCCTGAGCAGGGCCGGGTCCTGCAAGCCGGCCACGGCCGGTGGTGCAGGGGGAGAGGGTTCGGGAGTAGCGGGTGGGGTCATGCGTCCTCGGATCAGCAGCCCCATTGTCGGCGACCCCAGCCGGCCTCTGCCAGGGCGGGTTGCGGTGAGCGCTGCACATATGCAACAATGAAAGTTACTTAACTTTCGTCCCGCCATGCCCACCGCATCCACCCGCGAAAATCCGAACGCGCCATTCGCCGATCCCCAGGCCCTGGCCTCCTACGCCGACCGCACCCGCCGCCTCGTGCCCGGTTGGGACGATCTGCAAAAGATGGCCGGCGTGCTGTTGGCCGAGCGTGCACCGCCACAGGCCCAGGTGCTCGTTGTCGGCGCCGGCGGCGGCGCCGAACTGGGCGTCTTCGCCCGGGCGCAACCGCAGTGGCGCTTCGTGGGCGTGGACCCGTCCGAACCCATGCTGCAATTGGCGCAGGCCACGCTCGGACCGCTGGCGGCGCGCGTGGACTTTCACCAGGGTTATGTGCACACCGCTCCTGCGGGCCCCTTCGATGCCGCGACCTGCCTGCTCACCCTGCATTTCGTGCCCCTTCAGGAGAGGCTGGCCACCCTGCGGGCCATCCACCAGCGCCTGCAGCCCGGCGCCCCGCTGGTGACGGCCCACCTGAGTTTCCCGCTGGCACCACCCGAAGAGCGCGCGCAGTGGCTGGCCCGCTATGCGGCCTTCGCCATCGCCTCGGGCGTGGACCCAGAGGCCGCGCACCGCGCCTCCACGGCCATCGACACCGCCCTGCCCCTGCTCAGCCCGGGCGAGGAGGAAGCGCTGCTGGCGCAGGCCGGCTTTGGCGGCATCCGTCTGTTCTATGCGGGGCTGGCGTTCCGGGGGTGGGTTGCCCATGCCTGACGGGCTATTCCTTCAACCCGTGCCGCTCATGCCACTCGGCCAGTGATTCGGACGGAAACGCCTGGTAGTGCCGGTGGCCCTTGCCTTTGGGCACATCGACCCAGTTGGCGACGAATTCGAGCATGCCCTCGACCACTTCGGGTGGCTTGGGCAATGGCGTGTCGATGGCCGAGGCGTGGGGGTGGACCAGCTCGGGCCAGCGCGGATCCCACAGCCACAGGGCGCTGCCGCATTGCAGGCAGAACTTGCGTTCCGCCTTGGAGCGCTTGCTGCGCTGGCCTTCCTCGCGCACCACGGCATGGTAGGTGCCCAAGTGCCTGGCGCCCCGGACCTTGAGTGTGCGTGCATCGCCGCCCAGGTTGACGGCATAGCCGCCCCCACCTGCCGTCTTGCGGCAGATGGAGCAGTGGCAGTGCATGAAGGGCACGGGGCTGTCGGCTTCGAGCGAGAAGCGGACGGCGCGGCAATGGCAGGAGCCTTCGAGGTGCATGGGGCGTCCAGAGCGTTGGGGTGAGCCCTGCAGCCTACACAGCCGCGTGATCGCGGCGTGTAGGAGCACCACGCATCGCCCCCCACCCTGCCCCCCAAGAAAAAGAGCCCCGGGATTCCGAGGCTCTTTTCTTGCACCAGCGGCGCCCCAGGCGCTCAACCCTCGTCCGGCGCGTCCAGACCCAGCTCCTGGATCTTGCGGGTGATGGTGTTGCGGCCGATGCCCAGGCGCTGCGCGGCCTCCATGCGCCGGCCATGGGTAGCCACCAGGGCGGTGCGGATCAGGCGCGATTCGAAGCGGCGCGTGAGCGCATCCCATACCTCGGGCTGGCCGCCGGACAGGAGCTTCTGCGCCTCGGCCTCCAGCGCCTGTTCCCAGCTCAACACGGGGCTTGTCGCCGCGGCAGCGGGCGCTGCCAGGCCCACGGCAGCGTCTGCAGCCCAGGTGGCTGCCGGCGCGGCCGCCGCGAACTGCGGTGCCGAAGGTGCCACGGCATGCAGGCCACCCACCATTTCGGGCGCAGGTGCGATGGCCGCCACGGGCATGGCAATCACCGGCTGCGGCGCCACGGCCTGACCGTCGGCCACGGCGGGACGGGCAGGTGCCTGGAACACCGGGGCCTCGAGCACTTCGGGCGGCAGGTCCTGCAGCGAGATCACCTGCGCGGGCGCCATCACGGTGAGCCAGTGGCAGATGTTCTCGAGTTGGCGCACGTTGCCAGGAAAGGCAAACTGCTCCAGCCGCACCAGTGCCGAATCGGCGATGCGCTTGGGCTCCACGCCCAGCTGCCGCGCGCTTTGCTGCAGGAAGTGGCGCGTGAGCATGGGCACGTCTTCATGGCGCTCGCGCAGCGCGGGCAGGCGCAGGCGGATGACGTTCAGGCGGTGGAACAAGTCCTCGCGGAAACCGCCTTCCTTGACGCGCTTTTCCAGGTCCTGGTGGGTGGCCGCGATCACGCGCACATGGGCCTTCACGGCCGCATGGCCGCCCACGCGGTAGAACTGGCCGTCCGACAGCACGCGCAAGAGGCGCGTCTGCAGGTCGAACGGCATGTCGCCGATTTCGTCGAGGAACAGCGTACCGCCCTCGGCCTGCTCGAAGCGGCCGCGCCGCTGCGTCTGCGCACCGGTGAAGGCACCGCGCTCGTGGCCGAAGAGTTCGGATTCGAGCAGGTCCTTGGGGATGGCCGCGGTGTTGATGGCCACGAAGGGGCCGTCCGCACACGGCGAATGCTTGTGCAGCGCACGTGCCACCAGTTCCTTGCCCGAGCCCGATTCGCCGGTGATCAGCACCGTCACCTGGCTCTGGCTGAGCCGGCCGATGGCGCGGAACACGTCCTGCATGGCGGGCGCCTGGCCCAGCATCTCGGGGGTTTCGGCCTGGCGCTCTTCGGTCACTTCCTCGCGCTGGCTTTCCTCCACGGCGCGGCGGATCAGCTCCACCGCCTTGGGCAGGTCGAAGGGCTTGGGCAGGTACTCGAACGCGCCGCGCTGGAAGGCCGACACGGCGCTGTCCAGGTCGGAGTACGCCGTCATGATGATGACGGGCAGGCCGGGCTGCAGTTCGCGTACTTTCTCGAGCAGCTGCAGGCCCGATCCCCCGGGCATGCGGATGTCGCTCACCAGGACCTGCGGTGCCTGGCGGGCGGGGTCGCCGGCGGTGATGTCGGCCAGCGCGTCGAGCACTTCGCGCGGATGGGTGAAGCTGCGCGTGGGCAGGTTCTCCCGGGCCAGCGCCTTTTCCAGGACGAAGCGGATCGAGGGGTCGTCATCTACTATCCAGATCGGCTTCATATCTTTTTCTTACCTTCCCTGTGGTTGCGTGTCAGGGACCTCAGGGCAAGGGGATCAGGATACGGAAGTCGGTGCGACCCGGCACGCTGTCGCATTCGATCAATCCGTGGTGCCGCTGTACGAAGGTTTGCGCCAACGTAAGTCCCAGCCCCGATCCGCCGTCCCGACCCGACACCAGAGGGTAGAAAATACGCTCTTTGATGGCATCGGGTACGCCCGGTCCGTTGTCGATGACATGCAATTCCAGTGCCAGCCGGTAGCGCTGGCGACCAAACGTTACTTGTCGGGCCACGCGGGTGCGCAGGGTGATCACCGCATCGCCTGCGGCCACACGCTCGGACAGGGCCTGGGCCGCGTTCTGGACCACGTTGAGCAGGGCCTGGATGAGCTGCGCCCGGTCGCCACGGAACTCGGGGATGGAGGTGTCGTAGTCGCGCTGCACGCGCAGGCCGTGCGGGTACTCGACCAGCACCAGCGAGCGAACGCGCTCGCACACTTCGTGGATGTTGACGTCGCCCACCAGGTGCGGGTGGCGGTGCGGGGCCAGGAGGCGATCAACCAGGCTCTGCAGGCGGTCGGCCTCGTGGATGATGACTTGGGTGTACTCCGTGAGCTCGCGGCTCTCGAGCTCCATCTCCAGCAGCTGCGCAGCGCCGCGGATGCCCCCCAGCGGGTTCTTGATCTCGTGGGCCAGGTTGCGGATCAGCTCCTTGTTGGCCTGGGCCTGGTCGAGCAGGCGCTCCTCACGGTCCTGGCGGGCCTGCTGCTCCAGGGGCCACAGCTCAACCAGAATCTCGCCGGCCTGCTCGGCCGCCGCCACGTTGACATGCACGGGCACGGGGTCCTGGTGCAGGCGCTTCAGGCTGGCCTCGTAGCGCAGCGCCGCAAAGTCCTGCACGCGGGCACCGGCCAGCGCGGTCTGCAGCAGGGCCGGATCGGTGAAGAAGGTGGAGAAGTCGCCGCCCTCCAGCGTGCGGCGCGACAGGCCCAGGGTGTTTTCCAGTGCGGCATTGGCGAACTGCACGGCGCCATCGGCGCGCAGCACCGCCACCAGCGTGGACATCAGGTCCAGCGAATGGAACCGCTCGGTCTCGGACAGGGAGGTGGTGTCGGGTGGAGTGCTCACGCGCGGGGTCGGCTCAGAAGGTGTGAATGAATCCGGCGTGTCCGAGCAGGCCGCCACAACGCGTGCGGTCTAGGCGCAAAGCACAGCCATAGCTCGAGCTATGGCGAGCATTTGCAACGACGAGCGCGCGTGTTTTGGAGGGATGAGCGGGCATGGCGGGTTCTTTCACACCGTCTCAGTTGGCGGGTGCCACGCGGCCCAGCTCGCGCTTGATGCCGGCGATGTCGCTCTCGCTGCGCGAGACGCTGGCCTTGAGTTCGGCCGTGCGCTCCATGTAGCGCTGCGGGTTGCGCAGATCCAGCGCATTGCGCTCGGGCGCGCCGCCGTTGTATTCCTTGACCAGCTCGGCATGGCGCGCCTCGGCCTTGCGCAGCTCGGACTCGAGGATGGCACGCGCATCGGCGTCGCGGGCCTTCTGGTCGTTGGTGTTCACGCGCGGGGCGCCGGGTGGCGATGCGGACGGGGCACTGCCCGCAGCAGGCGCGGCGGCGCCGCCCGCAGCCGCGGCCGGGCGTGCGCCCTGCACCACGGTGACATTGCCGCCTTCGACCAGCTTGCAGCCGCGCTCCTTGGCCTGGGTGGCATTGTTCGTGTACTCGTTGCCACAGCGGTAGATGCGGTCCTGCGCCCAGCCGGCAACGGGGGCCAGGGCGGCAAGCAACAACAGGGTGGTGACAGTCTTCTTCATGGAAATTCCTCGCGCAGCAGCTTATGCAGGGGACAACCAGAGAGTATCCCCCAATCATCCCGCATCGCCAATTGAGCAAGTACCGCGGCCATGGGGGCTTCGGGGCGGGCCTTGGGACGGACAACGGGCCTGGGGCATGGCTGCAGACAGTGCGCCCAAGCTCTACAGAGGCGCCGCCGCCTGCGTTGGTTCCGCAGCCAGTGTTGTGCCGACGCCATGAAAAAAGGCGGCTTGCGCCGCCTTTTCGGGGTAATCGCCGGGTGGGCAGATTACAGCGAGTAGTACATGTCGTACTCGACAGGGTGGGGAGCCATGCGGAAACGCGTGACTTCGGTCATCTTCAGATCGATGTAGGCATCGAGCATGGAGTCGGTGAACACGCCACCCTTGGTCAGGAAGCTGCGGTCCTTGTCGAGGTATTCCAGGGCTTGGTCCAGGCTGTGGCACACGGTAGGCACCAGCTTGTCTTCCTCGGGTGGCAGATGGTACAGATCCTTCGTGGCGGCTTCGCCGGGATGGATCTTGTTTTCCACGCCGTCCAGGCCGGCCATCATCAGGGCCGAGAAGGCCAGGTAAGGGTTGGCCGATGGATCGGGGAAGCGCGCTTCGATGCGGCGGCCCTTGGGGTTGGCAACGTAAGGGATGCGGATCGAGGCCGAGCGGTTGCGGGCCGAGTAGGCCAGCTTCACAGGGGCTTCGAAGCCGGGCACCAGGCGCTTGTACGAGTTCGTGCCGGGGTTGGTGATGGCGTTCAGGGCACGGGCGTGCTTGATGATGCCGCCGATGTAGTACAGCGCGAAGTCCGACAGGCCGGCATAGCCGTCGCCTGCGAACAGGTTCTTGCCGTCCTTCCAGATGGACTGGTGCACGTGCATGCCGGAGCCGTTGTCGCCAGCGTAGGGCTTGGGCATGAAGGTGGCGGTCTTGCCGTAGGCGTTGGCCACGTTCCAGACCACGTACTTCAGGACCTGCGTCCAGTCGGCGCGCTCGACCAGCGTGCTGAAACGCGTGCCGATTTCGTTCTGGCCAGCGCCTGCCACTTCGTGGTGGAACACTTCGACCGGGATGCCCAGGGATTCGAGGATCAGGGACATTTCAGCGCGCATGTCCTGCGTGCTGTCGACGGGAGGCACGGGGAAGTAGCCGCCCTTGACGGTGGGACGGTGGCCACGGTTGCCGCCTTCGAGCTTGGCACCCGAATTCCAGGGGGCTTCGTACTCTTCGATCTCGAACATGACCTTGCCGGGTTCGTTGGACCAGCGCACGCCGTCGAAGATGAAAAATTCTGGCTCGGGACCGAAGAAGGCCGTGTCGCCCAGGCCGGAGGCCTTCAGGTAGGCTTCAGCGCGCTTGGCGATGGAGCGTGGGTCGCGGTCGTAGGCCTTGCCGTCACCGGGTTCGATCACATCGCACTGCAGGAACAGCGTGGTTTCTTCGAAGAAGGGGTCGATGTTGGCGGTGTTGGGGTCGGGCATGAGTTGCATGTCCGAGGCTTCGATGCCCTTCCAGCCAGCCACCGACGAACCGTCAAATGCGTGGCCCGACGTGAACTTGTCTTCATCGAAGTGGGAAACCGGCACGGTCACGTGCTGTTCCTTGCCCCGGGTATCGGTAAAACGGAAGTCAACGAACTTGACCTCGTTTTCCTTCACGATCTTCATCACGTCTGCAACGGTCTTGGCCATCAGGTTCTCCTGGGTAAAGCGCTTGTTGAAAAAAGAATTTGCCGAAATAAAAGCAGTTTGCGTGCCAGCGGGGTGCAATCACCGCACTATCGCGGAGCAGCGGCCCGACCTGGGCTCTGGCAAGGGCCATCGAATGCACAAATTTGGTGCATCACAACCACCCCCACTGCACATCACAGGTTGCGCACCATTTCGGGGCCAAGTTCTGCACCAAATTCGTGCAGTCCATTTTTGAGGTCCGTCCATGCCGCGGGAAGCGCCTGGGCCGGGCCTTTGACGCCCAGTTCGATATGCCGCCCGTATTGTGGATGATCCACGCTGGGCAAACTGAACACCCGAACGCCTTGGTGCGATTTTTCTATGCGCTCCATGAGCGGAGTGAGTGCCGCCTCCATGGCGCCGAAGACCACCACCGAATGCTCGGTCTGGGGCGTGCGGTTGAAGTGCTCGGCATACAGGGTGTCCAGCACCCATTCCATCATCGGCCAGGCCATCACCGGAAAGCCCGGCACGAAGTGCACGGCCCCACCCTGCCCGCCCGGGCTGGCGCAGGTGAACCCCGGGATCTTGTTGTAGGGGTTGGGGATGGTCTGGGCTCCCGCCGGGAACATGCCCATGTTCAGGCGGTGCACGTTGTCGTGGCGCTCGGGCTCGTAGGGCAGGCCCTGCTCGCGCGCCACGTCCTGCATGCGTTCGCGGATCAGGCGCTCGGCCTCGGGGTGCAGGGCCAGGTCCGCCCCGAGTGCCCGCGCCGCGCACTGGCGGGTGTGGTCGTCGGGCGTGGCGCCGATGCCGCCGCACGAGAACACCACGTCGCCCGAGGCAAAGGCGCGCTGCAGCGTGGCGGTGATGCGTGCCGGGTCGTCGCCCACGTAGTCGGCGTAGGAAAGCGCCAGGCCGCGCGCCGCCAGCAGCTCGATGGCTTTGGGCATGTGCTTGTCGGCGCGCTTGCCCGAGAGGATTTCGTCGCCGACGATGATGAGGCCGAAAGTGGGGATCATGGAGTGCTACGGGGATCGGTTGGGAGTGCGCTAGGGGCCGGCAGGGTGGCCGCCGCAGGGGCGGGTGCACTGGCAGGGGACGGTGCGGTGTCTGCCATGGCTGGCGCAGGTGCCAGCGCATCGAGCGGCAGGCGCGAGGGCACGGGCATGGTGGCCCGCACGTCGTCCTCGCGCAGCTCCTGCAGGGCCGCCAGGCAGAAATGCGTGAACCACAGCGAGGAGAAGGCAAACACCAGCATGTAGATCCAGATCGCCAATGGCACCAGGACGGCAAACGCCGCCACGAACAGCACGCCCGAGGCCCAGACGATGCTGGGCGCGGCGCCCAGGTAGCCGGTGATGATGCCGATGCCCAGCAGGCTGGCTCGGTGGCGCTCGAACAGGCGTTTGCGCTCTTCCTTGCTGGCATGCTCGGCCAGCGCGTCGAAGGCCATCACACGGTAGGTCAGCCAGCCCCAGATCAGCGGCGGCAGCACCAGCACCAGCGGCGGCACCAGCCACAGCGGCACGGACACCGCCAGCGCCACCAGCGCCAGGGCCGTGGAGCCCACGGACCAGGCCAGGCTGGCGAAGAACGAGCCGCCCTTCTTGCGCACCAGTTCGGGAAAGCGCCGCTCGGCCACCAGGGTCACCAGGGCCGGCGTCATGAGTACGGCCACCAGCAGCAGCGAGACCACCACCAGCACCGGCGTCGCCGTGAGGATGACCATCATAGGCGCCAGCACCGCCACCACACTGCCCAGGCCCCAGCCTTCAAGCCAGCTCCAGAAATTCTTGAGCATGGGGGAGGCATCCAGAAGTGAGTGCATGCTCTGCACCGCCACGTCCCAGTAGAAGTAGCCCAGCCCGAACGCAAGCCCCGCCATCAGCATCAATGGCAGCAGCGACAGGAGGATGACGCGGGGGCGCATGCAATACGCCGCGGCGCGCCAGAAGGAGTCCAGCAGTAGTCCCATGCGCGTGAGCATACCGCGAGCCTTGCCCCGTGCCGATGACACCCGTGCGTGCGTGCTTATGCAGCCGGAACCGGCGTGCCCGCGGGCTTGGCAAATTCACCCAGCACGACCCCGGCAATGGCGGCAAAGGCCTGGCCCGGCACTTCCAGCGTGCTGGTGCGCTCGCCCGAGCCGCAGAACGCCAGCGGCAACGCGGGCACCTGCCGATCCACCAGCACGCGCACCCCGTCCTGCTGCACAAAGGGCCCCACACCGCCGGCCTGCATGCCCAGGCGCTCGCGCAGCAGCTCTTCATCCAGGGGCGCCAGTTTGGCGCGGGACGTCCCCACGGCCCGCGCGACGGCCGCATAGTCCACCGGATCCAGGGCGCGCAGGGCCACCAGCACGATGCCGCCATCGCCGGCCTGGAACGCCAGCGTCTTGACCATCTGCGGCACCGGAAAGCCCAGCCCCATGAACTGCTGCGTGGTGTGCGCTTCGGGGTGCTCATGCACCCGGTAGGCCACCTGGCCCTGCGCCAGAAGGGTGGCCGAGACAGGGACGAGGGGCATGGCGATCAACTCCTTGGGGACGGCAGGGAAATGCTCCCACGGTGTGCGGGCACGGCTCGGGACAGCATAGCCGAGCCGCCCCCACCCACTCAGGCGCGCGTTTCCGCCGCAGCCGCACCCTGCCCCGCCGGCACCTGGGCCGCGGCCTCGCGCCGCGCATAGCGCTGCGCGAGCACGCCACAGACCATGAGCTGCATCTGGTGGAACAGCATCAGCGGCAGCACGATGGCGCCCGCCACATTGGCGGCAAACAGCACGTTGGCCATGGGCACGCCGCTCACCAGGCTCTTCTTGGAGCCGCAGAAGACGATGGTGATCTCATCCTCCTTCGAAAAGCCCATGCGCCGTGCGCTCCAGGTGGTGAGGGTCAGCACCAGCGCCAGCAGCACCGCGCACACGGCCAGCAGGCCGGCCAGGGCCATGGGCGGCACCTGGGACCACAGCCCGTCGATGACGGCATGGCTGAAGGCGGCATACACCACGAGCAGGATGGAGCCCTGGTCCACCACCTTCATGACGGATGCGCGCTGCTGCAGAAAGCCGCTGATCCACGGGCGCAGCAGGTGACCGATGGCAAAGGGCAGCAACAACTGCACGCCGATGCGGCCCATCGCCGCCAGCGGATCGCCCATGGCCGCGTTCTGCGACATCAGCAGGCCCACGAGCAGCGGGGTGAAGGCCACCCCCAGCAGCGTGGAGGCCGAGGCGCTGCAGACGGCCGCAGGGATGTTGCCCCGCGCCATGGAGACGAAGGCGATCGCCGACTGCACCGTGGCCGGCAGCGCGCACAGGTACAGGATGCCGGTGTACAGGTCGCGCGTGACCAGCGGCTCCAGCACCGGGCGCAGCGCCCAGCCCAGCAGCGGAAACAGCACGAAGGTGCTGGCCACCACCACCAGGTGCAGGCGCCAATGGCCGATGCCGGCCAGGATGGCCTGGCGCGAAAGCTTTGCGCCATGCAGGAAGAACAGCAGGCTCACGGCCACGGTGGTGGCCACCTCGAGCGCCCGGGCGAAGCCGCCGGAGGCCGGCAGCAGGCTGGCGGCGACGACCGTGGCGACGAGGTAGAGCGTGAAATTGTCGGGAAGCAGACGGGAACGGGCCATGGGAACAGGGGCGCGAGGGCCTCAAGAGAAACGGGTTGCACCGATTGGACCTGCTTTGCCACCCCAAGAGAAATGGATTGATTTGATGAATTTATAATTTCCCTGCATGAATCAAGGGTGTGCCATGGCCTATTTCCCCACGCGCGGCCCACGGCGTGCGGCGTCTGCTTTGTCGCACGGCTTGCCCATGGCCCGCCATGGGCTGCGCCGCGCTTCGCGCATCCATCCCCACGCCATGGCCCGCGCGAAGGGGAAATAGGCCATGGCACACCCTAGCTTGCGCCAGTTGCGCGTCTTCCAGGCCGTGGCCCTGCACAGCAGCTTCACGCGCGCTGGCGACCAGATCGGCCTCACCCAGCCGGCCGTGAGCCGCTGCGTGACCGAGCTGGAACAGCACCTGGGCATCAAGCTGCTGGACCGCACCACGCGTGAGGTGGTGCTGACCGAGGCGGGCCGCAGCCTGGCGGTGCGCCTGGCGCGTGTGCTGGAGGACCTGGACACCGTGCTGCTGGATGTGCGTGGCCTGGCCACGCAGCGCCAGGGCCGGGTGCGGGTGGCCAGCAGCCCCACCCTGTCGGCCAACCTGCTGCCCGAGTGCATTGCGCGCTGCCGGCAGGACCACCCGGGGCTGGAGCTGCTGCTGCTGGACCGCATGCAGCACGATGCCCTCGCCAGCGTGCTCTCGGGAGAGGTGGATTTCGGCGTGGTGATCGAGCCCGAGCCGGGGCGCAACGACGAGCTGCATGCCGAGCCCATCCTCTCCGAGCCCTTCTGCCTGGTCTGCCCGCCCACGCACCGGCTGGCCAGACAGCGCAGCGTGCGTTGGGCGGCCCTGGCCGGTGAACCCCTGGTGCTGCTCGACCACGCCTCAGGCAGCCGCCGGCTGATCGACGATGCGCTGCGCCAGCACGGCGTGCAGGCGCCCGTGGCGCAGGAGGTGGGCCATGTGACGACCATCTTCCGCATGCTCGATGCGGGCCTGGGCATCTCGGTCGTGCCGACGCTGGCACTGCCGCCCGCCGGACTTCAGGGCCTGGAGGTGCGACCACTCACACCGCGTGTGGAACGCGCCATCGTTCTGGTGCGGCGCGCCAACCGCGCGCTGGCGCCCGTAGCTGCCGTGGCCTGGGGGCTGGTGCGCGATGTCGCCGCGCGGCGGACCTAGGCTTTTCCGACCAGGCGCAGCACCCCACGCCACTGCTGCGACCAGAAGCCGCGGCCATAGTCGCGTGTGCGGCCGTCGGGCCCGGGCTCGACCTGGTCGCGCACGCCCGTGGGGTCGTAGCGCTGCTCGAAGTTGGCGGTGCGCATGAGCATGTCCCACCAGGGCAGCAGCACGCCGAAGTTGTGGCCGCCCAGCACCACGCGCGGGGCCTTGTCACCCGCGGCCGCGGGCTTGATGGTCTCGTGCCCGATGCCGATGCTGTGGTGCAGCCGGTGAAAGCGCGGACTCACCCACAGCCGCTCGCCCACACGGCCGAACCACAGGCGCACATTGGCGTGCTGGAAACTTTCGCTCAGCTGCGTGATGGCCACGATGGCCACGAACTGCCCCGGCGCCACGCCGATGAGCTGGGCCACGACCACGAGGATGGTGTCGCGCAGCATGTCGTCCAGCAGGTGGTTGCGGTTGTCGCTCCACATGGTCATCTGCTGCTGCGCGTGGTGCAGCGAATGCAGCTTCCACCACCACCCGAAATGGTGCTGGCCGCGGTGGATCCAGTAGTCCACGAAGTCGAACACCACCAGGTACAGCAGCAGGCTGACCCAGGCCACGTCGGTCACGCCGGGCCAGAGGCCATCGAGGTGGAAGGTGCTGACGCCCGACATGCGCAGCTCGCCGAACACGGCGTCCATCAGCGGGTCGATGGCGAAGAACAGGCCGACCCGGAACAGGCCCAGGCGGTGCAGCAGGGTGTAGAGGATGTCGGTGCGGATCGTGGCGCGGTTGGTCACCGGCTCCACGGGGCGCCAGCGCTGGATGGGGCCGATGATGGCGATGATCACCGCCAGCTGCAGCAGGCCCACCAGCAGCCAGCCGGTGGCGTCGTAGCCGTCCTCGAGCAGGTTGCCCAGGCCGCCCGCGAACATCAGCGGCTGCACCACGGTCTCGAACAGCCACTGCTGCGCCCCGTCGAATATCGCGCTCAACCACTCCATTGCGTTCGCTGCTCCTGTTGCTGTGCCATCGCTGCCGTGATCGCCCGGCGTCACCGCACGGGCTTTGTACCGTAGTCCGGGTGCTCGCGCAGTGTTCTGAAGCAAAAGCCCCGCTCTTTCAGGCCCACGATCAGGGGCTCCAGCACCGCGGGCGCCCAAGGATCGGTGCGCGACCAGATACCGAGGTGCGCCAGCAGGATGTCACCCGCACGGATATCGCGCAGCGCCTTGCGCAGCAGCGCATCGTTGCTGGCCTGTGCGGTGGACAGCTCGTCGCCCAAAAAGCCCGCGGGCGACCAGCCCACGTGGGTGTAGCCGCAGGCCTGGGCACTGGCCAGCAATTGCGGCGATGTCTTGCCCCCCGGCGCACGGAACAGCGGCAGCACCTTCTGGCCGGTGATGGCCTGCAGGCGGTCGGCGGCCTTGTTGATCTCGGCGCAATACTCTGCCGCCGTCATCGTGAAGTCCTGCCCCGCGCGCGGGCCGGCCGATGGGCGCACCTTGAAGGAGGGCCTGGCGGCCGTGCCCAGGTCGGCGCGCCAGTAGGTGTGGTCCCAGGTGTGGGAGGCAAAGGCATGGCCTTCGGCGGCCCGTGCGCGCCACCAAGGGGCCCAGTGCTCGCCCAGGCTGCCGTCACCTTCCTTGGTGCGCTCCTGCGCCGCGAAGAAGGTCACCTGCACGTTCTGGCGCTTGAGCACATCGGCCATCAGCGGCGCCACCTCCATGTGGCCGGTGTCCAGGGTCAGGTAGACGGGCTTGGTGCAGGGGCTGGCCTGCGCCAGGCCGGCAGGCGAACCGGCCAGCAAGGCCAGGGGCAGCACGGCCTGCAGGCACCAGCGGGGCACGGCGCGAGCCGCAGCCATGCGGGGCGGCATGCCGGCGGTCATTGCCACTACCGGGGAGCGTGCTGCAGCGTCCAGACGCCGTGCGGGGACTTGCCCACGGGCACCTGGCGCACCACCTTCTTGGCCTCGGTGTCCACCACCGAGAGCTTGCGCGCCCAGCGCGAACTGACGTAGATGAAACGGCCATCGGCCGAGACCTCCATGCAGTCCGGCCCGCCGGGCACGGGGTAGCTGTCCACCACGGCCATGCTGGCCATGTCGATCTTGCTGATCGAATTGGCGACGCGGTTGCTCACATACAGGTGCTTGCCATCGCCCGCCGCACGGAACGCGTGCGCGCCGTTGCCGGTCTTGATCTTGCGCACGCTGCGCGGCTCGCGGCCCGAGACGTCGAACACCTCGACACTGTCACCACCCGTGAGGCCCACGAAGACATGCTTGTCGTCGGGGGTTCCATACACGTCGGCCGGCATGGGTCCGGTCTTGAGGCGCCACTTGACCACCTGCGTGGCGATGTCGATGGCCACCAACTCGTCGCTGTCCTGCATGGACACGTAGACGGTGGTGCTGCGGCTGTCGATCCACATATGGCTCGGCGTGCGGGCGGTGTTCACGCGCGCCACCAGCGTGGGCTCCTTGCCGTCCCAGCGGTAGAAGTCCACGTGGTTGAGCCGGTTGGCGGCCGTGATCAGCCACTTCATGTCGGGCGTGAAGCGCAGATGGTAGGGGTCCACGATGCCCCGTACCGTGCGCTGCACCTGGGCCGTGCGCGGGTCCAGGAAGGTCAGAGTGTCACCGAGCGCATTGGCCACGATGAGCGAGCGCTCGTCGGGCGTGAGGTACAGGTGGTGCGGCTCCTTGCCGGTGGGGATGCGCGAGGTTTCCGTCCACGTCAGCGGATCGATCACACTGACATTGGCCTCCAGCGAGTTCAGCACGAAAATCGGCGGCACAGGCGCTGCGGCTGGTGCGGCCGCCACGCTGGCGCCCCACAGCAAGACCAGGCCAGCCAGGGCGGCGCTCACGCGCGCGGGAGAGAAAATCTTCACAAACAACCAAGCACTTTCAGGACAGTATGCAAGTGTAGCGCCGGGAGTCCGGGCTCCTGTGCCGCAAGGCGTAACATCTGCACAGGACAAGGCCTGGATCAAGGAAGTTCCACCTGCGGGCCAATTTGCAGATGCCGGGATCCCCGGCAGGGCGCTCAGAGCGGCGATGCCACCAGGACCCGGAGATCGTCTGCGCTGAGCCAGCGCCATTGCCCGGGCGCCAGATCCGCCGGCAGCGCCATGCTGCCGATCTGCGAGCGGTGCAAGCCCTCCACGCGGTTGCTCACGGCGGCCAGCATGCGCTTGACCTGGTGGTACTTGCCTTCGGTCAGGGTCAGGTCCAGGCGGTGCGTGTCCACCAGCGCACAGGCGGCGGCGCGCACCGGCTTGGGATCGTCATCGAGCACCACGCCAGCCAGCAGCTTGTTCACCTGCACCTCGTCCACGGGGTGCTTGGTGGTGACCTGGTAGACCTTGGGCACATGCTTCTTGGGCGAACTCATGCGGTGGATGAACTGGCCATCGTCGCTGAGCAGCAGCATGCCGGTCGTGTCCTGGTCCAGCCGGCCCACGGCCTGGATGCCTTGCACCGCCGTCTTGCTCGGCCGCTGGCGCAGCGGGGCGGGCAACAGGGTGTAGATGCTCGGGTAGGTCGAAGGCTTTTGCGAGCACTCGGTACCCACAGGCTTGTGCAGCAGCACATAGGCCTTCTCGTGGTACGGCCAGTCCACGCCCTGCACACGCAGCTGCAGGCCCTCGGCCTCGAAGTCGGCGGCCGCCTCGGTGCACGGCACATACTCGCCCTGCACCCCGGTGGTGCTTACCGCCACCCAGCCTTGCTGCACCAATCCGGCGCATACGCGCCGGGTTCCAAATCCCTGGGAATACAGAATGTCTTGCAGCTGCATGGTGGTCGAACGAAGGTGAGAAACAGGTGGGGAATCAAGGCAGGCACCTCGCGCCAGCCCTGACAAAGCCGATGGTTCCGCGGGATTTCAGCAAATTTGCCTTCCCCAAACGCAAAACCCCCCAGTCCTTTGGGGACTGAGGGGATTTGGGGCTGTAAGAGCCTGACGATGACCTACT